>NZ_JBITSQ010000004.1:90390-353303 GCF_044541035.1 Streptomyces sp. NPDC085866
ATAGGCGTCAGGACTGGCCTCGGCGAGCACCCGGCAGATATCGGCGGCTTCCTCGGCCGGCGCCAACGCCTCCTGACGCCGCCCCACCTCCGACAACCGGACAGCGAGGTTATTCAACGCAACCGCCAGATTAGGAAGATAGGCGTCAGGACTGGCCTCGGCGAGCACCCGGCAGATATCGGCGGCTTCCTCGGCCGGCGCCAACGCCTCCTGACGCCGCCCCACCTCCGACAACCCGACAGCGAGGTTATTCAACGCACCCGCCAGATTAGGAAGATAGGCGTCAGGACTGGCCTCGGCGAGCACCCGGTAGATATCGGCGGCTTCCTCGGCCGGCGCCAAAGCCTCCTGACGCCGCCCCGCCTCCGACAGCCGGACAGCGAGGGTGCTCAACGCCATAGCCAAGTCGGGGAGGTGGACGTCGGAGTTGGCCTCCACGAGTGGCCGTAGCGCGGTGATGCCCGCGCCGCCCGCAGCAAGGGCGTGATACGGCAGATGCCGTCGCAGGTAAGGGTTGGCCTGTTCCGGGCTGGCACCGTTCACGGTCTGGTCAAGGCTGAGAGTGACGAGGGCGCGCACAATCGCGAGGGCGGCCGCGTCGGCGCGCCCGGCGCTTGTCGTGCCACGCAGGTAAGTGATGAGTTCACGGTGGTAGAGGCGGTAGACGGCCTGGTGCCCGTCGCTGTCCTCGACGATGTAGCGACCGTAGTGCTGGAGGAGCCAGTCGATGTCCTCGGGCCCATACGCAGTGTCGCGGTTGCCGACGGCCTGCGCTGCCGTCTGCCAGACACCGTGAGCGGGCATGCCGTTGCCGGCGGCCCAGGCGAGGGCGGTGAGCAGGTCGGTGGCGGCGTGGGGAAGCTCATGGCCGTCGCGGACCCTGGTGTGGGCGGTGGCGAGGTCACGGGCGAGTGCGTCGGTGATGCCGGCGGGGACCTGATCCCGCCAGGGCCGGTCGGGATCGTCGGCGAGGGTACGAGCGAGGTGGGAGGCGACGATACGGGCGAAGAGGAACCCGCCGCCGGCGGTGCCGGCCCGTTCGGCCAGGACGGGCGCGATGTCGTCGGCCGTCCGCTCCGCGATGCCGTCGGCCCGGAGACGGTGACGCACGTAGTCGGTGATGTCGGCGGTGGTGTCGTGGTCCTTGTCGAGGTCGAGGACGCGGACGGCGGCACCGACGGTGCGAGTGAGGGCGGCTTCCAGGGTCTCGCCCGGTTCCTGGTGGGGTTGGAAGGGCCGGTCACGGGAGGCGAGCAGGACGGCGCACAGGCGGCTGAGCGGGACAAGGAGTTGCTCGGCGATCGAGGCGGCCTGACCCGGGGATGCCTCGTCGAGGCCGTCGAGGACCAGAACGGGGCATCGCCCGGGAGTGGTGTCCGCGCGTTCGAGCTGGGCGATCAGGTCGGCGGGGGTCTTCGGCTCGGGCAGACCCAGCCGGTAGGCCAGGGCGTGGGCGAGATCCTGCACACCCATGCCACGCAGGTGAACTGCCGCGTCCACGCTGCGCTCGCCGGGATCCGGATCGTCCTCCGTGAGAGGGGCATGCGCCATCAGGGCGGCGCGCTCGGTCGGGTCCGAGAGAGCCGCAACGCGTCCCGCGACAGCGGACTTCCCGACCCCAGCGCTCCCCGTCAGCAGAAACATCCCCGCCGTCCCGGTGCCGAGCCAGTCGGTGATCTCCCGCAGTGCGCGTCGACGGCCGGTGAAGAACCAGCCCTCCTCGGTCGGATCGATGCCCTTGGCGGCGAGCACGAGATGTTCGACGAGAGCCTCGCGCTCGACGGACTCGGGGCGCCACAGGGGGTTGCGGAAGATCGAAGCCGGACGGCCGACGGAGGCCCGTACAGGAAGCTGACCGCTGTCGGGCCAGTCCTCCAGGACAGCGAGCGCGAGTGTCTCCCCGGTGATGCCTTCGTTGCGCACGCTCCACTCGTGGCGGTAGCGACCCCGCCGCTCCTGGCCATGGCTGTCGGAGGCCGCAAAGTGGTGGGCCCTGGACCGGGGGGTGCCGGTGGAACGGTACGGACCGTCCTTCAGCAGCCGTAGCACTGTTTCCAGGAGCAGCCCCCGGGCCCCGGCAGCCTTCTCATGGGCCTGGCAGGCGGCGAGCACACCGATCCAGGCGGTGCGGGGTTCGGGCAGGCTGCGGTCCTCCCAGGCGCTGAGCGCGTGGTCGAGGGCGGGGAGGGCGCCGGCGCCGGAGTGGCAGGTGTCGAGGAGGATCAGAATCTGGTCGGCGCGGCTCGTCAGAGCCTGGCTGGCGAGGTTCTCCGGGGAGTAGAACCTGTCCCGGTTGCCGAGGCCCTTGCGGGTGGCGTGGGTGACGAGCTGAAGGTCCCGTTTGTTGTCGATCTCGGCGTGCCCGGACCAGGCGACGACGGCCGGGCCGTTGCCGCCGTGTTCGGACCAGGTGTCGGACCACTGGTCGAGCGCGTCGATCAGGCCGCCCTGTCCGGGGTTCTTCACGATGGTCCCGCGGTAGCCGAACCGGCCCATTTCCGCGGCAAGCTCGTTGACCTGGTCGACCGCGCCGGGAAGCGGGCGGAAGGCCGGATCCTGATAGGCATCAAAAACGACCGCCAGGAACGAGCCCTCCACGTCCGCATCGTGCTGGGCCGGATCCTGCGTGTCGGTACCGAAAAGGTGCTCCGGGGCCGCGGTCCGGTCGCTCATACGTCGCCTTCGAGGATCAGGGTCAGTGCGGTCACCGCGGTGCCCGCGTCGTCGAGTGAAGCGTGCAGGGAGACCGCGTACGCGCCCGGACCGAGGCCGCCGAAGGCACCCTCGTACCGGCCGCCGTCGAGGTTGCGCAGGGTGCGGGTCTCGACGTCCCTGCCGTCTTCGGCGGTGACGGTGGCCCGGACGGCGAGCGCGTCCGCTCCCTCCCGGGTGGTGGCGGCCGTGGCCTCCACGCGCAGGGGCTCACCGGAGGTCAGGTATTCGGGGACACGGACGCTGAGCGGGTAGGCGGGCAGCGATCCCCGGTAGACGGCCGGGGCGGGGGCGAGCCAGTCGTACAGGTCTTCGCGGACCCCGGCGTGGCCTTTGATCGCACCGTGGTTGGCGAAAGAGGAGCGGACGGTCGCGTTGTCGTCGAGGGCGAGTTCGGCGGGGTAGGCGGCGAATCGCGGCACCCTTCCGTCGCCGCCCTCGTCCTTGCCCTCGATGGTCTCGATCAGCCGCAGCCTGCCGTCTTCCACGGCGGCCGTGGTGGGGGTGGGCTGGCGGACACCGACCACCGGCAGGCAGAGCCGGTCCGAGCCGCCCCGCCGTACGCGGTCGAGGGCGGCGGTCCGGATCTCCTCGTGCAAGCAGCACGCGTCCGTGAGCAGATTCCGGTCGACCCCTTCGAGTGCGGTGGTCAGCTCCCGGGGGTAGCGCAGGCCCTCGGGGCTCTCGATGCAGGCGTAGGCCGGTGTGAGCTGATGGAGGGAGGGCAGGCTGCGGCTGAAGGCGGTCAGGTCCGCGGCCAGCGGGCCCAGGCCGATCCGGTGCCCGTTGACCAGGGACTCCAGCGCCCCGATCGAACCGCGGTGCGGGGTGCCCAGGGTGATGAGCTGTCGGGTGACCTCCGCGCCGCCCAGGCACTCCACCCAGTAGCGGCCCACCAGCCCGCCCATGGAGTGGCAGATGAGGCGCACCCTCGCCTCCGCGCGATGCGGGGCGGTGGCCCGCCAGCGGCCGAGCGCCTCGTCGACCCGGGCGGCCAGCCTGCGCGCGTTGTAGCGGCAGGACAGGCGCCAGTCGTAGGCGAACTCGACCAGGCTCACGGGTGCGTCCGGCCGGTCGCCGGGCAGCGCGCGGCGCAGGGTGAAGGTGCGTTCCAGCCAGCCGAGCAGGTCGCCGTAGCCGTCGACGAGCGACCGTACGCCGGGAATCGCGTGCACGGAAGGGGCGAGCCCGGTGGGGACGACCCCGTCGCCGGGGTGCCCGTCGCCGATGTCAGTCGGGAGCCGAAGGGCCTTGACGGAGCCGAGGAACGTGGTGATTCCCCGCCGGAGCGCTCCCGGAGAGGGGCCCCACACCTCCTTGCCGTCCACCGACAGACGGCTGCCCGTGATCCCCGGGACAACGACCACTAAGTCCTCGACCGTCTCACGCCGCACTGCTCCCCCTGAAAGGTTCCCCCGCTCGTCACACGGTCCGCCCTGGCCTGCGGCCTGTGCCCGGGGCAACGGCCGCGCCCCCGGCATCTGACTACCAGACCGGTGAGCCCGACGTCCGGCCGATCACACAAATCGCCCCAGGGCGCAGGCGTTCGAAGGTCGCTTGTGCTGCCGCGCCTGCGCCGGCGCCGGATGCCTGGATGGCTGGTGTCCGTGAGGCTGTTCCTCGGTCCGGGGCCCGAGCGATCAGTATGAAAGCCGTCCCTGACAATCGTGCCCTGAGCTGCCCGTACCCGAGGAGCCCCCGTGTACCACTCCCCCACCGCAGAGGCCGACGTCGCCGAGGAGTTGGCGGTCGTCCGGCCCGGCCTGCTGCCTCGGTACAGGGCCGAGCTGCCGGGTGCCCGTGCGGCGGTGCTGACGCGGCTGTGGCGGGGGCTCGCTCATGAGCCGCTGCCGTGGGTCACCGGGCGGGTCCGCGGAGCGAACGGTCTGGCTCTGCGGCTGGCCGACGGGCGGAGCCTGCACGGCCCGCACGCGGACCCGTACGCGACCGGCGGGTATGTCAGCGCCGTCCGGCTGGACCGGGAGCGGTACGACGATCCGGCGCGCCTGATGAGCGACCTCGCGGTGCCGCACGCGGCGGGGTTCGCGGTGGAGCTCGGGCACAGTGTGGCCTCGTTGGCGCTGTCCCGGGCCGGTGCGGATCAGCCGAAGGAGTGGGCCGAACGGGACTGGGAGTGGGAGCAGCGGGTGGTGGACGGGCATCCGTTCCACCCCAACTGCCGTTCCCGGCCGGGTTTCTCGGTGGTGGACCAGCTGGCGTACGGTCCGGAGCACCGGCCGGTGGTCGGTCTCGGCACGGTCGCCGTGCCGGCCGCCGAGTGCCTGGTGTCCGGGGACTGGCCGGAGGAACTGCGGGACGGGGAGAACCTGCTGCTGCCGGTGCACCCCTGGCAGGCGGCCCATGTGCTCAAGCGGTCGTACGACCCCTGGCGTCCCGCGCACCCGCTGATGTCGCTGCGCACGCTCGCCCTGCCCGGCGGCCCGCACGTGAAGACCGCGCTGAGCGCCCGGCTGACCTCCTCGGTGCGGGACATCTCCACGTACTCCGTCGGGGCGTCCGCTGCCCTGTCGGCCTTCGCTACGGACCTGGCCGCGCGCACGGACGGGCTGCTGCACATGACCCGCACCCTGGGCGCGGCGACGGCCCACTCGCCCGATCTGGCGGCGCTGCTGCGGGAGTCGCCGCAGGTGTACGCGGGCCCGGGCGAGCGGGTGCTGCCGGTGGCGGCGCTGCCCACCACCGCCCTTCCGGACTCACCGGCCTGGCTGACCGAGTTCGCCCGCCTGGCCCTCACGGTCGGTCTGCGGCTGCTGGACCTCGGGGTGGCGCTGGAGGCCCACGGGCAGAATCTGCTGGTGGTCCTCGCCGCGGACAACTCGCCGCTCCGTCTCGTCTACCGCGACCTCGCCGACATCCGTATCAGCCCGGCCCGTCTGGCCGTTCACGGCATCGCCGCACCGCCGCTGACGGGCCGGCTGATCACGGACGACGTGACGACCCTGCGCCGCAAGCTGTTCGGCTCGCTGGTGGCGGGCGCGCTCGCCGGCACGGCAGGCTCGGGACCCGCCCTGGGCGCGGCCCTGGCGGACGCCCTGCCGGACCTGCCCCACACCCCCGACCTGGCGGTCCTGCGCGAAGGCCCGTTGCCCACGAAGGCGTTGACGCTGATGCGGCTGTCCCCGGACACCCCGGGCGACCAGTGGACCTCGCTGCCGAACCCGCTCGTTTTGGAGCCCGGCGCCTCTGATCAATAAGATCCGCCGATGATCAGAAGACAACGGCTGGCGGCGGGCGTCTGCGCTCTGCTCGCCGCCCTGACGGCCGGGCTCGCGGTCCCGTCCACGGCTGTGGCCGACGAGACGGAACAGGCCGCTCCGAAGGTCGAACTCGTACTGGACGTCAGCGGTTCCATGCGGGCGCGGGACATCGACGGCGGCTCCCGGATGTCCGCCGCGAAGCAGGCGTTCAACGAGGTGCTCGACGCGACGCCGAAGGAGGTCCAGCTCGGCATCCGCACGCTGGGCGCCAACTACCGCGGCAACGACCGCATAACGGGCTGCAAGGACACCGAGCAGCTCTACCCGGTCGGCCCGCTGAACCGGACCGAGGCGAAGACCGCGGTGGCCACGCTGGCGCCGACCGGGTGGACGCCGATCGGCCCCGCGCTGCAGAAGGCGGCCGCCGATCTCGACGGCGGTGACGGCACCCGCCGTATCGTCCTGATCAGCGACGGCGAGGACACCTGCCAGCCGCTCGACCCGTGCGAGGTGGCCCGCGAGATCGCCGCCAAGGGCATCGGGCTGACCATCGACACCCTCGGCCTGGTGCCGGACGCCAAGACCCGCGACCAGCTCAGCTGCATCGCGGACGCGACCGGCGGCACCTACACCGACGTGCGGCACAAGGAAGAACTCAGCGACCGCGTCGGGCAGTTGGTCGACCGGGCCGCCGATCCGGTGGTGACGCCGGTGGCGACCGAGGGCGCGAACGAGTGCGCGAAGGCGCCGTCGCTCAAGTCCGGGCTGTACACCGACCGTGCGGAGTTCGGTCAGCAGCGCTGGTACAAGGTGGATGTCAACCCCGGCCAGGAGCTGCGCGCCTCGGTGAGCGTGGCGGACGACCGGGCCGTCAACCCGAACTACGGCGTGCTGCTGCGGGCGGTGACCGTGCACGACCGGGAGATCGTGCGCGGTGAGGCCGCGGGCACCGGCCGTACGGACGTGATCTCGACCGGTCTGCGCTATCCGAAGCCGGAGAGCGACGACGACACCGCCACCGCCGAGACCGTGTGCCTCCAGGTCACCAACTCCTTCTCGGCCGCCGCGGGCGTCAAGACCTCCCCGGGTCTGCCGCTGGAGCTGACCGTCGACGTCGTGGACGGTCCGAGCAAGGCGGGCGACGTGGCCTCCTTCGGCCTCGGGCGCGGCTGGTGGCTGCTCGGCGCATTGGTACTGGCCGGCTTCCTCGCCGGTCTGCTGTGGGGCTGGCTGTCGCGCTGGCGGGTCGCGGTCTGGAGGACGAACTGATGCGTATCACGCGAGTACTGGGCGCCGCGCTGCTGGCGCTCGGACTGGCCGCCGGGCCGGCGGCCGCCGACTCCTCCCCGTCGCCGAGCGCCACGGACGACGGCAAGGCGCCCACCCAGGCGGGTACGTCGTTCCGTACGGCGACCGAGATCGAGCAGGGGCAGCAGGCCACCGCGTCCGCTTCCACCGGCGACTACCTGTACTGGTCGTTCCCCGCGGACGCCGGGCAGCGCCCGACCGTCAAGGCGACCGTGAAGCTGCCCGAGACGCACGGGGCGCAGACCTGGCAGATCGACGTGTACGACGGTCTGCGGCGCCGCCAGTCCTGCCAGTACGGTGCGGCGACCCGTGCCGCCGCGCAGGGGACGTCCTCGGTCGAGCTGGCCTGTGTGCTGCGCACGGTGCGCGCCTGGTCGGAGGCGTGGGCCAACGACCCGCTGCCGGGCACGTACTACGCCCGGCTGACCGTGGTGAACCTCGGGGCCTCCGACCTGGGTCAGCCGGTGAGCGCCGAGGTGCGCGTCGACTCCAAGGACATCGGCGGCGCGGCGGCTGTGGACGGCTCGCTGGCCGAGCCGCTCGTGCCGGGCGTGGCCGTCAAGTCCCAGGCGAAGGAGGACGACTCGAAGGCAGCCGTGCTGTCGAGCCTCGAGCCCGACGACGGCTGGTCCTCCGGCTGGTGGTCCGACCGCTGGGTGTGGACCGCGGTGGGCGGGCTGCTCGCCGCGCTCGCGGGCATCGGCGGATACGCGCTCACGCGCGGCTCGGGGCGGCCGTCCCGGGTGCCGCCGAGCGTCTGAGCCGAAGTGACTGAAGGCCCGCCTGTCGGCGGGCCTTCTCCATTCCCGACCGCCCGGCCGAATCGGTCGGTCGAAGAGTCCTGGTCCGGGACGGCGGCACGGCGTACGCGCGTCCGCCGCGCGGGCCGCCCTCGCACGGCGCCCCGGCGGAGCATGGCGGACACCGGAGCATGGCGGACTGCCAGAGCATGGCGGACACCGGAGCATGGCGGACTGCCGGAACACGGCGCCCAGCCCAAACATGGCGGACAGCCGGAGCACGGCAGACTGCCGGAGCACGGCGGGCTGCCAGAGCACGGCGGGCTGCCAGAGCACGGCGGGCTGCCGGCTCCGCCGACCAGTGTGCTCGGCCCGTGCCGGCATCCCCGTTTCACGCCTCCCGCAGCGCCTTGGCGAGCGTGCCCTCACCGGTCACCGTGACCCGCCCGGCCCGGACGGCCTCCGGCAGCCTCAACTCCCCGCCGGCGACGGCCGCGCAGGTCACGGCGTCCATCTGAAGCCGCGCGTCCGCCTCGCGGGGCGCGGGCCCGTCGCCGTACACCGGCCCCTCCTCGGCACCGACGCACAGGTGGAAGTCCCCTTCCTCCAGCCGGACTTCGACGAGCCCCTCTTCCCCTTCAAGGGCCCGCAGCAGGGGCAGCGCGAACCAGTGCGCGCGCACGGCGTCCGTCGGCCGCCGCTCCCCCAGCTCGGCCTGCCCCCACTCCCCCAGGGACTGGATCACGGGCAGCAACTCACGCCCTCTCGGGGTGAGTTCGTACACGTACGCCGCACCCGGCGGAGGCAGTCGCCGTCGGCCGGTGAGCCCGTCGCGTTCCATGTCCTTCAGCCGTGAGGCGAGTACGTCCGTGCTCACGCCGGGCAGGTCCGCGTGCAGGTCCGTGTAGCGGCGGGGGCCGGCGAGCAGTTCCCGGACGATCAGCAGGGTCCAGCGGTCGCCGACGAGGTCGAGCGCGCGGGCTGCGGAGCAGTACTGGTCGTAGCTTCGGCGAGGAGACATGCGGCGAGTCTAGACGGGTTGTTGGACTTTCCAAGCTCCTACTTGGTAAAACCAAGCAACACGAGTTTCCGGAGGGGCGCATGGAGTTCCGGCAGTCGAACAAGCTCAGCGAGGTCTGTTACGAGATCCGCGGCCCGGTGATAGAGCACGCCAACGCACTGGAGGAGGCGGGCCACAGCGTGCTGCGCCTGAACACGGGCAACCCCGCGGCGTTCGGGTTCGAGGCGCCGGAGGAGATCCTCCAGGACATGATCCGGATGCTGCCGCAGGCGCACGGCTACACGGACTCGCGCGGCATCCTTTCGGCCCGCCGGGCGGTCGCCCAGCGCTACCAGACCCTGGGCCTGGAGGTCGGCGTAGACGACGTGTTCCTCGGCAACGGCGTCTCGGAGCTGGTGTCCATGGCCGTACAGGCGCTGGTCGAGGACGGCGACGAGATCCTCATCCCCGCGCCGGACTTCCCGCTCTGGACGGCGGTGACGACCCTGGCCGGCGGCAAGGCGGTCCACTACCTGTGCGACGAGCAGGCCGACTGGAACCCTGACCTGGCCGACATGGCGTCGAAGATCACCGACCGCACCAAGGCCGTGGTCATCATCAACCCGAACAACCCGACGGGCGCGGTCTACCCGAAGGAGGTCGTGGAGGGCATCCTCGACCTGGCCCGCCGGCACGGTCTGATGGTCTTCGCCGACGAGATCTACGACCAGATCCTCTACGACGACGCCGTCCACCACTCGGCCGCGGCCCTCGCTCCCGACCTGGTCGTCCTCACCTTCTGCGGTCTGTCGAAGACGTACCGGGTGGCGGGCTTCCGCTCCGGCTGGCTGGTGGTGACGGGCCCGAGGCAGCACGCGAAGGACTACCTGGAGGGCCTGACCATGCTGGCCTCCATGCGTCTGTGCGCCAACGCGCCCGCCCAGTACGCCATCCAGGCCGCACTCGGCGGCCGCCAGTCCATCCACGAACTGGCCGCCCCCGGCGGCCGGTTGTACGAGCAGCGGAACGTGGCCTGGGAGAAGCTCAACGAGATCCCGGGCGTGTCCTGCGTGAAGCCGAAGGGTGCGCTGTACGCCTTCCCGCGCCTGGACCCGAAGGTCCACAAGATCCACGACGACGAGAAGTTCGTCCTGGACCTGCTGCTGCGGGAGAAGATCCAGGTGGTCCAGGGCACCGGCTTCAACTGGCCGAGCCCCGATCACTTCCGCATCCTGACCCTCCCCCACGCGGAGGACCTGGAGGCGGCGATCGGACGGATCGGACGGTTCCTGAGCGGCTACCGACAGTGACGATACGGGCTCCCGTGCCGGGCGCACACTGGAAGAAGAAGGTACGGGGCATGATCCAACCCTGGAGGTGAGCCATGAGCACCCTGGAAGAACACGTCGATGTCGGGGTGACGATCGACAGGGCCTGGGACAGCCTCCACCAGGTGGAGGACTACTCACGCTTCGTGGCCGGCGTGCGCGACGCCCGTACGGAGGGAGGAGGCCGTACGCATCTGAACGTCGAGGCGGGCGGCGGGACCCGGGAGCTCGACGCCGAGCTCTTGGACCGTACGGGGGAACGCGTGATGGAGTGGCGCACCACGGGCTCCCCGGAGCTGAGAGGTTCCTTCTCCCTGCAGCCGATCGACCGGGGCCACACCCGGGTCCAGGCGCGGCTGGAGTACGACCCCGACACCGTCCGGGCCACGTTCGGCGGCCCGAAGGGCTTCGCCCAGGCGACCGCGATCGAACGGCTCGTCCGCAGCGATCTGGAGCAGTTCAAGGAGTACGCGGAACAGAGACGGTGAGCGGAGGCAGTTCCGGGCCGCTGCCCCCTGTCGGTGATCACCTGCGGTGGTCACCGACAGGGGGCTTTGCGCTGATCGGCGCTTCGCACTGCCGGAGGGCCTCGCACTGACGTATGCGAAGATCACCTGGTTCCCGTCGTCATCCGGCGGCGGCACGACCGGGGGGATCCACCGGAGTTCGCGGCGAAGCCGTCCGCGTGCGTGCGCCTGACCAGCGTCGCAGCGGCGACCACTCGTCCCCCTGGACCGGCTTTCGTGAACCAGGGGGAACCTACTTGTTCTCGTACCGAAGAGGCAGGACGGTCGTCAGCGTCCTGTCCGCGGCGATACTCGCACTCGCGGCTCCGGCTGCCGCACAGGCCGCATCGCCTTCACCGCCTCCGACCCAGCCTTCACCGCCTCCGACCCAGCCGTCTCCGGCCCCGCCCGTGAAAGCGGACACAGGAAAAGAAGCCCAGGAAGCCGCCCGGTTCTGGACCGCGCGGCGCATGGCGGGCGCCCGGCCGCTGGACGGGGTCCGGTCGGCGCCGTCCGCGTCCGGCAAGCCGGGTGCGGCGGCGGCAGCCCGGCCCACGGGCACCCCGTTCGGCGGGACCCGGCTCGTGGGAACGTTCTTCGGCTCCGACGGGCCGAGCGGCACCGCCTGGCACTGCACCGGCAGCGTCATCGCCACCGCGTCGAAGAACATCGTGCTCACCGCGGCCCACTGCGGGCTGAGCATGAAGAGCGACTACATCTTCGTCCCGAAGTTCGTCAAGGGAGCCGGCCCCGACCAGCAGCCCTACGGCATCTTCCACATCCAGCACATCTACATCGACCCGCGCTACGTCCCCGACCCCGGCTCGACGACCACCAAGAAGCCCTGGTCCGACCTGGACACCGCGTTCGCCCGCGTCTCGGCGAACCAGCAGGGCAAGCAGCTCCAGGACGCCGTGGGCGGCGGGCTGACCTTCACCCGGTCGTCCGGCTACACGCACCAGGGCGTCACGGTGGTCGGGTACCCGTCGCACGCGCACAACGGCGCCGGACGCGCCCTCAAGTGCACCGTGCCGACGAAACAACTCCCCGGGTACCGGCAGATGTCCATGACCTGCGGCGGCTACTACGGCGGTGTGTCCGGCAGCCCGTGGATCACCGACTACAAGGACGACGCCACCAGCGGTCACGTCATCGGCAACCTCGGTGGCTACAACGGCGGCGGCAACGACGCGAACGTCGACTACATCAGCTACGCCCCGGCGTTCGGTGCCGACGCCGCCAACCTCCTCGCCTACGCCGTCGCGGGGCAGGATCCGCCGTCCGACCTGCCCCCGTACAAGGGGATCGAGGCCAAGCTCCCGGGCGGAGCGCGCCAGTGGCAGCACGCCAGGCTGACGGCCTCCGGTGACTACACGGGCGATCACCGCAGTGACCTGGTCGTGGTCTGGTCGGACGGCGAGACCACGCTGTATCCCGGAGACGGCAAGGGCAGGTTCCGGTCCGAGAAGCGGCTGCAACCGGCCAACTCCACCTGGACGCACGCCCGGACGATCACCGGCGGGGACTTCGCGGGCAGCGATCTGTCCGACCTGCTGGTGCGCTGGTCCGACGGGGAGGTCACCCTCTACCCGGACGTCAGCGCCTCGGGCCTGGCCCGGGAGGTCCGGATGGCGAAGCCCGGCTCGGTCTGGAAGAACGCCGCCCAGATCTCGGCCGGGCGGTTCCACCGTGGCACCCGCGCAGACGACCTGCTGGTCCGCTGGACCGACGGCGAACTGACCCTCTACACCTCGGTCGGCGCCCGCAGCTTCGGCACCGAGAAGCGTCTGCTGGCGCCGAACGGCACCTGGAAGAACGCCACTCTGCTCACCAGCGGGAACTTCAGCGGCAAGGCCACCTGGGACCTCCTCGTACGCTGGACGGACGGCGAACTCGACACCTATGCGGGCACCTCGGCCGCGGGCCTTGGCACCGAGTCGCGCCTGCGCGGCCCGAACGCCCTGTGGAAGCACGATCTGGTCATGACGGCGGGCGACTACACCGCCAACCGCACCAGTGACGACGTGATCGTCCGCTGGTCCGACGGCGAGACGACCCTGTACACCGACACCGGCGCCAAGACTCTCGGCACCGAGAACACGCTGGTCTACCCCGGCACATGACCGCCCACCCACCCAAAGGTTCAAGGGGAACCATGCGAGCCACCACTCGTCTGACCGGCGGCCTGGCCGTCCTCATGGCCGGACTGGCCCTGACGGCCTGCGGCACGACCACCGAGGCGGACGACAACACAAAGTTGAGCAACTGCCGGACCGCGTCCCTGAAGTGGTCGCTGGTCCTGCTCGGCAAGGAGAAGGGCGGCAGCCGGGGCGCCGCGCGGCTGACCGCCGTCAACAAGGGCCCGGACGCCTGTGTGTTCAACGGCTACCCGGGCATCGAGATCCACTACGGGAAGGCGGAGAGCATCGACGGCGCCGGGCACGGGCACCCTGCCTCGTTCCCGCTGGCCTCGAAGGCGACGGTCACCGTCGACGTGCACTACACGCCGCGCGGCACGAAGGGTGCCGGCGACTGGTGCGTGCGGCAGGGCGATGCGGTGGTCTGGGCCCCGCGCGACTCCGACCGCACCGTCGTCCCGGTCCTGGACCGGCACCGGAAGTCCACCGTGATCGACGCCTGCGGCGAGACCATGTCCATGGCGCCACCGCACCACGCGCCGGCGGGGAACTGAGCGCGGCGTCCCGTCTGGCCCAGTCCGTCCTGCGGGTCGCCGTGGGGGTGTGACACGGTGCTGGCAAGCGAACGGGAAGGGCGCTGACGTGGGTGACCTCTTTCTCGTCCGGCACGGTGAGACCGAGTGGTCGCGGTCCGGACGGCACACCGGCTGGACCGACGTACCGCTCACCGAGCACGGGCGGGAGGAGGCGCGCCGGCTGGTGCCGCTGATCCGCTCGCAGCGCATCGGCGCCGCCTTCGTCAGCCCCCTGCAGCGGGCCCGGGAGACCGCCGAACTGATCGGCATCCACGACGCCCGGGTCGATGCCGACCTGCACGAATGGGACTACGGCGGGTACGAGGGCATCACCACCGTGGAGATCCAGCGCACCACGCCCGACTGGTTCCTGTTCACGGACGGCGTCACGCCGGGCCCGCCCGAGCACCCCGGGGAGAGTCCGGAGCAGGTCGGGGAGCGCGCCGACCGGATGCTGGGCAAGGTGGACGCCGCGCTCGCCGACACCGACGGGGCCGTCGTCCTGGTCGCCCACGGCCACTTCCTGCGCGTCCTCACCGCCCGCCGCCTCGGCCTGCGCCCCCAGCACGGGGCCCTCTTCCAACTGGCGACCGGCGCACTGTGCCGCATCGGTACGGAGCACGGGCGTCCGGTGGTGGCGGGCTGGAACGTGCAGCCGCACGACTGATCCATCCGACGGACCAAGGCCGGCCCGGCCCGTCGTCGGCCCCGGTCGTACGCACCGATCCACCCGCCGCGCCTGGGCCCGCCCGTCATCACCCGCGGCCCAACGCACACCGGACCACCCCGCAGACCTCGACAACCCCAGCCCGCCGTCGATCCCGGTCATACGCACCGATCCACCCGGCACCCCTGGGCCCGCCCGTCAACACCAGCGGCCCAACGCACACCGGACCACCCCGCAGACCTCGACAACCCCAGCCCGTTGTCAGACCCCGGTCGTACGCTTCGAACGGGCCGCTCATCCGGCGGTTCCAGGACGCCGACGCACCGGAGGGAGGACGCCGTGACCCGACCGCCGACCGCTGCGCAGCGGCGGGTGATCGAGGGTGCAGACGCGGTCACCGGGCGGCTGCGCGGGACGCAGGCGCAGCTGGCGGCGCTGGTCAAGCGGGGGCTCGCCTTCCGGCACCCGCGTCCGCCGCACGATCACTTCCTCACCCCCGCGGGCCACCGCATACGCGAGGCGGTGCCCGAGGCCGCCCCCGAGGAGCCAATACCGTCCGCCGGTGTCTTCGCGGCGCGCGTCGGCGGTGAGGAGGAGGCGCCCGCGTCCGGTGCGGCCCGGCTGCGGGAGGTGCACAGCGCCTGGCAGGGGCTGCTGGAGCTGCGCCGGATGACCGGCCCGGGCGGTGCGACGGACCGTCCCTGCGGCTGGGAGCGGACGCATCTGGTGCGGGCCGCCGCGCTCGCCCTGGAGGCGGCCGGGCACCGGCCGGCGGGGCCGGACGGCGAGGGCTACCGGGTGCGCGCGACCCCGCAGCCGGAGGCGGTCGCCGTGTACGCACCGGACGAGGAGATGCTGCGGGCGTGTGCGGTCACGCTGGAGCGGGCGGGCTGGCAGACCGGCGAGTACACCGAGCCACGTACGCGGGTGCGTTATCTGCTGGCCTCCCCGCGGCGGGTGTGAGCGGCGTGCCAAGATCGGTCGACCGGAGAATCGAACGCGAGAGGGACAAGCCAGTGGCCGAACCGTATTCCGTCCGTGTGACCGTCCGCGGCTACGAGACCGATGTGCAGGGGCACCTCAACCAGGCGGTGTACATCAACTACGCGGAGCACGCCCGCTGGTCACTGCTCCAGGCCGCCGGGATCACCCAGGCAGGGCTCGTCGGCCGGGGCGTCGGCCCGGTGGCCCTGGAGACGACGATCCGCTACAAACGCGAGCTGCTCGCCGGTGACGAGGTCGACGTGACCTGCGAGTTCGAGTGGAGCGGCGGCAAGACCTTCCGGATCCGGCAGGAGGTCCGCAAGACCGACGGCACGGTGGCGGCCGAGATCGTCGCGGTGGGCGGCCTGCTGAACCTCAGGGAGCGCAGGCTGATCGCCGATCCCGACGCGGTGTTCAAGGAGCTGGCCGCGGACCTGAGCCTCTTCGGTCTCTAGCCGCTTCGATCTCTAGCCGCCCCGGGCCTACGCGTCGAGCAACTCCGGCTGGTGCTTGGCGTCGTAGGCGGCCCGCGCCTCGGCGATGTACACCCTGTTGTGCTCGGCCCAGTCGGTGAGCCGCTGCAGCGTCTCGTGCAACTCATGGGCGACCGGGGTGAGTTCGTACTCCACCTTCGGCGGCACCGTCGGATGCACGGTGCGGGTCACCAGGCCGTCGCGCTCCAGGTTGCGCAGGGTGAGCGTGAGCATGCGGCGGCTGATGCCCTCGATACCGCGCTCCAACTCCGTGAACCGGATGGGCCCCTGGGCGGCGGCGACGAGGATCTGCACGCTCCACTTGCCGGCCACCCTGTCAAGAACTTCGCGGACGGGGCACGCCTGCGCGTTCACTGCCTGGACGGTAACACCGGTGTTCCTCTGGGACATCGGACTGCCTCCTTACGCCGGCCTCCATGGTCACCCACGATGTACCCCGTTACAAGTCGTGCACCAAGGCGCGCATGAGGAACGGGGAGCCATGTCAGCCGCGATCGAGAACAGCCCGTCACCGGCAACGGTGGCACCTTCACGAACGTACTCCCGCTGGACGTCCCTCGCAGTTCTGTGCGCGGGCACGCTGATGACGATCCTGGACGGCAACATCGTCACCGTGGCGATGCCCGCCATCCAGAACGACCTGGGTTTCAGCGGTCCGGGCCTCGCCTGGGTCGTCAACGCGTACCTGATCGCCTTCGGCGGGCTGCTTCTGCTGGTGGGCCGAATGGGTGACCTGGTGGGCCGCAAGCGGATGTTCACCTCGGGGCTCGCCGTGTTCACCGCGGCCTCGGTGCTGTGCGGGACGGCGACCGGGCAGGGCGTGCTGATCGCGGCCCGGGCGCTGCAGGGCGTCGGCGGGGCGATGGCCTCGGCCGTGGTCCTCGGCATGCTGGTCGCCCTCTTCCCCGAGCCGCGGGAACAGGCCCGTGCCATCGCGGTGTTCAGCGCGGTCGGGGCGGCGGGCGGGGCGCTCGGCACCTTCCTCGGCGGCGCCCTCACCCAGGCCCTGAACTGGCACTGGATCTTCCTGATCAACCTGCCGATCGGCGCGGTCGCCTGGCTGACGGCGGTGCGCGTCCTCACCCCCGAGCGCGGCGTCGGACTCGGGAAGGGTGCCGACTATCCGGGGGCCGGGCTGGTCACGGGTGCGCTGATGCTCACGGTGTACGTCATCGTCGGCGCCGGAACCCGCTCCGTGACCACCACCCTGCTCCTGGCGGCCCTGACGCTCGCCCTTTTCACGGCGTTCACCGTGCGCCAGGCCCGGGCGGCCCGCCCGCTCCTGCGCCTGCGCCTGTTCCGATCCCGTCTGCTGACCGGCGCGAACGCGGTCCAGGTGCTGATGATCGGCACGATGTACGGCTTCCAGTTCATCGGCGCGCTGTATCTGCAACGCGTCCTCGGCTACGGCGAGTTGGCGACCGGGACCGCCTTCCTTCCGGCCCCGGTCGCCATCGGTCTGCTGATGCTGGGGCTGTCGGCACGAACCGTGGCCCGCTTCGGCGGCCACCGGGTGCTACTCGCCGGGCTGGTGCTGATCACCGCCGGGACGGCCCTGCTGGGCCGCGCCCCCGCCGACGGCTCGTATCCCGTCGACGTACTGCCGCCGCTGCTGTTGCTGTCCGCCGGGTTCGCGGCGGCCATGCCCGCGCTGACCGGGCTGGCGATGTCCGGGGCGCGGGACGAGGACGCGGGACTGGCGTCCGGGCTGTTCAACACCACCCAGGTGGTCGGCGGTTCGCTGGGTCTGGCGGCCCTGACCACGCTGGCCGCGAACCGCACCGACACACTGCTCCACCAGGGCGCGGAGCTGATCCCGGCCACGGCGGAGGGCTACCGGCTGGCGTTCCGCGTGGCGACGGGCTTCGCGGTGGCGGCGCTGGCACTGGCGGCCGTGGTGCTACGCCCGAGCGCCGACTCCCCGGTCACTCCCGGCTGAACGCCTCCTTGTGGTCCTGCGCCCACTCCCGGTACGCCCTGGCCGGCCTGCCCAGCATCTGCGGCACGTCCTCGGTGACGACCGCATTGCCCCCGCCGCGGACGAAGGCGGTGCCGGTCAGGACGCCGTCCGCCTGCGCCTCGTCGAAACCCCAGGCGGTGAGCAGATGTTCGCGTGTCTGCTCCGGCGAGAGGTCCCGGGTGGCGACCGGGCGACCGAGGACGGAGGCGAGCACGGCTGCCTGGCCGGGAACGCTGATCGCCTCGGGCCCGGTCAGCGTGTACGTCCGCCCCGCGTGCCGGTCGTCGACCAGCGCCCGCACCGCAGCCTCGGCCACGTCACGTGGGTCGATCACACCCGACTCCCCGTCGCCGGTCATGTTCGGTACCGGTTCGCCCCGCCGGACCGCCTGCACCCAGCTGAGCGTGTTGGACGCGAACGACGAGGGCCGCAGGACCGTCCACTCGGTCCCGCTCTCCCGCACCGCCCGCTCTCCCGCCACGTGCCACAGACCGGCCGGGCCGACCTCGGGATCGCCGGTTCCGATGGCGGAGAGTTTCACCAACCTGCGCACCCCCGCCGCCCGCGCCGCCGTAACCAGTGCCAGGTCGTGTCCCTCCTCCGGGCCCGGGGGGCGCAGCAGGAACGCGGCCGTCACTCCCGCCGTCGCACCGCCCAGGGATCCGGGGTCGAGGTAGTCCCCGCGCACCACCTCGACCCCGGCGGGCACCCGGGCCTTCGCCGGGTCGCGGGTCAGGGCACGCACCTTCTCGCCGCGCGCCGCGAGCTGTCGTACCACGTCACTTCCGATGGTGCCCGTGGCACCCGTCACCAGAATCATGAGGTCCACGGTGGGGTGACCGGGGTGCCCGTCTCTTGGAAATTCCGGCACGGTCGGTCCGCCCGCGAGGCGGTGCGGCGCCCGTACGGTGGAGGGGTGCCGAACGCCACCGCCGAGCAGGCCCTTACCACACCCGAGGCGCTGCGCCCCTGGATCACGGGGGTGCGGACCGTGTCCGTCACCGACGCGCCCGCCGAGGCCTTCGTCCACCTCCCCGACGCGGTCACCAAGGTGGTGCTCCGCGTGGGTCCGGACGGACACCGCGACGTCCTGGCCGTCGGACCGCGGGTGCGCGCCGGATACTACGAGGGCAAGACCCATGTCTCCTGTGTGGAGCTGCGCCTCGCGCCCGGCACGGCCCGTCCGCTGCTGGGTGTCCCGGCGGCCGAGCTGGCCGGCCGGGTCGTACCGCTGGACAGGCTGCCGGGTCGGGCGGCACGCAGGCTCGCGCGCGAGGTGCGGTGGCTGGATCCGCGGGAGGCGGTGCCGCATCTCGCCGAGGCCCTGCCCGAGCTGCTGTCCGCCGGAACGGACCCCGCCCGGACGGCCCTCCTGCGGGCGGGGGTCGACGCGCTGTCGGTCCGGACGGACCGGGCACCCGCGCAGGTCCGTGACGTGGCCCGCGAACTGGCCGTCAGCGAGCGCCAGTTGCGCAACCTGTTCACCGAAGGGGTCGGTGTCTCCCCCAAGCACTACGCCCGCATCAACCGCGTCCGTACGGTCATCGACCGCGCCACGACCGCCCCCTGGTCCGAACTCGCCGCCAGCACCGGCTACTACGACCAGTCCCACATGACATCCGACTTCCGCGCCCTGATGGGCGTCCCACCCCGCTCGTACTTCACCGGCCGCCTGCCCGCGACGTCCCCGTGCCGGGCGGGGCAGCACGGCTGAATCCGGATGCCGGGCCGGACGCCGGCCGACCGTGCCGTTGCCGGTCGGTCAGAGGTCGAGGACGACCTCGGAAGTCGGTTCGCTGCAGCAGACCAGGACGGTGCCGGGTTCGGGGAGTTCGAGGGGCGGGGTGGTGTAGGCGACCTCGCCTGCCACGAGGTGGGTGATACAGGTGTGGCAGACACCGGTGCGGCAGGACCAGCGGGTGGGGATGTCGCAGGCTTCGGCGAGATCGAGGAGCGCGGCACGGGCCGGCGACCAGGGGGTGGTGATCCCACTGCGGGCGAAGGTGACGAGCGGACCGGTGCCCGGGGGGCCGGGTGGTTGGTGCGGTCGGACGGCGGCCGTGGGCGTCATGCCGGGGTTGACGGCGGGGAGGGCGCTGAACTGTTCCGTGTGGATCCGCTCGGGGCGCAGACCGTGCTCGCGCAGGAAGCCGCCGAGGTCGTCCATGAAGGCGGCCGGTCCGCAGAGGTAGGCGTCCGCGTCGGCGGGGACGCCCAGCGCCGCGAGCGAGAGGGCACTCGGGCGGCCCTGGGCGATGTGGGCCTCGCCCGGAAGTGGGGCTTCGGCGGTGTAGTAGATGTGCTCGTGGCCGTCGGGGAGCAGCGCCAGGAGTCCGTGGCTCTCGCCCGCGAAAGCGTGGTGAGCGCGGTCGTGGGCGGTGTGGATCCACCAGACGGAGCGTGGGTCCCGGGTGGCGGCGAGCTGATGGAGCATGGCGAGCACCGGAGTGGCGCCGATCCCTGCGGAGACGAGGACGACCGGGCGGGTGCCTTCTTCGAGTACGAACGTCCCGCGTGGGCTGGCGATGTCCACCAGCTCGCCGGGACGGAGCGTGCCGTGGATGTAGCCGCTGACCTGCCCGTGGGGCTCGTGCTTGACGCTGATGCGGTAGGTACCGGCCGTGGGTGCGGAGGACAGGGAGTAACTGCGCACCGCGGGGGCGGCATCGCCGACTGCGAGACGGATGGAGAGGTACTGGCCCGGACGGGCCTCGGGTAGGGGTGTGCCGTCGGTGGTGTCGAGGTAGATCGAGGAGATGGTGGGGGTCTCGGGGACGATGCGGGCGACGCGCATGGCCTTGAAGCCCGGCCATCCCGGCTCCCCTCTGGGCTGCTGGGTGCCGGTGCGTTCCCTTGGCCATCCTGGTTCCTGCTCGGGCTGCCGGGTGGCGGCGAGTTCGCGGAAGGACTGCTGCCATCCGGGGCTGAGGGCGGGGATGTTCAGCGCTCTGCGCAGCTTTGCCGGGTCACGGTCGGGCAGATAGAGCAGCGCGTCGGTGTCGGCGACGCTGAGTTCTTCCGGGCCCCTGCGGGTGAGGGTGATCTCGTCGCCGGCTTGGACGTGTCCCTCGGTGATCACGCGCAGGTAGAAGCCGGGGCGGTGGTGGGCGACCAGCAGGGCGGCCATGGTGGGTTCGCCCAGGCGCATGCCGACGCGGTAGCAGGTGACACGCGGCTGGGTGACTTCGAACTCGGCTTCGCCGATGCGGTACCGGTCGCCGATGCACACTTCGTCGTCGGGCAGGCCGTCGACGGTGAAGTTCTCCCCGAAGATCCCGAAGGTCAGGTCGTCGCGACCGAGCTGCCTCTGCCAGTACTGGTAGGACTGCAGCTGGTAGACGAGGACGGCGCGGATCTCACCGCCGTGTCCGGCCAGATCTCCTTGGCCGTCTCCGTCGACGTTCAGCCGCCGGACCATACGAGAGCCCTGGACGGGGGCCTTCCAGGCTCCGGTGTGGACGGTCCTTCCCTGCCAGGACACATCCTTGGGCGTCCCCACGTTGACGGACAGCAGCGTCGCCATTGCGGACCTCCTGCGGGGTGGCCGGCTGGGGCAGTCCCTCATGGCGCCGTGATGTGTGCGCTCGGACCGAGCCTAGTTCTGTGTCGGTGCCGCCGCGATTCCGAGAGAGGCTGGCTACCCGGCCTCCCACCTCGAGACCATCACCGTGCGCGTGAAGCCGTGGCGCGCGGGCCCCGCGTCCGAAACCGGATGCACAACACGGCACCCACCTGCCATGCTCCGTTCCCATGCCCGCACGACGCGTCAAGCCCAGCCGCTGCATCTCCGTCGACATCGAGGCCGACGGCCCGATCCCGGGGCCGTACTCGATGCTCAGCCTGGGCGCGGCCGTCGCCGGCACCCAGGACGCCGACGGCTTCCGCGCGGCCGACCCCGAGCAGCAGACCTTCTACCGGGAACTCCGGCCCATCTCCGACGAGTTCGTCCCCGACGCACTGGCGGTCAGCGGCCTGGACCGGGCGCGGCTGCAGACCGAGGGCGCGGAACCGGGAGCGGCCCTCACCGAGTTCAGCGCCTGGGTCCGCGAGGTGAGCGCGGGCGCGCAGCCGGTGATGTGCGGGTACCCGGCGTCGTACGACTGGACGTTCCTGTACTGGTACCTGATCCGCTTCACCGGCGAGAGCCCCTTCGGCCACTCGGGCTGCCTGGACATGAAGACGCTGTACGCGACCAAGGCTGGGCTGCCGTTGCGGGCGGTGGCCAAGGGCACCATGCCGAGGCATCTGCTGTCCCTCCGCCGGCACACGCACCACGCCCTCGACGATGCCGTCGAACAGGCCGAACTGCTCGCCAACCTCATGGCGTGGCCGGGTCCTGCCGCGTAGGCACCGGGTCCTGCCGCGTAGGCACCGGGACCTGGTTGAAGCCGTAGTAGAGGGCGATCAGGCCGTGGGCGGCGAGGGTGAGGGGGGCCGAGACGAAGGCCAGGCCCACTGTCAGCGGGTAGGCCAGGGAGCCCAGGGCGAAGCGGGCGCGGGTGGCTCTGGCCGCGGGGACGTCCACGCGGGAGTCGAAGAGGTGGCCGGTGCGGGTGAGGTGCCACCACAGGGCCTGGAAGGTGAGGGCCATCACCACCATCACCAGGCTGTAGACGGCGGCGGCCACGTGGGAGGCCTTGTCCTCGCGCAGGTACTCCGCGAGCATCGCCGTCGGCCACGGCACCGCGGCGACCACCATCAGCACCAGCAGGTTGAGGAACATCAGCGTGCGGTCGACGCGGGCGACGTAGCTGAACACCTGGTGGTGGTTGATCCACATGATGCCTATGACCAGGAAGCTGACCACATAGGCGGCGTAGGAGGGCCATTGAGCGCCCAACGCGTGCCAGAGGCCGCCGTGTTCACCGACCTCGGGGACCTTGATCTCCAGGATGAGCAGGGTGATGGCGATGGCGAACACGCCGTCGCTGAAGGCCTCGACGCGGCCGGACTCGTTCATGCGGCCAAGCCTGCCCCAAACGACGGCACGGGGTACGGCTTCCGCCGTACCCCGTGCCGGATCGGTGGGCCGGGTCAGTGCGCCGGGGCGAGTTCCTCCCCGGACTCCATCGGGTGGGTCACGTCCTGCGCCTCACGGCCCTTGCCCAGGTGATTGAAGACCAGGTTGAGCAGGACCGCCGCCACGCAGCCCGTCGAGATGCCCGAGTCGAGGACGATCCTCGCCGTCTCCGGGAAGGCGTGGTAGAAGTTCGGTGCGGTGATGGGGATCAGGCCCACCGCCAGGGACACCGCGACGATCAGGACGTTGTTGTCCTTCTCCAGACCGGCCCGGACCAGGGTCTGGATGCCGCTGGCCGCCACCGAGCCGAAGAGGACGACGCCGGCTCCGCCGAGGACGGGACGCGGGACCACCGCGATCAGCGAGGCGGCCATCGGGCACAGGCCCATCAGGACCAGGAAGCCGCCGCCGACGGCGACGACGAAGCGGCTGCGGATGCGGGTCATGGCGACCAGCCCGATGTTCTGCGCGAAGGCGCTGCACATGAAGCCGTTGAAGAGGGGGCTGAGGGCCGAGCCCAGGGTGTCGGCGCGCAGGCCCGCCGCGATGGTCCTCTCGTCCGCCGGGCGTTCGACGATCTCGCCGAGCGCCAGCATGTCGGCCGTGGACTCGGTCATCGAGACCACCATCACCACGCACATCGACAGGATCGCGGCGACCTGGAACTGCGGTGCGCCGAAGTGGAACGGGGTCGGGAAGCCGATCACGTCCGCGTCCGCCACCGGCCCGAAGTCCGTGACCCCGAACGGTATCGCCACCAGGGAGCCCGCGATCAGGCCCAGCAGGACCGCGATCTGCTTCACGAAGCCCCGGGTGAAGCGGCGCAGGGCCAGGACGATCAGCAGGGTGATGCCGGCCAGGCCGAGGTTGGTGGCCGAACCGTAGTCGTGCGCGGCGGGGTTGGGGCCCTGGGCCCAGTTGAAGGCGACCGGCAGGAGGGAGACGCCGATCAGGGTGATGACCGTACCGGTGACGACCGGCGGGAAGAAGCGGACCGCCTTGCTGAAGAAGGGGGCCGCGAGAAAGCCGAGGAGGCCTGCGACCATCACGGCGCCGAAGATGACCGGCAGCGCGTCGGACTTGTCGTGCGCGGAGGCGACGATCGCCGTCATCGGGGCCACCCCGGCGAAGGTGACGCCGTTGACGAAGGGCAGCCGGGCGCCGACCTTCCAGATGCCGAGGGTCTGCAGGAAGGTGGCGAGGCCCGCGGTGAACAGGCAGGCGCCGGTGAGGAAGGTGAGTTCGGTGCCGGAGAGGCCTACGGCCGCGCCGACGATCAGGGGCGGGGCGACGACTCCGGCGTACATGGCGGCCACGTGCTGCAGGCCGCTCGTCGCCATCTTGAGTGCGGGGAGTTTCTCGTCGACTGGGTGGGTCTCGTCGACGGGGTCAACGATCTGAGCGGTCACGGCGGCTCCTCCGGTCGCGGTTAGACACGTCGGCTCTGACGTGGGTTTCAAGGAGGTGGTGCGCGACGGTCGTGCGGGACCGGGGGCCCATCGGGGGCCTGGGGACGGTGACCGTTCCGGGGCGCGCGCGTGAACACGCGCCCCGGAGACGGCCGCCATGGACCCCGCTCGGGTCCACGGCTGCCGACCGGGAGCCGTCCCTCCCGGCCGGAGTCCGGCGGTGGCTCAGCTCTGGGCGGCGATCCGCGCCAGGCGCTGGGCCTCGTCCCGCGTGGAGCGGGCGATGGCGTCCTCGTCGACGGTCAGCAGGCGGCCGTCCTCGACGATCTGACGTCCGTTCACGAAGGAGGCGGTGACCGGGGCCGCAGCTCCGAAGACCAGCGCGGTCACCGGGTCGGCGATGGAGGCGTGGGCGAGGGTGTCCAGCTTCCACAGCACCAGGTCGGCCAGCTTGCCGGCCTCCAGCGAGCCGGTCTCGGCCGCGCGGCCCAGCACCTGGGCGCCGCCGTAGGTGCCGAGGCGCAGCGCCTGGCGGGCGTTGAGCGCGGCCTCGCGGTGGCTGCCGAGGCGGTTGATCAGCAGGGCGTTGCGCAGTTCGGTGTGGAGTTCACCGGACTCGTTGGAGGCGGTGCCGTCGACGCCGAGACCGACCGGGACGCCCGCCTTCAGCATGTCGGGGACCCGGGCGATGCCGGCCGCGAGGCGGGCGTTGGAGGAGGGGCAGTGCGCGACACCCGTCCGGGTGCGGGCGAAGGCGGTGATGTCGGAGTCGTTCATGTGGACGCAGTGCGCCATCCACACGTCCTCGCCGAGCCAGCCGGTGGACTCGAAGTAGTCGGTCGGGCCCATGCCGAACAGCTCGTGGCAGAACTTCTCCTCCTCGACCGTCTCCGAGCCATGGGTGTGCAGGCGCACGCCGAGGCGGCGGGCCAGCTCGGCGCCCTGACGCAGGAGTTCGGTGGAGACGGAGAACGGCGAGCAGGGGGCCACGGCCACCTGGGTCATCGCGTCGAAGGAGGCGTCGTGGTGCTCCTTGACGGTCGCCTCGGTCGCGCTGAGGGCGCCTTCGAGGGTCTCGACGGCGAAGTCCGGGGGCAGGCCGCCGTCCTTCTCGCTGCGGTCCATGGAGCCGCGGGCCAGGGTGAAGCGGACACCCGTCTCGCGGGCGGCGCGGATGATCGCGCCGGACAGGTCGCCGGAGCCCTGCGGGTAGACGTAGTGGTGGTCCATGGCGGTGGTGACGCCGCCGCGGGCCATCATCGCGAGCGAGCCCTGGGCCGCCGCGTACGCCATCGGCTCGTCGATGCGCGCCCAGGTGGGGTAGAGCGCGACCAGCCAGTTGAAGAGGTTGTGGTCCGTGGCCAGGCCCCGGGTGATCCACTGGTAGAAGTGGTGGTGGGTGTTGATCAGGCCGGGGGTCACGAGATGCCCGGTGGCGTCGATACGGCGTACGACGTTCTCCAGGCCCTCGGGGGCCTTGCCCGCGCCGACCGCCTCGATGCGGTTGCCGGCGATGACCACGTACCCGGAGGCGTACTCGGTGTCGGTGGCGTCGACGGTCGCGATCGAACAGTTCTCGATGACGATGCGCTGGGCTGCTGCCATGATTCGTCCTTTTCGCTCAGCGGACTGAAGGGGGAGGGCACGGCAGGACCCTAGGAGTTTTGAGTGCCGTGACCGGGGAGGCGCCCCCCGGTCACGGGTGCCGAAAAAAGTGGGATGTGTCAGAGGTTGGTGAGGTCCACCGGGATCTTCGGCTCGCAGCCGTCCCGGAGGATGGTCGCCTCGATCAGGCCGTAGGGCCGGTCGGCGGCGAAGTAGACCTCGTTGTCGTTCTTGAGCCCGAAGGGCTCGAGGTCGACCAGGAAGTGGTGCTTGTTCGGCAGGGAGAAGCGGACCTCGTCGATCTCGCTGCGGTTGTTGATGATGCGCGAGCCCATCTGGTACAGCGTCTGCTGCAGGGACAGGGAGTACGTCTCGGCGAAGGCCTGGAGCATGTGCTTCTTGACCTGCTCGTAGGACTTCTCCCAGTTGGGCATCTTCTGCTCGTCGTCGGTCCAGTTGAACCGCCAGCGGCCGGAGACCTGGGTGGCCAGGATGCGGTCGTACGCCTCCTGCAGGGTCGTGTACTTGTCCTTGACGTAACCCCAGAACTCGGAGTTCGTCGAGTTCATGACGACCAGGTCCTTCAGGCCGGAGATGACCTCCCACTTCTCACCGTCGTAGGTGATCTGGGTGACGCGGGTCTCCTGGCCCTTGCGGACGAAGGAGTGCTTGACCTCGTCCGCGCCGATGAACCTGGAGTTGGCGTCGGAGGTCTCGATCCGCTCCCAGGCGTACTCCTCGATGCGGATCCGCGCGATCTTGATCGGCTCCTGCGAGGTGACGAAGTGCCGGGCGAGGTGGATGCCGAACTGCTCGGCGGACTCGATGCCGTGCTCCTTGGCGAACGCGTACACCGTGTTCTTGGTGGTGTCGGTCGGCAGGACGCTGGCGTTGGAGCCGGAGTAGTGGACCTCGTCCATGTCGCCGCTCAGCGCCACGGAGACGTTGAGGTCCTTGATGTGGTGGGTGGCGCCGTCCCGCGTGATCTTTACGACTCGGTTCTCGGCCTTGCCGTACTGGTTCTGTCCCAGGATGACAGGGCGGGCAGGGCGGGAATTGTCGGTCATTTAGCTAGCTCCCTCGGTAAACGGAGTAGCCGAACGGGTTGAGCAGCAGCGGCACGTGGTAGTGCTCCCCGGGGTTCACGGCGAAAGTGATCGCCACCTCGGGGAAGAACACGGAACCGCTGTCCCGATTCGCGGGGGCGTCCTGCTGCGCATCGGCTTGCTTCTTCTCGAAATACGCCTCGACCGCGAAGTCGAGCCGTACGTGTGTCGTACCTTCCGGCAGGTCCGGAAGGTCCTTGCACCGGCCGTCGGCGTCGGTCGCGGAGCCGCCGAGCGCCTGCCAGTCCGCATTGCGCCCGGCGCGGGCGGAGAGCTGGACGGCGACGCCCTCGGCGGGGCGGCCGACGGAGGTGTCCAGGATGTGCGTGGACACGGAGGCGGTGGTGCTGGTGCTCATGGTCTCAGGCGTCCTCTTCGACGAGTCGGGCCAGTCGGATGCGGTTGATCTTGCCCAGCTCGGTGCGGACGATCTCCCGCTCCTGCTCCGGCGAGTTGCCGATCCGCCCCTTGACCGCGTCCCGCATCTGCTCGCCGGTACGGCCGGTGGCGCAGATCAGGAAGACATGGCCGAACTTCTCCTGGTAGGCCAGGTTCAGTTCGAGCATCTCCGCCTTGAGCTCCTCGGTCGCGCCGGCCATGCCGCGCTGCTCACGCGCGGAGGTCGGGTCACCGGGCTTGGGGCGGCCGATCGGCGGGTGGCCGGCCATCGCCTCTTCCAGGTCCGCGGTGCTCAGCTCGGCCATGGCGGCGTCACTGGCGGCGTAGAGGTCGTCCGCGGCGGCGTACGGACGGGCGACGAGCAGCCGCCGGCCCCATTCGGTGGAGGCGCACGCCTCGTGGAGGGCGGCGAGGGCCGCGTGCTCCTCCAGGACGTTGAACCGGGCCAGGCCCGGGGGCGTGGAAGTCGTAGTCACGGGAGCCTCCGTGGCCGGAAACGGCCTTCGTGCTGATCGGGCTGCGAACAGCTAACGCCCTCCGAAACACGACGTCAACACTTTGTTGAAAATTCCGCGTAACAAGGCGGGAGGCACCCAGAGGTCGTCAGGCGCCCTTCTCCCGGTTGAGGTAGTTGTAAACCGTGAAGCGGCTGACGCCCAGCGCGCTCGCCACGGTCTCCACGCCGTGCCGCACGGCGAAGGCGCCGCGCGCCTCCAGTATCCGTACGACCTCCTGCTTGGACTTGCGGTCCAGGTCGGCCAGGGGCCTGCCCTGCTTGCGCTCCATGGCGGCGAGGATGTGGTCGAGGGAGTCGGCGAGCTGGGGCAGGCGTACGGCGACGACGTCGACGCCCTGCCAGGCGAGGACGACGTCCTCGGGGCCGGCCTCGTCGGGCGGGAGCATCTCCCCGCCCATGGAGTCGACCAGCGGCTTCACGGCCGTGATGAAGGGCTCGTCCCCGTTGCCGATCATTCGCCCGCTCCGATCACGTTGACCTGCAGCGAGATCCGGGTGGCACCGGCTTCCAGCGTCTTGCGCAGCAGCGCGTCCACGGCGGTCAGCACCGCGTCGGCGCCGCCCTCCGCCGTGTTGCCGAACGGACCGACGTCCACCGCGTCCAGCTCCGCCGCCTCGATCACCTCGCGGGCCGCCAGCGCGTGCGCGGGCGCCTCGTCCAGGTCGAAGGGCTCGGTCGTGAACTCCACTCTCAGTCGCACTGTGCCCCCATGGCATCTGCTCCGACCCGCGCGTTCCGCCAGGTCCGCGGCGACGGGGGTCGGACCGCCCGGCCGCTTGGGGAGACCTTAACGGACGTGCGTGCCGACCCGGCCTCCCGAGAAGGTCCGGCTTTCCCACGGGTTCAGCGGCCTTCTGCGGCCTTCTGCGACTTCCCCGCGACGGACGGACCGCCCGCCCGCGTAGAGCAGGGGACGGAATCCGTACAGGGAGGGATCACGAGGTGCGCACATTCGGGACAGGCGTGTTCAGAGGTGCCAGGGGTACGGCGATCGCGGCGGCGGCCATGGCCGCGCTGACCGCGTCCCAGGGGCCGGGGGCGGTGCCGGCGCGGGCCTCGGAGCCCGCGCGGAGGCCGGCATCCACGGAACACGGGCCGAGCGTGTCCGGTGACACCCCGTACCGCACCGATCTCCCGCCGCTGCGGACCGGGGCACCGAAGCCCCGCTCGACGTCGGGAGTGCCGGGCGGGGCCCTGCCCGCGACCGTGTTCGCCGCGTACCGGCGCGCCGAGTCGGAGCTGGCTCGCACCGCGCCCGGCTGCCGGCTGCGCTGGCAGCTGCTGGCCGCGATCGGCCAGGTGGAGTCCGGGCAGGCGCGGGGCGGCCGGGTGACCCCGGACGGCAGGACCGTGACGCCGATCCTCGGGCCCCGGCTGACCGGCGGCGCCTTCGCCGTCGTCCGGGACACCGACGGCGGCGCCTACGACGGGGACGCGGTGTACGACCGGGCGGTCGGCCCGATGCAGTTCATCCCGTCGACCTGGGCCCACTGGGGCGCGGACGGCAACGGTGACGGGCGCACGGACCCGGACAACGTCTACGACGCGGCGCTCGCCGCCGGCCGCTATCTGTGCGCCGGCGGCCGGGACCTGTCGGACCCCGCCGAGCTGGACCGCGCGATCCTCGGCTACAACCGCTCGGAGGCCTATCTGCGCACGGTCAGGGCCTGGTACGACTACTACCTGACCGGACACCGGGTGGTGCCGGACCGGCGGGCCGAGGCCCGGGACCGGACCGAGCCGTCCCGCCCGCAGACCCCGAAGCCCGCGCCGAAGCCGTCGGACGACCGGAAGCCGGGCCCGGGCCCCTCGCGCACGCCGTCGACACCGCCCGCGGCGCCCTCCCCCTCCCCGTCCCGTACGCCCGACGCCCCGAAGGCGTCGCAGACGCCGCTCGTCCCCCTCCCCGAACCGACCCTCACGCTGCCCGGCGGCATACTGCCCGACCCCGACCCGCTGACCAGCAACGGCTAGAAAACGATGCGCCTCGTCCCCTCCACAACCGCGGATACTCGACGGTAATGTCGCCACCCGCCGGAAGCACCGACCGGTGGGTGAGCGCAAAGGGGCCCTCATGGCGACGGACACGCCTGCGGACACACAGGCCGCCGACGAGCGTTGGCAGCGCATGTGGAGCCACCGTGAGCAGTTGCTCAAGGTGGCCCGGCGCCGGTCGATGAGCCTGGAGGACGCCGAGGACGCCGTGCATGAGGCGATGCTGCGCGCCGCGGAGCGCCCGGAACTCGACGACGAGGGCCTCGGCGCCTGGCTGACCACCGTGACGATGCGGCTGTGCGTCGACCGGCACCGGCAGGTCAACCGAGAAGCCGAGGTCAGCGGAAGCCCCACGCTCCACGCACCGGGCCCCGTGCCGGTCGAGGAGGCGGTGTGCGACCGGGCCGAGGCGCAGTGGGTGGCCGTCCGCAGCGGGGAGCTGCCCGCCCGGCAGGCGGAGGCCCTGCGGCTGAAGTCCGAGGATCTGGACGTGAGCCAGGTCGCCGTACACATGGGGCTCAGCTACCGGACGGTCGAGTCGCTGCTGGCCCGGGCTCGGCGGACGCTGCGCGCCTCTCTGGCCGGGACGCTCGGGGTGGTGCTGTTCCTGCTCGGACGCGGGCGGCCGCGCGGGGCGGGGAAGGCCCAGGCCGTGGCGGTCACCTCGACCGCGGCGACTCTCGCGGTGGCGGGGTTCGTGCTGCCGTACGCGCTCGACGGGGGCGGTGGCGCGGGTGCTCCGGCTCCGCGGCCTGCCGCGTCCAGCGGGGCACAGGTGCTCCGGACGGACAGCACCCGGCAGGTACGCGCTCCAAAGACGCCCAGGCCCCCGGCGACGGCCGCCCCGAGGCGGGCGGCGACTCAGTCACCCACCGACCGATCAGTCGTGCCTCTCTCCGTGCCGCCTCTGCCGAAGGTCTCGTCGCCTCCGCTTCCGAAGCTGCCGGTGGAGTCGGCGGTGCCGTCGCTCCCCTCGGTGCCGCCGCTCCCCTCGGTCACGGGCGCTCCCCCCGTACCGTCCGTTCCCGTCGCCGTGCCCACGCCGTCCCTGAAGCTGCCGTGACCAAGCTGCCGTAACCCCCCGTCAACGCGTCCGAAAAAAATCTTGCCTCCGCCGCGACGGACGCCCCGCCCCTCCCCGTAGAGCAGATGTCGGAGCTGCTCCACGGGCGAAGGGTGGGACCGGATGGGTGTCGAGATCTGTGTGGAAGGGCTGACCAAGTCCTTCGGTCACCAGGTCATCTGGCAGGACGTCTCGCTGACACTGCCCGCCGGCGAGGTGTCGGTGATGCTCGGCCCCTCGGGGACGGGAAAGTCGGTGTTCCTCAAGACGCTCGTCGGGCTGCTGAAACCGGAACGCGGGTCGGTCAAGGTCGCGGGCCGGGACATCACCGAGCTGCGTGAGCACGACCTCTACGAGGTGCGGAAGTTGTTCGGCGTGCTGTTCCAGGACGGCGCGCTGTTCGGCTCGATGAACCTGTACGACAACATCGCCTTCCCGCTGCGTGAACACACCCGCAAGTCCGAGAGCGAGATCCGGCGGATCGTGCTGGAGAAGATGGACATGGTCGGGCTGATCGGTGCCGAGGGAAAGCTGCCCGGCGAGATCTCCGGCGGTATGCGCAAGCGGGCCGGGCTGGCCCGCGCCCTGGTGCTGAACCCGGAGATCATCCTCTTCGACGAGCCGGACTCGGGCCTCGACCCGGTGCGCGTGGCCTACCTCAACCAACTCATCGTCGATCTCAACGCGCAGATCGACGCGACCTTCCTGATCGTCACGCACGACATCGCCTCGGCCCGCCAGGTCCCGGACAACATCGGGCTGCTGTTCCGCCGTGAGCTGGTGATGTTCGGGCCCCGCGAGGAGCTGCTGACCAGCGACGAGCCCGTAGTACGGCAGTTCCTGAACGGCCGCATGCAGGGGCCGATCGGCATGGCGGAGGAGAAGGACGCGGCGCAGGTCGAGCAGGAGCTGGCGCAGATCGACGAGCGCGGAGCGGTCGAGGGCCTTCCTCCCCGACTGCTGCCGAGCCCCGGGATCACCCGCCCGCCCCGCTGGGAGGCCATCGCGAGACGGGAGGCCGAGCTGCACCGGGAGGAGGTGAGCGGCGCATGAGTCTCTCCCCGACGGGTGCGCTGCGGCACTCGGGCAACCTGTTCGCCATGGCGCTGGACGTCGTCCGGACCCTGCCCCGACGGCCCTTCCAGGCAAGGGAGTTCATCCAGCAGGCGTGGTTCGTCGCCAGCGTCACGATCCTGCCGACGGCTCTGGTGTCGATCCCCTTCGGGGCCGTCATCGCACTCCAGATCGGCAGCCTGACGAGGCAGTTGGGCGCGCAGTCCTTCTCCGGTGCGGCATCCGTGCTCGCCGTCCTGCGCGAGGCCTCGCCGATCGTCACCGCGCTGCTCATCGCGGGCGCGGGCGGCACGGCGATCTGTGCGGATCTGGGGGCCCGGAAGATCCGGGACGAGATCGACGCGATGCAGGTGCTGGGCATCGACCCGATCCACCGGCTCGTCGTCCCGCGCGTGCTGGCGTCCATGGTGGTTGCCGTGCTGCTCAACGGCCTGGTGTCCGTGGTCGGAGTGGCCGGCGGCTACTTCTTCAACGTCGTTCTGCAGAACGGCACCCCCGGCGCGTACCTGGCCTCCTTCACCACCCTCGCCCAGCTGTCCGACCTGTGGGCCGCCGAGATCAAGGCGCTGGTGTTCGGAGCCATCGCGGCGATCGTCGCCTCGTACAAGGGACTGACCGCGAAGGGCGGCCCGAAGGGCGTGGGCGACGCGGTCAACCAGTCCGTGGTGATCACCTTCATGTTGCTGTTCGTGACGAACTTCGTGATGACCGCGGTGTACTTCCAGATCGTTCCGCAGAGGGGTTAGCCGATGCGACCACAGAGACTCCTCGAACGCCCGCTGCGCTCCCTCGAAGAGCTGGGCACCCAACTCTCCTTCTACGGACGCTCGTTGGCATGGACGGGCCGCACCCTGCGCCGCTACAAGAAGGAGATCCTGCGGCTGCTGGCCGAGGTCAGCTTCGGACGCGGTGCGCTGGCCGTCGTCGGCGGCACGGTCGGCGTCATCGCCTTCCTGTCCTTCTTCACCGGCACCGAGGTCGGCCTCCAGGGCTACGCGGCCCTCAACCAGCTCGGCACCTCCAACTTCGTCGCGTTCCTGTCGGCGTACTTCAACACCCGGGAGATCGCCCCGCTGGTGGCCGGGCTCGCCCTGTCCGCGACCGTCGGAGCCGGCTTCACCGCACAGCTCGGCGCGATGCGCATCAGCGAGGAGACCGACGCGCTGGAGGTGATGGGCGTGCCCTCGCTGCCGTTCCTGGTGACGACGCGGATGGTCGCCGGTTTCGTCGCGGTGATCCCGCTGTACGTCATCGGGCTGCTGTCGTCGTACCTGGCCGCCCGCACCATCACCACCGGCTACTACGGGCAGTCGACGGGCACGTACGACCACTACTTCCACCAGTACCTGCCCCCGGTGGACGTGCTGTGGTCCTTCGGCAAGGTGATCGTCTTCGCCGTCCTGATCATCCTGGTGCACTGCTACTACGGCTACTACGCGAGCGGCGGTCCGGCGGGGGTCGGCGTCGCGGTGGGGCGCGCGGTGCGGACGTCGATCGTCGCCATCAACGTCCTGGACTTCTTCCTGAGCCTCGCGATCTGGGGCGCCAACACGACCGTACGGATCGCGGGGTGAGGCCGATGAGAGTGCTGAGACTCCGGTTGTACGGCATCGCGTTCATCGCCGTGCTCGCGCTGCTGCTTTCGCTCGCCGTGGCCGTCTACCAGCAGGCGTTCACGCCCGTCGTGCGGATCACCCTGGAGGCCGACAGCCTCGGCAACCAGCTCGATCCGCGGGCCGACGTCAAGCTGCGGGGGCTGCTGGTCGGCGAGGTGCGCGAGGTGCACGCGGACGGCACGAAGGCCACGCTCGACATCGCGCTCAAGCCCCAGTACGTCTCGTACATCCCCTCCGACGTCCACGCACGGCTGCTGCCCAAGACGCTGTTCGGCGAGAAGTACGTCGACCTGGTGGCACCCGCCCGCTCTGCGGCCCGGCCGATCCGTGCTGGGGACGTGATCACCCAGGACCGCACAACGGTCGGCATCGAGGTGCAGCAACTGATGAACGACCTGCTGCCGCTGCTGCGCACGGTCAGGCCCGGTGAACTGAACGCCACCCTCTCGGCGTTCGCCACCGCGCTGGAGGGCCGCGGCGACCGGATCGGTGACAACCTCACCCGCGTCGAGGGCTATCTGCGCCGCCTCAACCCGCATCTGCCGTCGCTCCAGGAGGACATCGCGAGGTTCGCCGATGTCGCCGAGGTGTACGGCGACGCCGCCCCCGACCTGATGCGGATCCTGCACAACACGGTCACCACCAGCCGCACGATCGTCGAGCAGAAGGACCGGTTGGCCGCCGCGCTCCGCACGACCGCCACGGTCGCGGGCACCGCGGACGGCTTCCTCGCCGAGAACGGCGACCGGCTGATCACCCTCGGCCGGGTCTCCCGTCCCACGCTGGAGCTGTTCGCCCGCTACTCCCCCGAGTACCCGTGCCTCTTCCAGGGCCTGGTCCGGCAGGAGAACGCGTCGGAGGACGCGTTCCGGGGCGGCGAGATGCGGATCACCCTCGAGGTCGTCCGGCCGCAGGCCGCGTACCGGCCCGGCGAGGAGCCGCGCTACGGCGAGCGGTCCGGACCGAACTGCCGGGGCCTGCCCCATCCGCAGGTGCCCGGCCCGAAACCCCATCTCAACGACGGTACGTCGGCCGGAAGTCCGGGCGGCGCACTCCCCGGAGGTGTCGACGTGTCCGCCACCCCGGCCGAGCAGCGGGCCGTCGGCTCGCTCGTGGCCCCCGTCATGGGCGTCCCCGCGGACGAGGTGCCGCCCGTCACCACCCTGCTGTTCGGGCCGCTGGTCCGCGGGACGGCGGTGAGCGTCGCATGAGGACCACAGGAGCCCGGCAGACCGCCGCCCCGCTGATCAAGTTCAGCCTCTTCACGCTGGTCACCATCGCGGCGACGGCCCTGCTCGCCGCGACCGTCGTCAACGTCTCCTTCACCCCGAAGGACACGTACCACGCGGTGTTCACCGACGTGACCGGGCTGGAGGAGGGCGACGACATCCGGGTGGCCGGGGTGCGGGTCGGCGAGGTCGAGGGCATCCGGATCAAGGACCGGACGCTGGCCGAGGTCACCTTCACCGTCGCTGCGGACCGCCCGCTGCTGACCAGCAGCCACGCGGTCGTCCGCTACCGGAACCTGGTCGGGCAGCGGTACATCGCGCTGACCGAGGGCGCGGGCGACGGCACGACCCGGCTGCGGCCGGGCGGCACCATCCCGCTGTCCCGGACCCGGCCCGCGCTTGACCTCAACGCCCTGCTGAACGGCTTCAAACCGCTGTTCGCCGCGCTCAGCCCGGGCGACGTCAACCAGCTCGCCACCGAGATCATCAGGACGCTGCAGGGCGAGGGCGGCACGGTGAACAGCCTCCTCACACACACGGCCTCCCTCACGACGACCCTCGCCGACCGCGACGAGCTGATCGGCTCGGTGATCGACAACCTCAACACCGTGCTGGCGACGCTCGACAGGCGCGGCTCCCGTTTCTCCGGGCTGCTCAAGCAGCTCCGGCGGGTGATCTCCGGGCTGTCCGCCGACCGCAAGCCCATCGGGGACTCCCTGACGAACATCGGCGCCCTCGCCGACGCCACCTCCGGGCTGCTGACGGACGCGCGCCCGCCCCTGAAGGACGACATCGCCGGTCTGACCGACCTGACCGGAACGCTGAACGACAACGAGAAGACCGTGGAGGGTGTGCTGAAGCGGCTGCCGAACAAGCTCGACGAGCTGACCGGGACGGCGTCCTACGGCTCGTGGTTCAACTTCTACCTCTGCGACTTCGACGGCCGGATCGTGCTGCCGAAGACGAAGCAGGTGCTCACTCCGGAGCTGCACGTGGCACGGGCGAGGTGCGGCGGATGAGCCTGCGTCTCCTGGGGCGGCGAGGCCGCCCCGAACCCCTGGTGAAGGTGCGCGTCCTGCCGCCCCAGCTGCCCAAGCTCCCCCGGCGGCCGAAACGCACGCCCCGCCCCGAACCCCTGGTGAAAGTGCGCGTCCTGCCGCCCCAGCTGCCCAAGCTCCCCCGGCGGCCGAAACGCACGCCCCGCCCCGAACCCCTGGTGAAGGTGCGCGTCCTGCCGCCCAAGCTGCCCAAGGTCCGGCTGAAGCGGCTCCGGCTGAAGCCCTTCCGTGAGCGTAACCCGCTCGTCGTAGGCGCCGTCGGCCTCACCGTCCTCGCGCTGCTGACCGTCGCCGCGTTCAATGCCGACAGCCTGCCGCTGATCGGCGGCGGCGACACCTACAGCGCGGCCTTCTCGGAGGCGGGCGGGCTCAAGCCGGGCGACGAGGTGCGGATCGCCGGGGTCAAGGTCGGCAAGGTCGAGGACGTCGACCTGGCCGGCGACCACGTCAAGGTGACCTTCAAGGTCAAGGGCGACCCGGCGTTCGGCACCGAGACCGGCGCATCGATCCGGGTCAAGACCATCCTCGGCGCGAAGTACCTGGCCCTGCACCCGAAGGGGCCCGGCCGGTTGACGCCCGGCAGCGAGATCCCGCTCCGCCGGACCGTGTCGGCGTACGACGTCGTCCAGGCCTTCAGCGATCTCACGACCACCACCGAGGAGGTCGACACGGACCGGCTCGCGAAGGCGCTCGACACGATCTCCGTCACCTTCCAGGACTCGCCCGAGGAGGTCCGCGCGTCGATCAAGGGCCTGTCGAGGATCTCCAGGACCGTCGCCTCCCGCGACAAGGCGCTGCGCGACCTCCTCGACCACGCGAACGGAGTCACCAAGGTGCTGGCCGGGCGCACGAAGGACTTCTCCGCTCTGGTGACGGACGGGAACGCACTGTTCAAGGAGATCAGCAAGCGGCGCACCGCGATCCACAACCTCCTCAAGAGCAGCGCCCTGCTCGGCATCGAGCTCTCCGGCCTGGTCGAGGACAACCGGAAGGAGATCGGGCCGGCCCTGAAGAACCTCGACACCTTCGTGAAGATGCTCGAACGCAACCAGGCGAGCCTCGACCGGAGCGTCCGGCTGCTCGCGCCCTACGTGCGGCTCTTCACCAACACCCTGGGCAACGGCCGCTGGTTCGACTCGTACATCCAGAACCTGGTCGCCGCCCCGGTCACGCCACGGACGGGAGGCACCCGATGACCCGCAGACTCCTGGCGCTGTTCACCGCACTCGCGGTCGTCGTCGCGCTCGCCGTCCTCCTGTGGCCGCACCCCGACCCCGTCCGCGTCACGGCGTACTTCCCGCGCACCGTCGGCATCTACCCCGGTTCCGACGTCCGCGTCCTCGGCGTCCGCATCGGCGAGGTCAGGAGCATCACGCCGGAGGGCGGCCGGGTGCGGGTGGAGCTGGAGTACGACCGGGGACGCAAGGTCCCGGCGGACGCGCAGGCCGCCATCGTCAACTCCTCGGTGGTCAGCGACCGTTATGTACAGCTGCTGCCGGTGTACCGGAAGGGCCCGGTGCTGCGGGACGGCGACGTCATCCCCGAGTCCCGTACGGCCGTCCCCGTCGAGCTGGACCGGATCTTCGACAGCCTGCACACCACCGCCGACGCGCTCGGCCCGAACGGCGCCAACAAGAAGGGCTCGCTGTCGCGGCTGCTCGGGGTGAGCGCGGACAACCTCCAGGGCCAGGGCGAGAACCTCAACCAGACGGTCGAGGACCTCTCGCAGGCGGTCACCACGCTGTCCGACGGCCGCGGCGACCTGTTCGGCACCGTGCGCAACCTCCAGGTGTTCACGGCCGCGCTGGCGGCGGACGACAAGAGCGTGCGGTCGTTCAACACCAGCCTCGCCGAGGTGGCCGCGCAGCTGGCCGGGGAGCGGGGGGACCTCGCGGCGGCGCTGCAGAACCTCGGCGCGGCGCTCGGCGACGTGTCCGACTTCGTGAAGCACAACAAGAAGGCGCTGACCTCGGACGTGCGGGGGCTCAGCAAGGTCACCAAGGTCCTGGTCACCCAACGGGCCGCACTGGAGGAGCTGTTGGACGTCGCCCCCACGGGCCTGTCGAACCTGCAGAACGCCTACAACCCCGCCGCCGGCACCCTCGACACCCGTAACAACGCGCAGACACCGCAGGACCCGGCGTCCCTGCTCTGTTCGCTCCTGAGGACGACCGGGGACGAGGGTGGCAAGAACCCCGACTGCGCGGGGCTGAAGAAGCTCTTCGACTCCCTGCCCGAGGTGCCGACGGCCCCGCCGGCCACGGGCACGGTCGACAGGACTCTCGGCGGAATCCTGGGGGCCCGGGCATGAGTGTGCTGCGCAAGGGGCGGCTGGCCGCCTGGACGGCCGTCGGTTCGCTGCTGCTGACCGGCTGCGAGTTCAACGGCTGGTACGACGTCCCGCTCCCCGGGGGCGCCGCCGCGGACGGCCGCGCGTACCACGTCACCGTCGACTTCAGGGACGTCATGGACCTGGTGCCGCAGTCGGCGGTCAAGGTCGACAACGTCACCGTGGGCGCGGTCGAGAAGGTGGAACTGGACGGCTGGCACGCGCGCGTGCGGCTGCGGATCGCCGACTCGGTGAAGCTGCCCGGCAACGCGGTCGCCGAGCTGCGGCAGACGAGCATGCTCGGCGAGAAGTACGTGGCGCTGTCCCCGCCGGCCGGCACGCAGCCCGTCGGCCGGCTCCGCGACGGCGACCGCATCCCGCTCTCCCGCAGCGGCCGCAACCCGGACGTCGAGGAGGTGCTGTCCGCCCTGTCCGCGCTCCTCAACGGCGGCGGGGTGGCCCAGCTCAAGACGATCACCGTCGAGCTGAACAAGGCGCTGGACGGCCGGGAGAGCCGGGTCAGGTCCCTGCTCAAGGAACTCGACACCTTCCTCGGGGGCCTCGACGACCAGCGGGCGGACATCGTCCGGGCGCTCAAGGGCGTCGACCGGCTGGCCGAGCGGCTGAAGAAGGAGAAGAAGACGATCGCCGAGGCCGTCGACACGATGCCGCCCGCCCTGAAGGTCCTCGCCGACCAGCGCCGCGACCTGACGAAGATGCTCACCGGCCTGTCCAGGCTCGGCAGGACCGGCACCAGGGTCGTCAACGCCTCGCGGGACGACACCGTCGCCGACCTCAGGAAGCTGCGGCCCGTCCTGCAGCAGCTGAACAAGGCGGGTGACGATCTACCCAACTCGCTTGAACTACTGACCACTTACCCGTTCCCGCGCAACGTGGTGGACGCCGTCAAGGGCGACTACGTCAACCTGAAGATCACCGCCGACCTGGACCTGGCGGGCATGTACGGCAACGTCACCGACAAGCCGGGCAAGGGCAGGAGCACCCCGGCGCCCGGGGTCCCGGACCTTCCGAGCGTCCCCACTCCCACCCCCCTCCCGTCCACCCCGTCCCTGCCGGACACCCCGTCCGTGCCCGTTGTCCCATCGACGCCCTCCGACGGCAGCACCCTGCTGTGCCCGCCGGTGTGCACCGCGGCCTACGGCACCGGGGACGGCTCGCACCGCCTCCCGCAGGGGATCGACGTCGGCCTCGCCGAGCTGATGCTGAAGGGGATACTGCCGTGATCACACGTACGGTCAGGGCCCAGCTGCTGGCCTTCGCGGCCGTCACCGCCGTGGGCGTGTCGTACGTCGGCGCCGAGTACACGGGCCTGGTGGACGACATCCTCGACCGCGGCTACACCGTGCACGCCGACTTCGCCGAGTCCGGGGGCGTCTTCCCCGGCTCCGAGGTCACCTACCGGGGGGTGCCGGTGGGCCGGGTGGGCGATCTGCGGCTGACCGGTTCCGGGGTCTCGGTGTCCTTGAAGATCGAGGACGGCGCGCCCCGGATCCCGGCCGATACCCTGGCGGTGGTCGCCGACCGCTCGGCCGTGGGTGAGCAGTACGTCGACCTCCAGCCGCGCCGCTCGGGCGGCCCGTACCTGATCGACGGCAGCCCGATCCCGCGCAGCCGCACCCGGACCCCGCTCCCGGTCACCGACCTCGTCCTCAGCCTCGACCGGCTGGTGAACTCGGTCGGCAAGGACGACCTGCGCACCACCGTCGACGAGCTGGGGAAGGCCTTCGCCGGCACCGGACCGAACCTGAGCCGCCTGGTGGATTCGGGCAACGAGCTGGTCGAATCGGCGTCCGAGTCGCTCCCGGAGACGGTGTCGCTGATCGAGGACTCGCGGAAGGTGCTCAAGACACAGGCCGACCAGGGCTCGGCGATCAAGTCGTTCTCCCGTGATCTGGCGACGCTGACCGCACAGCTGAAGTCGAGCGACGGGGATCTGCGCAGGCTGATCGGCAACACGGCGCCGGCCGCGCAGGAGGTCAACTCGCTGCTGAGGTCCACGGGGCCCGACCTGTCGGTCCTGCTGGCCAACCTCATCAGCGGCGGCCAGGTCACCGTGGCACGGCTGCCCGGTGTGGAGCAGGCCCTGGTCACCCTCCCGCTCAACGTCGCGGGCAGCTACACCGTCATCCCCGGTGACGGCACCACCCACTTCGGGCTGGTCCTGGGCGCCGACGACCCACCGCCGTGCACCCAGGGCTACGGCACCCGACGACGCGACCCCGCCGACACCAGCACGCGCCCGGCGAACACCGGCGCGCACTGCACGGCACCGCGCGGCGGCACGACCTCGGTGCGCGGCGCGCAGAACACCCCCGGTGCGTCGGCCGGCCCGGGACAGACATCCGTCGGGATCGGCTCGACGGGCGGCGAACAGGCCGTATTCGGAAAGGAGTCGTGGCAATGGCTGCTCGTTGGACCGATGGCATCAGGCGCATGAGGCCGCTGGGGGTGGGGCTCGTCGCCGCGACCGTCCTGACGACCGTGCTCTCCGTCTGGCTGGGGCTGCGGCTGTCCGACCAGAGGGCGGCGGACCAGCGCCGCCAGGACGTACTGGCGGCGGCCCGCCAGTCGGCGCTGAACTTCACCTCGCTCGACTACCGGCACTACGGCCGGGACAGCGGCAACGTGCTGAAGGGCGCCACCGGCGACTTCAGGAAGCAGTTCGCCGCACAGACCGCGCAGCTGACCCGGCTGGTCGCGCAGAACAAGTCGGTGTCCGAGGGACAGGTCCTCGAGGCGGGCATCGTGCGGTCCGACGAGCGCTCGGCCCGGGTTCTGGTGGTGGCCGACAGCAAGGTGACCAATACCGCCGCGCCCGAGGGACAGGCGCGGACCTACCGGCTCCAGCTCGACCTCGTGCGGGTGGACGGCCGCTGGCTGACCTCCGACGTCGAGTTCGTGGGCTGACCCGGAGTTGAGGAGAGACACCGTGGCGAACCCGATCACCCGAACCCGCGGCACCGGCTCCCCGGCTCGCCGCACCATGACCGCGGCCGCCCGCGCGGCGGCCAAGCGCGCCAGGCGGCCGGAGCCCGACGAGACCGCTCTGCAGGCCGAGGGACGACCCTCAGGACGCACCGTGCTCATCGAGCCCCCGGGCGGCTGGGACGACCCGCCGGAGCCGAAGCCGGAGCCGGAGCCGGGGGCCGACGAGCAGGAGGGCGCGCCTGCGCGGCCGCCCCGCCTGCCAAGGCTGCTCACCGCGGCAGTCTGCCTCGCGCTCGCGGCAGCCTTGGCCGTGGCCGCCGTACTCGCATGGCAGTACCGGCAGGGACAGCAGACGGCACGGGCACGCGCCGAAGCCCTCGCCGCGACCCGGAAGACCGCGCCGGTCGTCCTGTCGTACGACTACCGTCACCTGGACCGCGACTTCGCCCGGGCCCGGGCCCTGCTGACGGGTGCGTTCCGCGACCAGTACGACAAGACCACGAAGACGGTGGTCGGGCCGACCGCGAGGAAGTACCACGGCGTGGTGAGGGCGGCGGTGGCGGCACCCACGGACGGCGGCGCGCCCGCGGTCTCCGTCGTGTCCGCCGCACCGGACAAGGTGGTCGTCCTGCTCTTCGTCGACCAGGTCACGCAGAGCACCCAGGTGTCGGGCTCCCGCCTGGACCTCAACCGGGTGCGGATGACGCTCACCCGTACCTCCGGCGGGTGGAAGGTGAGTGCCGTAGACGCCCTCTGACCAGGCCACAAAAGGTGCCCCCGCGCAGCCCGCGCGGGGGCACTTTTTCGTTGCCGCTCTTGACAGCCACCCCCGACCACAGGCAATCTTCCATTAAGCAGAAATGAACTTCCGCAATACGGAATCCCTAACGGAAGGGAGCGCGGCCCGAATGGGATTCGCAGACCAGCGCTTCAACGTCAACCTGTCGATCCTCTTCACGGAACTCCCGCTCCTGGAGCGCCCCGCGGCCGCCGCCGCGGCGGGCTTCACGGCGGTCGAGCTGTGGTGGCCCTGGGTCGACTCCCCCACCCCCGAGCAGTCCGAGCTCGACGCCCTGAAGAAGGCGATCGAGGACGCGGGCGTCCAGCTCACCGGGCTGAACTTCTACGCCGGCCAGCTGCCGGGCCCCGACCGCGGCGCCCTGTCGGTCCCGGGTGAGGAGTCGGAGAAGTTCCGCGCCAACATCGACGTGGCGGCGGATTTCGCGGCCTCCCTCGGCTGCAAGGCGCTGAACGCGCTGTACGGCAACCGCGTCGAGGGCGTGGACCCGGCCGAGCAGGACGCGCTCGCCCTGGAGAACCTCACCCTCGCGGCCCGCGCGGCCGACCGGGTCGGCGCGATCATCCTGGTCGAGGCACTGAACCAGCCCGAGTCGCCGAAGTGCCCGATCGTGAGCGCGCCCAAGGCGATCGAGATCGTGGACAAGGTCAACGCGGCGACGGGCCTCGGGAACGCCAAGTTCCTCATGGACCTCTACCACCTGTCCATGAACGGCGAGGACCTGCCCTCGGTCATCGAGCAGTACGCGGCGAAGACCGGCCACGTCCAGATCGCCGACAACCCCGGCCGCGGCGCCCCCGGGACGGGTTCGCTCCCGCTGGAGGAGCTGCTCGACCAGCTGAGGAAGGCCGGTTACGACGGCTGGGTCGGCCTGGAGTACAAGGCCGGCGACCGCCCGAGCGCCGAGTCCTTCGAGTGGCTCCCGCGCGCAGCACGCTGACCGCGCCGAACGCGCCGAACCCCCCGACTTTGCAGAGCAGTTAGAGAGGCACCCCCAGTCATGAGCACTCTTCCCAAGATCGCTTGGATCGGCCTCGGCATCATGGGCTCCCCCATGTCCGAGAACCTGATCAAGGCGGGTTACGACGTCACCGGCTTCACCCTGGAGAAGGACAAGCTGGACCGCCTGACGGCCGCCGGCGGCACCGCGGCCTCCTCGATCGCCGAGGCCGTGCGCGACGCCGACGTGGTGATCACGATGGTGCCCGCCTCCCCGCAGGTCGAGGCCATCTCCTACGGCCCCGACGGCATCCTGGAGAACGCCAGGTCCGGCGCCCTCCTGATCGACATGTCCTCGATCACCCCGCAGACCTCGGTGGACCTCGCGAAGAACGCCGAGGAGAAGGGCATCCGCGTCCTCGACGCCCCCGTCTCCGGCGGTGAGGCCGGCGCCGTCGAGGCCGTGCTGTCGATCATGGTGGGCGGCGAGCAGGCCGACTTCGACCAGGCCAAGCCGATCTTCGACGCGCTGGGCAAGACCATCGTGCTGTGCGGCCCGCACGGCTCCGGCCAGACCGTGAAGGCGGCCAACCAGCTGATCGTGGCCGTGAACATCCAGGCCTGCGCCGAGGCCGTGGTCTTCCTGGAGAAGTCGGGCGTGGACCTGCAGGCCGCGCTGGACGTCCTCAACGGCGGCCTCGCGGGCTCGACCGTGCTGACGCGCAAGAAGGACAACTTCCTGAGCCGCGACTTCAAGCCGGGCTTCCGCATCGACCTGCACCACAAGGACATGGGCATCGTCACCGACGCCGCCCGCAACGTCGGTGCCGCCCTTCCGGTGGGCGCCGTGGTCGCCCAGCTGGTCGCCTCGCTGCGCGCCCAGGGCGACGGCGGCCTGGACCACTCGGCCCTGCTGCGGGTCGTGGAGCGCCTGTCCGGCGCCCAGGTCTGACGGCCTCCCGAGACTTCCGGGCCGCGGTGCCGCTGACACCTGTCCTGTCGCGCCCAGGCGGCACCGCGGCCCGGAATTACCTTCAACAAACCGTTGACGCCCCGTTCACCCGAACCTAGGCTCACGCCAGCGGAAGCTCCATAAAGCGGAAGTCTGTTTCCGAAAATTCCGAAGATTCCCGCTGCCCTCTCGCACGGAAGGTCACGATGTCGAAGCGCGTGCTCACGACAGAGTCCGGCGCCCCGGTCGCCGACAACCAGAACTCAGCCTCCGCCGGCGTCGGCGGCCCGCTGCTGCTCCAGGACCAGCACCTCCTGGAGAAGCTGGCGCGCTTCAACCGCGAGCGGATCCCGGAGCGTGTGGTGCACGCCCGCGGTTCCGGCGCGTACGGCCACTTCGAGGTGACGGACGACGTCACCGGCTTCACCCACGCCGACTTTCTGAGCGCGATCGGCAAGCGCACCGAGGTGTTCCTGCGCTTCTCGACGGTCGCCGACTCCCTCGGCGGTGCGGACGCGGTCCGTGACCCGCGCGGCTTCGCGGTGAAGTTCTACACCGAGGAGGGCAACTACGACCTCGTCGGCAACAACACCCCGGTGTTCTTCATCAAGGACCCCATCAAGTTCCCCGACTTCATCCACTCGCAGAAGCGGGACCCGTTCACCGGCAGGCAGGAGCCTGACAACGTCTGGGACTTCTGGGCGCACGCCCCCGAGGCCACGCACCAGGTGACCTGGCTGATGGGCGACCGCGGCATCCCGGCGTCGTACCGCCACATGAACGGCTACGGCTCGCACACCTACCAGTGGACGAACGCCGAGGGCGAGGCCTTCTTCGTCAAGTACCACTTCAAGACGAACCAGGGCATCCGCTCCCTGTCCGCCGAGCAGGGCGCCGAGCTGGCGGGCAAGGACCCCAACTCGCACCAGACGGACCTGCTGCAGGCCATCGAGCGGGGTGTGCACCCGTCCTGGACCCTCTACGTCCAGATCATGCCGGCGGCCGAGGCGGCCGACTACCGCTTCAACCCGTTCGACCTGACCAAGGTGTGGCCGCACAAGGACTACCCGCTGCAGCGGGTCGGCCGGCTGGTGCTGGACCGCAACCCGGACAACGTGTTCGCCGAGGTCGAGCAGGCCGCGTTCTCCCCGAACAACTTCGTTCCGGGCATCGGTCCCTCCCCCGACAAGATGCTCCAGGGCCGGCTGTTCGCCTACGCCGACGCCCACCGCTACCGCCTGGGCGTCAACCACACCCAGCTCGCGGTCAACGCCCCGAAGGCGACGACCGCACAGAACTACGGCCGTGACGGCTTCATGGCGTCCAACGCCCAGGGCCGCCACGCCAAGAACTACGAGCCCAACTCGTACGACGGCCCGGTGGAGACCGGCCGTCCGCTCGCGGCCCCGCTGGCGGTCTCCGGCCACACCGGCACCCACGAGGCCCCGCTGCACACCAAGGACGACGACTTCTACCAGGCGGGCGAGCTGTACCGGCTGATGTCCGAGGAGGAGAAGCAGCGTCTGGTCGCGAACATCGCCGGTGGCCTCTCGCAGGTCTCCCGCGACGACGTGATCGAGAAGAACCTGGCCCACTTCCACGCCGCCGACCCCGAGTACGGCAAGCGCGTCGAGGAGGCGGTCCGCGCCCTGCGCGAGGACTGAGGCCACTGACAGCGTCCGGGTTCCGACGGGGAGGTCGGGCCCCGGACGCCGACGACCCGCAACCGAGCGGTCCGGATGAGGGGTGACCACTCGGTACGGCGGGCAGGGCGAGGACCGCGGCGGTGTGCGAGCCAGTGCGGTGGTGAAGGATACGAGCACCCTTCTCGACCAGAGGGAAGGGTTCCCGGCTCCGTCGCATCCGCCGCGGTCCCCAGCCACGACCTCGGAGCGAGGTCCCCGTCTCCGTCCGGCGGCGCGAATGTCCTGTCGCGCCCAGCCTCGCGCCGTCGGACGGCCATCACACGGCACCGAGAGCGCCCCCTGGTCACAGGGGGCGCTCTCGTGCTGTCCGGGCTCCGGGGGTGCGTTCCCGCCGCTTCCGCAGGACGCTGATCCCATGGGCAATCCGACGCAGTACCCGCACATCGTGGTCCACGCTCCGGCCCTCGACGGCTCCCGGCGCGTCACCGAGGGGGACGTGACCCTGGGGCTCGCCTCCCATCTGGACGACGTCGTCGAGATCCTGCGGCTGGCCGACCTGGACCGCATCGAGGTCGAGGAGAGCGACCTCATCGAGTGGCAGGGCGGCGGGCCCGACGACTGGCCGGGCCTGTCCGAGCACGAGGTCTAGGGAAGGCGGGTACGACAGCGGCCGTACCCGGCCTACGCAACCCTCAAATCAACCTCTGAACACCGCGAGAGAGGCTTCGACAACCGGCGCCGGCGGGCACAACACCGACACACGGGGCCCGTCGGCACGGGGGCGGCGGGTCCCGTACGGGGGTGCGTGATGGCCGGTACGACGAGAATCCCGACGGAACCGCAGGCGCTCGCTCTGCTGCGGGGAGGTGCCCGGGCCGCCGTGACGGTGGCGGTGCTGGGCCTGCATCTGCGGGGCGCGGTGAAGGCCTGGCGGCCGGGCACGATGCGGACCTCGGGTCCGGCGCCCGGATCGCCCCTGACGACGCTCGCGAAGGCGGTGCACACCGGCCTCTACCGCCCCGCCGGCATGAGGCAGTTGCTGGACCGGCGGCCGGTGCGGGAGGCGCTCGGCGAGCTGCGCGCGGACCTGGTCGGTGCGGGCCTGCTGCGGGCCGTCCTCCCGGGCCCTACCCGCGCCGGCCGCCGGGCCCTGAAGGACCTGCGCGCCCGGCATCCCCTGCCCGCCCGCCGCTCGGGCCTGTCCCCCGAGGACAAGCTGCTGCTGGCGGCCCTGCACGGCGACAAGGCGCTGGCCGTGCTGGCCCCCCGCTTCACCCGGGAGGCGGGCCTGACGGGCCGCGGCGGCACCACGGAACGCGAACTGCCCCGGTCCTGGGGCAGTTCGGGCGGTGGTGGGTTCAGCTGCGGAGTGGTGTGACCGCAGATCCGTGCGCCTGTCGGCCGCAGATCCCCGCGCCCGCACATGCAACAGGGGCGGCCCGTCCCCCTCGGACGGACCGCCCCCGGCGTGTTCTCGCGCGCTGGTGCCGGATCAGACCTTCAGCGGCTTGATCGACGTCGGCGCGTGGCCGGGCTCGGTGGCCAGGTCCTCGAACTCGGAGATGTCGCTGATGTCCATCGTCCGGCTCATCGAGATGTTGGTGATGCGCTCCAGGATCGCCTCGACGACGACCGGCACCTGGTACTCGGCGGCCAGCTTCTTCGCCTGCTCGAAGGCGGCGCCCAGCTGGTCCGGCTCGGTGACCCGGATCGCCTTGCAGCCCAGGCCCTCGGCGACCTTGACGTGGTCGACGCCGTAGACGCCGAGCTCAGGCGTGTTGATGTTCTCGAATTCCAGGTTGACCTGGAAGTTGATGTCCAGACCGATCTGCGCCTGACGGATCAGGCCCAGGTAGGCGTTGTTCACGAGAACGTGGACGTAGGGGATCCTGTGCTGGGCGGCGACCGCCAGCTCCTCGATCATGAACTGGAAGTCGTAGTCGCCGGAGAGGGCGACGACCGGGGACTCCGGGTCGGCCTTGGCGACGCCGATCGCGGCCGGGATGGTCCAGCCGAGCGGGCCGGCCTGACCGCAGTTGATCCAGTGGCGCGGCTTGTACACGTGCAGCATCTGCGCGCCGGCGATCTGGGAGAGGCCGATCGTGGTGACGTACCGGGTCTCCGGGCCGAAGGCCCTGTTCATCTCCTCGTACACGCGCTGCGGCTTCATCGGCACGTTGTCGAAGTGGGTCCGGCGCAGCAGGGTGGCCTTGCGCTCCTGGGTGGAGGCGACCCACTCGGCGCGGTCGGGCAGCTTCCCCTCGGCCTTCAGCTCCTTGGCGACCTCGACGAACAGCTCCAGCGCGGCCTTGGCGTCGGAGACGACACCGTAGTCCGGCGGGAAGATCCTGCCGATCTGGGTGGGCTCGATGTCGACGTGGACGAACTTGCGGCCCTGGCGGTAGACGTCGAGCTTGTAGCCGGTGTGGCGGTTGGCCCAGCGGTTGCCGATGCCGAGGACGAAGTCGGACTCCAGGAAGTTCGCGTTGCCGTAGCGGTGCGAGGTCTGGACGCCGACCATGCCGGCGTTCAGCTCGTGGTCGTCGGGCAGGGTGCCCCAGCCCATCAGGGTCGGGACGACCGGGGTCTGGGTCAGCTCGGCGAACTCGACCAGCAGGTCGGTGGCGTCCGCGCCGATGATGCCGCCGCCGGCGACGAGGACAGGGCGCTCGGACGCCAGGAGGAAGGAGATGGCCTTCTCGATCTGGGCGCGGGTCGCGGCCGGCTTGTAGACCGGGAGCGGCTCGTACGTCTCCGGGTCGAACTCGATCTCGGTGAGCTGGACGTCGATCGGCAGGTCGATCAGGACCGGGCCGGGACGGCCGGAGCGCATCAGGTGGAAGGCCTGCTGGAAGACGCCGGGGACCTGCGCGGCCTCCAGGACGGTGACCGCCATTTTGGTGACCGGCTTGGCGATCGAGGCGATGTCGACGGCCTGGAAGTCCTCCTTGTGGATCACGCTCGTGGGCGCCTGGCCCGTGATGCACAGGATCGGGATGGAGTCGCCGATGGCCGAGTACAGGCCGGTGATCATGTCGGTGCCGGCGGGGCCCGAGGTGCCGATGCAGACGCCGATGTTGCCCGGCTCGGTCCGGGTGTACCCCTCGGCCATGTGCGAGGCGCCCTCGACGTGGCGGGCGAGCGTGTGATTGATCCCGCCGCCCTCCTTCAGCGCCTTGTAGAAGGGGTTGATCGCCGCGCCCGGCACACCGAAGGCGTCCGTGACGCCCTCGCGCTTGAGGATCTCAACTGCCGCGCGGGCAGCGGTCATACGAGCCATCGAGTACTCCTGCTTCGGCTGTCGGATGCGTACTCCCGTCGCGCCCCGCGGCGAGTACTTCCGTATTGCGGAAAGTAATTTCTACTATCTGAAATCAATGTAGGGGGGTCGCCGAAGGTCGTCAAGAGAGGGACAAGGGGGGTCCGGCAGGAGCACGATGGGAGGCGCAGTCCCGATGCGACGCCTGGAGTGGCCATGCCCGAGAGCGTGCCGGTGCGCTGTCCGGCCTGTCGGCGCGAGCACGTCTACACCGCGCCGCCGTATCCCTGCGCCTGCGGCAGGCCGTGCGCCCCGCGGCTGGACCCGGCGGCCGCACCGGCCGTACTCGCGCACCGCACCTGGGACGAGGACTGGGTCACCGTGCGCTGCACCGCCTGCGGGCGCACCAATCAGCTGCCGCACCCGGAGCTGGGCTGCCCGTGCGGCACGGTCCTGCGTGTTCCGGTGAGCGACGCCCCGTCACCGGGGGCACGCCCGGAGGCGGCCGTACCGAGCGACTCCCCTGCGCCGACCGCACGGCCGGGAGCGGCCGCCCCGCAGTACGACGGACGGATCCCCTTCCAGCCCGTCACCATCCGCACCGCACGGGACGCCGTCACCGCCACCGCGCTGTATTTACGCTGGCTCGGCTACCGGGACATCCGCCGCGCCGACCAGCGGCCCCCGTCCGGCATAGGCCTGGCCGCGCACGGCCTGGTCGCCCAGGTGGATCCCGCCGTGCGCCCGGCCTCGCTGCGGGACGTGGAGTGCCTGTGGCTGACGGCCATGACGGAGTCCGCGGGCTGTGTCTACTTCTCCCTGGCCGGATACGCCGAGGACGCCCGCGCTCGCGCCGACACGCTGGGCGTCCCCCTGTTCGTCCTCGACCTCACGGGCACCCCGACCCCGGTGAACGGTCCGGGGCGCAGACTCGCCGGGTCGGGCGGGGCCTGACTGCCTAGACCCCGTACTTCTCCCGCAGCTCCACCTTGCGCACCTTCCCGGACACCGTCATCGGGAAGGAGTCGAGGATCTGCAGGCGGCTCGGGATCTTGTAGTGGGCGAGCCGCCCCTGGCAGAAGGCGCGCAGGTCCTCCAGGGTGAGCGGGTCGGCCACGTCGTGCGGGATCACGCAGGCGAGGACCTCCTCGCCGTACCTCTCGTGCGGCACCCCGACGATCTGGACGTCCCGGATCTTCGGGTGGCCGTAGAGGAACTCCTCGATCTCGCGCGGGTAGATGTTCTCGCCGCCCCGGATGATCATGTCCTTGATCCGGCCGACGATCTCCACGTACCCGTCCTCGCGCATCATCGCGAGGTCCCCGGTGTGCATCCAGCGGCCCGCGTCGACGGCCTCGGCTGTCTTCTCGGGCTCGTTCCAGTAGCCGAGCATCACGCTGTAGCCGCGGGTGCACAGCTCGCCCGCCGTGCCGCGCGGCCGGGTGACCCCGGTGGCCGGGTCGACGATTTTGACCTCCAGGTGCGGCAGGACCCGGCCCACGGTGCCGGTGCGGTGCTCCAGGTCGTCCTCGATGCGGGTCTGCAGGGAGACCGGGGACGTCTCGGTCATGCCGTAGCAGATGGACACCTCCTCCATGTGCATCTCGGCGACCACCCGCTTCATCACCTCGGCCGGGCAGGGCGAGCCCGCCATGATGCCGGTGCGCAGGGACGAGAGGTCGTACGACGCGAAGTCGGGGAGGTTCAGCTCCGCGATGAACATGGTCGGGACGCCGTACAGGGACGTGCAGCGCTCCTGCTGGACCGCGTCCAGCGTGGCCTTCGGGTCGAAGGACGGCGCCGGGATGACCATGCAGGCGCCGTGCGAGGTGGCGGCGAGGTTTCCCATGACCATGCCGAAGCAGTGGTAGAAGGGCACCGGGATGCAGATCCGGTCCTGCTCGGTGTAGGCGACCGACTCACCCACGAAGTAACCGTTGTTGAGGATGTTGTGGTGGGAGAGGGTGGCCCCCTTGGGGAAGCCCGTCGTGCCCGAGGTGTACTGGATGTTGACGGGGTCGTCGCAGGACAGGGCCTCGAACCGGACGTCGGGGGTCGCGCGGCCGAGCAGCGCCTCCCAGGTCGGGTCGCCGATGTGGACGGTCTCCCGCAGCTGCGGGCACCTGCCCCGCACTTCCTCGACCATCGCGCGGTAGTCGCTGGTCCTGTGGCTGAGGGAGGCGAAGAGCAGCGAGATGCCGGCCTGGTTGAGGACGTACTCGACCTCGTGGGTGCGGTAGGCCGGGTTGATGTTCACCATGATCGCGCCGATGCGGGCGGTGGCGTACTGGACCAGCACCCACTCGGGGCAGTTGACGGCCCAGATGCCCACCCGGTCGCCCTTGGCGACCCCGGCGGCGAGCAGCGCGCGGGCCAGCGTGTCGACGTCCGCGCCGAACTGGGCGTACGTCCAGCGCCGCCCCGACGGCACGTCGACGAGCGCCTCGCGGTCCGGCCAGGTGGCGACGGCCCGGTCCAGGTTGGCGCCGATCGTGTCGTCGAGCAGGGTCGTCCCGCTCGTGCCGTGCGTGTACGACGATTCCGAGGTCACCGGAAGTCCTCCTCGCGGTACTCGTCCTGCGAGCCCACGGCCGTGGCCTCGCGCAGCTCGATCCGGCGGATCTTGCCGGAGACGGTCTTGGGCAGGGCGCCGAACTCCAGGCGGCGGATGCGCTTGTAGGGGGCGAGGACCTCACGGGAGTGCTCGAACAGCACCTTCGCGGTGTCGGGTCCGGGCTGCCAGCCCTCGGCGAGGACGACGTACGCCTTGGGCACGGCCAGGCGCACCTCGTCCGGCGCGGGCACGACCGCGGCCTCGGCGACCGCCTCGTGCTCCAGCAGCGCGCTCTCCAGCTCGAACGGGCTGATCTTGTAGTCGGAGGCCTTGAAGACGTCGTCGGCCCGGCCGATGTACGTCAGGTAGCCGTCCTCGTCCCGGGAGGCGATGTCGCCGGTGCGGTAGTAGCCGCCGGCCATGGCCTCGGCGGTGCGGTCGGGGTCGCCGTGGTAGCCGGTCATCAGGCCCACCGGGCGCTCGGAGAGGTCGAGGGCGATCTCGCCCTCGACGGCGCCCGGGGCGCCGGAGACCGGGTCGAGGAGTTCGACCCGGTAGCCGGGGCTGGGCCGGCCCATGGAGCCGGTCTTCAGGAGCTGGCCGGGGCTGTTGGAGACCTGGACGGCGGTCTCGGTCTGCCCGAAGCCGTCCCGGATGGTGACGCCCCAGGCCCGGCGGACCTGCTCGATGACCTCGGGGTTGAGCGGTTCGCCCGCCGCGACGACCTCGCGGGGCGGGGTGGCGAGCTGGCTCAGGTCGGCCTGGATCAGCATCCGCCACACGGTCGGCGGGGCGCAGAAGGTGGTCACCCCGGCCCGGTCCATCTCGGCCATCAGCCGGCCCGCGTCGAAGCGCGCGTAGTTGTGGATGAAGACGGTCGCCTCCGCGTTCCAGGGAGCGAACAGGTTGGACCAGGCGTGCTTGGCCCAGCCGGGCGAGGAGATGTTCAGGTGCACGTCACCGGGCCTGAGGCCGATCCAGTACATGGTGGCCAGGTGCCCGATGGGGTACGAGGTGTGGGTGTGCTCGACCAGCTTGGGGCGGGCGGTCGTGCCGGAGGTGAAGTACAGCATCAGCGGGTCGTCGGCCAGCGTGGGCCCGTCGGGGGTGAACCCGGCGGGGGCGGTGTACGCGTCCTCGTACGCCTCCCAGCCCTGCTGCGGCACCCCGCCGACCGCGATCCGGGTGTAGGCGCCGGGCACGTCGGCGAACTTGGCGGCGTCCTCGGCCCGTACCAGCACGTGCTTCACCCGGCCACGCTCGACCCGGTCGCGCAGGTCGGCGGGGCCGAGCAGCGGGGTGGCCGGGATGACGACGGCCCGCAGCTTCATCGCGGCCAGCGCGGTCTCCCACAGTTCGGCCTGGTTGCCGAGCATGACCAGGATGCGGTCCTCGGCGGCGACGCCCCGCGCGCGCAGGTGGCTGGCGACCCGGTTCGAGCGCTCGGCCATCTCGGCGAAGGACAGCCGGGTCTCGGTGCCGTCCTCCTCGACGATGTGCAGGGCGGTCCGGTCGTTGCCGTCGGCGATCATGTCGAACCAGTCCAGCGCCCAGTTGAAGTGCTCGGGCCGCGGCCAGGCGAAGCCCTCGTGGGCGGTGGCGTAGTCCTCTCGGTGCTCCAGCAGGAAGTCCCTGGCACTCCTGAAGACCTCGGTCGCCGTCGTCATCGGTTCCTCCTAGGTTCCGGACCATTGCCGGGCGGCTCTCTGGCATCGTCTAATCCGTGATGCAGGTCTCACTACCCCCGAACGGGGGTGTGGTCCCCCCACGTGACCGCGCCGAAGGAGCGAAGAGGTGTCAGCACAGGCCGTGGCGGCGGTGGAGATACGCGGTGCGCTGGTCCGGCTGCGGCGCACCACCGGGCTTCCGGTCGCCTTCGGCGGCCTGGTCGAGTCCGGCCGGCCGCAGATCCGCATCAGCGAGCTGAGCGGCACGGCCACCGCCGCCCTCAGCTCGCTCGCGGTGACCTCCGGAAACGGGCTGGGCGGCAAGGCGGTTGCGCTGGCCCGGCCGTGCGCGGTCACGGACTACTCCAGCTCCCGTCAGATCAGCCACGAGTACGACGTCCCGGTGGCCGCCGAGGGCCTCCGCTCGGTGCTCGCGGTGCCGGTCGTCGTACGGCGGCGGGTGCGCGGGGTGCTGTACGGCGCGCTGCGGTCGGCCCAGCCGCTGGGCGACCGCACGCTGGGCGAGGCGGTGGCGGTGGCGCGGGACGTGGAGCAGGCGCTGGTGGTGCGGGACGAGGCACGATCGCTGCTGGCGGCGGCCCGGCCGCAGCCCGCCGACGGGCCCGATGGGCCCGATGGGCAGGGTGCCGCCTGGGAGCAGGTGCGCGAGGCCCATGCGGCGCTGCGCGCACTGGCGTCCCGGATCGCCGACCCGGGCCTGCGCGCCGAACTGCTCGCCGCCTGCGGGCTGCTGGCCGTACCTCGCCCCGCCGGGGGCGCGAGCCTGGCGCCACGCGAGCTGGACGTGCTGTCCTGGGTGGCGGCGGGCGCCACCAACGCGGCCGTGGCCGAGCGGCTGGGCCTGCGCCAGGAGACGGTGAAAAGCTATCTGCGCTCGGCGATGCGGAAGCTGGGCGCACACACACGAGGGGAGGCGGTGACGGCGGCGCGGCGGGCTGGACTGCTGCCGTAGGCGGGCCCGTGGGGGCTCTCCGCAGCAGCCGTAAGGAACCTTGCCCATTCAGGCGACGTCGCTTTGAATTTACCTATGCGTGACCGTTTGTTATTTCCCTCACCACGGCTTCCGTCCGAATTTAAAGGATCGTTGCTTAGAATTTGGCCCGGACACGACACAGGAGGGGAGCGGTGACCGTGCGACGGGACTTCCAGGAGCCTGCCCGATGCCGCCCCGACCTGCTCATCGGCCGCGAGGAACTGTTCACGGCGGCCCGTGACCAGCTCGGCTCGGGCGGCAGTGTGCTCCTGCACGGCCCCGCCGGAATAGGGAAATCCACCGTCCTGCGGGCATTGGCCGAGGAATACGGCGCCAGCGCGCGCACCGTCTTGCGCTGCTCCGCCACGGAGTCCGAATCCCACCTTCCCTTCCTCGCCCTCGCCGACCTCCTCGGTCTGGTCCTCGACGACGTCTCCCCGCGGCTGCCCGCCGCCCAGCGCACCGCCCTGGAGTCGGCGCTCACCGGACGCGGCGAGTCCAGCCTCCAGCGCGACGGCCTCGCCCTGCGCCTCGCGGTGCTCTCCGCGCTGCGTGCGCTCGCCGCCCAGGGACCGGTCCTGGTCGTCGCCGACGACCTGCAGTGGCTGGATCCGGCCAGCGCCGAACTGCTCGGCTTCGCCGCCCGCCGCCTCGAGGGCACCCCGGTGCAGCTGCTGTGCGCGGTGCGCACGGAGGGCCAGGAGAGCCAGGAGTACGACCGCCATCTGCGCGCCTGCCCGCCGGACACGCTCGCCGTCCGGCTCGGCCCGCTCACCCGCACCCAGGTGGCACAGCTGCTCGACCACCGCGGCCACGGCGGCCTGCCCCGCTCCACGGTGCGCGAGATCCACCGCACCAGCGGCGGCAACCCGCTGTTCGCCCTGGAGCTGGGCCGCGCCCTCGCCGAGAGCCCCACCCCGCCCCGGCCCGGCGAGCCGCTGCCGGTGCCGACCTCGCTGCGCGCCCTGGTGCTCAGCCGCCTGGACATGCTCTCGGTCGAGGCCCGCCGCACCCTGCTGGTGGCCAGCGCCGGCGCCCGCCCCACCCCGGCGCTGCTGCACGCGGCCGGCCGGGAGAACGCCGAGGCCGAGTGCGCCCAGGCCGCCGAACTCGGCCTGCTCGCCACCGAGCCGGACGCGCCGGCCGTACGGTTCGCGCACCCGCTCATCTCCGCCGCGCTGTACGCGGAGGCACCCGCCCAGGAGCGGCGGGCCGCGCACGCGGCCCTGTCCACCGCGGCCTCCGATCCGATCGAGCGGGCCCGGCACCTCGCCCTCGCCACCACCGGCACCGACCCCGAGGTGGCCGCCCGGCTCGCCGAGGCCGCGGCGCTCGCCCGGGACCGGGGCGCCCCGTCGGTCGCCGCCCAGCTGGGGCTCCTGGCCGCCCGGCACACCCCCGCCGACGGCGCACCCAGCCCCGACGAGAGACGCCTTCAGGCCGCCGAGGACGCGATCACCGCCGGCGAGGTCGACCTGGCCCGGGACATCGCCCGCGAGGTGCTCACCCGGGCGACCGTGCCCGCCGACCGGGTGCGTGCCTGGATCTACGTCATCGACACCGCCGGCCACACCATGGCGGATGTCGACGCCGTCTTCCCGCAGGCCCTCGCCGACGCCGGCGACGACCCGCGGCTGCTGGCCCAGGTCCACTACCAGCTGGCCTGGCGGGCGCTGCTCGTGGAGGGCGACTTCACCGAGGCAAGGGAGGCGGCCGCGCACGCCGCCGAGCTGGCCGAGCGCGGCGGCGACCGGCGCACCGAGCTGCTCGCCCTCGCCTTCCAGGCGCAGACCGAGACCCTGATGGGCCATCCGGAGGCCCCCCGGACCATCAAGCGCGCCCTGAAGGAGCCCCAGGACCCGAGGGTGGCCTGTCATCACAACGGCGCGGGCAGCGCCCGGTTCCGGTGGCTGGTCATGGGCGACCAGCTGGCCGAGGCCCGGGCGACGGTCACCGCGCTGCTGCGCGAGGTGCGCCGGCGCGGCTCGGTGGAGAGCGAGGTGCACTTCCTGCGCGGTCTCGCGGAGACGGAGCTGCGCGCCGGGCACTGCGGCCGCGCCCTGGAGCTGGCCCGCGACAGCCTGCGGCTCGCCCGGGACTCCGGTATCGGCGAGACCGCCTCGGCGATGCTCACCTCGCTCGCGGAGGCCTCCGGCGGAGACGTGGACCGCGCGCTGGCCCTGGCCCGGGAGGCGGTGGAGCACGCCGAGGAGGACGGCGACCAGATGTACCTGTCGCGGGCTCTGGGCGCGCTCGGGTACGCCCAGTTGGTGGCCGGCGACCCGGCGGGCACGGTCCGCTCGCTGCGCCGGGTGCGCCGCCTGGAGCTGGGCCTCGGCATCACCGACCCGGCACGCGGCCGCTGGCACGGCGACCTCGCCGAGGCGCTGGTCCGCATCGGTGAGCCGGCCGAGGCGCAGGACGTCATCGACGCCAGCCGCGAGCATGCCCTCAGGCTCGACCGGCAGAGCGTCCTCGCCGTCCTCGACCGTGCGGAGGCGCTGGTGCGCGCCGCGCACGGCGACCACGAGGCGGCCGTCGCCCAGCTGACGTCCGCTCAGGAACGGCTCGCGAAGCTCGGCTACGGCCTGGAGGAGGCCCGGGCCGCGTTCGCGCTGGCCCAGCTGCGCATCCGGCGCCCGGAGGGCGGCCCGCGCAGGTCGACGGCGTACGACGAGGCCACCCGGCTGTTCCGCCGCTGCCGCGCGCTACCGTGGCTGCGCCAGGTGGACGAGGCCCTCACCGCACCGGAGCCCGAGCCGGCCCTCGCCGTGCCGGACACCCTGGACGCGCTGGCGGGCCTGGCCGCGATGGAGCGTCAGGTCGCCGCGCTCGTCATGGAGGGCGCCACGAACAGGGAGATCGCGTCCCGGCTGTTCGTCAGTGTGAAGACGGTCGAGGCGACGCTGACCCGGGTCTACCGCAAGCTGGGGATCCGATCGCGGGTGGACATCGTCCGTTTGGCGGCGGCGCGGCGCGCGAAGTGACGGCGCGCCAGGTTAACTGAGCCGGACCGAGGGTTTTCCCTCACCCAACCCCCTAGGGGGTTCCCTCATTGGGAGCCGAGGGATCCGGGTCCTAGCGTAAAGGGCGTGCCGCTCGCCCGGGCATACGGGGGTCGGTCCCGCGACCCCCGTGCTCGACCCCCACCCGCGCGACCCCCCACCGGCAACCCCCACTGAGGAGACTCATGTTCGGGTCAAGACGTGCCAGAAAGACTGCCGCGACCCTGGTGGCCACCGCCGCCGCCGCGGCGACCGCGCTGATCGCCTCCCCCACGGCGACCGCCGCACCCCAGCCCATCGTGGGCGGTACGACCACCACCACCACGGCGTACCCCTTCGTGATGCAGATCACCGACGCGTCCGGCAACCAGTTCTGCGGCGGCACCCTGGTGGCCGCCAAGAAGGTCGTGACGGCCGCGCACTGCATGGTCGGCGAGTCGACCAGCAGTGTCCGTGTGGTCGGCGGCCGGACCTACCTGAACGGCACCAACGGCACGGTCAGCCGGGTCAGCAAGATCTGGATCAACCCGGACTACACCGACGCCACCAACGGCGACGACGTGGCCGTCCTGACCCTCTCGACGTCGATGCCGTACACAGCGGCGAAGTACGTCTCCTCGTCCCAGACGAGCGTGTACGCGGCCGGCACCACGGCCCGCATCCTCGGCTGGGGCACCACCTCGGAGAACGGCAGCTCCTCCAACCAGCTGCGGACCGCGACCGTCCCGATCGTGTCCGACTCCAGCTGCAAGAGCTCCTACGGTTCGGACTTCGTCCAGACCGACATGGTTTGCGCCGGATACACGTCCGGTGGCGTAGACACCTGCCAGGGCGACAGCGGCGGTCCCCTGCTCATCGGGGGCGTCCTGGCAGGGATCACTTCCTGGGGCGAGGGGTGCGCGGAGGCCGGTTACCCGGGTGTGTACACCCGGCTGACCACCTTCTCGAACCTCGTGACCACGCAGGTCAACTCGTGACCCGGAAGCAGCACACCTGAGCATCCCTCAGGTAGATACCAGGGGGCGTTGCGGGCCACCACGAGCGGCCCGCAACGCCCCCTCTCCACGCGCGTACGGCGCTGAGACGTCCGGGGGGCGACTCAGCGCCGTACGACGGTGCCGAACCGGATGTCGTACGACGTCTCGGGGTGCATCGTCGCCAGCATCCGTGCGCCCTCCGCGGTCACGTCCTCCCGCTGGGCCTTCGTCAGCTCCCCGAACGGCTCGATGACCAGGGTGTCGCCGTCCGGCTTCCACAGGCCGGCCAGGAAGCCGTCGACGAGGAGGGTGCGGTAGGCCTGGTTGCCCTGCCAGCTGCGGCCCCGGTGCTCGGGGGGTATGACGCGGGTGCGGTCGGCGTGGGAGAGGAGCAGGTTGTCGAACTCGGGCAGGAAGCGCGGCGGGGCCGGGGTGTCGGGGTCGGGTCGGGGCGCGTCGGGCAGGTCGAACAGTTCGACTCCGGTCGGGTCCCGGAAGGTGAGGAGCCGCGGGCGCAGCCGTTCGAAGGCGTCCTTGAGCCGGGTGAGTCCGGCCCAGGTCTGCATGTCCTTGACGGAGGCGGGGCCGAACGCGGCGAGGTAGCGCAGGACCACGGCGTCGGGGGCGGGGGCCGGCTCGGCCGGGCGTCCCAGCCAGTGCTCGGCCGTCGTCAGCGCCACCTGTCCGCTGCGCCCCCACAGGCCGCGCGGGGTCACCTGGACCAGGGGCAGCCGGCAGCGGGCGGCGACGCCGAGGGACTGCGGGTCGGCGTCCGGCCACTCGGCGCCGAGCGCCTCGCGCAACTGGGCCATGGTCCGCGGCTCGGTCTCGACCAGCTCCCGGGCGAGTGCGGCCAGCCGGTCGAGGTCGACTCCGGCGAGGCCCTTGCGGAAGTTGGTCAGCTCCCGCTCCCGGGCGGGCTGGACGAGCGGCCGGAGGGTCAGGCAGTCCTCGGCGGTGTGGGTGTGGATGGTGGAGCGCAGGGTGACGATCCGGACGGCCTCGCGGTCGGCCAGGAGCGCGGACAGCTGCTCGGGGGCGAAGCCGTCGAGGCGGGCGGCGAGGGCGTGGTACGGGGGCCTGACGTTCTGTGCCTGCAGGCCGAGGAGGTGCCGTACGGCGTCCGCGGCGGACAGCGGTGAGCGGCGCAGCAGGAGCTGCCGGTCGAGGGTGGCACGGTTCAGGGCACGGGTGTCCAGGAGGGGAGCCCGCGCCGCGCTGCTCTTCGTCATGGCCGCACGCTAGCGCCGATTGCGGACACCTTCTGTCCGTGACTCTCACCGAACCCTGCGCCGGGTCCGGGCGCCCGGACCCGGGGACCGCGGCTATCCTGCACGTATTCCGCTTCGTGATCACGCCGTACGCAGGCTCGACGGAGAGGCCAGCCGATGCCCGAGCGCCCCAACGGCAGAAACGGCGGCCGCAGGTCCGTCTGGCGCCGCGCCGTCACCGCAGCCCCCTCCACCGAGACCCCGACGGCCGCCACGGGGCCCTCGGAGCCGGCCGAGCCGGTCAGTGTCGTCCAGGCGGCGCTGTACCGGGACGGCGTCCGTGTCTCCTCCCCCACCACGCTCGCCGAGACCTTCCGAGAACTGCGCGAACAGCCCTCGGGCATGGCCTGGATCGGCCTCGCCCGGCCCACGGCCGAAGAACTCCTCTCCCTGGCCGCCGAGTTCGATCTGCACCCGCTCGCCGTCGAGGACGCGATGGAGGCCCACCAGCGCCCGAAGCTGGAGCGCTACGGCGACACGCTCTTCGTCGTCCTGCGTGCCGCCCGCTACCTGGACGCGCCGGAGGAGGTCGACTTCGGCGAACTGCACGTCTTCGTCGGCCCCGACTTCGTCATCACCGTCCGGCACGGTGCGGCCCCCGACCTGTCCGCGGTCCGCCGCCGCATGGAGGACTCCCCCGAGCTGCTGAAACTGGGCCCCGAGGCGGTCCTGTACGCGATCCTCGACGCGGTCGTCGACGGCTACGCGCCGGTCGTCTCCGGCGTCCAGAACGACATCGACGAGATCGAGACGGAGGTCTTCCGCGGCGACCCCGAGGTCTCCCGCCGTATCTACGAACTCTCCCGCGAGATGGTCGAGTTCCAGCGCGCCACCCGCCCGCTGGTCGGCATGCTGCACGGTCTGATGGCGGGTTTCGCCAAGTACGAGACCGACGAGGAACTCCAGCGCTACCTCCGTGACGTCGCCGACCACGTCACCCACACCAGCGAACGCGTCGACGGCTTCCGCCAGGCCCTCACCGAGATCCTGACCGTCAACGCGACCCTGGTGACCCAGCAGCAGAACGCGGAGATGCGGGCCCTCGCGGAGGCGGGGTTCGAGCAGAACGAGGAGGTCAAGAAGATCTCTTCATGGGCGGCGATCCTGTTCGCGCCGACGCTGGTCGGGACGATCTACGGCATGAACTTCTCACACATGCCGGAACTGCACTGGGCGTTCGGCTACCCCTTCGCGATCGGATTGATGGGGGTCGTCTGCGTCAGCCTGTACGTCATCTTCAAGCGGCGGGACTGGCTCTGAGCAATCGGCCGGGGAGCGTCCGACGAGAATGAGACATGGGCCGACATCACGGCATGCACCCGGACGTTGAGGCGGTTGCGCCCGTCTGCACGACCAGCGGGAAGTTGTTGCCGAACCGGGCGCCTTAGAAGCCGCGCCCGAGGGCCGGGTGAGCTGCTGGAGCACGCGGTGGCCTGAAGGCATCCGTGGGCGGTCACCGATCAGTGGGTCCGGCCTCACAGCTTGAGCACAAATTACATACATCCCCCTCTTCATACTGGCCCCGATGGTCTAGATTGACCGTGCTTCAGCTGTTCGGACACGAGGCGACCATTAATGATCTATAGGTCCGGTGCTGCGGAAAGCCAGCAGTCGCGTCCCCGGCGCCGGACGTGGGGGTGATCAATTCTTGGAGCCCGCGAGGGGGCCTTGGGTGTGGGGAGCACCCGAGGTTTCGACGGGTTCCCACGCACCTCGAGAGTCTCGCGGGACATGCGGGTCTGCTGCCGCCGGGGTGGGTCGTTCAAGTAGCTCTGAAATAGCCGGGATGTCATGCGCGGGGGGCGGGGGCCTCCCGCCGGAGGGGACAGCGCGGCGCGGGGGTGGGGGCCTCCCAAGGGGAGGACAGTACGGGAGGCGGGGGCCTCCCGGGGGGGGGAGGAACAGTGTTGGGCGAACACGTCGAATCACTGGGGAACCTGGGGGGTTCTGTGCGGCAAGGGGGAGTAGTCAGCCCGTTTCCGTCGGCGCGCGAGCGTGTGGCGAACGGGGCAATCGGCCAGACCGCGATCGAATGGGAGCAGCGGTACCGCCGTTCCGTGATCATCAGCGACACCGTGGCCACCGCCTTCGTGGTGGCGGCGATCGGCAACTTCTTCGGGGCCCGGGACGCGGCCAACTGGCACGAGAAGTGGGGAATTCTCGCCTTCGGCACCGAGCTGCTGGTGCTGGGGACTCTTGCGGTGAGCCGGTCGTGGGCTCCGGCTGTACTCGGCCAGGGCGCCGAGGAATTCCGTCGGCTCGGACGCTCACTGTTCACGGCGACCGTCGTACTGGCGCTCGGCGGGATCGCCCTCACCTCGCGCAACATCAAGCTCTGGATCTTCGTCGCGATCCCCGCGATCGCGCTCGTCACCATGACCGCGCGGTATCTGCTGCGCCTCTGGCTGCACAAACAGCGGAAGGAAGGACGGTGCCTGAGACCGGTGCTCGCCGCCGGGAGCCCGGCCACCGTGCGCGACCTGATCACCCGAACCCGCAAGTTCCCGCACCTCGGCTGGCGGGTGGATGCGGTGTGCACGACGAACGGTCTCGGGCTGGGCGGAGACGAACTGGACGGAGTGCCGGTCGTCGGCCGACTGACGGACGTCGCCCACCACGTCCGCCGCGACGGCTACCGTGTCGTCGCGGTCACACCGGACCCGCACTGGTCACCGGACCGGCTGCAGCGGCTGGCCTGGAACCTCGAAGGCAGCGACGCCGAGATGGTCGTGGCACCCGTGCTGATGGAGGTGGCCGGCCCGCGGCTGCACGTCGACGCGGTGCTCGGGATCCCGCTGCTGCGGGTCAGCATGCCGACCTTCAACGGAGGCCGCCGGGCGGTCAAAGGGGTCGTCGACCGGATGGGCGCAGCGATCCTCCTGATGCTGTTCGCGCCGCTGATGGTGTTCGTCGGACTGCTGGTGCTGGTGGACAGCCGGGGTGGGGCGTTCTACCGCCAGCGCAGAGTCGGCAAGGACGGCCGCGAGTTCACCATTCTGAAGTTCCGCACCATGGTCGCCGGGGCCGACCGGGCACGTGCCGAGCTGGCCGACCGCAACGAGGGCGCCGGCCCGCTGTTCAAGCTCCGCCGGGATCCGCGGGTGACCCGGGTGGGAGCAGTACTGCGCCGGTACTCGATCGACGAACTCCCGCAGCTCTTCAACGTGCTCACCGGATCGATGTCGCTCGTCGGTCCGCGGCCGCCACTGCCGGAGGAGTCCGCCGCGTACGGCCCGGACATCCGGCGGCGGCTGCTGGTCAAGCCCGGACTCACCGGCCTGTGGCAGATCAGCGGACGCAGCGACCTGTCGTGGGAGGAGGCGGTCCGGCTGGACCTGCGGTACGTGGAGGACTGGTCGCTCGCCCTGGACACGGTGATCTTGTGGAAGACGCTGCGTGCGGTGCTCTACGGGCAGGGGGCCTACTGATGCGCGGGGCGCGTCGTCCGGCCGACGCACGGAACGCAGGCCGGAGCGGCCTGCCTGGGGGGAGGAACGGGTCATGAAGGTCAGCGTTTTCGGGCTCGGCTACGTGGGCTGCGTGTCGGCCGCGTGCCTGGCCAGCATGGGGCACGAGGTCATCGGGGTGGACGTGAACCAGGTGAAGGTCGACCTGGTCAACGACGGCAAGGCTCCGGTGGTCGAGGAGCGGATCGGCGAGCTCATAGCCGAGGTCGTGCGGAGCGGAGCGCTGCGCGCCACCGGCGACGTCCGCGAGGCGATCATGGGCAGCGAGGTGTCACTGGTCTGCGTGGGCACGCCGTCGGAGCCCAACGGCAGCCTGTGCACCACGTACTTGGAACGGGTCACCGAGGAGATCGGCGCCGCGCTGGCCGAGCGGGGTGGACGGCACACCGTCGTGTTCCGCAGCACCATGCTCCCCGGCACCTGCCTGAACCTGCTGGTACCGATCCTGGAGAAGTACGTCGGCGGCACGGCCGGGGTGGACATCGGAGTCGCGGTCAACCCGGAGTTCCTGCGCGAGGGCACGAGCGTGCGGGACTTCTTCGACCCGCCCAAGACCGTCATCGGCGAGCTCGACCCGGCAAGCGGCGATGCGGTGACGGCGCTGTACGACGGCTTGCCCGGCGAGGTGTTCCGGGTACCGGTCCCGACGGCCGAGGCGATCAAATATGCGGACAACGCGTTCCACGGCCTCAAGATCGGCTTCGCGAACGAGCTGGGCGCGGTGTGCCAGGCACTCGGGGTGGACTCGCACCAGGTGATGGACGTGTTCCTGGCCGACCACAAGCTGAACATCAGCCCCGCCTACCTGCGGCCCGGCTTCGCCTTCGGCGGCTCCTGCCTGCCCAAGGACCTGCGCAGCCTGGTCCACGCGGCGCAGCGGGCCGACGTCTCGGTACCCATCCTCGCCCACGTGCTGCCCTCCAACTCCGACCATCTGCAGCGCGCGGTGGAGCTGGTCGAGCGCACCGGCAAGCGCCGGGTGGGCCTGTTCGGGTTGTCCTTCAAACCCGGCACCGACGACCTCCGCGAGAGCCCGCTCGTCGAGCTGGCGGAGAAGCTCTTCGGCAAGGGTTACGACCTGCGGATCTACGACGCCAACGTGAGCCTCTCCCGGCTGCTCGGCGCGAACCGCGAGTACATCGAGACCCGGCTGCCGCACCTCGCGCAACTGCTCGCGGACTCCGTCGACGAGGTGCTCGAGCACGCCGAGGTGTGCCTGGTCGGGACCAAGGATCCGGCCGTGCTGTCGGCGCTGCCCCATGGCGACGGCCCGGTGATCGTCGACCTCATCCGCCTTCCCGACGCCGAGGCGCGCCGGGCCGAACCGGGGTACATGGGCCTTGCTTGGTGACGCGGCCAGCGGCGACCGGCCGGACCGGCGCGCGCTGATCCTGGTGGAGAACCTGTCGGTGCCGTTCGACCGGCGGGTGTGGCAGGAGTGCACGACGCTGCGCGACGCGGGCTGGAAGGTGCACGTCATATGTCCCCAGGGCAGTAAACGGGACACGGAGCCGGAGGCGGAGATCGACGGGGTGCGGATCCACCGCTACCCGTTGCGCGCGGCCACCGGAGGGCCGGCCGGCTACCTGCGGGAGTACGGATCGGCGTTGTGGCATACGGTCCGGCTGGCCCGGAAGGTCGGCCCGGTCGACGTGGTCCACGCCTGCAACCCGCCCGACCTGCTGTTCCTGCCCGCACGGTGGCTGAAACGGCGCGGAGCGCGGTTCGTCTTCGACCAGCACGACCTGGTACCCGAGCTGTACCTCTCGCGGTTCGGCCGCGGCGAAGATCTGCTCTACCGCGCCGTGTGCGCGCTGGAACGGCTGACCTACCGGGCCGCGGACGTCGTGCTCGCCACGAACGAGAGCTACCGGGACGTCGCGGTGCGCCGTGGCGGCCGGCGGCCGGAGGACGTCTTCGTGGTACGCAGCGCGCCCGACATCGACCGGTTCCACCCCGTACCGCCCGAGCCGGAGTTGAAGCGCGGCAAGCCTCATCTGCTTTGCTACCTGGGCGTCATGGGCCCCCAGGACGGCGTCGACTACGCCTTGCGGGCCCTCGCGAAGCTGCGCGACGAGCTCGGGCGGACCGACTGGCACGCGGTGTTCGTCGGCGCCGGCGACACCTTCGACGCGATGGTCGAGCTGTCCCGGCAGCTCGGGCTCTCGGACCAGGTGCAGTTCACCGGGCGCATTCCGGACGCCGACCTGGTGCGCTACCTGTCCACCGCGGACGTGTGCCTCTCCCCCGACCCGCACAACCCGCTCAACGACGTGTCGACCATGAACAAGGTCCTGGAGTACATGGTGATGGGCCGGCCGGTCGTCTCGTTCGACCTCCGGGAGGCGCGCGTCTCCGCCGGTGACGCCGCCGTCTACGCGCCCGCCAACGACGAGGCCGAGTTCGCCCGGCTCATCGCGCTGCTGCTGGACGATCCGGAGAAGCGGGCCCTGATGGGCAAGATCGGCCAGGAGCGGATCGGCGGACCGCTCTCCTGGCGGAACTCCCAGCGAGCGCTGCTCGCCGCCTACACCGCTGCCTGCCGTGACCACGCTCCGGTGGCGGCGGGCGACCCGGACCGGGCAGGGCGGAGGCCACGCCGTTGAGCGATGACACCATACGCCTGGTCACGATCGGGCGGATCATCCGTCGGCGCTGGCGGCTTCTCACCATCCTCGCCGTGGTGGGTGCGCTCGTCGGCTACGGCACCTCTGTGCTGTTTCCGCCGCGCTACACGACGTCGGCATCGGTACTGCTGTCGGGGGCGTGGGAGGAGCGCGAGCTGCTGACCCAGCAGGAGATCGCGACCAGTTCGGTGGTGGTCGACCGCGCGGCCGCCACGCTCCACTGGCCCGGGGTCAGCGGCAGCCAGCTGCGGGATCAGGTCAGCGCCACGGCCGCCGACGGGAACATCATCAAGATCTCGGGCACGGCCGACACCCCGAAGCACGCACAGCAGCTCTCCGACGAGGTGGCCCAGCAGTTCGTCACGTTCGCCGCGCGGGTCGTGGACGGCAACACCGACCCCGAAGCGGCCGAACGGCTGGAGGCACTGCGGCAGATGGTGGTGCAGACCAACCGCCGCATCACCACGCTGGCCGACGCGGCCGATCCGGGGCAGACCGTGGAGAGCGTGCAGTCCCGCACCGAACTCGAGAAGCTGCGCACCTCGCTGCAGGAGGCCATCAACAAGCTGGACCAGGCCGACCCGGCCGCCAACAAGGCCAACATGGTCGTCATGGGGTCGGCCGCCCGGCCGACCGGCGAGGCCCCGCCGACGAGGATGCAGCTCATCGTCGGCGGGGCGCTGCTGTTCTTCCTGCTCGCGGTCATCGGCCATCTCACCGCCGCGCGGATGAGCCGCCGGCTGCGCACCGAACCGGAGATCGCCGCGGCGCTGGGCTCGACGCTGCTGGGCAGCGTCGACGTACCGGGTGAACGCTCCGCGCACCGGCCGGAGGGCCGAGGCCCGCGGGCCCGGATCCGCCGGCTGCTGGGCGTCGACATCCGGTGGGACCTGCCCACCCCGCAGACGTCGGGCGACGAGGCCGGCCGGCAGATCCGCTACCGGCGGGTGTGCACCCGCCTCCGGGACCAGCTGCCGGCCCCACGGCGGCTGCTGGTCGTCGTCCCGGACGGCGACGAGATCGCCCGCCGGGCCGCCGAGCAGCTCGTCGCCGAGGCCGAGAGCGATCCGATGCTGCGGGTGGTGGGGGTCTCGGTGTCCCAGCCGCTGGTGCCGGACCGCGACAACGAGTCCGGTGCCCTGGTCGTGCTCAGCGCGGGCAGCTGGACCGCGGTTGAGCTCACCGGCATCGCCGAGGCGTGTGCGGACGCCAAGCACGAGGTCGTCGGCATCGTCCTCGCCGGCCCGGTCCGGGCCCGTGCGACGCAGCCCGCCGGCCGTCCTCGGGATGCCGCCACGCCGGTGCTCGCGGTGGGCGACGACGTGAAGGGAATGTCAGGGTGACGACGAGTACGACTTCGGAGTCGTCGGCCGCCGCTCCACTGCTGGACCTGCAGGCGCTGGTGGTGGCTGTGCGGAGGCGGCGCCGCCTCTGGTGCTCCACGGCGCTGCTGGGGCTGCTCGTCGGCATGGCGGTGGCGGTCCTGCTGCCGCCGCCGCCGACCGCCGTGGCCAAGGTGCTGGTCGCGCATCAGGAGGACCAGCCGAACGACCCCGGAACGCTGATCCGCACCGACGTCGGGCTGCTGCAGACCACGCGGATCGCCGCCAAGGCCCTGAAGACCCTCGGGTCCCCGGAGAAGCCGGAGGACTTCCTGCAGGACTACGGGGCTGTCGGCCTGACCAACAACCTGCTGCAGATCACTGTGACGGGTGACAGCGACGCGGAGGCGGTGGCCCGCGCCAAGGCGCTGGCCGACGCGTTCGTCGCGGACCATGTGAGGCGGATCAAGGACGCCGCCGACGCCGAGGCCAAGGCCCTGCTCGACCAGCGTGACCGGATGCAGGGCGAACTCGCCCAGGTCAACAAGGCGATCGGAGACGGATCGTCGCAGGGCGGTCCGAAGGCGTCGGCGAACCTGGAGTCGCTCTTCGCCAGCCGGGCCGAACTCACCTCGCGGATCACCGATTTCAGCCAGCGCGCCGCGGAGGCACGCATCGGCACGCCCCAGCTCATCGCCGGCACACAGGTCGTCGACGCCCCGCGCGCGGTGCGGCACTCCCTGCCCAGGACCGCTGCCACCGACGCCGCGATCGGGCTCGTCCTCGGGCTCGTCCTCGGGCTCGCGGTGGCCGCGGTCGGCACGGTGGTGGCGGACCGCCCCGTGCTGCGCCGGGAGATCGCGGCGAACCTCGGCGCCTCGGTCATCGCGGAGCTGCCCCGCCGGTCGGGCAGGCTGTGGCGGCGCCGACGGATCCGGGTGGCACGCGAACGGCTCACCAAGTCCCTGGCCCGCACCGTGCGCGGCTCCGCGGACCCGGTGTCGCTCCTGGAACTGGGCTGTGCGCGCAGCGCGAGCGTGATCGCCCTGGAGCTGGCCAGGGCACTGGCGGTGGACGGGCCGGTCGTCGTCATCGACGGTCTGCCCGGCCCGCAGCTCGCACGCCGCCGCCCGAAGCCGGGAGACCCGACCGTGGTCAGCGGCGAGCGTGCCACGGCCGTGCCGCATCAGGAGCGCCGGCTCGGCGTCGGCTCGGTGGCACCCGGCACGGCATGGACCGATCTCCAGTACCTCGGCACCCAGACCGTGCTCGTCGTGCGGGCCGGGCACGGCAGCGCCGCATGGCTGCACACCGTGGCGCGGCAGCTCGCGGACCAGAACATTCCGGTGATCGGTGTGGTGCTGATCGACCCCGATCCGCGTGACCGGACCGACGGCACGCTGTGGGACGGGCTGCACACCGCGCTGCGCGGCCAGAACGAGCGGCTGGCCCGGCAGAACGGTACGGGCAGGCGGCGGAGGGAGCGGCTGCCGATGTGGGCGGACCGGGTCCCGGACAGCGACCAGGAGGCGCGGTAGCACATGTGTGGCATCGCAGGTACATACCGATGGCCGGACGGCAAGGCCGTGGCCGACCGGCTCACCGATACCCTCGCCCACCGCGGTCCGGACGGGGCGGGCCGGTACAGCCACCCCGCCGGTGACGGCGAAGTGCACCTCGGGCACCGCCGGCTGGCCATCATCGACCTGTCCGAGACCGGCGCCCAGCCGATGGTCTCGGGCGGCCTCGTCCTGACGTACAACGGCGAGCTGTACAACGCGCCCGAGCTGCGTGCCGAGCTGGCAACCGCGGGGGTGCGCTTCCGCGGTACCTCCGACACCGAGGTGCTGCTGGAGGCCTGGCGGCGCTGGGGCACGGACTGCCTGCCCCGGCTGCGCGGCATGTTCGCGTTCGGGATCTTCGACGAGCGAACCGGTGAGCTGGTGCTCGCCCGCGACCAGCTCGGCATCAAGCCGCTGTTCCTGCTCCGGCGCGGCGAGGGTCTGGTGTTCGCCTCCGAGCTCAAGGCGCTCGCCGCCGTGACCGGCGGGTCGCTGGAGGTGGACCACGCGGCGCTGGTGGCCTCGCTGCTGTACTACTGGGTGCCGGACTCACGGTGCGCGTTCCGCGAGGCGGAGAAGCTGCCGCCGGGGAGCTGGCTCCGGTGCCGGCCCGACGGCCGGGTGGAGCGCGGCCGGTTCTGGCACCTCCGGGACGTCGCCGCGGAGGCCCAGGAGCGGGCCCGGGGCGGCGAGCAGCCGGATGTCGCTGCCGTCGTCGAGGAGTCGACTCGGCGCCACCTGCTCTCCGACGTGCCCGTGGCGACCTTCCTCTCCGGCGGGCTGGACTCCAGCTACCTGACCGCGTTGGCGGCCCGCGACCGACCCGGGATCTCCGCCTACACGATCGGGTTCCGCGCCGAGGACGCCAGGTTCGAGGCGATGCCGGACGACCTGCGCTATGCCCGGCGGGTGGCCGAGCGGTTCGGCGTCGACCTGCACGAGATCGAGATCGCTCCGAACGTGCTCGACCTGCTGCCGCAGATGACGTACCACCTGGACGAGCCGATCGGCGACCCCGCTGCGATCAACACGTTCCTGATCTGCTCGGCCGCCCGGGAGGCCGGGGTCAAGGTGATGCTCTCGGGAATGGGTGCCGACGAACTGTTCGCCGGTTACCGCAAGCACCTGGCCAACCTGATCGCGCTGCGCTACCAGCGCGTCCCGCGGCCCCTGCGGCGCGGCCTGTCCAGGGCCGTGGACCGGCTGCCGGTCGCAACGGCCCGCCGTGGGTACCGGTCGGTGCGCTTCGCGAAGCGGTTCCTCTCCTTCGCCGACCTGCCGGAGGAGACCGCGTTCCGGCGCAGCTACACCATGTACGACCAGGACGAGCTGCTCGCCCTGGTCGATCCGGACCTGGCCGGGACGGTCGAGGACGTACTGACCGAGCACGCGGACGTCTACCAGGACAACGACCTCGACGACTTCGTCAACCGCATGTGCCTGGGCGACGCCCGGATGTTCCTGCCGGGCCTGAACCTCGCTTACACGGACCGGTCGAGCATGGCCGCCTCGACCGAGGTGCGGGTGCCGTACGTGGACGTCGAGGTGGTCAAGGCGGCGTTCGCCGTGCCCGGCGATCGCAAGATCGTCGGACGGCAGGGCAAGGCCGTGCTCAAGGAGGCGGCCACCTCGATCCTGCCCCGGGAGATCGTGTACCGGCCCAAGGGCCTGTTCAGCGCCCCGCTGCGCGCCTGGATGAGCCGGGACCTGGCACCGCTGGTGCGCGAGGTGGTGCACGACGGCGTGCTCGTCGGTTCAGGGCTCCTGCGCCGCGACGCGCTGGCGCGCATGGTCGCCGAGGACGCCGCCGGGCAGCGGGACTTCTCCAAGCATCTGTGGCATGTGCTGACGCTCGAGTACTGGTATCGCGGCGCGACCTCCGGGGCCGGCCGGAACGCTCGCTCGGCGGCTTAGAAGACGGCTTAGAAACAAGGGGACTTCGGGTGAAGCAGGTTGTTCAGAACTACAAGAGCGGCGAGCTGGCGGTGCTCGACGTGCCGGTGCCGGGGTGCAGGCCGGGCGGGGTGCTGGTCCGCAGCGCCTACTCGCTGATCTCCACCGGGACCGAGCTCATGAAGGTGTCCGAGGCCGGCATGTCGATGCTGGGCAAGGCCCGCTCACGGCCGGACCAGGTGGCCAAGGTCATGCAGAGCGTGGCCACCAACGGGGTGCCCGCCACCTACCGCAAGGTGATGGGCAAGCTGGACTCCTACACGCCGCTGGGCTACTCGCTGTGCGGGGTGGTCGAGCAGGTCGGCCCCGGGATCGACGATGTGAAGGTCGGCGACCTCGTGGCCTGCGCCGGCAACGAGCACGCGCTGCACGCCGAGCTGAACTGGGTGCCGAAGAACCTCTACGTCCCGGTGCCGGACGGCCTCGCGCCGCGGCACGCGGCCTTCGGCACCGTCGGGTCGATCGCGATGCAGGGCGTCCGCCAAGGCGAGCCGCAGCTCGGAGAGGTGGCGCTGGTCATCGGCCTCGGGCTGATCGGGCAGCTGGTGGTGCAGCTCCTCACCGCCTCGGGAGTCCGCGTCGTAGGGGCCGACCCCGACCCGGTGCGCTGCGAGCTCGCCGAGCGCCTGGGCGCCGCGGCCTGCGGCGATCCCGCGTCCGCGGCCGTGGAAGCCGCCGTCGCCGAACTCACCGGCGGTCACGGTGTGGACCAGGTGTACCTGGCCGCCGGCGGCGGCAGCAACCAGCCCGTCGAGCTGGCCGCCCGGCTCTGCCGGGACCGCGGCCGGGTCGTCGACATCGGCAAGTGCCGCCTGGACCTGCCGTGGAACGCGTACTACGAGAAGGAGCTCGACGTCCGCTTCTCCCGCTCGTACGGCCCCGGGCGCTACGACCCGGAGTACGAGCTGGAGGGGCGGGACTACCCGATCGGCTACGTGCGCTGGACCGAGCGCCGCAACCTGGCGTGCTTCCTCGATCTCGTCGCCCGCGGCAGCGTCGACGTGGAGCCCTTGGTCTCCCACGTCGCCGACTTCGAAGACGCCGTGGAGACGTACCGGAGCCTGAAGGACGGCGACCTGAAGGCCGTGGCCGTGCTGTTCCGGTACCCCGAACACGTGGGGCAAGCGGAGGCCCCGGCGGTGGCCGTGCCCGCGGTGAAGCGCAGCGGCGGAGCGTCCGCCCCGGCCCGGTCCGCCAAGGCGCCGGTGCGGCTGGCGTTCGTCGGTGCGGGAAACTACGCGACGTCGATGCTGCTGCCGCACCTCGCGCAGCGCGACGGCGTCGAGTTGTCCACGGTCGTCACCACGACGGCGCTGTCCGCGGCCAACGCGCAGCGGAAGTTCGGCTTCGCCGAGGCGACCACCGATCTCGACGCCGTGCTCGGCGACGAGTCCATCGACGCGGTGTTCGTCGTCACCCGGCACAGCTCGCACGCCGAACTGACCCGCAGGGCACTGCTGGCCGGCAAGTCGGTGTTCGTGGAGAAGCCGTTGGCGCTCACCGAGGACGAGCTGGCCGACGTGCTCGCGGCGGTGGAGGAATCCGGCAACGACCGGCTGCAGGTGGGCTTCAACCGCCGGTTCGCGCCGCTGTTGCAGGAGGCCAAGAAGCGGTTCGGCCCCCGGACCGGTCCGGCGAGCCTGCGCTACCTCGTCAACGCGGGCCGGCTGCAGCACGGCAGCTGGTACCTCCAACAGGGCACCGAGGGCTCGCGCTTCGCCGGCGAGGGCGGACACTTCATCGACACGGCGAGCTGGCTGCTCGACGCCGACCCGGTGTCGGTGTACGCGGTCGCCACGTCCGGCAACGAGGACCTCCAGGTCGTACTGCACTACCCGGACGGGTCCACCGCCACCATCAGCTACGTCACCACCGGTCCGGCCGGCTTCCCCAAGGAGACGCTGGACCTCGTCGCGGACGGCAAGGTGCTGAAGCTCGACGACTTCGTCCGTGCCTCGGTCTACGCCCGCAAGCGATGGGTCAGCTCGCGGCTGCCCCAGGCCCGGGACAAGGGCCAGTCCGCCGAGCTGGCCGGGTTCATCAAGGCCGTACGGACCGGCGGGCCGATGCCGGTACCGCTGGAGTCGCTGGTCGCCACCACGGCGGCCACCCTCGCCGTGCAGGCCGCCCTGGCCGGCGGCGCGCCGGTGACGTTGGCGGGGGCTCGATGACTGTGAGCTCGGGGAGTGCGGGCTGGTACCTGCGGCGGCTGTCCCGGATGGGACCGCGGGAGGTCGGCGGCCGGGTGGGCGACGCGGTGCGCAGGCGGCGGTGGCGGTCGGCGCGGCCGGACGGCCCGAGCGTGACCGGTGCCCGGTTCACCGCGGTACTGCCCGCAGACACGCTCGCCGCGGTGCCGCCGGACGCCGCGAAACGCCTCATCGCCGAGGCGGACCGGCTGATGGCCGGGCAGGCCGAGTTCTTCGGGGTGGTCCGCGACGACCTGGTCGACCCGGACTGGTGGTACGACCCGAAGACCGGGCGCCGGGCCCCGTGGGGCTACGCCTTCGACGTGCCGTACCGCAACGAGGAAGCGGTCGGGGACATCAAGCAGATCTGGGAGCTGTCCCGGCATCAGTACCTCACGGTGCTCGCCGCCGCCTACGCGATCACCGAGGACGAGCGGTACGCCGAGCGAGTGGCCGAGCACCTGCGGTCGTGGTGGGCGGCCAACGCGCCGCTGCGCGGAGTGCACTGGACCAGCGGCATCGAGCTGGGGATCCGGCTGGTGTCCTGGGTGTGGATCCGCCGGCTGCTCGACGGCTGGCCGGGCGCGGCCGGGCTGTTCGAGGACAACCCGGCGGCACTCCGCCAGATCTGGCACCACCAGCGCTGGCTGGCCGCCTTCCCCAGCCGGGGGTCCTCGGCGAACAACCACATCGTCGCCGAGGCCGCCGGGCAGTTCGCCGCGGCCTGCGCGTTCGGGTGGTTCCCCTCCTCGGCACGCTGGCGCGCCGACGCGCTGCGGTTGCTGGAGCAGCATCTGCGAAGCAACACCTTCGGCTCCGGCCTCAACCGTGAGCTGGCCACCGAGTACCACGGACTGGTGCTGGAACTCGGCCTGGCCGCGCTGGCCGAGGCCGATGCCGCCGACGTACCGGTCACCGCGTCGATCCGGCTGGTGCTGCTGCGGATGACCGACGCGCTCGCGGCCGTCGTGGACAACCGGCTGCGGCCGCCGCGCCAGGGGGACGCGGACGACGGGTACGGCCTGGTCGTGGACGGCGCCGGCACCGACCGCTGGGGCTCGCTGCTGGCCACCGGGGACGCCGTGTTCGGCCGGCTCGCCTGGTGGCCGACGGTCATCGGCACCGATGTGCGCACCCCGCTGCTGGCCGGGCTCATCCGGCCGACCACACCGGCCGTGTCCCGCCCGGAAAGCCGGCCGGCCCATTTCGCCGACGCGGGCATGACCATCCTGCGTGGTCCGGCGGAGATCTGGTGCCGCTGCGACGGCGGTCCGCACGGATTCCTGTCCATCGCCGCGCATGCTCACGCGGACGCGCTGTCCGTGGAGGTCCGGCACGACGGGGTCGACGTGCTCGCCGACCCGGGGACCTTCTGCTACCACGGGCAGCCCGAGTGGCGGCAGTACTTCCGCTCGACCCTCGGCCACAACACCCTGCAATTGGACGGCGGTGACCAGTCCGTCTCCGGCGGCCCGTTCCTGTGGACCCGGCATGCCCGCAGCCGCGTCCTGGTCGCGGACCCGTCCGGCGCCTCCGACGGGGGGACGGCCCGCTGGTGCGCGGAGCACGACGGTTACCAGCCCTCCGTGCACCGCCGCCGGGTGGAGCTGACGGCCGCGAGCCAGGAGCTGAGGGTGGTTGACGAGGTGCGCGGCCCGCGTCGGGCCGTGCGCCTGGCGTTCCACCTCGGCCCGGCGATCGCCGCGGAGCTGGTGGGGAACCGGGCAGAGCTCACCTGGACCCGGGACGGCGAGGACCGCTCCGCGGCGCTCGACCTGCCCGGGCAGCTGTGCTGGCGGGCGCATCGCGGCGAGAGTGACCCGCCACTGGGCTGGTACTCCGCCGGCTTCGGGCGCAAGGAACCCACCACAACGCTGGTCGGCACCGGCTTCGCCGACGGCACGGAGGGGTTCACCACCGTACTCAGGTTCCACGGCTAGGGAGGACGCTTGCGGATCAAGTGGCGGCACTGGGCATTGCCGGCGGCACTGCTGGCGCCGGCCCTGCTGACGGCGACCGGCTGTGAGAGCACGGCGGGCGCGCAGCCGAAGCCGACCGCTGCGCCGTCCACGTCCGTGGCCCGGGTGTGCGCCGAGCCCGCGGCCGGGCCGGCGAAGGCGCCGGCGGGCGCGGTGACGGTCGACCCCGCGGTGACCGGTGACCTGGCTGCGAAGACCAAGAGCAACCCCCCGCACACCACGTTCTGGCTTCGACCGGGCAAGCACCGGCTCGAGCCGGACCGCTACGCCCAGGTCGTCCCCAAGGAGGGGGACAGCTACCTCGGCGCGCCGGGCGCGGTGTTCGACGGCCGGAAGACCAACCAGTACGCGTTCGGCGGCACCGCCCGCGACGTCACCATCCGCTATCTGACCGTGCAGGGTTTCGCCGCGCCGCGCGACGAGGGCGTGGTCAACCATGACTCGGCCGACGGGTGGGTGATCGAGCACGCGACGATCCAGAACAACTCCGGCGCCGGGCTCATGGCAGGTGCCCGCCAGCGGGTCCGCGCCAGCTGCCTGCGCGGCAACGGCCAGTACGGCATGAACGCGTACAAGGCCACCGGCCGTATCAGCGGCCTGGTGGTCGAGGGCAACGAGATCGTCGGCAACAACAGGGACGACTGGGAGCGGCGGCGGCCGGGCTGCGGCTGCACCGGAGGCGTCAAGTTCTGGGCCGTCAACGGCGCCGACGTACGCGGCAACTGGGTGCACGACAACCGCGGAGCCGGGTTGTGGGCGGACACCAACAACAACGACTTCCTCATCGAGGACAACCTGCTCGAGGGCAACGACGGTGCCGCGCTGATCTACGAGACCAGCTACAACGCGGTCATCCGGAAGAACACGATCCGCCGGAACAACTGGGTCGAGGGCCGCAAGTACGCCGACCGCGGCGACAACTTCCCGTTCGCGACCATCTACCTGTCCGAGTCCGGCGGCGAACCACGGATCCGAGCTCGCACGGACAAGATCGAGATCTACCGGAACGTGCTGGAGAACAACTGGTCCGGGATCACCCTGTGGGAAAACGCCGACCGGTTCTGCAACAGCCCGGCCAACACCTCGTCCGGTGACTGCACGTTGCTGGTGAAGAACACCCACCGCTGCGCACAGCCGGCGATCACCACCGCACCGCTCTACGCCGACTGCCGGTGGAAGACCCAGCGGGTGGACATCCACGGCAACCGCTTCGTGCTGGACAAGTCCGTCGTCGACTGCACGGTGAAGTGCGACCGCATGGCGGTGCTGGCCAACTACGGCACCTATCCGGACTGGTCGCCGTACCAGGGCGAGCGGGTGGCCGAGGCGATCACCCTCAAGCAGCGCAACCGCTGGCACGACAACGTCTACGTCGGACCATGGAAATTCGTCGCCCACGACCCGAGCCGGATACTCGACTTCGGGCAGTGGCAGGGCACGCCGTACCAGCAGGACGCGGGCAGCACCTTCCGCGCACAGGACGGTGGTTGAGATGGGCGCGGACCACACGCCGAAGATCGTCGGGACGGTCTGGGGGCTGCTGATCCTCAACACGCTCGGCTCCGCCGGGGCGAAGACCATCGTCCCGCTGCCCCGCTCCCTCATCCAGATGGTCACCATGGGCTCGCTGGTCGCCGCGTTCGCGCTGGCGCTCGTGGTCAATCTCCGGCTGCGCATCCGGGCCAGCGCCTACGTTTTCCTGCTCACCCTGCTGCTGGTGGAGAGCGTGATCTCCAGCGCGAACCTGGAGTCCGGGTTCGGCGCGCTGTTCCGCTGCGCACGGCTGGCTCTCTTCGTCGGCACGCTGTGGCTGCTCAGCCGCTGGTGGGACGGCGGCCTGACGTTCGTCCGGCACCACATCCGGATGTACTTGGCGGTGCTCGGGTCGGTGGCCGCCGGCTTGGTCGCCTCACCGGGCGCGGCCATGCCCGACCTCTACGGCGGGCGGCTGGTCGGCGCGTTGTGGCCGCTCACCCCGCCGCAGATCGGGCAGTACGCCGCGGTGATCATCGGGCTCACCGTGCTGCTCGTCCTGGGCCGCCGGACCGACAGGACCAGCGCGGCGGTGGTCATCGTGCCCTCGCTCGTCCTGCTCGCGTTGACGCATACCCGGACGGCCACGCTCGGCCTGCTCATCGGGCTGGCGTTGGCGATCGGCTCGCTCGTCCTGACGAGCGGCGCCGCCCGCCGGTTCTTCGCCTGGGCGGTGCTGTGCGCCGCGGTGGCCGCGGTGGGGTTCGCCTCCGCGCTGCAGACGTGGTTCCTGCGCGGGCAGAGCCAGGAGAACTTCACCAGCCTCACCGGCCGGGCCAAGGTCTGGCACGCTCTGCTGACAGCACCCCGGACGACCTCGGAGTACCTGTTCGGCGTGGGCCTGGGCGACAAGTCGTTCGGCGGGCTGCCGATCGACAACAGCTGGTTGGCCGTCTACAACGAGCAGGGCATGACCGGCGTCGTCCTGGTGGCGACGATCATCGTCGTGCTGGGCGGCGTCGCATTGCTGCGGCCACCGTCGCTGTCGAGGGCCTGCGCGATCTTCCTGATCAGTTACTGCGCGATCGCGTCGTACACCGAGGCCGGGCTGGGCGACGCCTCGCCGTATCTGCTGCATCTGGCCGTGGCCGCCTCGCTGCTGGCGGCACCCGCCGCGGCCACTCCCTTCCCGACGCCCAAAGTCCCCCGCCGACGCGTCCCGCGATGGGCCCAGAAATCGGAGGTGGCCTGAGCATGCACGTCCTCGTGGTGCACAACCGCTACGCCTCGGCGCAGCCGAGCGGGGAGAACAAGGTCGTCGACCAGGAGGTGGCGCTGCTGCGCGGAGCCGGTCACCAGGTCGAGGTGTTCGAGCGGCGCAGCGACGACATATCCGCCCGGTCCCTGCTGGGCAAGGCCGCGGTACCGCTGCTGGTGCCGTGGAACCCGGCGGTCCGCGCGGAGCTCGCCGCCCGGCTTCGCACCGAGCGGCCGGACGTGGTGCACGTCCACAACGTCTTCCCGCTCCTGTCGCCGGCGGTGCTGGCCGCCTGCGCCGACGCGGGCGTGCCCGCCGTCGCCACGCTGCACAACTACACCCAGGTCTGCCCGCCCGGCACGCTGCAGCGGGACGGCCGGCCGTGCACCGAGTGCGTCGGGTCCGCGCCGCTGCCCGCCGTCCGGCACGGCTGCTACCGGAGCTCCCGGCTGGCGACGGTGCCGCTCGCGGTCAGCATGTCGGTCAACCGGCGGCGGTGGTGGTCCGCAGTGGAGCGGTTCTTCTGCATCTCCGCGGCTCAGCGCGACGTCCTGGTGGGGGCCGGCATGCCACCCGGACGGCTGGCGGTGAAGCACAACTTCGTGCCCGACCCGGGCGCCTGCCGAGCGGGCGCCGGCGAGCATCTGCTCTATCTCGGCCGGCTCGCGGAGGCCAAGGGCGTGCGGCTGCTCATGGCCGCGTGGGACGAGATCGTGGCCGGCGGCGGTGTGGGCGTGCCGCTCGTGGTCGCCGGCGCGGGGCCGCTGGAGCGAGAGGTGGCCGCCTGGGCGGCGGGCCGGGACGACGTGCGGTACGTCGGCCTGTACGACGCGGCGGAGTGCCGGCAGGCCGTCGCGCGGTCGGTCGCCGTGGTGGCTCCCTCCACCTGGCTGGAGGCGTTCGGCCTGGTGGTCGTGGAGGCGATGGCGGCGGGGGTCCCGGTCGTCGCCGCCGGTCACGGCGCCTTCGTCGAACTCGTCGAGGACGGGGTGACCGGGCTGCTGCACCGACCGGGCGAGGCCGCCTCGCTCGCGTCGTGCATGCGCCGGATCACGGCCGATCCGGCCGGCAACCGGGAGATGGGCCAGGCGGCCCGGCGCCGTTACGAGCAGGGTTTCAGCCCGGCCGTCGGGCTGGAGCGTCTGGTGGAGGGGTACCGAGCCGCGATCGCGGGTCGGGCCGGCGGCGGGGACAGCCCGCCGCCGGTGGGGGACAACAGCACTGGCTCGCGGTGGGGGCACCCGCGCGAGCGGGATGGGGGCAGTAGATGACACGATGCCGACTCTGCGGCTCGGCGGCGCTGGCGAGCGTCGTCGATCTCGGGGCGACCCCGCCGTGCGAGAGCTTTCTCGCCGCGGAACAACTGGACCAGCCGGAGCCGGCGTACCCGCTGCACCTGCGGGTCTGCACCGACTGCTGGCTCGCGCAGATCCCTCCGTTGATCACGCCGGAGGAGACGTTCACGCAGTACGCGTACTTCTCCTCCTACTCGACCTCCTGGGTGGAGCACGCGCGCACGTTCGTCGCCGGTGCCGTGCAGCGGCTGGGGCTCGGCACCGACGCCTTCGTGGTCGAGGTCGCGAGCAACGACGGGTATCTGCTGAGGCATGTGGTGGACCGCGGGATCCGCTGCCTCGGCATCGAGCCCTCGGTGAACGTCGGCGCCGCGGCGCGGGACGCGGGTGTGCCCACGCTCACGGAGTTCCTGTCCCCGGACACCGGTTCGGCCGTCCGCGCCGAGCACGGCCCGGCGGATCTGGTCGTGGCCAACAACGTGTACGCGCACATCCCCGACGTGGTCGGGTTCACCCAGGGGCTGCGCGCCCTGGTCGCCGACGACGGCTGGGTCTCCATCGAGGTGCAGCACCTGCTGACCCTGATCGAGGAGAACCAGTACGACACGATCTACCACGAGCACTTCCAGTACTACACGGTCGCGTCCGCGATCCGGGCCCTGGCGAGCGGCGGACTCGCGCTCGTGGACGTCGAGTTGCTGCCCACGCACGGCGGCTCGATCCGGCTGTGGGCCCGGCCGGCCGAGGTGGCCGGCGAGCCGACGCAGCAGGTGGCCGACGTGCTGGCCCGGGAGAAGGCCGCCGGGCTGCAGGAGCTGTCCGGGTACACCGAGTTCTCCGCACGAGTGGCCAAGGTGCGCCGGGACCTGCTGCGGTTCCTCATCGAGGCGGCCGAGCGCGGCGAGACGGTCGTCGGCTACGGCGCCCCGGGCAAGGGCAACACGCTGCTCAACCACTGCGGCATCCGGCCCGACCTGCTCGCGTACACGGTCGACCGCAACCCCTACAAGCACGGCAGGTTCACGCCGGGCACCCGCATCCCGATCCTGGCGCCCGAGCAGATAGCCGCCGACAGACCCGACTACGTCCTCGTCCTCCCGTGGAACCTGCGGGCCGAGCTGGTCGAGCAGCTGTCCTTCGTGCACGACTGGGGCGGCCGCCTTGTCTTTCCCATCCCGGAACTGAGCATTGTCGAGGTCAAGTCATGAAGGTCGTCCTGTTCTGCGGCGGTTACGGGATGCGGATGCGGAGCGGTGCCGCGGACGACGTGCCCAAGCCGATGGCGATGGTCGGCCCGCGTCCGCTGATCTGGCACGTCATGCGCTACTACGCGCACTTCGGGCACACGGAGTTCATCCTGTGCCTCGGGTACGGGGCTCATCACATCAAGAACTTCTTCCTCAACTACGAGGAGACGACGTCCAACGACTTCGTGCTGCGGGGCGGGCAGACAGAGCTGCTGTCCACCGACATCGCCTCCTGGACGATCACGTTCGTGCAGACCGGCATCGAGTCACCGATCGGGGAGCGGCTGCGCCGGGTGCGGCACCATCTGGAGGGCGACGAGATGTTCCTCGCCAACTACGCCGACGTGCTCACCGATGCCCCGCTGCCGGAGATGATCGACCGGTTCGCCCGGCGCGACGCCGGTGCGTCAATGATGGTGGTGCCGCCGCAGTCCTCGTTCCACTGCGTGGACCTGGGCGATGACGGCCTGGTGGGGGGAATCACCGCGGTGAGCGAACTGCCGCTGTGGGAGAACGGCGGCTACTTCGTGCTCCGTCAGGAGGTCTTCGACCACATCCCGGAGAACGGGGACCTGGTCGCTGACGGATGCGCCCAACTGGCCAAGCGCGGCCGGCTGGTGGCGTACCAGCACCGCGGCTTCTGGAAGCCGACCGACACCGTGAAGGAGCGGGCCGCGCTCGACGACGCCTACTCCCGGGGCGACCGCCCGTGGGCGGTGTGGGAACGGGACGGCGCGGGAGCAGGCCTCCAGGGTGCGACCGGCAGCCGGGGCGGCGCCGGATCGAGGACCGCATGATCCGGCTCCGGGCCGGGGGCCTGGACCGGATCGTCGCGGTGGGCGCGCACTGCGACGACATCGCCATCGGCGCCGGCGGCACGCTGCTGACGATGTGCCTGGCGCGGCCGGGTGTCCGCGTCGACGCGCTGGTGCTCTCCGGCGGTGGCGGCGAGCGTGAGCAGGAGGAGCGGGCCGCGCTCGCCGCCTTCTGCCCGGGCGCCGAACTGCGGCTGACCGTACTCAAGTTGCCGGACGGCCGGCTGCCCGCGCACTGGGAGGAGGCCAAGTCCGCGGTCGAGGAGCTGCGCGAGCGGACCGAGCCGGATCTGATCCTCGCGCCGCGCACCGATGACGCGCACCAGGATCACCGCGGCCTGGCCCAGTTGCTGCCCACCGCGTTCCGCGACCACCTCGTGCTCGGCTACGAGATCGTCAAGTGGGACGGTGATCTCGGCCGCCCGTCGGCGTACCAGCCGCTGTCGCCGGAGATCGCCGAACAGAAGGTGCGGCTGCTGCAGGAGCACTACCCCTCGCAGCGGCACCGGCCCTGGTACGACCGGGAGGCCTTCCTCGGCCTTGCGCGGATCCGCGGCATCGAATGCCACGCGCGCTACGCCGAGGCCTTCGCCGTCACCAAACTCACTCTCAACCTGGGGGGTTGAACCTTGCGCGTACTGCTGACCGGACACCAGGGCTACCTGGGCACCGTGATGGCCCCGGTCCTCGCGGCCGCCGGGCACGAGGTCGTCGGTCTTGACGCCGGCCTGTTCGCGGACTGCGTCCTCGGCCTGCCGCCCGCGGACCCGCCGGGGCACCGGGTGGACCTGCGCGACGTCACGGCCGACCACGTGGCCGGGGTGGACGCCGTGATCCACCTGGCCGCGCTCTCCAACGACCCGCTGGGATCGCTGGCGCCGGAGCTCACCTACGACATCAACCACCATGCGTCCGTGCACCTGGCCCGGCTGGCCCGCGAGGCCGGAGTGCGGCGCTTCCTGTACGCGTCGACCTGCTCCGTCTACGGCGCCGCCGGCGGTGACGACCTGGTGACCGAGGACGCCCCGCTGCGCCCGGTGACGCCGTACGCGGAGTCCAAGGTGCGGGTGGAGGACGACCTGCACGCGCTGGCCGACGGCGACTTCACCCCGGTGTTCATGCGCAACGCCACCGCCTTCGGCTACTCGCCCCGGCTGCGCGCCGACATCGTGCTGAACAACCTGGTGGGCCACGCGCTCCTGTCCGGCGAGGTCCTGGTGCTCTCCGACGGCACCCCTTGGCGCCCGCTGGTGCACGCCGCCGACATCGCGCGGGCCTTCACGGCCGCGCTGACCGCGCCACGCGAGGCGGTGCACGACCGCGCGTTCAACATCGGCAGCGAGGTCAACAACGTCACGGTCGCCGAGATCGCCGAGCAGGTCGCCGAGGCGGTGTCCGGCGCGAAGGTGGTGATCACCGGGGAGACCGGTGCCGATCCGCGGTCCTACCGGGTGGACTTCTCCCGGTTCCGCGCCGCGATTCCCGGCTTCGACTGCGAGTGGACGGTGAAGCAGGGCGCACTCGAACTCGTCGACGCCTACCGGAAGTTCGGCCTGACGCGGGAGGACTTCGAACAGCGCTTCACCCGGCTGGCCGTGCTGCGCGCGGCGTCCGACGCCGGCGCCGTCGACGACACCCTGCGGTGGCGCCGATGACCGCAGTCGGCGAAGAGATGCACACACTGGTGGAGCGGCTGTACCCGCTGTGCCGGAGCATCACCGGCGACGGTGTGCGTGCCACCCTGGAGATCGTCGGCGAGTACGTCGCGCTGCAGGTGCACGAGGTGCCGACCGGGACTCAGGTGCTCGACTGGACGGTGCCGCAGGAGTGGAACATCCGGGACGCGTACATCGCCGATGCCGCCGGTCACCGGGTCGTCGACTTCGCCGCGTCCAGCCTGCACGTGCTCGGCTACAGCGTGCCCGTGGCGCGGACCATGCCGCTGGCCGAGCTGCGGGCACACCTGCACACCCTTCCGGACCACCCGAGTTGGGTGCCGTACCGCACCAGCTACTACAAGCCGGAATGGGGGTTCTGCCTGGCCCAGGAGACCCTGGACGCGCTGCCGGACGGCGAGTACGAGGTGCGTATCGACTCCACGCTCGAAGACGGCCACCTCACCTACGCCGAGCACGTGATCCCCGGTCAGGTCCCCGACGAGGTGATCGTCTCCTGCCACGTCTGCCACCCGTCGCTGGCCAACGACAACCTGGCCGGCATCGCGGTGGCGACGTTCCTGGCCCGCGCGCTGGCGCAGGGGACGCCGTACTACACCTACCGGTTCATCTACGCGCCCGGCACCATCGGCGCGATCACCTGGCTGGCCCGCAACGCGGAGCGGGTGAACGGGGCATCCCCTGGTCGAGCGGAGCCGAGAGCTGGGGGAAGGGTCAAGCACGGGCTCGTACTGGCCTGCGCCGGCGACTCGGGTCGACTGACGTACAAGCAGAGCAGACGCGGGGACGCGGAGATCGACCGGGTGATGCGACATGTGCTGGCCGCCTCCGAACGCCCGCACCACGTAGCCGAGTTCACCCCGTACGGCTACGACGAGCGGCAGTACTGCTCGCCCGGGTTCGATCTCGGCGTGGGCTCGCTCAGCCGGACCCCGTACGCCGGCTACCCCGAGTACCACACCTCTGCGGACAACCCGGACTTCGTCTCCCCGGAGGCGATGGCGGACACCCTCGCGGTCTGCCGCGAGGCGTTCGCCGTGCTCGACCGCAACCGGCGGTACGTCAACCTGAGCCCCTACGGCGAGCCACAGCTGGGCCGGCGTGGTCTGTACGACTCGCTCGGCGGCCGCAGCGACGCGAAGCAGGCCCAGATGGCCATGCTCTGGGTGCTCAGTCTCTCCGACGGCGAGCACAGTCTGCTGGACGTCGCCGAGCGGTCCGGGCTGCCGTTCGACACCGTCGCCGCCGCGGCCGACGCCCTGCACGGCGCCGGGCTGATCAAGGCATGACGCCGGTGACCACCGAGGGGGAGAATCCCCGGACAACGGCGCCACCGGCCGGATCCGCCAGGCGGGCCCTCGTCGGCCGGCTGTCCTGGGGACTGGCCGACCAGGCGGCCTCCAGCGTGAGCAACTTCGCGGTGGGCATCTACGTGGCCCGCTCGCTGGGGGTGACCGCGTTCGGCGTGTTCAGCCTCGCCTGGGTGACGTACGGCGTGGTGCTCAACGTCTCCCGCGGGCTGGCCACCGATCCGCTCGTGGTGCGCTTCAGCGGCGTGCCGGACGCGTCCTGGCGCGGGGCGGTGGCCCGGTCGACGGGTACCGCACTCGGCGTCGGTGCGGCCATCGGCACGGTGTGTCTGGTGGCCGGGCTCGGCCTCGGCGGCCGCGTGGGGCCCGCGTTCGCCGCCCTCGCCGTCATGTTGCCGGGACTCCTGCTGCAGGACGCCTGGCGGTTCTCGTTCTTCGCCGCCGGCAACGGGCGGAAGGCGTTCGTCAACGACGTGGTGTGGGGTGTGGCGCTCGTCCCGGCCATGGTGATGGCGGCCCGTGTGGGCACCGTGGCAGCCTTCGTGCTCGCCTGGGGCGCGTCCGCCACGGTGGCGGCGGGGTACGGCTACCTCCAGTCCGGCATCCGGCCCCGGATGACCGAGGCGCGCGGGTGGCTCCGCGAGCAGCGCGACCTCGGCTACCGGTATCTGGTCGAGAACGTCAGCCTCAGCGGCGCGAGCCAGCTGCGGGCGTACGGGCTCGGCGCGATCGTCGGGGTCGGCGCGGTGGGTGCGGTGCGGGGCGCCGAGCTCCTGCTCGGCCCGTTCCTTGCCGTGCTGATGGGGCTTTCGCTGGTCACCGTCCCGGAGGCGGCGCGGGTGCTACGGCAGGCCCCGCACCGGCTCCGCGCCTTCTGCCTCCTGCTGGGCGGCGGGCAGGCCGCCGGCGCGCTGCTCTGGGGCGCGGCACTGCTGCTGGTGCCGGACCGGCTCGGCGAGCTGGTGCTCGGCGGCGTCTGGCACTCCGCCTCGCAGCTCATCGTGCCGATCACCCTCGGCGTCGCGGGCGCGGGCCTCGGCACCGGCGCGGCGGCCGGGCTGCGTGCGCTCGGCGCGGCCCGGCGCAGCCTGCGCTGCCAGCTGTTCGCCTCCGTCTGCTATGTCGGCGGCGGGCTCGGCGGGGCGGCCGTCGCCGGCACGGTCGGCTCGGCCTGGGGCGTCGCCGCCGCAACCGTCAGCGGCTCGGCCGTGTGGTGGCTGCAACTGCGGTCCGCCCTGCGCGAGCGCCACCGCAATCCCATCCCCGAAGTGAGGACCTCATGACCGACCGACCCAGGCTGAGCATCGGCCTGCCCGTGTACAACGGCGAGGAGTACCTGGCCGAGTCGCTCGACGCCCTGCTCGGCCAGACCTACGAGGACTTCGAGCTGGTCATCTCCGACAACGCCTCGACCGACGGGACCCAGGAGATCTGCCGCAAGTACGCCGCCCGGGACTCGCGCATCCGCTACCTCCGGCTGCCCCGGAACATCGGCGCCACGCCGAACCACAACCATGTGTTCGCCGAGTCCCGCGGCGAGCTGTTCAAGTGGGCCTCGCACGACGACCTGTACGGCCGGGACCTGCTGCGGCGCTGCGTTCAGGCGCTGGACGAGCGGCCGGACATCATCCTGGCGCACACCGGCCAGGCGGTCATCGACGGCGACGGCCAGGTGAAGGTCCCCTACGAGTACGGGCTCGCCACCGACTCCCCGCACGCGCCGGAGCGCTTCCGCAGCCTGTTGTTCGAGCCGGGTGGCGACGACTTCTACGGGGTGATGCGGGCCGACATGCTGCGCCGGGTGAAGCCGCTCGACAGCTACCACCACGCGGACCGCACGTTCGTCGCCGAGATCACCCTGCACGGGCCCTTCCACCAGGTGCCGGAGCTGCTGTACTTCCGCCGCGACCACCCCACGCGCGCCGAGCGGGCGAACCCTTCCAAGCGCTCCCGGTGCGTCAACCTGGACCCGCGCCGGGCGGGCCCGCTGCACCCGACGCCCCGGCTGCTCGCCGAGTACATGTGGGGCTTCGTCGCGGCGATTGGGCGGGCGCCGTTGTCCCCGGCCGACCGGCGCGCGTGCTACCGCCACCTGGCCGCATGGATGACCAGCCGGGTCCGGCCGGGCGCCGGCGAGCGGGTCGAGGACCGCGCCCCGGTCGATCCGGGCCGGCTCACGGTCTCCGTCGACGCCCTTGTGGCCGGCCGTGAGGGGAGGCAGGCATGACGGCCGCGGACAGGGCCCCGGTGCGCGTCGGGGTGTTCGGCCTGCTCGGCTCCGGCAACCTCGGCAACGACGGATCGCTCGAAGCGGTGCTCGGGTACCTCCGCGCCGAACACCCGGAGGCGGTCGTGGACGCGCTGTGCGGCGGACCCGAGACCGTGACGACCCGGTTCGGGATCCCCGCGACGCGGCTGCACTGGTACCGCGGGGAGTACCGGACCGCATCGCGTGCGGGCGCGATCGCGGCGAAGGGCCTGGGCAAACTCGTCGACGTCTTCCGCACCGCTGCCTGGGTGCGCCGGCACGACGTGGTGATCGTGCCGGGCATGGGCGTCCTGGAGGCGACACTGCCGCTGCGGCCGTGGGGCTTCCCGTACTCGCTGTTCCTGCTCTGCGCGAGTGGCCGGCTGCTGCGCACCCGGGTGGCGCTGGTCAGCGTCGGCGCCGCGACGATCGGCAACCGGCCGACCCGGGCCCTGGTGCGCTGGTCGGCGCGGCTGGCCGCCTACCGGTCGTACCGGGACGCGCAGTCCCGCGACGCGATGCGGGCGATGGGCGTGGACACCGCGCGCGACGAGGTCTACCCGGACCTCGCGTTCGCCCTGCCGACACCGCGGTCCCCCGAGCCCTCGGCTTCTCCCCCAGCCTTCGGCCGGGAGGGGCCCCCGGAGCAGGGAGGTGCCCCCATCGCGCCCTCGGACCCGTCGGCCCCGCCGGGCCCGGTCTGCGTCGGCGTCATGGACTTCCACGGCGGCAACGACGATCGCGCCCGGGCCGATGAGATATACCGGCGCTACCTCGACGGGACGATCCGGTTCGTCCGCGCGCTGATCGAGGAGGGCAGGGCCGTCCGGCTGCTCACCGGTGACGAGTGCGACGCGTCGGTGGTCGCCGCGATCCTCGACGCGGCGGACTCGCCGCTGGTCACCGCTGCCGAGCCGTCCTCACTGGCCGACCTGATGAAGGAGATGGCGGCTGCCGACACCGTGGTGGCGATCCGGTACCACAACCTGATCTGCGCGCTGAGGACCGGTACGCCGGTGCTCGCTCTCTGCTACGCGGCGAAGAGCGACGCGCTCATGACGGAGATGGGCCTCGGCGCGTACTGCCACCCGGCGCGCGAGGTCGACGCCGACCGCCTGCTCGAGCAGTTCCGGGCGCTGGAGAAGCGGTCGGCCGAGCTGCGGCAGACCCTCACCGAGCGGAACCTGGCCGCCGCCCGGCGACTCGAGCACCAGTTCAACTCCCTGACCGCGGCCCTGTTCCCTGGGGCCGGCCACGCCCACACCTTGCGGAAGGCTCCATGAAGGCGATCCAAGTCCCGGAGATCACCGGCGCGTACCTCTTCGAGCCGACGCCGTACGCAGACGAGCGCGGCTTCTTCTGCCGCACCTTCGACGCCGACGTGGTCCGCTCGGTGGGCCTCGACCCGGACGCCTTCGTCCAGGACAGCCTGTCCCGCTCGGCCGGGGGCGTGCTGCGCGGCCTGCACCTGCGCTCGGGCGCCGGCGAGGCCAAGCTGGTGCGGTGCTCGTACGGGAGGATCTTCGACGTCGTCGTGGACCTGCGGACGGACTCACCGACCTATCGCAACCGGGCCTTCTTCGAGCTGTCCGACGAGACGCAGGTGACCCTGTACATCCCGGCGGGGTGCGCGCACGGCTTCCAGGCTCTGACCAAAACCGCCGACGTCTCGTACCGGATCGACCGCCCGCACGATCCGGCCGAGGACCTGACGATCGCCTTCGACGACCCGGAGCTCGCCATTCCCTGGCCACTGCCGGTCACATCGATGTCCCAACGGGACCGGGAGGCGCCGAGCCTCGCCGAGGTCCTGCAGCAAAACAAGAGTTGAGGTTCGCGTGGACACCGTAGACACCAAAGAGCTCCTGCTGCCCCGGTCGCGGACGGCGAACGAGCGGCTGCACGCCATGATCCCCGGGGGCGCGCACACCTACGCCAAGGGCGACGACCAGTACCCCGAGAACCTGGCCCCGGTCATCAGTCACGGCCGCGGTGCCCACGTGTGGGACATCGACGGCAACCGCTACATCGAGTACGGCTCCGGGCTGCGGTCGGTCAGCCTCGGCCACGCCCACCCACGCGTGATCGAGGCGGTGCGGCGGGAACTCGACCGCGGCAGCAACTTCGTCCGGCCGTCCATCGTGGAGGTCGAAGCCGCGGAACGCTTCCTGGCCACGGTGCCGACCGCCGAGATGGTGAAGTTCGCGAAGAACGGCTCCGACGCCACCACCGCCGCGGTGCGCCTCGCCCGCGCCGTCACCGGGCGCCCGCGGGTGGCCATCTGCGCCGACCATCCGTTCTTCTCGGTCGACGACTGGTTCATCGGCACCACGCCGATGTCCGCCGGTGTTCCGGCGGCGGCCAACGAGCTCACCGTGGCGTTCCCTTACGGGGACCTGGCGGCCACGGAGGAGCTGCTCACCCGGTACCAGGACGAGGTCGCCTGCCTGATCCTCGAACCCGCCACGCACACCGAGCCGCCGCCCGGGTACCTCGCCGGCCTGCGCGAACTGGCAGACCGGCACGGCTGCGTACTGATCTTCGACGAGATGATCACCGGCTTCCGCTGGTCCGAGGCGGGCGCCCAGGGCCTGTACGGCGTCGTCCCCGACCTCTCCACGTTCGGCAAGGCGCTGGGCAACGGATTCGCGGTCTCCGCACTGGCCGGGCGCCGCGAGCTGATGGAGCGGGGCGGGCTGCGTCACCCCGGCGACCGGGTGTTCCTGCTGTCCACCACGCACGGTGCGGAAACGCACTCCCTGGCAGCCGCGATGGCCGTGCTCACCACCTACACCGAAGAGGGCGTCACCGCGCGGCTGCACAGCCTCGGCGAGCGGTTGGCCGCCGGTCTCCGCGACGCCGCGGCCGCCATGGGCGTCGGCGACCACATCGTCGTCCGGGGCCGGGCCAGCAACCTGGTCTTCGCCACCCTCGACGAGAACCGGCAGCCGTCGCAGGAGTACCGCACCCTGTTCCTGCGCCGGCTACTCGCGGGCGGGGTGCTGGCCCCGTCGTTCGTGGTGAGCAGCGCGCTCAGCGACGCCGACATCGATCACACCGTCGACGTGGTGGCCCAGGCATGCGCGGTGTACCGGAAGGCACTGGACGCCGCCGACCCCACCCCCTGGCTGGCCGGACGACCGGTGAAGCCCGTATTCCGCCGCTTGGCGTGACGTGACGTGACGTGACGTCAGCGACGCTACCGGCGACCGGCGTCGGCCATCCGATCGACCAGCCGGTCGGCCGTCCGGTCGACCAGCCACGCGGTCGCCGGTATCACCGCCAGCGCGGTGCACCAGCCGCCGAGGACGTCGGTCGGGTAGTGCGCGCCCAGGGCCACCTGCGCCCAGCCCATGGCGGCGCCGGCGACCAGTGCCGCGGCGAGCACGAGTGACGTGCCGGCCGTCCTGCCGAGGCCGAGCAGGCCGGTCGCGAGCAGCGCCACCACGAGGGCGAGCGCGGTGGCGAAGGCGGCGTGCCCACTCGGGTAGGACAGGTGCTCGCCGTGGATGGTGCGTCCCGCCAGATGCTTGAGCAGCGTCGCCGTCCCCACGGTCATGCCGACGCCGACAACGACGAGCACCGCTGCGCGAGGACACCGAAACAGCAGGCAGCCCGCCACGGTGGCCACGACCAGCGTCGCCGCTCCCACTGGCTCTCCCAAGAAGTCCATGGCCAGAGCTACATGCCGCCACGGCGGCCCCACACCGTCCAACGCCGCCCCGATCCGCGCGTCCACCGTGCCGGGCTTGCTGTCGTCGGCGTACAGGACCCCGAGCACGACGACCACCAGCGCGGCGAGGGCCGCAATCGGCCCGAGCCACACGCGCAGCGATCTGGGGAGCACCGCGGGCGCCGACCGGCCGCTCACACGCCCACCGCGTCCGAGGGCCCGCCGATCCGGCGCTTCGCACCGAGGGCCAACTGGCCGCCCACCTGGTGGTCCGGGCCCGCGCCGCGCGCATCGTGTTTCGGGCTCTGGTCGTCGGCTGCCGCTACGACCCCAGTGGAAGCCCGCACACCGTCACAGACCATCCGGCAGATGCGATGCACCTCCCCCTTCTCCACTTGCCACCCTAACCAACCATGTGGTCCCGGCAAGCAGCCGTCGGAAAGTCTGTGTGTCGACACTCCGCGAATTTTGGCCTGGTTCCAGAGCCCTCGGTTCCCGCTCGGCGCGGTCCGCCATGTCACAGACGGACCGGCTGTCTCGTCCTGGGTAGCGAACACAGTCTCAACCGGACAGGAGCTTGATCGTGAACGAGCCCACCACACACCGGAAGGTGGCACTGATCACCGGGGCGAACAAGGGGATCGGCCGTGCGGTCGCCGAGCAGCTCGCCGCGTCGGGCATGAGGGTCCTGATCGGCGCCAGAGACCTCAGGCGTGGCGAGGAGGCCGCTGCCGAGGTGTGCGCGGCGGGCGGCTACGCGCACGCGGTCGCCCTGGACGTGACCGACCCGACGACCGTCCGTGAGGCCGCGCGGGAGATCGATGAGCGCTTCGGCCACCTCGACGTGCTGGTCAACAACGCGGGCATCACCGGCTCCGGGCAGGTCTCGCCCGAGGACGCCGTCGATCAGATCCCCAGCACCGTCGACCTGGACATGGTCCGGTCGGTCTTCGAGACCAACGTCTTCGGGGTGATCGCGGTGACCAACGCCATGCTCCCGCTGCTGCGGAAGTCACCGGCGCCGCGCATCGTCAACGTCAGCAGCGCCGCCGCGTCGCTGACCATCACCAGTGCCCCGGACGGCCCGCTGACGGGGCTGCCGACGTCGGCCGCGTACATGCCTTCCAAGACCGCGCTGAACGCACTGACCGTGCAGTACGCCCAGGAGTTGCGCAAGGACGGCTTCCTGATCAACGCCGCCGACCCCGGCTACGTCGACACGGACATCAACAACCACCGCGGGTACCTCACCCCGGCGCAGGGGGCCGAGGTCGTGGTGCGGCTGGCCACGCTCGCGACCGACGGGCCGACCGCCCGGTTCTTCAACGCGGACGGACCTCTGCCCTGGTAGCGCACGCGACGGCCGCATCCGGCACAGGTGCCGCCGAGGAGTTCGAGGAGCTGCGGCCGCTGCTGTTCTCGATCTCCTACCGGATCCTCGGCAGCGTCGGCGAGGCCGAGGACGCGGTCCAGGAGGCCCGGCTGCGCTACGAGACCTCCCCGGCCCGCCCCGAGTCGGCGAAGGCCTGCCTCTCGGCGGTGGTGAGCCGGATCTCGATCGACGTGCTGCGCTCGGCCCGGGTCCGGCGCGAGGAGTACGTCGGTCCGTGGTTCCCCGAACCGCTGCTCACCGACCCCTACCAGGACCCGGAGCGCTCGGCGGAACTGTCCGACTCGCTGTCGATGGCGGCCCTGTTGCCGCTCGAACGGCTCAGCCCGCTGGAGCGAGCCGTCTTCGTCCTGCGGGAGGTGTTCGCCTTCGGCTTCCCGGAGATCGCCTCGGCGGTGGACAGGTCGGAGGCGGCGTGCCGCCGGCTCGCGGTGCGGGCGCGCCGTCACATGGACGCGGGCCGGCCCCGCTTCGAGGCCGACCGGCGCGAGCGCGAGGAACTCGCCCGTCGGTTCCTCGACGCCTTCCGGGAAGGGGACGTCGACGGACTGCGGGAGCTGCTCGCCGCCGACGTGGCGATGGTCGGCGACAGCGGTGGCAAGGCCCCGCAGTGGAAGCCCGCTTTCCATGGCGCCGGGGACGTGTCCCGGGTGCTCGGCGTGATCGTCCTGTCGTACGCCCGGATCGGCGGCGTCATGGAGCCGCGCGCGGTGAACGGGCAGCCCGGCGCGATCTTCCGCGACCGGGAGGGCCGGGTCATCAACGCCTGGGCGCTCGACGTCGTCGACGGGCGGATCCAGACGATCCGCTCCGTGCTCAACCCCGACAAGCTCGGGCACCTGGGCCCGGTGGCGGACACCTGGGCGATCCTCCGCGAGGCGAACCAGGGACCGAGCCGCCACACGTTCGGCACACCGGAACCAGAACAGGAGAATCGGACATGATCAGGACCGGCGTCATCATCGGCAGCACCCGTCCCGGCCGGAACGGCGAGCAGGTGGCCCTATGGGTACGCGACATGGCGGCCGAACACGCGGGCGACGCAGCGGACTTCGAGCTCGTGGACCTGAAGGACCACGCGCTGCCGCTGCTCGACGAAGCCGTCCCGGCGCGCAGGGCGCCGGGGCAGCAGCCGCACACCCGGCAATGGGCCGAACGGATCGGCTCGTTCGACGCCTTCATCGTCGTCACGCCCGAGTACAACACCGCCCCGCCCGCAGCCCTGACCAACGCCATCGACTACCTCTACGACGAGTGGGGCGGCAAGCCGGTCGGCTACGTCGGTTACGGCCTCTTCGGCGCGGTCATGGCGGTGCAGAAGCTGCGCGCGCAGGCGGGGCCGCTGCGGATGGCGGACATCGGGCCGCAGGTGGCGCTGTCGCTGCGCGAGGACTTCGTGAACCTCGCCGAGTTCAAGCCGCAGGAGCTGCGTGCGGTGGAACTGTGCGGGCTGGTCGACGAGTTGCTGGCCTGGGCGGGGGCGCTCGGCCCGCTGCGCGCCGCCTCCCCGGCCTCCGTCTGAAGCCCGGCGGGCGGCGGCAGTCAGCGGTTCTCGAGGGGCATCAGCTCGGTGGTGAACTCCTCGACGAAGGCGCGGCGCGAGGTCACCGGGCCCGCCGGGCGCACCACGAACTTCGACAGGCCGGCGTCGGTGAGCCGACGCAGGTGCTCGCGGGCGTCGGCCCAGCCCCAGCACAGCAGGGTGCGGGGGTCCGCCACGTCGGGGCGGTCCTGGCGCAGCCGGGCCAGCAGGGCGTCCACGGCGTGCCCGGCGGCGTCGTCCTGGACGATCGTCAGGTAGGTGCCGTAGTGGTCCTCCTCGATCGTCCGGGCCGCGCGGTCGGCGGCGCTCACGATCCGGGCCCGGCAGCCTTCGGCCTCGGCCGGGGTGATGTTGCTGCCGAGCCAGCCGTCACCGAGCCGGCCGACCCGGTCCAGGGCGGCCGGGACCCGGCCGCTGAGCCACAGGTCCAGGGGCCGCGCGGGCAGCGGGGCGACCGAGGCCCCGTCCAGGTGGAAGTACCGGCCGTGGTGGGTGACGACCGGCTCGGTCAGCAGGGCCCGCACCACGCCCAGTGCCTCCTCGAACACCTCGGCGCGCCGCCCGTCCGGCACCGGGAACACCGTCCGGTCGGCGCGCCGGGCCGGGCGGACACCGAAGACGGGCAGGACCCGGCGCGGGGCGAGCGCGGCCAGGCTCGCCAGCTGCGCCGCGAGCACCGCCGGGTTGCGGCCGGGCAGAACCACCACGCTCATGCCCAGCTTCAGCCGCTCGGTGAGACCCGCGGCGTAGGCCACGCCGACCAGCGGATCGACCACGCCCGGCGCGGAGACCAGGTCGGACAGCCACACCGAGTCGACCCCGTGCGTCTCCAACTCGGTCACCAGACGGGCCAGATCGGGATCGCCGGGCGGCGTACCGCGCTCGGGCACGTTCCCCACGCCGATGCGAATCTTCATACCGGTATCAGATCGCCTTTCCCGCCGACCGTCACTTCCGGGCCTCTGGTTCGGCGCGCCGGAGCAGCCTGCCGAGCGTGGTGGCCGTGGACAGGACGGCGCCGTCGGCGGTCCGGTTGGTGCCCTCGGCCAGCGCGATGCCGTCGGTGATGGTCGCCTCCGTGGTGAGGCGGCGCCACGCCTGGATGGGGACGTGCCGGGTCCACCGGACGCCCAGATCCAGGGTGATCGGCTGGACGGTGCCGACTCCCTCGCTGCGGAACACGCACTCCAGCAGGAAACTGTCGAAGAGCAGCAGGTCGACGGCCGCCCCGTGGGTCGCCTCGCCGATCAGGTCCGGGCGGCCCCTGACCCAGACCTCGCACCGGGGGACGCCGTCGCCGAGCCCGGCCGGGGTGAGCGGGTAGTCGATCGCCCGGACCTCGAGGTTCTTGAAGAAGGCGACCTCGTCCGCCAGCCACGTCACCGGCGCGGCCGATTCCGGGGGTTCCACGTCGGTGCCGGACCGGTCGGTCGGCACCAGCGCGCTGTCGAGCATCCAGGCCTGGGCGGTGAAGACCAGTTCGTCCCCCTGGATCAGGTCGACGCGGACCAACTCGGTGCTCCGGCCCTTCCGGATGGTCTCGACACGGCCCTCGATGGGGCCGGGCGAGGCCGCCCGCGGATAGGAGCCCTGGATTCCGCCCAGGACGAGATGGGGTGCGGCGGCCCGGGCGACCTCGCTCGCGAACGCCGCCACACAGCCGCCGAAGACGCGGCCCGCGAACATCCATTCCTCGCCGACCGTGCCCCGGAAGCCGGAGCTCGACGGCGTGACGGCGAAGGCGGTCTCAAATGACAACGGTTTCTCCCTTGAGTCGGAGGACAGCGGCGACCGCGATGCCCTGGGGTTCGGCCGAGGTCAGCAGCGCGAACCGCTCGGCCGGCTCCGAGGCGGCGGCGTGGCTCAGGACGGCCGCCAGTTGGAAGGGACCTGACGCGGCATGGACCTGGCCGAGGGTTTCCGTCAGCGGCGGCAGCACCGTCGCCTCGGGGCACACCGTGGCCAGAGCCTTGGACTCCGCGTCGTCCGTCGTTCCCGAGCCGACGGCGGCCCACACCCGGTCGGGCGAGGTACGGGTCAGCACCCTGTTCGCGGCCTTCACCACGGCCGAGCCGATGTCGCCGTCCACGGCCACCACCGAAGCGACGGCGAGCACCTCGGCCAGGCCGTCGGAGGCACTGCGCTCCAGTCGGACCATGGCGCAGCCCTCGGCCAGGGGGGCGGTGTCGTCGCCGACCCACGTGCGTGCTTCGGTGAGTTCCTCGGCGGCCCCCGCGAGGAGAGTGTCCGCGCGGCCCGTCAGCAGCAGGCGCCGGCAGTAGCCGAGGGCCGAAAGGCCGGTGGTGCGGCCCCCGGCCAGCGTGGCGTTGGGTCCCCTGAGGCCGTGCCAGATCGCGGTCTGGCTCGCGACGCTGTTCATGGCCGCGTTCTGGATGACCGAGGGCTGGATGTGGTACGGCTTCCCGCGCAGCAGCGAGGCCCGGTTGACGTCCAGGATGTTCTGCGCGCTGCCGTTCGTCGTGCCCAGCACCAGCCCGGTGCGCTCGCGGTCGTCGTCCTCGGTGAGCAGCCGGGCGGAGGTCGCGACGGACAGGGCCGTGGCGCGGCTCATGGCGCGGGTGCCCTGCTGCCCGAGGAACTCGCGCGGTTCGAAGTCCGGGACCGGCCGGGTGCCGTCGGGCAGCGGCCGGCCCGACACGGTGCCCTGCGCGAAGTCCTGGTCGTCGGTGCCGTACGGGGACAGTGCCGACCAAGCGGTAATGATCATCGGGATTCCTCGTAACGGCCCAGCAGGACGATGGCGTTGTTGCCGCCGAAGGCGAAGCCGTTGTTCTGCACGATCCTCACGTCGGCGGCGACCGAACGGTTGGGGACGCAGTCGATGTCAAGTTCCGGGTCCGGCGTCCGGTGGTTGACCGTCGGAGGTATGAAGCCCTCGGTGATCGCGATCGACGAGGCGATCGCGCCGAGCGCGGCGGAGGCGCCCATCGTGTGACCGAGCATCGACTTCAGCGAGATGACGGGGGGCGTCCGGTCGCCGTGGACGGACTTGATCGCACGGATCTCCGTCACGTCGTTGGACTTGGTGCCGGTTCCGTGCGCCGAGATCAGGTCCACGTCGCCGGGCCGCACCCCGGCGTCACGCAGTGCCGCCTCCATGCACCGCTGAATGCTCTTCTCCTCGGGTGCGAACGCGTGGTGGGCGTCGCAGTTGAGCCCGTAGCCGAGCACCTCCGCGTGGATGGTCGCTCCCCGTGCCCGCGCCGAGGTCAGGCTCTCCAGGAGCAGGATCCCCGCTCCTTCGCCGCTGAGGATGCCCTGGCGGTCGGCGTCGAACGGGCGGCACCGGTCCGGGGACATGATGCCCAGCCGGTAGAACGAGGCGAACGACCGTCGGCAGACCGCGTCGACGCCGCCGACCAGGGCGTAGTCGGCGTCGCCGACGCGGATGGCGTCCAGCCCGTCGCCGATCGCGTAGTTGCCCGCCGAGCAGGCGGTCGGGAAGGTCATCGCGGTCACGTCCTCGAGCCCGAGCTCCCAGGCGATGGACGCGGACAGCCGATGGGTCCCGGCGCGTTCGACGAGTGCCGGGTCCACCGTGCCGGCTCCCCGCGCGACCGTGTCGGCGGCCAGCGCGTCGAGGTCCCGCGCCTCCCCGTCGGCGGTGCCGACCGAGATGTGCCCCGGACGGTCCCGCAGCTCCGCACCGTCAAGTCCCGCCTCGGCCAGGGCCATTCGGGCGGCGGCGACGGCGAAGGCGCTCGCCCGGCCGAGCTGGTCCACCGGGGTCCGGGTGAGCCAGCCGGCCGGATCGAACCCCGTGACCTCGGATCCGTTGGCGTAGGCGAATCCCGTCGTGTCGAACGCGGTGAGGGGCGCGACCTCGTTGCGGCCGGCCCGCAGCCCCTCGGCGAACTCCGCCACGCCGAAGCCGATGCTCGACACCACGCCGCGGCCCGTGACGACGACCCGCTCCGGCGTACCGGTCATGCCTCGGCCAGGACGTCGTAGATGCCGGCCAGGCTCACCATGCGCGGGGCCTCGGCCTGGTCGATGCTGACGTCGAGGGTGTCCTCGAGGGCCGTCAGGATCTCGATGACCGCCAGCGAGTCGGCGCCGAACTCCTCGGTGTACACCGTCGTTTCCGTCAGTTCGGCGGGCTCGACCTCGAGGATGTCGCAGACGATCTTCTTCACGCGTTCCCGGATGTCGTCGGTGATCTCTGCCATGTCGGTCTCCTTGTCCGTAGAGCGTTGTCAGTGGGGCGCTGTGCGTCAGGCGTTTTCCGTGGGGCGTGACGGCCGGTCAGACGCCGATGATGTTGACGCCGCCGTCGACGTGCACGATCTCCCCGGTGGTCGACGGGAACCAGTCCGACAGCAGCGCCACGCACGCCTTGGCCGCCGGGACGGGGTCGGCGGTGTTCCAGCCCAGCGGGGCACGGTCGCCCCAGACGCCGGCCACCTCCTGGAATCCGGGGATGCCCTTGGCGGCCGGGGTGTCCAGTGGCCCGGCCGCGACCAGGTTGACGCGTACGCCCTGCGGTCCGACGTACCTCGCGAGGTAGCGGGAGCACGCCTCGAGTCCCGCCTTGGCGACGCCCATCCAGTCGTAGAGCGGCCAGGCCTGGGAGGCGTCGAAGTCCAGGCCCACGACCGAGCCGCCGTTCTTCATCAGCGGGAGGCAGGCCACGGTCAGGGACTTCAGGGAGTAGGTGGAGGCGTGCATGGCCGCCCCCACGTCGTCCCAGGAGGTGTTGAGGAAGTTGCCGCCGAGTGCCGTCTGCGGAGCGGCTCCGATCGCGTGCACGACACCGTCGAGCGCGGGCACGTGTTCGAGTATCCGGTCCGGCAGTTCCGCCGTCTGCGTCGCGTTCGTGACGTCGAGTTCGATGACGGGCGGCACGGCGTCCGCGCCGGAGGGCAGACGCCTGGCGATGCGTTCGGTCAGCCCGCGGCGGGGATAGGCGGTGAGGAGGACCTGCGCGCCTTGTTCCTGCGCGATCTTCGCGACGTGGAATGCTATGGAGTCCTGGGTGAGCACCCCGGTGACCAGGATGCTCTTGCCCTCAAGGATTCCCATGAACGGCTTCCTCTCTCAGAGTCCCATGGCCAGGCCGCCGTCGACCGGGACGACGGCTCCGGTGACGTATCCGGCGTCCGCGCCGGCCAGGAAGCGCACGACCTTGGCGATCTCCTCGGGCGAGGCGGTGCGGCCGAGCGGGATGCGTTCCTTGGCGGCCGCCTTGATCCGGTCGCTGAGTCCCGCGGTCATGTCGGTGTCGACGAACCCGGGCGCGACCACGTTCGCGGTGATGTTCCGCGGGCCGAGTTCCCGGGCGAGCGAGCGGGCGAATCCGACCAGTCCCGCCTTCGAGGCGGCGTAGTTGGACTGACCGCTCTGGCCGTTGAACGCGACCACCGAGGAGACGAAGACGAGCCTGCCGGAGCGTGCCCGGATCATGTTCTTCACCGCCCGCTTCGCGACCCGGTACGCGCCCGTCAGGTTGGCGTCGAGCACCGCGTCGAAGTCCTCTTCGCGCATGACCGCGAGGATCTTGTCCCGGGTGATCCCGGCGTTGGACACCAGTACCTCGACGGGTCCTTGTTCCGCCTCGACCTTCGCGAAGGCGCTGTCCACGTCCTCGGCGCTCGTCACGTCACACTTCACGCCGAACAGTCCGTCCGGCGCCTCGCCCGACCGACAGGTCACGGCCACGGCGTCGCCGGCGGCGGCCATCTCCCGGGCGATGGCCAGGCCGATCCCCCGGTTTCCTCCGGTCACCAGTACCGATCTCGTCATCAATGCCCCCGAATCACGATGGTTGTCATGCGGTCCGCAGCGGCGAGACCTCGCCCAGCGCCCCGACCAGCCGAGGGGGCAGCAGCGTGCTGCCCGATCCGTCGGTGGCCACCGCGACATAGACGATGCAGCCGGTGGCGGTGATCTCGTCGTCGCGGGTGAAGGCGAAGTCCAGGGTGAAGCTCTTCTTGCCGATCCGTGCGGTGCTCATCAGCACCTTGGGCCGGTCGGTGAGGGTGATGGCCGCCTTCCAGTCGATCTCGACATGGGCGACGTGCACGTCGACGCCCAGCTCGGACCAGGAGGAGTACGGCAGGTCACGCGCGAGGAAGAAGCCGTCCACCGCCTCGTCGACGTGGGCCAGGTACCACATGTTGAACATGACGCCCTGGCGGTCGATCTCGAAGAAGCGGGGCAGGACGGGATGCTCGAACACCGCGCCGTCCTCGGTCATGAGGTCTCTCCAATCGTTCGATTCACCAGGAGAACGAGTTCTCGTCGCGGAGGTCGACGCCCAGCGCGCCCTTGCCGAGGTATTCCAGACACTCCTCCGGCTTGGCCGGCATCACCGCCCCGTACTGGAGCTCGCGCAGCAGCCGCTCGATCGGCTTGGCACGGCTCACGGCGGCCGAACCGCAGAGCGAGACGGCGGTGCGGGCCAGCTCCGGACCGAGGTCGGCCACGGCGTACTTGGCGGCGTGGACCAGCGTGTTGGCCGTGGCGCCGCCGCGGCCGAGGTCGACGGCCTCACCGGCGCGTTCGACCAGTGCGCGGGCCGCGAGCAGGCGGGCGGCGTTCAGGCCGACGGTGCGCTGGACGACGGCGGACTGCGCCTTCTTGGGCGAGGCGGCCACATGGTCGACGACGGCCTGCTGCACGGCTTCGGCGATGCCCAGGTACGCACCGGTGTAGCCGGCGACCATCCAGTGCGGTTCGCGGATCACCTTGGGCAGCGACAGGCCCTCGATGCCGAGGAACAGCCGGAACCGGGGCACGGTGACGGAGTCCAGGGTCATGTTGGCGGTGCTGGTCCCGTACATCGCCGTCAGGTTGTGGATCTCGCCGAACCTGACCCCGGGGTCGTCCTTGCTCACCAGGAAGTGCGAGATCCGTCCCGGGTCGTCGGAGTCCTCGGGCCGGGCGGGGACGGCGTAGTAGTCGGCGATGCCGGCCAGCGACACGAACGACTTCTCGCCCGTGATCACGAACCCCTCGCCGTCGTCGGTCCGCCGGTAACGGGTCTGCAATCCGCGCAGCTTCGCTCCGCCGGCGGGTTCGGACGCGGCGGACGCGAAGATCTTGCGGCCGCCCACCACCTCGTCGAAGAGCCAGGTGCGGAACTCCTCGGCCATCGGCGGAAGAGGGGTGTCCGCCGATTCGCACAGCGGTCCGATGACCGCGTTGTGCATGTTCAGCCCGAGTGCGGCCGCGCCGTTGTGGAAGCCGACGGCGGACAGCACCCGCCAGTAGTCGGCGAACCCGAGCCCGGCGCCGCCCGCCCGGCGCGGTACCAGCAGGGTCAGGAACCCGGCCTCGGCGAGGAGGCGGTAGGGCTCCTGGAGGTCGCCGGTCCGGGCGTCCACGCCGGCCGCCAGCGGCTCCAGCTTCCGCCCGACCTGGTGGGCGGCCTCCAGGATCTTGTCGAAGTCGTCGGGGAGCGTCATCGTGTCTCCTTCTGCGGCGAGGGGTGCGGCAGCGCCTCGGCCGCGAGCGTCAGACGGTCGGTCTTCCCGCGGGCGTTGAGCGGGAGCGCGTCGACCACGACGGCCCGGTCGGGGACCATGTACAGCGGGAGTTGGGTGCGCAGCAGCCCGAGAACGTCCCGTTCGGACACCGTGCCCTGCGCGTACGCCCAGACCTCGCCCTCGTACTCGCCGGTCTTGGCGACGACGGCGGCGGCCCGGATCCCGGGAGAGTCGAGCAGCACGCTCTCGATCTCCCCGATGTCGATGCGGTAGCCGTGCCGTTTGATCTGGGAGTCCTTCCGGCCGAACAGCACGAGCTCACCGTCGCTCGTGCGCCTGCCGAGGTCTCCGGTCGGATAGGCGCGGCGGACGACCCCGTCACCGAAGCGGACCTGCCGGGTCGGATCGTGGAGTGCCCCGTCCACCAGGTAGCCCAGGAAGACCGTCGCGCCGGCGACGTGGATCTCGCCCCGGTCGGCCGTGGGCTCACCGGTCTCGTCGAAGACGTCCACGACATCGCCGGGCACGGCCGAACCGATCGTGGCCTCCTGCTCCGCCGTCCATGTCGCCGGGACCCGGAGGAAGGTGCAGACGTTGGTCTCCGTCGGCCCGTAGAAGTTGTAGACGGGCCGGTCGGCGGCGAGGCGCAGACACGCCTCCAGCGAGCGCGGCGGGAAGGGCTCGCCCGCGTACACCAGCGTCCGCAGGCCGGCCGGGAAGGCGTCGGCGATGCCGCCCCGTTCGAGCATGTTGACGTACAGGGACGGCACCGCGTACAGGACGCTGATCCGTTGTTCGGTGAGCCAGTTGACGACATCGGCGGGGAACGCCTTCAGCCGTTCCGGCATCAGTACGGTGCACGCGCCGGCCGCGGCGGCGGAGAACAGGTCGAACGTGCTCAGGTCGAAGGTCAGGGCGGCCTGTGACCCGATGCGGTCGGTGGGACGCAGCCCCGTCTCCGCGGCGGCCCAGACGGCGAAGTGCGCGACGTTGGCGTGCGACAGCAGCACGCCCTTCGGCACCCCGGTGCTGCCCGAGGTGAACAGCACATAGCCGCCCTCACGCGCGGGCTCGGGAAGCGGCTCCGCCGGCGTCCGCTCCCGCGTGCGCAGCAGTCCGATGCCGTCCCCGAGGTCCTCGACCTCGGGAATCTCGTCGCCGCCCACCGCCTTGCGGGCGATGTTCTCGGACGCGGCGACGGTGAGCAGCCGGGTCAGGGCGCCCTGACGCAGCATGCGGCCGGTGCGGACGACGGGGTTGCGGACGTCCAGTGGTGCCACGACCGCCTTGGCGCGCAGCCCCGCGTGGACGGCGATGACGGCCTCGGCCGACTTCGCGATGAAGACCCCGATCCGCTCTCCGGGCCGTACTCCCTCGTCGGCGAGCCGTCCGGCGAGGCGGCCCACGGCGTCGTCGAGTTCCGCGTACGTCCAGGCGCGGTCGCCGTCCACGAGGGCGGGCCGGTCCGGGTACGTCCGGGCGGCGCGAGCGAGCAGCCCGTCCAGCCATTCTTCCGCGTGAGTCGTCGTGCGCTCGGCTGTCGTGGTCATCAGGGCTCCCTCAGCAGCAGACGCAGCTCACGCTCGCCCAGTGCGGAACCCACGTTCACGGCGACCGCCCCCGCAGCGGCCGCCGCACGCTCCGCGCGCACGGTGAGGTAGAGCTGGACGAGTCCGGCCAGGCTCCCGAAGTCCGACAGGTGCTCGTCGGCGACGGGAGCCACGGCGGCCGGGGCCGTCCCGGGCGAGGAGTCGGCTCGGCGGATCAGGAACGCGACGGCGGTGTCGACCCGTGCCGCGTCCGTGTGCGGCCCGCCGTCCGTCAGCTGTGCGTGGGCGCTGAGCGGCCGGGACTCGGTCGCCAGGTCGATGCCGAGGAGCAGCACCTGGTCCATGCCGTCGTCGAGGATCATGTCGACGAGGTCGAGGGCTTCGCCGCGCAGGTCGCCGCGGAGGGCGACGCAGGTCGTCGGTCCCGTGACGGCGTAGTCGCGGGCGACCACGCCGAGGATCGTCGTCGGCACCGACTGGTAGAACAGCAGCGGGTTGGCCACCCGCCCGGACGTCAGCAGCTTGCTCCCGAGATCGGCGGTGACCGTGTCGCCGAAGAGGGTCGCCAGCACCAGGCCGGTGCGCGCGCCCTCCTCGCCGAAGGCCTCGCCGCCCGTGACTTCGGCCAGGCAGCGATCGACGACGGCCTTGATCAGCGGGCTGAAGGCCGACTCCACGAAGCCGGGCACGCGGCCCGGTTCGACGGGCTCGACCGTGGTGGCGCCGGCCGTGAAGCCGGACGGCACGACGAGCGCCTCGGAGACCAGCAGTCGTTCGGTAAGCGTGTCGATCATGCTCGCTCCAGGAGCAGCGCCGTGTTGGCCCCGCCGAAGGCGGAGTTGGTCGAGATCGCCCGTCGCAGACTCCGGTGGCGGGGACCGTCGGTCACGTAGTCCAGGTCCAGCGCGGGATCGGGCGTGGTGAAGTTGGCCGTGGGCGGGACGAGTCCGTGGTTGAGGGCCAGCAGAGTGATCACGGCCTCCACGGCCCCGGCGCCTTCGAGGGTGTGTCCCGTCGTGCTCTTGGTCGAGCTGACGGGCAGCTGCGCGGCCCGCTCCCCGAAGACCCGGCGCAGCGCGGCGGTCTCGGAGGTGTCGTTGGATGCGGTGCCCGTGCCGTGCACGTTGACGTAGTCCACGGCGTCGGCGTCGAGGCCCGCGACGCGGAGCGCGGACTCCATCGCCGTTGCCGTGCCGCGGCCTTCGGGGTGCGGCCGGCTGGCGTGGTAGGCGTCGGAGGAGATACCCCAACCCGCCACCCGGGCAAGCACGTTCGCGCCGCGCGCCCGCGCACTCGCCTCGGACTCCAGCATCAGGCACGCCACTCCGTCGCCGAGCAGCAGCCCGGTGCGGTCCTTGGAGAACGGGCGGACGTGGCCGTCCTTGGCGAACGCGCGCGCCGAGTCGAACTTGGCGAACAGCTCTCGCTCGACCAGGTAGGACCCGCCGCACAGCATCGCGTCGGCACGTCCTTTGCTGATGAGGCGGCTGGCGTGGATGATGCTGTCGGCGGAGGCCACACAGGCGTTGATGAAGGTCATCCGCAGCGGCCCCACGCCGAGCGCCTCGCCCAGACCGTGGGAGAGCTGGCCGGGCACGCTGTCCTTGAGGAACGCCGTGTCGGGTGTGTCCGCTCCCTCGGCCACCGAGCCCCAGTACCGGGTGATCGGGCGGTAGTCGCCCTGGCTGCCGACGAGTACGCCGGAGATCTTCGACGGAGCGATGCCCGCCATGTCGATCGCCGCGCGTGAGCAGGCCGCCAGCGCGTCGTGCTGACGCGGCGGCGGGTCGCCCGCGAAGCTCACCTCGGGTATTTCCGGTCCGCTGCCGTCGTATACGGCAGCGGACTTGCAGCGGAACGGCGAGATGTCGAACCGTTCCACTTCGCGGAATGCCGGACGGCCCGAGAACACCCCGTCGAGCAGCGCCTTCTCCCCGAAACCGAATGCGGTGAAGACACCAAAACCCGTGACGACGACGCGCTGGGATTCCGTCATCGGCCGTCTCCTGACGCCACGGCGGCCCCGGCGGTCAACGCGTTGACGTAGTCGGCGATGCGGTTGATGCTGGAGAAGTCCTCGGCCCGGACTTCCCGCAGGTCGAGTTCGACGCCGAATTCGGTGCGCAGACTGTGGTCGAGCCAGGCGAGCGAGAAGGAGTCGACCAGGATCTCCGAGTCGTCCTCGACGTCCTCCACGCCGGCCAGCGTCCTGCCGTCGACGAGGATCCTCCTGATGTCGTTCGACGTGATCACCGGGAACCACTGTTCTCCGTGCTCGCGCCGGCGGCCACGGCCGAACGCTGCCTGACGACCTCGTCGATGAACTCCCCGAGCGTTCCGCCCAGCAGCAGCTCCAACGCCTCGTCGGAGAACTCGATGTCGTACTCACGCTCGAGGTGAACCGTCACCTCGAGAATGCCGATCGACTCGAGTCCGAGGCCTTCCGGGCCGATCGAGGTGTTCAGGTCGACGTCGTCGTCCAGTTCGAGGCCGACGGTGTCCTCCATGATGTGGGTGACGAGTGCGAGAATTTCTTGCCTCTCCGCTTCCTGGCTTTCTACGGGCATTTCTGCCCCTCCTTCGACTCGATGAGACGGATGTGGGAACCGCTGGGTCATCGCAGGACGTCGCGCAGCGCGTCGGCGAACGTCTCCACGTCGGCCATGGAGTTGTAGTAATGCGGGGAAACACGCACGGCGAAATCGACGTCCGCGGTGCGCATGTACAGGGGTGTGTGACTGCCCTGCGCGATCCACACGTTGACACCGCGTGCTCGCAGCTCGGCCCGGATTCGCTCGGGCGACACCCGGTCGTGGCTGAAGGTGACGATGGCGGCGTGCCGGGATCCGGGGTCGACCAGCCGCGTCCCCGGCAGCTCCTCGATCACCGCGCGCACGGCGTCACGCAACGGGCCGGGGCCGCCGTCGGTGCGGGCGAGGTGGTGACGGACCGCCGCGTCGAGGCCCATGACGCCGGCGCTGCCGCGCTCGGCGTACTCGAACCGGCGGGCGCCGGTGGTGCGCACCTCGTAGTCGTCGTCCGCGACCATGTCGGCGATGTGCAGGTCATGGAAGGGCAGGGAGACCTGGGCCCGCAACCGGGGCCCGATCGCGGCGAATCCGGTACCGCGCGGCCCGCGCAGGAACTTGCGTCCCGCGCCGGTGAGCAGGTCGCAGCCGATGGACGCGACCGATACCGGCAACTGTCCGACGGACTGGCAGGCGTCGATGCCGTAGAAGCACCGCCAGGGCGCGAGGATCTTCCCGATCTCCTCGACCGGTGTGACGATCCCGCATCCGGACGGCACATGGGGTACGGCGACGAAGGCGACGTCGTCACCGATGTGCGCGCTCATCCACTCCAGGTCCAGGTCGCCGTCGGGCACCAGCGGTACGACCTCGATGCGCAGCCCGAAGCGGCGGCGCAGCTCGGTCCACAGGATGAGGTTGCCGGCGTACTCGTACGGCGTCACCCAGACCCGGTCGCCGGAGGTGAACGGGAGGTGGGACACCACCGCCGACCAGGCGCGGGTGGCGCTGTCGAACAGGGCGATGTCGTCCGCGGGGGCGTCCAGTGCGCGCGCGAGCGTCTCGTACACCCCGTGTTCGAGGGTGTCCGCGTGCCGCTGCTCGGCCTCGTAGGCGCCACCCTGTGCCTCTTCGGCCAGGTAGCCGGTCATGGCCTGCGTCACGGTCTCGGGCATGAGGCCCGCGCCCGCGTTGTTGAAGTGGATGGGCATGCGCCAACTCCGTTGGGTCAGGAGACAGGAGCGGGTTCCGGCTCGGGCTCGGTCAGCCAGAGGTAGGAACTGCGCCGGACGGTGACGATCAGGACGAGCGCGACGCCGACGGCGGCTCCGACCACGTACCACGGGCTCGCCGGGTGGCCGCCCGACGTGAGCGTCAGGCTCAGCTGGGGCACGGCGATCAGGCCCACGTTGACGCCCGCCGAGTAGAGCCCCATGTTGCGGCCGGTGACGGACGGGGCGGAGACCTCGCTGACGTAGTGGAGGAGCGCCGGGAAGACGATCATCTCCGCCGCGGTCCACAGCAGCGTCGCGCCCACGAGCGCGGGCCCCGAACCGGACAGGCCCATGAGCGCGAAGCCCGCGCCGGCCAGCAGATAGCCGACCAGCAGCGAGGCGTAGTGGCTCACGTTCCGCATCGCCGTGTTCAGCGGCACCTCGAAGAGCACGATGGCACCGGCGTTGACGAAGAAGATGATGCCGGCCCAGAAGCTGTCGAGGCCGCGCTCGTGGATCACGTAGGCGCTGAGGAAGGTCGGCGGCAGCGCGTACGCGAGATGGATCGGGAGAGCCAGGAGGAAGATCGTCCAGAACCGGGTCTCGCCCTTGAGGGTCGGCGCCACCATGCGGCCCCGGACCGCCTTCTCCCCCGCCGCCACGGACCCGTTGGAGGTCCGCAGGGTGAGGAAGACGGCGGTCGCCAGGACGACACAGGCGTTGATGAGGAACAGGCCGGCCGGCCGCCAGGCGAACACGAGTCCGCCCAGCGCCGGTCCGATGCCCATGCCGACGTTGATGGCGAGCCGGTTGCAGGAGAAGGCGACCTTGCGGTCGCTCTCCTGCGAGTACCGCACAGTCTCCGCGTACGCGGCCGGCGTGAACGCCTCGTAGAAGAAGCCCCATACGAGGGTGCCCACCGTGAGCAGCGCGGCGCTTTCCGCGAGCGGAAGGACCAGCACCAGCGCCGCGTTGCCCACCAGCCCGCTGATCATCACGGTCCGCGCGGACACGAAGCGCAGGACCGGACCGGCCGCGAGATCGGCGGCCAGCGCGCCGAGCCCGTAGGCGCCGACGATCGAGCCCACCTGCCCCGCGGAGTAGTCGTTCTGCGCCACCAGGTAGGCGGACAGGAACGGGAACGCCATGGTTCCGGACCGGAAGAGCAGGGTGGTGATGAACAGGGTCCGCAGTTCGGGCGCGAGCCCGCGGACCGCGTGCAGAGTACTGCGCAGCATCAGACGAGGTACACCTTGTCCTTCAGTTCCTGCAGGCGCTTGTAGTCGTCGAGGACGGCCTCCTGGGTGACCCCGGTCATGAAGATCCGCAGGGGGCTGGTGAGGAGGTCGACGGTACGGCGGACCCGGCCGCCCACCGGCACCTTCACGCTCGGCAGGAACACGGTGGGCAGGGCGGCGATCTCCCGGACGACGGCCTCGTCGATCGCCTTCACCTCGCCCTCCTGTCCGCTGGGCGCGTTGTAGACCACGGCCGGCTGGCGGCGGGTGTAGACGCGGTCGCCGTAGCGGTCGAGGAACTCCTGGGGCCGCATGTAGGACAGGGCGATCAGGTCGGCCTGGTTGTGGCCGAGGCAGACCTGGTGGAAGTCCGGGTTCATGTCGCCGTTGAGGCGCGCGCCGATCTCCACCAGTGCCGGGCCGTCGGAGGTCATCTTGACCTCGGTGTGGGTGGGACCGAAGCGGATGTTCATGGCTTCGAGGACCTGGTCCACGTACGCGATCAGCTCGGGCACCGGGAACTCGTCGGCCGGCAGCAGCACATCCTTGTCGTAGATGTTCTTGCCGTTGACCAGCGTCTTCTCGTACTTCCAGACACCGCAGACGAAGCGGTGGCCGTCGTGGCTGACGGTGTCGACGATGTACTCCTCGCCGTCCAGATAGGACTGGATGAGCACCTCGCGGTTGGGCAGGTCGAAGATGTCCCGGGCGGCCAGGACCTGCTGGGCGGCCTCGCGCACCTCGTCCGCGTCGTTGCAGATGAACACGCCGTCGGTGGAGGCGGAGCTGAGCGGCTTGATCACCACGGGGTAGGTGCCGTGCGCCTCGGCCCAGTCGACCAGGGCCTGCGGGTCGTCGCTCTTGAACTGGTCGGCGCAGTGCAGGCCGGCGGCGCGCAGGACCTCGATCATCTCGTACTTGTCGCGGCGGGCGACCGAGAGGCGCGAGCCGTTGCTGGCCGTGCCCATCAGCTCGCTGAGCCGGTCGGAGAGCGGCACTCCGGGCTCCTGCCCGGCGAGCACGGCGCTGACGTTCAGCGAGCGCAGCTCCTTGACGATCTGCTCCTCGTCCTGGAAGACGAGGTCGGCGATGTAGTCGTCCGTGTTGGGCAGCAGCATCGAAGTCATCCACTCCGGGGTGCTGCGGACATGGACGACTCGAGCACCCAGGCGGGTGAAGGCCGCAGGAAGGAAGTTCCCTGTGGAGTAACCGTCGACGATGGCGGCAACAGGCGGAGTGGATGACAACGGACTACCTTCTTTCGGGTTGGAGCAGGTCGTGCTCGCGGGTGGGAACCTCGCGGGTCAGTACGCGCTGATCAGTACTCGGGGATCAGTACTCGGAGCCGAAGCGGACCCGCTCCGGTTCGTACAGGTCGGCCAGAGCGGTCAGGGCGACCGGCGGGTACTCGGCGAGGCGGTGCAGGAAGTGCAGCCACCAGTTCTGCCCGTACACCGTGGCCACGCGGCACGGGATGCCGCGGTCCTTGTGTGCCTTGAGCAGGGGCGGGCGGCAGCCGTGCAGCATCTCCAGCTCCTCGATCCGCTCCAACAGCCCGCGGCTGTCGAGCAGTTCGAGAAGCGTGGCGTCATGGGTGGCGACGGCCACGGGGTTGCCGTGATCGAGGATGCGCTCCAGGAGCCGGGCGTAGCGGTCGTTCAGTTCGGGGCCGCGCGGCAGGGCGACCTCCGGGGCCTCGTTGTAGACGCCCTTCACCAGGCGGATCTTGCGGCCGAGCGGCAGGACGGTGGCGAGGTCGCCCTCGGTTCGGTGCAGATGGGCCTGGAGGGTCAGGGCGACGTTCTCGTGCTCCTCGGCGAGGCCCTTGAAGACCGTGAGGATGTCGTCCACGAAGGACGAGCGCTCCATGCTGATGAGGATGCCGATGCCCTGTGGGGCGGCGGCCTTGAGCAGGGCGGCCGTGTTGTCCGCACCGGTCTGGGGCGAGATGAGGGAGCCGACGTTCGACAGGTCGAAGCCGAGCTGGGTCGGTGTGGCGAGGCCGGCGCTCTCGTGACGCCCGATCAGCTTGAGGTACTCGTCGACGACATCGCGCACCTCGTCGGCGTTGCGGGCCTCCTCGCCGACGAACTCGACGCCCGTCCGGTACCCCTTGGCCTCGAGGACCGGCAGCCGCTCGAAGAGACCGTCCTGGTCGGCGGCGACTATGTAGCGGCCGGCGGCCGGTGCGAGCAGGGCGGCCATCAGCGGGTTGTCCACGAAGGCGTTCCGGCAACGGGTGTCCGCGGCCAGCTTCTTGAGGCCGTTGGTGGCCAGGCGCAGCAGTTCGGGGTCCAGAGCGGCGGCCGCCTGGGCGTCCACGACGTGGCTCATGTGGGGGTTTCCTCTCGACGGAAGCTACGGGGCGGGCTGGGTCAGGCGGCGGTGACGACCCGGGCGAGGGCGGCCGCCTCGGCGAAGGTGCCGCCGTCGACCAGGGTCGGGTCGCCTCCGTTGCGGCGCCAGGCGCGGTACTTCGACGCGTAGCTGATGAGCGTCTCCTGGTTCTCGCGGCCCCGGGAGCGGGTCAGCACGCCGGCCCACAGCCCGTCCCAGCGGGCGTATGCGGCGTCCTCCAGGAGGACCTGATGCGCCCGCTTCATGTTCCAGAACGGCACGCCGGTGTTGAGGTGGTGCACCAGGTGGTAGTTGTCGTGGTGGCGGCCCAGCAGGAAGCGCTCGACGGCCCAGCCGTGGCGGTTGCGGGTCATGAGGATCTGCTTGCTCTCGCTCTCCGGCAGCGGGTAGTGCTCCGCCAGTTCCGAGAGCCAGCCGACGGCGATGGCGGTGGTGAAGAGCGGCACGAACCAGAACAGCGCCAGCTCGACCAGCCAGCCCTGCCAGGCGCACAGGCCGATGATGCCGGCCCACTGCACCAGCAGGAGGACGCGCTCCGTGGTGAGCCGGATGGGCATGGAGACCGCGACGTCCTTCGGGCTGAAGAAGATGCGGTCCCGAATGACGTAGCCCACGTACTCGAGAGTCCTCATGCCGAACACCGCGAGCGCGATGTTCTTGAGGAAGAACTTCTTGTCGGAGATCCGGTGGTCGTAGATTCCGACACCCACGTGGAAGTTGTAGTCGGGATCCTTCTCCGGGTCACCCAGATAACGGTGGTGGAAACCTATGTGGGAATTCCGGTACGGGTTGTACAGATGCAGCACCAGGTACCCCGAGAAGACGGTGCCCAGTGTTACATTGAGGCGCTGGTTCTTGGTGAGAACTTTGTGTGATGACTCATGCAGGAGATTGACGAACGCCCGCTGGGTCGACCCGATGAGAATGGCGGCGATCGGGTAGAACCAGTACGACACTCCGACGCACAGGTAGACCGAGGCGGCGACCAGCAGGTAATCGCAGAGGATCGCCAGCGGCGCATGGTGGTTGTCAAGCTCGCAAAGCTGCTTGAGGCGCTTGCGAACCCCTCGGTCGAGCCTGCTGAAATCTAAGCTCAGATCTTCTGCACTTTCCAGTTCTTCACCGCTCGCGTTTGCTGCACTTTGAGCAGGCAAGGTCACGTCCCCCAGACAAAGAAATGGACATGCCGCAGCGCAGGTCTATGCGCTGGAACATGAAAGAGAAGCCCGTTCAGGCCTGACAGGCAAAACCACCGGACAACATCCGGGATGCGTCAGACAGGGGCGATCTGCAAGGGGACCACAGGTGAACCCTGGGAAAAGGAAACCTTGACACTCACTACCCCCGTTGGTGGCGCCTTCGCTTGAGTCAAACACGCTCGACAGCCCGGTTACAAGGGCGAAACTTCGGGCGCCGGCAGGCTGCGGCCGGATTCCGACTCAAACCCATTCCCGGTCAGCGGAATATATGCTCTTTAAATGACACAAACCAAGCCGCACGGGTGCACGACGATGGCGTAATCCTTCCTCCGGGGGCGGTAACGGCGGCCTCGCGGTGCCGCATGCCGTCGATCATCGGCCCTCCCGCGCCTCCCGCCCCCATAAGCAGAGTCGATGGCCATAAGCGATGGTGGGGAGGGGGCCGGTTATGCTCCGGAGGTGCCCACGACCCTTGCCATGTTGCGTGCCTTCGCCGCCGTCGCTCGCACGGGTTCGTTCCAGCGGGCGGCCGACGCCCTCAAGGTGCGGCAGCCGGCGGTGAGCGACGCGATCCGCCGCCTGGAGTCCGAGGCCGGCCGGCCGCTCCTGAGCCGCACCCGCGACGGCGTTCATCTCACCGACCTCGGGCGGCAGTTGCTCGGTGACGCACTCGCGGCCGTGGACGCGGCCGACCAGGTCGACGCGCTGCTCGCGGACCGCGGACCGCGTCTCACGATCGGCTTCATGGGGGAAGCGGCCGGCCGCCGCACCTCGTGGCTCATGAAGCTCGTCCGGGACGAGACGAACGCCGACATCACCCTGCGCCGCTACGACTACGCCGACCCGAGCTGCGGTCTGACATCCGGTCAGTCCGACCTCGCCATCGTGTGGCCGCCGCTGGACGACCCCACGATCCGGAGCCTGACCGTGGCCAGTGACCGCCGGGCGGTCGCCCTCCCCCTGGACGATCCGCTGGCCGGCCGCGACCGTGTCGAGCCGTCCGAACTCGCCGGGCGGACCTGGGTCGTTCCCCTCTCCGAGGACCGGGCCTGGGCCGAGTTCCGCACCCCGCAGGCCGTGGGCATCACCGACCTGCGGGACATGGTGATGTCGCGGTCCATCGAGGAGACCCTCGAACTCGTCTCCGTCGGCCGCGGTGTCGCGCTGGTCTCGGAGAGCACCGACGAGCACTACGCCCGGGCCAACGTCGTCATCGTGCCCCTGTCCGGGAACATCCACTGCTCGACCGCGCTCGCCTGGCGCAGCGCCGACCGAAGGACCGTGGTGCGGCGGGTCGCCCAGGCGGCGCTCGACGCCACCGAGCCCTGAGGGTCGTGCACCAAGCTCCGGGAGTCGTTCAAGGTCCCCTCCTCGGGGTGCGGTCGCATACGGATGTCAGCCAGCTCAGGCTCTCCGCGCTGCCGAGGCTGTCCAGGTTCTTCAGCAGGTCGTCCAGTTGGCGCGGATCGGCCAGGAAGTCGATGGTCGCCTGGGCGAAGGCGTCGCGTACCGGCGGCGGCATGGCGTCGGAGGCGTCGAAACAGTGGACCGCTCCGGGGTCGAGGAGGGTCCGGGCCAGCGAGCGGCGCCAGGAGGGGGTGGAGTCACCGGCCGTGGGCTGTGCGTGGGCGTTGACGGAGAGGCCGGCCTCCTTGGCGCTCCACGCCCGCTGGGTCCCGGCGGCGGCGAGGTGGCGGATCAGCTCCTTCGCCTGCGGGGTGGCGTGCAGCAGGGCGACCAGGTCGCCGGAGACCTCCCACGCGTTGTCCTCGGTGGCGCCGGGGATGAGAGCGGCCGAGCGCTCGTAGCGGCCGCGCGCCTCCCTCCACGGATCCAGGTTGCGGATGAAGGAGGCCTGATGCTCCAGGGTGCACTGGGGCGGATCCATCGTAACCAGCTCGGACGCCTTCTGGTACTCGGTCTGCAGCGCGCGCAGGACGAGGTCCCTGGAGCCACCGGCGCCCACCATCTTCCCCCAGGTGATCCAGGCCGCCTCCACCTCCTTGGACTGCCAGGGCAGCAGGCCGCGCGCCCACCGCTCGTAGACACCCGGGCCGTACCGCTGCAGCAGGATGTCCTCGATCCAGTCGGTGCCCGGCCAGCCGCTGGTGGCGCCCGAGCCCATGCCGAGGCACCATTGGTCCGGCCGCTTCGCCGCGTTCCGGCGCTGTTGCGCACCGACCCCCGGCCGGTACCAGACCATGCTCTTCAGGTCGGCCTTGAGCGGGAACCAGTACACATGCCCTTTCCTGGGCGTTACCCAGGACTTGCTGAAGTCGCCCTGCGGGACGAGCTTCTCGAGCGGCTGCAACTGCCCCTGGTCCGCGTAGGCGGCGAGTTCGCCGGGACCGGTGAGCACCACGACGTCCGGCGGGGTGCCGGCCTCGACGTCGGCGCTGAGCACCTGGCTCTCCGCGGAGCTGCCCTGGTAGTCGACGTGGACGTGATGCTCACGCTCGAAGGGGTCGATGACCGCCTTCCGGAAATACTGCTCGTCCTTGCCCGTCCAGTTGGCCAGCAGGGTGACGGTCGGTTCCTTTCCGAGGGCCCGTACGCCCAGCCCGACGGCCACCGCCAGCACGGCCAGGCAGATCCCCAGCGCGGTGATCGTACGCACCGGGCGGCGCCGGGTCGCGGCCGCGGGGCCGCTGCCGGGGGCGCTCACCGGGGCCTGAACCGGTAGTCGTTGATGTGCTGTCGCAGACCCGTCTCGGTCAGCGCCATGAGCGCGATGCCTCCCAACACGATCCACGCCGAGGCCGCCGCGCGGAAACCGGTGTGCGCCAGGTACCCGGCGGTGTGCTGCCCCGCGTCCGTGACGGCCTGCCCGGACACCAGCCGGTCGAGCAGACCGCGGGTGTCCGTCATGCCCTGGCGCGTCCACACGGTGAACAGCACGAGGGTCGTGAACCCTCCTGCCAGCAGGGCGCATGCGGCGATGAGTTGACGGTTGAACCTGCGCCGGAAGCGGCGGCGCAGGAAGAGCTGTGTCTCCACCAGGGCCGCGCCCAGGGCGAGGGCGAGCAGCGCGGTCACGCTCCAGCCGAGCCACAGCGCCCACCCGAAGGAGGTCTGCCGCCCGACCACGGCGCGCTGCTCGTCCTGCAGCCGTCTGAGCCGGTCCTCGATGCCGGTCTTCGCGGTCTTCAGCATGCTGGTCGCATAGCTGAGGTAGGCGTCTCGCAACACACTTCCCTGGTACTGGAGTTGAGCCTTCTCGACCATGCCCGTGTACCCGGTGATCAGCCCGGCGACCGTCTGCAGGGCCTGCCGGCCGCCCGGGCCGCCCACGTCGTCGGCGGCGGCCAGGGCGAGGCTCTGCGCGGCCACCGAGATCTGCTTCTGGAACTCGCTGGTCGACGGGGTCCCCCCGGTCGCGTCCGCCTGCGCCTCGCCGAGCGCGTACAGCGCGGTGTCGATGGCGACGACGGCGGGGGCGCTGGACGTGCGCAGCGGGTTGGCGTCCGCGTGCACACCCTCGTAGGACAGGAACAGGGACAGGGTCAGCAGGGCCGTCAGGGCCAGCAGCAGACGGCGGCGCACGCCGAGTTCGTACGCGGTCGTGCTGCCCGGGTCCGGCGGTCGTCGCCCGGCGCCGAGGAGGCGGCCGAGGAAACGGGGCAGCGGGGCCCGGTCGCGGGGGCCCGTGGTGGCGTGCACCCGCCGACCCGATCCGGTGCGGACGTCGACGCTCACAGGGCTCCCCCCAGCAGACGTCCGCACCTGCCGCAGTACACCGAGTCCGCCGGACCGAGCCACGTGCAGTCCGGGCACTCGATCAGCTCGTCGGCACCGGACGGTGGCTGCGGACCGGCGGCCGGCGGACTCGCGGCGGGCGGGCCCGCTGCGGGCTGTTCCGGTGGGGTGGTCATGGCGCTGGAGAGGATCAGGTGCTGCCAGTCGACGTCCTTGAGCCCGTCGCGGACCCGGCCCGTGCCCGGCTCGGCCTCGATCCGGCGCAGGGCGCCCAGCAGGTGGGCGTCGCCCAGCTCTCCGGCCAGCGCCAGCGCCCGGGCGAGTTCCCGGTCCGCCTCCGCCCTGCCCTCGGCGCGGCGCAGCCAGGCCCGGTACGCCCGGGCCACGGCGGCGCTCGCCTGCTGGTACAGCTCGTGGCGGCGGACCCCGGGATGCTGCCGGGACGCGTCGAGCGGGTTGTCGGTCCAGCGCACCAGGACGGGCTGCGGCGCGGGCAGCCGTACGGCGGGCCCGAAGTCGGGTACGACCACGTCCACGGCGGCGAGCTGGAGGTCCTCGTCGGTCTCGCGGCCGGTCGGGTCGGCGGTCAGCACGACCTGGAAGTGCCGGGTCTCCTCGCCCCAGGCACGGGTGACGTACTCGGCGCCTCGCGCGCCCAACTCCACTCCGGTGGCCAGGAGTTCCTGTTCGTTCGGCACGACCTGCTTGACCTGGCGGATCACGGTGCCGGGCGTCGGGGTGATCTTGATGCGCAGCTCGGGGACGGCGGTGCCGAGCAGTCCGTTCACCAACTCCTCGTACGCGGCGGGCAGTTCCGACTCGCGGCGGACCGCCCCGGCACGGCCGTGCAGCCGCCGGGTGATGCCCAGCAGGAGGTCGGCGTCCCAGTCGTCGCCGATGCCCCACGCGTCGCACACGAACCGGCCGTCGCAGGCCTCCAGGGCGGTGTCCAGACGCATGCCGGCGCGGTGGTCGTGCTCGTTGCGCCCGTCGGTGAGCAGCAGGACGTGTTTGACGGGCGCGGACTGCTTGCTCAGCAGCCTCCGGGCCAGGTCGAGCCAGTGGCCGATGGCGGTGCCGCCGTTCGCGTCCAGGATCCGTACGGCTCGTTCGGCGGCCTCGCGCTCGGCGGTCCCGGCGACGGCCATGCCCTCACGGTCCGGGCCGGGGTGCACCACGGTGGCGTCGAACCGGCCGGAGAGCACGGCGAACGCGGTGCCCTCGGGCAGCAGCCGCAGGGCGGCGACCGTGGCGTCCTTGGCGGCGCGCAGTTTGGCGTCCGGGTGGAGCATGGAGCGGGATGTGTCGACGATCAGCACCTCGGCGAGGGCGGGCCCGGCCCCGCGGGCGCCCCCGGCGACGACGCCCGGGGCGCCGTTGTTGCTGACCCCGATCTCCAGGATGGCGTGCATCTCCCGGTCGCGGGACCGCCCGGCCGCCGTCGGCACGACGGGCAGTTCCTTTTCCTGGCCGACCGCGAGGGTCACCGTGATGTCCTCGGCGCCCTCGCCTCTCCCGGCCACGCTCATGGTTGCGTCCCCCTCGCTTCCCCGATGTCGTCCGCGTTCTCAGAATCTGCTCATCGGCCGCACGGCATGGGCCAGGTCGAGCAGCCGGCCGTGTTCGACCGCGGTGCGCGCCTGTGCGGCCAGTTGCCGGAAGGACTGCTCCAGCAGTGTGCGCAGGGCGTCCTCGGCACCGGCTCCGAGCAGGTCGCCGGCCGGGAACTCCGGCCCCCAGCCGGGCTTGGGGCGGCAGTGCAGGACGTTCTCCCGGACCTCGGCGACCAGCCGGGCCCGCGACTCGCCGCCGGCGGCGCCGCCGTCCAGGTGCAGCTCGGGCAGCCGGCGGTCCGCGTCCCGCAGGTCGGCCACCGAGGGGGCACGGCCGTGCAGGACACCCGTGCGGACACGGACGGCCGCGATGCGGGCGGCGTCGTAGTGACGGGAGGTGGCGGGCACGTCGTCGAGTACGCGTACGGCCGCGTCCCGGTCCCCCGTGGCCAGGTGGCCGCGGGCCAGGCCGAACGCGGCGGCGGTGTGGGCGAAGTCCCGGGCCCACACGGCCTCGTAGAACCGCATGGCCCGGACCGTACGCTGCTCGCCGCCGTGTTCGGCGCAGTACCCGAGGGCCAGTTTGGGCACGTACTCGCCGGGCAGCGCCCGGTAGACGGCCTCGAAGCAGCTGCCGGCCTGCCGCACCTCGGCCTTGCTCAGGTGGAGCACGCCGCGGTGCCAGGCGATGCGCCAGTCGTAGGCCGCGGCGCGCTCGCCGAGCAGGGTCTCGGCCTCGGCCAGCCAGTTCTGGGCCTCGCCCTGCGCACCCTGTCTCAGATAGGCGCGGCACAGCCACAGCGCGGTCTCGGGGGTACCGAGGCGGGATTCGCGGGGCCACTGCCGGGCGACCCGGTCGGGGGCGTCGGGCGGGAAGGTGTCGAGCAGCAGGGCGGCGCCGTCGTCGGGGTCGGGGACCGGTTCCGGCAGGGCGCCGGCGACCTCGGCGGCCGCGGGCGGGGAGACGTCGAGATCGGCGGGGTGTTCACCGGGCCGGCCGGTCCAGTGGTCCAGGGAGGGGATCGCGCCGAGCCCGGCGTCGAGGCTGGCCTCGGTGGCGCGGAACCGGGTGCTGCTCTCGGGCAGTTGCTCGCCGAACTGCAGCGAGCGGAACTCGCGCAGGACCTCCCAGAGCTGGCGGGACATCTCGGCGGCCGAGCGGAACCGGGCGCGGGGTTCGGCGTGGGTGGCGCGGTCGATGAGCCGGCGGAAGGAGTCGGGGGCGAGACCGCGGGCCGCTTCGGTGCCCCGAGCCAGGGCCTGCAGGGTCATGCCGACGGTGTAGAGGTCGCTGTCGACGTGCCAGCCGCGGCTGTCGACCTCCTCCTTGGGCGGGGCGAAGCTCGCGGTGTAGACGTAGGCGGAGCCGCGGTCGCCGATCGCGCGGACCGCGCCGAGGTCGATGACCTTGATCGCCCGCCCGAAGTGGATGACGTTGGCGGGCTTCATGTCGCAGTAGAGCAGCCCGCGTTCGTGCATGTACTGCAAGGCGCCGAGGATCTTGCAGCCGTAGGTGAGGACGTGGTCGAGGCGGGGGCGGCCCTGGAAGACGCGCTCGGCGTCGTCGGCGTCGAAGAGCTGCTGCAGGGAGCGGCCGCCGATGTAGTCCATGACCAGGTAGCCGGTGGACGAGCGGCCGGGGGCCCGGTGTTCGACATAGGTGATGATGCGGACGATGTCGGGGTGGTGCAGCCCGGTGAGCGAGCGGCGCTCCTCGACGGCGTTGCGGCGGGCGAGCGCGTCGTGGACGTCGATCAGCCCTTTGAGGACGACGCGGTGGCCGTCGGCGCTGGTGTCCTCGGCGAGGTGGATCCAGCCGAGGCCGCCGCGGGCCAGGCAGCCGAGGATCCGGTAGTGGCCGGCGACCAGGTCGCCCTTGTCCAATTGGGGAAGGAAGGAGTAGGGGGTACCGCAGCGGGGACATCGGCCCTCGACCGGGGCGGGCTGGCCGCCGTAGCCGATGCCGACGATCATCGTGCAGCCGTTCGCGCCGCAGCGGCGGCCGCCGGTGGGCGGCCGGGGGTCCTCGACGAGCCCGCCCTCCGGGGCGGGGACGTCGGGCAGCAGGACCAGTGCGTGCTGGTCGAGTTCGCCGACTCCGGCGACGGCGTGGGTGGGCTGCGGGCCGGGCGGTTCCTCGGGCCCGGGGGGCGGTGGCTCGGACCGCGACTCGGGCCGCGACTCGGACCGCGGTTCGGTCCGTGGCTCCAGGTGCCGGTGTCCGCAGGTGTCGCAGTAGCCGGTGCCCATGATGTGGCCCGCGCAGCCGGGCCGGATGCACGAGGTCATGGGGTGCCCTCCCTTCCGGGTGCCGTGCCGGAGCAGAAGCCGACGAAGCGCCGGGCGGCGGTTTCCGCCGCGTCCACGTCGCAGGGGCTCTGCCGCAGCAGCGACAGGGCGAGTTCGTAGAGCCGGTAGGCCTCCATGACCCGGTCGTCGCCCTGGACCGCGGCCCGTTCCCGGCACAGCGGCCACTCGGCGGTGACCCGGCCGAGGAGTTCCTCGCGGCGGCGCAGCCGGTCGTCGAGGACCGAGATCGCCTGTTCCAGGCGCTGGCGGCGGCGCTCGGCGGCGTCCTCGAAGGTGAACAGCAGGTCGGCGTGGCGGGGTTCCCGCTCCCGCTCGGGGGTGTGGGCGACCCAGGCGAGCAGCATCCGGGTGCGCCGTACGCCGGCCTCGGCCTGGTCCAGCAGCTGCCGGGTGCCGGGGTCGGCTGCCACGCGGTCCCGACGCTCGTCGAGTGCCGGCCCCAACTCTTCCACGATGTGGTCGAGTTCGCGGTGCAGCCGGGTCCAGCGGTGGCGCAGGGGTCGCTGGACAAAGGATTCGGCGGCCTGGGCCGTGCGGCCGCCCCGGCGGCGGAAGACCAGGAGCAGCCGGGCCCCCTGTTGAGCGAGCCGGTCCAGCAGGCCGAGCAGGGCGTCGGGTTCGGCGGCCTGGTCGACGCCGACCAGGACGGCGGCGAGTGGCACGCGCAGGGCGCCGAGCCGTTCGGGCCTCGGGTCGCCGCGGATGCCCAGCCGCTCGGCGATCCGGTCCATGACCTGACCGGCCGTCATGCCTTTCACATCCAGGGCGAGATCGTGGCCGCCGGCCGGCGGAACGGTCTCGGGCGGGTCGTGACTGAAGGCGCTGGTGTTCTGCTGGGTGCGCAGCTCCCGGTCGGCCAGGGTGACGGCGCGGGTGAGGGTCCAAGCGCGGCCGCCGCGGGCGGGGACGACGGTGACGAGCACCGGCCAGCCCTCGCCCCGGAACCAGGAGGCGAGTTCGGTGGCGAACGGCACGTCGAGCCTGCCGGCGGTGCCCGTCGCGCCGGGGCGCAGCCCCGGGTCGACGGCTTCGGCGCCCTCGCTCCAGGCGGCGGCCTGCGGCAGATGGCTCAGGATGGTCTCGGTGGGGCTCATGTAGCTGAAGACGGAGCCCGGTCCCTCGTCGACGCTGAGGACGATCCCGATGACCTCGTCGGTCTCGTGGTCGACCACTCCCCCGCCGCTGAAGCCCTGGGCGGCCAGCTCGCCCCGGGTCTGCGGGCGCAGTTGCACCTGGTGGTCCCGGCCGCGGGCGGCGACCAGGGTGGCGCCGTGCCAGCGGCCGCCGTCGTCGCCGGCCGGGAAGCCGTACATGCTCACCGGTCCGTGCGGCGAGGCCAGCCGATAGAGCCGGGTGGTGTGTTCGGCGGGCAGCGGCTCCGCCAGCCGCAGCAGGGCCAGGTCGCCGATGCGGTCGCCGAAGGCGTCCTCCCGCTGCGGCACATGCTCGTCCGCCCGGACCGTGGCGGCCACGCCCGGTACGCCGGGCACGCCGACGAAGTGGACGACGTAGGACCGGCCCGGCCGGACGACATGGGCCGCGGTGAGCACGCGGTCGGGGGCGAGGAGCACCCCCGCGCCGAGCACCTGTCCGTCCTGCTCTTCGATGCGAGCCACCCAAGGTGGCGTCCTTAACCGCGACTTGACGGCTCGCTCCCCCGTGCGCGTCATGTCACGAGAGGTTACTCCGCGTGCCCTTCCGGTACCACTGGTGTGCACGGGGTTGTCGCGGACGGGCGGGATGCGAGCGTCTGCACCGGATGCCTCCCCCGGTCCGGCGTCACCGCGCGCGGGCCTCCCACCCGGTCCAACTCCGCACGCCGACGGCGATCACCGGCCCGTCCGGCGGGTCGTCCCGGTACTGCGGATACTTCTCGCGCAGCAGCCGTACGGCGGTCTCGTGGGCGTCGCGGACGGCCGGGTCGGCCGCGTCGGGCGGCAGGACGCGGGCCTCGCCGTCGGCGCGGACCCACCACAGGTGGTCCCAGTTCTCGTCGTAGGCGTCCGCCAACAGGCACACGGCCGGGTGTGCGGCGATGTTGCGCAGCCGCTTGAGGCGGGCGGTGGACTTGGGTTTGTGGTCGACGGCGGTCACGAGCCGGTCGGTGCCGTCGAGGGTGTGCCGGGCGAAGACCACCGGCACCTGGTGCGGGCGGCCCGCCGCGTCGACCGTGGCCAGCCGGGCGACCCGGGCGGCGGTGAACCGGCGCCGCGCCTCCGCCTCGTCCAGTGCGGGCATCCTCGCTCCCGGCGTTCAGCGCGCGTGCAGTGCGTCGAGCACGTCGAGCACGTCCGCGTCGGTCAGCTGCCCGAAGTCGACGTACCACTGACCGACGGCGCTGAACCCGGCCGGCCGGAGCGGGCACACGATCATGTCGGCCTCGTCCGCGAGCAGGGCGAGGGAGTCCGGGGCGCCGACCGGGACGGCCAGCACGACCCGGGCGGGGCCCCGGCGCCATACGTGGCGCAGGGCGGCGCGGGCGGTGGCGCCGGTGGCCAGGCCGTCGTCGACGACGATCACGGTACGGCCCTTGAGTTCCGGGGGCGGGCGGTCACCGCGGTAGCGGTGCTCCCGCCGGGCCAGCTCGGCCCGTTCCCGCTCGACGGTCGGGGCGAGGCGCTCCTCGGTGAGGCCCAGGCGGTCGAGGGTGTCCGAGTCGAAGAGGGGAGGATCGTCGGCGGCGAGGGCGCCGACGGCGAACTCCGCGTGGTGCGGGGCGCCGATCTTGCGTACGACGAGCACGTCGAGCGGGGCGTCGAGGGCGCGGGCGACGGGCGCGGCGACCGCGATCCCGCCGCGGGGCAGGGCCAGCACGACGGGGTCGGGAAGGTCGCCCCTGTCGCGCAGGTCCCTCAGCAGGCCGGCGAGTTTCCGTCCGGCCTCGGCGCGGTCCCGGTAGTACATGGGCCCGTCCTCTCGCCGGGGTCCTCTCCCCCGCACCTCCATGGTGCTACGGCGGCCGGACCCGCCGTCGGAACTTCCAAAGAATTCGAACGCGTGGACTATACACAGAGTGTATAGTCCGGGCATGCCTTTTTCGACTTCGACCGAGACGAACCCGCCCCCGCAGCACGCGACCAAGAAGATGCGCGCAGGGGGCCGAAGGTTGCGTCTGTCCGCGCTCACCTCGGCCGCCGCCTGCCTGGCGCTGACCCTGTCCGGCTGCGCGGAGGTCGACACGACCGCGCCGAGCACGGTGCGGGCCGAGGCGGCGCACGGGGCGCCGGCCCACTTCGGGTCCGTCGACTGCCGCGAGGCCAAGTGCATCGCGCTCACCTTCGACGCCGGACCCAGCGAGAACTCGGCGCGACTGCTGGACATCCTCAAGCAGAAGAAGGTCCCGGCGACCTTCTTCCTGCTCGGCAAGCGGCACATCGAGAAGTACCCGGAGCTGGTCAAGCGGATGGCCGCCGAGGGCCACGAGGTGGCGAGCCACACCTGGGACCACAAGATCCTCACCCGGATCTCCGACGCGCAGATACGCGAGGAGCTGAAGCGGCCCGACGACGCGATAGAGCGGCTCACCGGGCACAAGCCCACGCTGATGCGCCCGCCGCAGGGCCGTACGGACGCGAACGTGCACAAGATCGCCAAGCAGCTGGGCCTCGCCGAGGTGCTGTGGAGCGTCACCGCGAAGGACTACACGACCAACGACTCCGCGCTGATCACCAAGCGGGTCCTCGCGCAGGCGTCCCGGGACGGGATCATCCTGCTGCACGACATCTACCAGGGCACCGTGCCCGCCGTGCCCGGCATCATCGACGCCCTGAAGCAGCGCGGCTACGTCTTCGTGACGGTCCCCCAGCTCCTCGCCCCCGGCAAGGCCGAACCGGGGAAGGTGTACCGGCCCTGAGGCCGAGCCGGTTCAGGCGGCGCGGGCAGCCGCGAGGCTCTCGCCCTCCGCGTCCGCGCGGCGCGCGGCGGCCGCCGCGTCGACGAACTCCCGCAGGTCCGCGGTGAGCTGCCGCGCGTGGGTGGCGAACAGACCGTGGCCGCCGTTCTCGTACACCTTCAGCGTGGCGTGCGGCAGCAGCCGCGCGGTGCGTTCCCCGGTGAGCGCGAGGGGTGCCGAGGTGTCGTGGGTGCCGTGCACGACGAGGACGGGGACCCGCACGCCGGGCAGCTCGTCGGTGAGGTCGAGCGCGGCCACCACGGCCCGCACCCCGTTCGCGGCTCGGGGCGTGGCGGCCAGGCAGCGGTCGACGAGGTAGCGGACATAGGCGGCGGACAGCTCGTTGCCGGGCCGGCTCACGGCGAAGAAGTCGTCCGCCGAGGCGGTGAAGTACCCCGCGCGGTCACGCCGGAAGATCTCGTCGTCGGCGCGCACCACCGCCGGGTCCACGCCCTGGGGAAGCCCGGGCGAACGGACGACTCCCGGTGTGACGCCGGAGACGAGCACGGCCCGTGCCACCCGGTCGGCGCCGTGCCGGGTCAGGCAGCGCACCACCTCGGCGGTGCCGACGGAGTGCCCGACCAGCGTCACCTCCCGCAGTCCGAGGTGGACGAGCAGACCGTGCACGTCGTCGGCGAGGGTGTCGAGGTCGTAGCCGAGCCAGGCGTCGTCGGAGCGTCCGTGGCCGCGCCGGTCGAGACCGACGCACCGGTAGCCGGCCTCGGCGAGCGGCAGCATCTGGTACTCCCACAGCTCGTGCCCCAGGTACGCGCTGCTGACGAACACGACGACGGGTCCGCGGGCGGGGCCGTGGTCGACGTAGTGCAGCCGGGTGCCGTCGACGGGGCTCTCGTAGTACGGCATGGGGCCTCCTCGGGATGGTCCGGACGGGTTCGGACGGGACGGGGCGTCCCGTCGTGCTGTCGGTCCCGATCCTTCCCGGAGCCGGTCCCCGGGTCGATTACCTGCCACGTCAAGCGCTCGGAGCCGAACGGGTTCCGGGTCGGCGCAGTGCCTTGGTGAGCAGCGTGCCGGCCACGACGAGGGCCACGCCCAGCCACCACATGTTGTCGAAGATCAGGACGGCGATCCCGATCGGGACCAGCAGGCCGGCCAGCGGCAGCAGCAGATCGGCCACCGGGGGCGGGTCCGGACCGGGGCGGCCGCTGTCGCGCCGGGCGTGGGCCCGGGCCACCTCGGGATACCACTCGGTGAAGCGGAGAGCCACGACGATGGCCAGGATCTGGATGATCCAGCCGGTCCAGAGATTGTCCGGGTTGTGCAGGACGAGGTCGCCGTAGCCGCCCGCGAGCGCCGCCACCAGGAAGGCGAGCCCCCACACCCCGGTGATGGCGTAGTTGGTGCGCAGGAACGCGGGCGTGTCCCAGAGGGCCGGGTCGACCTGTTCGCGGGCGTACTGCAGGGTGAACGGCATCCGGACGGCCATCGAGCCGAAGGCGATCAGCACCAGCGCGATGTTGGACACCTCCCCGGCGTACGTCTCCAGCCAGCGCAGCGTGCCTTCGCTCGCCAGGACGCCGACGACGGCCATGCCGGCGAAGAAGACCACGTCGCACAGTTCGAGGAGCTTCCAGGAGCTGCCCGGGTGGGCCAGCCTGCCGAGCAGGACCAGAGCGACCGAGCAGGCCAGCGCGAGCGCGACCGAGATCTCGAACCGGCCCGGTCCGACCAGCAGGGAGAAGATGATCCACGGAGCCATGCCGACGACGGGGCTCTCCAGGAACCCTCTCCAGCCGGAGGCCGCCGCGGTGCCACCCACGGTGCTCACTCTTCCAGGGTGGACACCGTGCGCCCCATCGGCCACTCGTGGGCTCACACGTTCGCCGGCGGCCGCACCGCCGCTGCGCCGGCGAGGTGACCCTGGACCGAACTCGCAGGTGGCGGGCGGCGATTCCCTACGATCGTGCCGTGCCCATCTTCTCTTTCGAACGCACGGTACCGCTCCCCCTCGACGAGGCGTGGCGCCGGCTCACGCAGTGGCCCCGCCACGCCGACGTGGTTCCGCTGACCCGGATCACCGTGGTGACGTCCGGGCCGACCCGCGAGGGCACCCGCTTCGTGGCCCGCTCGGGCCTCGGCGCCCTCGCCTTCGACGATCCCATGGAGGTGACGGCCTGGCATCCGCCGGTGGACGACGGGCCCGGGCTGTGCCGGCTGGAGAAGCGCGGGCGGGTCGTCCTGGGCTGGGCGGAGATCGAGGTCCGGCCGGGGCCCGGGGGCCGCGCCCGGGTGGTGTGGCGGGAGGAGCTACGGGTCCGGTTCCTTCCCCGCTTCTTCGACGGCGTGGTGGAGCGGACGTCACGCGCGGTGTTCGGACGGGCGGTGAACAGGCTCCTCAGACGGGCGTGAGAGGGCTCCGCTCTCAATGGCCCGTCAAGGCCCAGTGCTCCGGCTGTGCGACGTAGATCCAGTCGAAGCCGTCGTATCCCTCCGTGTCGAGATGCTGCGCCCGGCCGAGTCCGGCGCGCAGGGCCACGCGCTGGGAGGCGACGTTGGCCGGCCGTGTGCGTGCGATCAGCGGGAGGTCCGGCAGGTGCCGGTGCGCCCAGGCGGTGACCGCGGCGGCTGCCTCACCGGCGAAGCCCTGGCCCCAAGCCGAGGCGGCGAAGCGGTAGAAGAGGTTCAGGACCCGCTCCCCGTGCAGTTCCATGGGCTTGACCCCGCAGAACCCGAGCTGCCGGTGGGAGCCGTGGCACCGGACGACCCAGTACCCGTACCCGTGCCGCTCCCACTGGTCGTCCCAGCGCCGGTAGAGCACTTCCGCCTCCTCGAACCGGGCGAGCGCGTCGGAGGGGTTGTGGGCGCACGTGTCAGGATCACTGTGAACGGCGAAGATCGCGTCGATGTCGGCTTCGGCCGGGCGTCGTAACGACAGCCGGGCGGTCTGCAGTTCCTCGGCTGCCGTGCTCCTGTCACTCATGTCAAGATCGTGGAGCCGGGTGCGGCTGCCCGGAAGGGCGGCCGGATCCGCCGAGGGGAGCCGCGTGAGCGCCTTCGCGCAAAAGATCGTCGAAACCGCCCTCGGACGACGACCGGGCGCGCTCCGCGACGGCGGAACTCAGCGGCGCACGAAGGGGATTGGCCTGGCAGATCCCGCGCGACGCGGTGCCCGACCCAGCCCGTCCGTCGGACGGCACCGCGCCGCTCAGGCCACCGACCCGATCCGCCCCGCCGGCAGCGACGCCGTGTCGTGGTGGATCGGGGTGTGCGCTCCGGTCAGCGAGATCCCGCTGCCTCCGCGCCGGCCCGCGACGATCTCCGCGGCGATGGAGAGTGCCGTCTCCTCGGGCGTACGGGCGCCGAGGTCGAGGCCGATCGGGGAGCGCAGGCGGGCCAGTTCGAGTTCGGTGACGCCGACCTCGCGCAGGCGCTCGTTGCGGTCGAGGTGGGTGCGGCGGGAGCCCATCGCGCCGACGTAGGCGACCGGCAGGCGCAGGGCCAGTTCGAGCAGTGGTACGTCGAACTTGGCGTCGTGGGTGAGGACGCACAGGACGGTACGGCCGTCGACCTCGGTGCGCTCCAGGTACTTGTGGGGCCACTCGACGACGATCTCGTCGGCCTCCGGGAAGCGGGCGCAGGTGGCGAACACCGGGCGGGCGTCGCACACCGTGACGTGGTAGTTCAGGAACTTGCCGACGCGGACCAGGGCGGAGGCGAAGTCGATGGCGCCGAAGACGATCATCCGGGGCGCGGGGACCGACGACTCGACCAGGAGCGTGAGCGGGGCGCCGCAGCGGGAGCCCTGTTCGCCGATCTCCAGCGTGCCGGTGCGGCCCGCGTCCAGGAAGGCACCGGCCTCGGCGGCGACCGTGCGGTCCAGTTCGGGGTGGACGCCGAAGCCGCCGTCGTAGGTGCCGTCGGGGTGCGCGAGGAGGGCCCGGCCCAGCAGTTCGGCCGGTCCCTGGACGACGCGCGCGACCGCCGCCGCCTCACCGAGGGCGGCGGCGGCCAGCGCGGCCGCGAGCACCGGCCGGGCGGGACCGTCCACCCGGACCGGTGTGACGAGGATGTCGATGATGCCGCCACAGGTCAGGCCGACGGCGAAGGCGTCCTCGTCGCTGTACCCGAAGCGCTCCAGCACGGTCTCCCCGTCCTCGAGCGCCTGCCGGCACAGGTCGTACACGGCGCCCTCCACGCACCCGCCGGAGACCGAGCCGATCGCCGTGCCGTCGGCGTCCACCGCGAGGGCGGCGCCGGGCTGGCGCGGGGCGCTGCCGCCGACGGCCACCACGGTGGCGACGGCGAACTCACGGCCCTGCTCGACCCACCGGTTCAGCTCCTCGGCGATGTCCAGCATCTCTCGGTCTCCTTAACGGGGTTGCGTGGGAAGGGCGTTGACGGGCCGGCTAGTGCACGCCGAGCCAGCCCTCGATGGGATGCAGTGCGAAGTAGATCAGGAAGACTGCCGTCAGACCCCACATGAAGGCGCCGATCTCGCGGGCCTTGCCCTGGGCGGTCTTGATGGCCACGTAGGAGATGACGCCCGCGGCGACACCGGTGGTGATGGTGTACGTGAACGGCATCAGGACGACGGTCAGGAAGACCGGGATCGCGGTGGCTCGGTCGGCCCAGTCCACGTGCCGGGCGTTCATCAGCATCATGGCGCCGATGACGACCAGGGCGGCGGAGGCGACCTCCTGCGGGACGATCGCGGTGACCGGGGTGAAGAAGAGACAGGCCGCGAAGAACAGGCCCGTGACGACGGAGGCCAGACCCGTGCGGGCGCCCTCGCCGACGCCGGTCGCCGACTCGATGAAGACCGTCTGGCCGGAGCCGCCCGCCACACCGCCGATCGCACCGCCGGCGCCGTCGATGAACAGCGCCTTGGACAGGCCCGGCATACGGCCCTTGTCGTCGGCCAGCTTGGCCTCGGTGCCGACGCCGATGATGGTGGCCATCGCGTCGAAGAACCCGGCGAGCACGAGCGTGAAGACGATCATGCCGACGGTCATCGCACCGACCTTGCCCCAGCCGCCGAACTCGACGTGCCCGAAGAGCGAGAAGTCGGGCATCGAGACGGCACTGCCGTGCAGTTCGGGGGCGCCGTTCGCCCACTGCTTGGGGGCGATGACGCCGGCGGCGTTGAGGACCGCGGCGACGATGGTGCCGGAGATGATGCCGATGAGGATGGCGCCGGGGATGTTCCGGGCCTGCAGCATGAAGATCAGCAGCAGGGTGCCGGCGAAGAGCAGCACGGGCCAGCCGGCGAGTTCGCCCGCGGGGCCGAGGGTGACGGGGGTGTGCGCACCCTGGTGCACGAAACCGGCCTTGTAGAAGCCGATGAGGGCGATGAAGAGGCCGATGCCCATCGTGATGCCGTGCTTGAGCGCGAGCGGGATCGCATTCATGATCATCTCGCGCAGGCCGGTGACGACCAGCAGCATGATGACGACGCCGTACATCACGCACATGCCCATGGCCTGCGGCCAGGTCATGTTGGGGGCGACCTGCGAGGACAGGACGCCGGAGACGGAGAGGCCGGCGGCGAGGGCGAGCGGCACCTTGCCGACGAATCCCATCAGCAGCGTGGTGAGGGCCGCCGCGAACGCGGTCGCGGTGATCAGCGCCTTCTGGCCGAGCGTGTCACCCGCCGCGTCCTTGCCGGACAGGATGAGGGGGTTGAGCAGGAGGATGTAGGCCATCGCCATGAAGGTGGTGATGCCGCCGCGGACCTCTGTCGAGACCGTGGACCCTCTCTTGGTTATGTGGAAGTACCGATCGAGCCAGGAACGCCCGGCCGGGACGCGGCTGCCATCGCCCGCGTCGTCGGCTGCGGTCCTGGGCTCCACTGACTGCTGGGTCATGGTGCCATCTCCCAAGGTTCACAGGGGCACCCGTGCGTGCGCCTTCGGCAACTCACGGGATTTGGGGGAATGGACGACCCGGGGGACGGCCCGAGACGAACATGGGGGCCTGGGGGGACGTAGTCCCCCCAGTTACATCACCTACTGAAACCCCGTAGGGTCATGTCCCCGTCAGGTGCTCGGGCCGCACCGGAGTGCGGTTGAGCTCCAGCCCGGTCGCGTTCCGGATCGCCGCGAGGACGGCCGGGGTGGACGACAGGGTCGGGGCTTCACCGATGCCGCGCAGCCCGTACGGGGCGTGGTCGTCGGCGAGTTCGAGGACGTCGACCGGGATGGTCGGCGTGTCGAGGATGGTCGGGATCAGGTAGTCCGTGAAGGAGGGGTTCCTGACCTTCGCCGTCTTCGGGTCGACGATGATCTCCTCCATCACCGCCACGCCCAGGCCCTGGGTGGTGCCACCCTGGATCTGGCCGACCACGGAGAGCGGGTTGAGGGCCTTGCCGACGTCCTGGGCGCAGGCCAGTTCGATGACCTTGACCAGGCCGAGTTCGGTGTCGACCTCGACGACCGCGCGGTGCGCGGCGAAGGAGTACTGGACGTGCCCGTTGCCCTGGCCGGTGCGCAGATCGAAGGCCTCGGTCGGCCGGTGCCGCCACTCCGCCTCGATCTCGACGGTCTCGCCCTCCAGGACGTCGACCAGGTCACCGAGGACCTCGCCGCCGTCGGTGACGACCTTGCCGCCCTCCAGCAGGAGTTCGGCGGTGGCCCAGGCCGGGTGGTAGGTGCCGAACTTGCGGCGGCCGATCTCCAGGACCTTCTCGCGGACGAGTTCGCAGGTGTGCTTCACGGCGCCGCCGGTGACGTACGTCTGCCGGGAGGCCGAGGTCGAACCGGCGCTGCCCACCTGGGTGTCGGCCGGGTGGATGGTCACCTGGGCGACGCCCAGCTCGGTGCGGGCGATCTGCGCGTGGACGGTGACTCCGCCCTGGCCGACCTCCGCCATCGCGGTGTGCACGGTCGCGACCGGCTCGCCGCCGATGACCTCCATGCGCACCTTGGCGGTGGAGTAGTCGTCGAAGCCCTCGGAGAAGCCGACGTTCTTGATGCCGACCGCGTAACCGACCCCGCGTACGACGCCTTCGCCGTGCGTGGTGTTGGACAGACCGCCGGGCAGCTGCCGCACGTCGGCGCCCTCGCTGGACTCCCACTGGCGCTCGGGCGGCATGGGCATCGCCTTGACGCGGCGCAGCAGTTCGGCGACCGGGGCCGGGGAGTCGACCGGCTGCCCGGTCGGCATGATCGTCCCCTGCTCCATCGCGTTCAGCTGCCGGAACTCCACCGGGTCCATGCCGAGCTTCTTCGCCAGCTTGTCCATCTGCGCCTCGTAGGCGAAGCACGCCTGGACCGCGCCGAAGCCGCGCATGGCGCCGCAGGGCGGGTTGTTGGTGTAGAGGGCGATGGCCTCGATGTCGACGTCGTCGACGACGTACGGGCCGACCGCGAGCGAGGACGCGTTGCCGACGACCGCCGGCGAGGCGGACGCGTAGGCGCCGCCGTCCAGGACGATCCGGCACTTCAGGTGCGTGAGCTTGCCGTCCTTGGTGGCGCCGTGCTCGTAGTAGAGCTTCGCCGGGTGCCGGTGGACGTGCCCGAAGAAGGACTCGAACCGGTTGTAGACGATCTTGACGGGCTTGCCGGTGCGCAGCGCCAGCAGGCAGGCGTGGATCTGCATCGACAGGTCCTCGCGGCCGCCGAACGCGCCGCCGACGCCGGCCAGCGTCATGCGCACCTTGTCCTCGGGCAGGCCGAGGACGGGCGCGATCTGGCGCAGGTCGGAGTGGAGCCACTGGGTGGCGATGTAGAGGTGGACGCCGCCGTCCTCCTCGGGCACGGCGAGGCCGGACTCGGGGCCGAGGAAGGCCTGGTCCTGCATGCCGAAGGTGTACTCGCCCTCGACGATCACGTCGGCCCGCCCGCGGGCCTCCTCCACGTTGCCGCGGATGATCGGCTGGCGATGCACGATGTTCGGGTGCGGGACGTGGCCGATGTGGTGGTCGTCGCGGTTCTCGTGGATGAGGATCGCGTCCGGAGCGGTCGCGGAGGCCTCGTCGGTGATGACCGGGAGTTCCCGGTACTCGACCTTGATCTTGGCGGCGGCGCGGCGGGCCGTCTCCGGGTGGTCGGCGGCGACGATCGCGACCGGCTCACCGTGGTGGCGTACCTTGCCGTGGGCGAGGACCGGGGTGTCCTGGATCTCCAGGCCGTAGTTCTTCACCGCGGTGGGCAGGTCGTCGTAGGTCAGGACCGCGTAGACGCCCGGCGTGGCGAGGGCCTCACCGGTGTCGATCGACACGATCTCGGCGTGGGCGACGGTGGAGCGCAGGATCTGGCCCCACAGCATGTCCTCGTGCCACATGTCGGACGAGTACGCGAACTCGCCGGTGACCTTGAGGGTGCCGTCCGGGCGGAGCGTGGACTCGCCGATGCCGCCCTTGGTCTGGGAGCCCTGCGTGATCTTCGTAGGAGCACCGTTGGTCGGCATGTCAGACCCCCTCGGACTGGCGGGCGGCCGCCAGACGGACCGCGTCCATGATCTTCTCGTAGCCCGTGCAGCGGCACAGGTTGCCCGACAGCGCCTCGCGGATGTCCGCGTCGGACGGGTTCGGGTTGTTCTCCAGCATCTCGTCGGCGGCGACCAGCAGACCCGGGGTGCAGAAGCCGCACTGGACGGCGCCGGCGTCGATGAACGCCTGCTGGATCGGCGAGAGCGCTGCGTCCGGGGAGATCGCGCCCTCGCCGGTCTGCGAGTCGGTGCCCTTGGCCTGCCACTGCTGGGCGTCCTGCAGGCTCGTGCCGCAGGCGCCGCTCGCGCAGCCGCCCTCGGCGCGCTGCTTGGCGTAGTCCGCCAGGCCCTCGACGGTCACGACCTCGCGGCCCTCGACCTGGCCGGCCGCGACCAGGCAGGAACAGACCGGGACGCCGTCCAGGCGGACGGTGCAGGAGCCGCACTCGCCCTGCTCGCAGGCGTTCTTGGAGCCGGGCAGGCCGAGGCGCTCGCGCAGGACGTAGAGCAGGCTCTCGCCCTCCCAGACGTCGTCGGCTTCCTGCGGACGTCCGTTGACGGTGAAGTTGACGCGCATTACGCAGCTCCCTCGGTGGCGCGGCGGGCGCCGCGGTACGACTCCCAGGTCCAGGTGAGCGTCCGGCGGGCCATGACGCCGACCGCGTGGCGGCGGTAGCTCGCGGTGCCCCGGACGTCGTCGATCGGGTTGCAGGCGGCCGAGCAGAGGTCCGCGAACTGCTTGGCGACCGACGGGGTGATGATCTTTCCGTTGTCCCAGAAGCCGCCCTCTTCCAGAGCCGCGTTCAGGAAGTCCTCGGCGGCCTTGGCCCGCACGGGGGTCGGGGCGGCGGAGCCGATGCCGGTCCGGACCGTGCGGGTCTCGGGGTGCAGGGCGAGGCCGAAGGCGCACACCGCGATGACCATGGCGTTGCGGGTGCCGACCTTGGAGTACTGCTGCGGGCCGTCCGCCTTCTTGATGTGGACGGCGCGGATCAGCTCGTCGGGCTGGAGCGCGTTGCGCTTGACGCCGGTGTAGAACTCGTCGATCGGGATCAGGCGGGTGCCGCGGGCCGCCGACTCCACCTCGACGTCGGCGCCGGCCGCGAGGAGGGCGGGGTGCGCGTCACCGGCGGGCGAGGCCGTGCCGAGGTTGCCGCCGACGCCGCCGCGGTTGCGGATCTGCGGGGAGGCGACCGTGTGCGAGGCGAGCGCCAGGCCGGGCAGCTCGGCACGGAGATTCTCCATGATCCTGGTGTACGGGACGGAGGCACCCAGCCGTACGGCGCCCTCGCCGACCTCCCACTCGGTGAGGTCGCCGATGCGGTTCAGGTCGAGCAGGTACTCGGGCCGGCGGTGGTCGAAGTTGATCTCGACCATCACATCGGTGCCACCCGCAATCGGCACAGCGGTGGGGTGCTCGGCCTTCGCGGCGAGCGCCTCCTCCCAGCTGGCGGGGCGAAGGAAGTCCATGACCGGCTCTCTTCTTCGTCTCGTGGGTCGTACGTATTGAGCCAATCCGTGTGCGGCGGGCCCGGCTCGTTCATGTCCTGTTAACGCGGAGTGGACTCAGTACACCGCCCCGTACTCCGACCCGGTCAGTCACCGAAACCATGAAGGAGTTGGCTGGCCACGACGGGCATCTTGTAGATTCGTATGAACGGAGGTCATCGGTAACCTCTCCGTTTTCCTCGGGAAACGCAGGACACAGCCCGACGACCCCGGAGAACGGCCTGTGCGCCCCGCGTCGGGTCCCTCCCCCGTCACCCATCCAAGATTCATCGTAGGTTTCGAGACAAAGAACGGCGGCGACGAAATGCGGCTGCGCGCACTTCTGGACACCGATGCGCTGGGCCTGCGGCTGCTCGGCGGCGAGGACGAGCTGGACCGCTCGGTACGCGGAGTCATGACCACCGACCTGCGCGACCCGAGCCGCTACCTCTCCGGCGGCGAGCTGGTGCTGACGGGCCTGGCCTGGCGTCGGGACGCCGACGACTCCGAACCCTTCGTGCGCATCCTGGTGCAGGCCGGGGTGGCGGCCCTCGCGGCCGGCGAGGCGGAGCTGGGCGATGTGCCGGACGATCTGGTGCTGGCCTGCGCCCGGCACCGGCTGCCGCTGTTCGCGGTGCACGAGTCGGTGGCGTTCGCGACCATCACCGAGCACGTCGTACGGCAGGTCTCCGGCGAGCGGGCCGGAGACCTGGCAGCCGTGGTCGACCGGCACCGCCGGATGATGACCTCGGGCCCGGCCGGCGGCGGCCCGGACGTGGTCCTCGACCTGCTCGGCTCCGACCTGGACCTGCGCGCCTGGGTGCTCTCCCCCACCGGCCGGCTGATCGCGGGCTCGAAGGTCTCGGGCCCGGAGCTGCCGGCGGAGACCTGCGCCAAGCTGGCCGCCGAGCACCTGGCCGCCGCCCGCACCGGCCGCCGCGGACCGCACCGGCTGCTGCTGGGCGGGACCCGCTACTCCCTGTTCCCGATCCGCTCCTCCGGGCGTTCCCCGCAGGCCGCACGCGACGTGCGCGAGACGGTCCTGTCGGACTGGCTGCTGGCCGTCGAGGCGGACGCCGGGGACTGGCCGGAAGAGCGCCTCGACCTGCTCCAGGGCGTCACCCAGCTGATCGCCGTCGAACGGGACCGCCGGGACGCGGCGCGCACGGTACGGCGCCGGCTCGCCCAGGAGGTGCTGGAGCTGGTGCAGACGGGCGCCGCGCCCGCCGAGATCGCCGCGCGCCTGCGGGTCGCGGCACCCGTGCTGCTGCCCGGACTCGGGGCGGCCCCGCACTGGCAGGTCGTGGTGGCCCGCGTGGAGTGGGACGGCGACGCGGTCGAGGGCGGGCCGGTCGCGCAGTCGCTCTTGGAAGAGGTCCTGGTCGACCCCATGGCCACGGGCCCGGAGCCCTCGGACCGCATCGCCGTCGCACACACCGGCGACGAGGCGATCGCGCTGGTCCCCCTCCCGGCGGTCGCCACCGAGCACGACGGCTCGGAGACCGGTCTGCTCGCCGACGCGCTGCTGCAGTCGGTGCGCGAGCCGCTGTCGGCGGGCCTGAACGACGACGGGCGGATCACGCTCGGTGTCAGCGCGGCCGTGCACTCGGCGGAGGGGCTGCGCGGCGCCCTGGAGGAGGCCCGGCACGCCCGCCGGGTGGCCGCGGCCCGCCCCGGCCGGGTCTGCGCGGCCGGCCACCAGGAACTGGCCTCCCACGTCCTCCTCCTCCCGTTCGTCCCGGACGACGTCCGCCGCGCCTTCACGGCACGCCTGCTGGACCCCCTGACGGACTACGACCGCCGCCACCGCGCCGAACTGATCCCGACCCTGGAGGCGTTCCTGGAGTGCGACGGCTCCTGGACCCGCTGCGCCACCCGGCTCCACCTGCACGTCAACACGCTGCGCTACCGGGTGGGCCGCATCGAGCAGTTGACGGGACGGGACCTGTCGCGCCTTGAAGACAAGCTGGACTTCTTCCTGGCGCTGCGCATGAGCTGAGGTCAGGCGGGCGCGGGACGGTCAAACCAACTCACGCCAATGCCCCGCCACTTTGTGAAATCTTTCACCCACCCCCTTGGCCCGGCCCCTCCATTGGTGCTGGAATGCCGCCACCACTCAACAGCTCGATGGCGTGCTCGGGGAGGGCAACGTGGCGCATTCCGCCATGTCTGGTAACGGAACGACCGCCGGTGACGATCCTCTCCAGACCGCGGTATGGCGGTTGCGCTCGCGGGCCTGCTGGGCCGATGCGGCGGCGCTGCTCCCGGCGGACACACCGGCCACGACCCTCCAGCGGGCCGCGCTGCTGGTCGAGCGGTGCCTGTACACCGAGCGGGGCTGGGAGGAGGCGGAGGACGCCCTCCGTACGGCCGAGGCGCAGGCGCACACCGACGAGGAGCGGGGGGCGGCCGCCTGCGAACGCGGCCAGCTCGCCTACGCGGCCACGCTGCACGGCGTACGGGACCGCGCGGACGAAGCCCGGGCCGCGCTGGGCCGGGCGGCCGCGCTGATCCCTCCGGGGGCCGCGGGCCGGGCCCTGCTGGACTTCCGCCGGGGCCTGCTGGCCGAGAACCTCGCCCGCTCCCCGCAGGCGGCCCGCGCCGCGTACCGCCGGGCCCACGCGGGTGCGACGGCGCAGGCCGACCCGCTGCTCCTGTCCTTCACCTGGCGCCATCTGGCCGGACTCGCCCTGCGGGACGGCGAGTTGGCGGAGGCGCGGCACGGATTCGCCGAATCACTGCGCATCCGCGAGGAGTTGGGCTATCTGGTGGGTACGGCGCCCGCACTGGCGTCGTTGGCGGACGCGGAGTCCGAGCCGGAGGCCTCACGGCTGCGGGAGGAGGCCCTGCGGCTGTTCCGGTTGCTCGGGGGTGTGCCCACGTGGCTGGCCCGCCAGCTGACTCCGCCTGCGCCCGGTGCTGCCACGGCTTAGCGGCCGGGGGGGCCGTCTGCCGAGTGCGGGCCGGTGGGGGCTGATCGCGCAGTTCCCCGCGCCCCTTGGGTACATTGCGCTGACCTGCCTAAAGGGGCGCGGGACTGTATCGAGATGCGGCTCCGCCGCGTGTGCGCGGCAAGCCACAACGGACCCTCACCCGGCAACCGACCCATACCCCAACGGCGAGACACCGCTCAGCTCGCGCCCGCGAAATGCTCCCCCACCAGCGCTCGCACGGCATCGAGGTCCTGCGCGGTCAACGCGTCCAGCAGCGCGGCGTGTTGCGAGGCGTCCGCCACCAGGTCCGTCCTGCCGTGCCGTACCTGTGACCGCCGGTGCAGGTCCTCCGCGATCTGGACCAGCTGCTCGTTGCCCGCGAGGGACAGGACGGCCCGGTGGAAGGCCCGGTCGGACTCCGCGTACGTCGCCACGCAGCCGGAGGACGCCGCGCGTACCGTCTCCTCCGCGAGGGGGCGGAGTTCGGCCCACCGCTCGGCCGGAACGGCGCGGGCCAGCCGCAGCATCACCGGCACCTCGATCAGCGCCCGCACCTCGGCCAGCTCGGCCAGCTCCCGCGCTCCCCGCTCGACGACCCGGAAGCCACGGTTGGGCACGACCTCGACGGCACCCTCCAGCGCGAGCTGCTGCATGGCCTCCCGCACGGGTGTCGCCGACACCCCGAAGCGTTCGCCGAGGACCGGTGCGGAGTAGACCTCGCCGGGTTTCAGCTCGCCCGCCACCAGCGCCGTACGCAGCGCGTCCAGGATCTGCCCGCGCACCGAGGAGCGCTGCACGACGGCCCGCGGCTGCGGGATCGGCCGCTCGCAGTGCGTGTGCTCGCCCCGTACGCCCGTCGGGGCGGTGCCCCGTTCCCGGGGCACCTCCACGTCGACCGTGCGCTGCTGCGCAGGCACCCGGGGGGAGCCCTGCACGCCCTGCTTCACGGGGTCCTCCTCCGGCGGTCGGTACTCGGGTCATTAACGGCGGTTTGTTACTTGTCCGTCAAGCACCTTAGGCGCACAAGGCGACAGTTCAAACTCCCCCCAGGGCGAGTAAGGTTAGCCTTACCTCTCCAGCCAGGTCCCCATCGAAGGACGGAGTCCGCCATGCCCGCTGCGGCCTCGCCGCTCACCGCCGCGTACGCCCGCCTCACCGAGGCCTACCCCGGGCTGACCGTGACGGTCCTGGACCCGGCGGAGCCGATACCGGGGAACGAGGGATGGGTCACCGGAGCCGGGCTCGCGGCGGGCGGCGCCGACCTCGACGCCTTCCTCGCCCGGGACGAGGCGCAGGTGCTGCGGGACTACGGACGGCGGGCCCGCCCGGACGTCGTCGCGAGCTTCGGCCTGCACCGCTACGCCTGGCCGGCCTGCCTGCTGATCACCGTCCCGTGGTTCCTGCACCGCCGGGTGCCCCGGCTGCCCGTGACGCAGATCTCGTACGACCGCACCGCCGGCCGGATGGCCGTACGCCCTGCCTCCTTCGCCTGCCTGCCGGACGACCCCGCGGCCGCGCTGCCCGGCGCCGTCGTCGCGGCCGACGAGGAGGCGCTGCGGGCCGAGGTGCGCGCGGCCGTCGCCGAGCACCTGGAACCCGTGCTCGGCGTCTTCGGGCCGCGGATGCGCAGGCGCGGCCGGGCACTGTGGGGCATGGCGACCGACGAGGTCGTGGAGGGACTGTGGTACGTCGCCCATCTACCCGGCGACGACGAGGAGGCACGGGCCGTACGCGAGCTGGAGCTGCTGCTGCCGGGGGCGACGCGGCCGTACGTCGGCTCGGCCGCCTTCCGGATGCTGACCGGGCCGGACGGCGAGCCCCTGCCCACCCGCGACCGGGCCAGCTGCTGCATGTTCTACACCGTGCGCCCCGAGGACACCTGCACCACCTGCCCGCGCACCTGCGACAGCGACCGCATCGCCAAACTCACCGCCACCGCGACCGCCTGAGGGATCCTCAGGTCCGGAGCAGCCCCGCGGGTCCACTAGGATCACCGCATTCGGCCCCCCATCCCCGGACAGGTAATTCACAACTTCCTCACTTGTCTCGGGAACTTTCCGAGGAACCATCCGTACCGGTACTCTTATTCGAACTCAGCTCCCGCCCCTCAAGCGGCAGTTCGAGCAGAACGCCGCCCTGGGCATCCCCTTGCACTTCCTTGGCGGCCTCTTGCCCCGAAACCCCCTGAGGGCCGTCGGGAGTGGGCCACTATGGCGGGCGTTACGCCCTATCCCAATGCAAGGGACCCCTGATGAGACTGACCGACATATCGCTGAACTGGCTGCTTCCGGGCGCCGTACTGCTCCTGGGCATGCTGGCGGCGGTGGCGGTGCTCGCGCGCGGAAAGCGCTCCTCCGGGGAGAACGCGAGCGCGGACGACTCCTGGGAGCGCAGCGAGGAGCGCCGCAGGCGCAAGGAGGCCATCTACGGCACAGCCTCCTACGTGCTTCTTTTCTGCTGTGCGGCGGTCGCGGCCGCACTTTCCTTCCACGGCCTGGTCGGCTTCGGCGAGCAGAACCTCGGCCTGACCGGCGGCTGGCAGTACCTGGTGCCGTTCGGCCTGGACGGCGCGGCGATGTTCTGCTCCGTCCTCGCGGTGCGCGAGGCCAGCCACGGTGACGCGGCGCTCGGCTCCCGGATACTCGTGTGGATGTTCGCCGCGGCCGCGGCCTGGTTCAACTGGGTGCACGCACCCCGGGGCGTGGGTCACGACGGCGCGCCGCAGTTCTTCTCCGGCATGTCGCTGTCCGCGGCCGTCCTGTTCGACCGCGCGCTGAAGCAGACCCGCCGGGCCGCGCTGCGCGAGCAGGGCCTGGTGCCGCGTCCGCTGCCGCAGATCCGCATCGTGCGCTGGCTGCGAGCCCCCCGCGAGACCTACAAGGCATGGTCGCTGATGCTCCTGGAGGGCGTGCGCAGCCTGGACGAGGCCGTCGAGGAGGTCCGCGAGGACACCCGGCAGAAGGAGCAGGCGCGGCAGCGCCGGCGCGACCAGCAGCGGGTGGAGCGCGCCCAGCTCAAGGCGATCAGCCGGGGCCACCGCGGCTTCGTCGGCCGCACCGCCGGTCGGCAGGTCGAGATCCAGGCGCTGGAGCGCGAGCCCGCGCAGGCGACCGCGGAGCCTGCCATATCGACGCCGGAGCAGCTGCCCGTACGCTCTCGGCCGTCCCTTCAGCCGGTTCGCAAGGCCACTGAGCCGCTCACGGTGGACCTCACGGCGGAGGACGACACCATGGCCCTGCCGCGCCTGGACTCGCTCGAGCGCAAGCTGAAGGACCTCGAGCAGCAGTTCGGCTAGGACGCCAGGACTTCGGCCCAGCACGGGACGGGGGCGTGACCCGCGTGGTCACGCCCCCGTCCCGTTCCCGTCTCCGGGCCCTCTCACGCGGCCTCGGCGCCGAGTTCGAACCACACCGACTTGCCCACCCCGTGCGGCCGTACGCCCCAGGCGTCCGCGAGGGACTGCACCAGGACCAGACCCCGGCCGTGGGTGTCGTCGCCGGTGTTCGGCGTGCGCGGGTGCGGCCTGCGGGCCACGAAGTCCCGTACCTCCACGCGCAGTCCGCGCGGTGAGACGACAGCGGTCAGCACGGCGTCGTCGTCGGTGTGCACGAGCGCGTTGGTGACGAGTTCACTCGTCAGCAGTTCCGCTATCTCCGAGCGGCCCGGCCGGCCCCAGTGCCGCAGCAGTTCGCGCAGTTCCCGTCGGGCCTCGGGCACCGCCCTGAGGTCCGCCCGCCCCAGCCTGCGCCTGAGCTGGGTACGGTGCGCCCGTTCCGTGATGGTGTCGGTCTCTTCCCCCGCCTTCGCCGAGGAGGCCCCGATGGCCACGGGACCGCCCCCTCGTGCCTGCCTCTTCATGACCCCCGCCTGCACGTTGCCGGACCTGCCCCTCCTGATCGAACACGTACACGGCAATCCATGCCCAACGGTCCTGTGGGCACGCATGGCGGTCGGCCGACGGCCGCCTGTTCGGCCACCCCCGTACGGCCGCCCGGCCGACCCTCCGGCACCCCCGCACCCGCGCCGGACCCGCCAAGCCCGCCGTACGACGTCACGCACGCCCCACCGCGGCACGGCTCGGCCGTCCTGCAGCGGAGGCCGACGAGCCGTCACCCGGCACGAAACTGGCCGGAAACCATCGCTCCGGTCGGCCCGCTCAGAGCCTCGGGACGTTCCGCAGATTGGAGCGGGCCATCTGGAGCATGCGGCCGACCCCGCCGTCGAGCACGATCTTCGAGGCGGAGAGCGCGAACCCGGTGACCATCTCGGCGCTGATCTTCGGCGGGATGGACAGGGCGTTGGGGTCGGTGACGATGTCCACCAGGGCCGGGCCCTTGTGGCGGAAAGCGTCCTTCAGCGCCCCGGCGAGATGCTTGGGCTTCTCCACCCGCACCCCGTGGGCACCGCAGGCGCGGGCCACGGCGGCGAAGTCGGGGTTGGTGTTGGCGGTGCCGTACGAGGGCAGGCCCGCCACCAGCATCTCCAACTCGACCATGGAGAGAGAGGAGTTGTTGAACAGCACGACCTTGACCGGCAGGTCGTGCTGCACGAGCGTGAGGAAGTCGCCCATCAGCATGGCGAATCCGCCGTCCCCGGACATGGAGACGACCTGCCGGCGCCGGTCGGTGAACTGGGCGCCGATCGCCATGGGCAGCGCGTTCGCCATCGAGCCGTGCGAGAAGGAACCGATGATCCGGCGGCGGCCGTTGGGCGAGACATAGCGGGCGGCCCATACGTTGCACATGCCTGTGTCGACGGTGAACACGGCGTCGTCGTCGGCGACTTCGTCCAGGACGGCGGCCACGTACTCGGGGTGGATCGGGACGTGCTTCTCGACCTTCCGCGTGTACGCCTTGACCACGCCCTCCAGCGCGTCGGCGTGCTTCTTCAGCATCTTGTCGAGGAAGCGCCGGTCGGTCTTCTCCCGCACCCGCGGGAGAAGACAGCGCAGGGTCTCGCGGACATCGCCCCACACGGCGAGGTCGAGCCGGGAGCGGCGGCCGAGCACCTCGGGGCGTACGTCGATCTGCGCGATCCGCACGTCGTCCGGCAGGAAGGCGTTGTACGGGAAGTCGGTACCGAGCAGGATCAGCAGGTCGCACTCGTGGGTGGCCTCGTAGGCGGCGCCGTAGCCGAGCAGGCCGCTCATGCCGACGTCGTACGGGTTGTCGTACTGGATCCACTCCTTGCCCCGCAGGGCGTGCCCCACGGGCGACTTGACGCGCTCCGCGAGCCGCATGACCTCGGTGTGCGCGCCGGCCGTGCCGCTGCCGCAGAAGAGGGTGACCTTGCCGGCCGCGTCGATCATCTCCACGAGCTTGTCGATGTCGACGTCGCCGGGCCGCACGGTGGGCCGGGAGGTGACGAGGGCGCTCTGGGGGGCCTTGTCCGGGGCGGGTTCGGCGGCGATGTCGCCGGGCAGGCAGACCACGCTCACCCCGCTCCGGCCGACCGCGTGCTGGATGGCGGTCTGCAGCAGCCGGGGCATCTGCCGGGGGCTGGAGATCAGCTCGCTGTAGTGGCTGCACTCCTGGAAGAGCCGGTCCGGGTGGGTCTCCTGGAAGTAGCCGAGGCCGATCTCGCTGGAGGGGATGTGCGAGGCGAGGGCGAGCACCGGGGCCATGGAGCGGTGCGCGTCGTACAGGCCGTTGATGAGGTGCAGGTTGCCCGGGCCGCAGGAGCCGGCGCAGGCGGCCAGGCTGCCGGTGATCTGGGCCTCGGCGCCGGCCGCGAAGGCGGCGGTCTCCTCGTGGCGTACGTGGATCCAGTCGATGGCGGAGTTGCGGCGGACCGCGTCGACGACCGGGTTGAGGCTGTCGCCGACGACGCCGTAGAGGCGGCGTACGCCGGCGCGGACCAGGATGTCGACGAACTGTTCGGCGACGTTCTGCTTGGCCATGGCTCTCGTCAGCCCCTTCGATGTACCGGGATCCGCCCCTCCCGTTCCATCAATCCACAGGGGCCGCGGTTACGCCTCCCAAACGGCCGCCGCCGTGCGGTCGTCGGAGTAGCCCTTCACCCGCACCTGGGTGTCGGCCAGGAACGCGGCGAGGCCGGGCGGGGTGCGGCCGGACCAGCGGCGCGCCAGGTAGGCGCAGAAGGCGGGCTCGCCGCGCAGCGGGTCGGCGAGCCCGCCGGTACCCATCACCAGCACGTCACCCGGGCGGGCTACCGAGGCGCGGAACCGGAAGGGTTCGCGCGGCGGCTCGGGCGCCGGCTCGTACGGGCTCGGCGGGGTCGGGATGCCGAGGTCCATGGTGAGGCGGTCGCCCTCGGGGGTCTCGGCCGGCGGGGAGCCGAAGCCGAGGACGGGTTCGCCGGTGGTGTCCGCGGGTGACACCCGCGGCTCGATGTCCTGCCACTCGCCGTCCCGCAGCCGGAACAGACCACCCTCGCCGACACCGAAGAACACCCGGGTACGGCAGTCGGGGTCGGCGGGCAGCAGCAGACAGCGCAGGCTCGCCGAGTACTCCTCGGGGTCCAGGCCCTGCTCGACGGCGCTGGCGCGCAGCTTGCCCAGACTGCGGTCGGTCAGCCGGTGCAGCCCCGACTTCAGATCGCCGCGGCGGGCGGCCCGGATGTCCTCGGCCAGCCGCTGATGGGTGCGGCCCACGGCCCGACCGATCAGCCAGCACGCCTCGGCCGCCGCCAGGTGCGCACCCGGCGTGGCCCGCGCGCCGGTCGCCATCGCGACCAGCACCAGCGTCTGCTCCCCCACCCCGAACCGCGCGGTGAGCAGCGCGTCCCGCCGCGGCTCCCCCCGGTACCGCGCCGAGTCCCCCCGCAACGACACGGCCCGCAACGTCCAGGCCCCGTACCGGGCACCGTCCAGCACGGTGTCGGCGACCAGGTCACCGAGTTCGTCCGGATCTGCGGCCGGGAGCGCGGTGGGCTCGGGGTCGTAGGTGGGGGGCCCGGAGCCGACGTAGTCGAGGGCGGAGGACGGAGGGGGTGGAGCGGAGGTGACGGCGAGGTCGAGCTGGGTGGCCACGGGAGGCGGGCTCGCGAAGGCACCACCGGGAGCCCTGGCCCCCTCGGGCCGCTCGGACGCCTCGGGGGCGGGCGCACGCTCGGGCGGAACGGCGGACCGGCCGCCGGAGGCCGATCGGGGTCCGGGAACGGGTGCGGGCTCCTTCTCCGCCCGTCGGTCTGTTCGCCCCGCCCCGGACGGCGGGGCTTCGGGCACTTCGGGTCCGGCGCTCCGGGCCGACGCGCGCGCCGCCTCTGCCCGATCCCCGGCGCCGCCCGCCAAGGGCGGCCAGGCCTCGGACGCTTCACGGTCGGCGTTGCGGGCTGGTGCGGGCGCCGGATCCGCCCGTCCGTCTGCTCTGTCCGCCCCGGGCGGCCACGCTCCGGTCGCCTTCGGATCGCCCCTCCGAGCCGATGTAGGCCCCGTCTCCGTCCGGCCCCCGGTGCCGCCCGCCACCGGTGGGAAGGCCGCCGGTGCCGCGGGTTCGGCGGGCGGGGGTTCCCAGGGGGCGCGCCGTCCGGGTGGTGCGCCGGTCGCGGCGGTGCCCGGGCGTGCCGCGGTGGCCGGAGGCGGCGCGGCTCGCTGTGGTGGTACCGCGGGCTCGTGCGGCGGCTCCTGACTCGGTGTCCGAGGCGTCGTGTCCCCGGTGTGCCCCGTCGTCCCGCCCGGCCGCCCCGCCACCGTGTCCTTCGCCGAGGCGAAACGGTCGTCCAGGGAGTCGGGTGCGGCCGTGGGGCCCGTGTCCTCGGTGGAGTCGTCGTACAGCTGCTCCCACCAGTCGTCCTCGTGACGGGCGGGCCTACCCCCCTGCTGGCTCATGCCCCTAATTGTCCACCCCTCGGGCCGGATGAAAACGGGGCATCAGGAAAATCCGGCGCACGTGGCCGTCTCGAACGGCGTGTCGAGGGACAGAGCGAACGGCCGTACGAGGAACGGAGGTTGATGGCCGCCGGGCGACCCCACCCCCCACGGGAGGGCCGCCCGGCGACATCGGAAGTGACCCGGCCCCGCATCCCCTCGTGCGCTCGCGCACGCACGGGCCCGGATCACCGTCTCGCACGACCGGGCCGCCGAGGGCACCGGTCGAATGGCCAGATTGTGGCTTGGTTTCCTGGGACGCGGCTGTGAGCCGTGCGCACGGCCCCGCGCCCTTCGGTGCCCCCACCTTGGCAGAGTCACCTGAGGTACGGCGATGATGGGCGGCGGCGGGTTTGCGCCGTGGCCGTTTTCCGCCAGGCCGTACGGCGTGGACGGCTGGTTCTCAGGGGAGGGACGTGGGTCGATGCTGGCAGCGATAGGCCTGGACGAGACGCACGAGTCGGCGTACCGGGCACTGGTGTCCGCGGGTGCCGCCGAGGTGGCCGATCTGGCCCGGCGCCTGTCGCTGGCCGAGCCGGACACCGAGCGTGCGCTGCGCCGGCTGGAGCGGCAGGGCCTCGCGGCCCAGTCCCCCGCGCGGCCGGGCCGCTGGGTGGCGGCCCCGCCCGGGGTGGCACTGGGGGCGCTGCTCACCCAGCAGCGGCACGAGCTGGAGAAGGCGGAGCTGGCGGCGGCGCTGCTGGCCGAGGAGTACCGGGCGGCAGCGGCCGAGCCGGAGGTGCACGACCTGGTGGAGGTGGTGACCGGCGCCTCGGCGGTCGCCCAGCGCTTCCTGCAGCTCCAGCTGGGCGCCGCCGAGGAGGTGTGCGCGCTGGTCACCGGCAATCCGGTGGTGGTCTCCGGGACGGAGAACGACGCGGAGGAGCAGGCGGCCGGACGCGGGGTCCGCTACCGGGTGGTGGTGGAGCGTGCGGTGCTGGACCTGCCGCACGGGCTCACCGAGCTGACGGCCGCGCTCGGCCGGGACGAGCAGGTGCGGGTGGTGGACCGGGTACCGACCAAGCTGGTGGTCGCCGACCGCTCCCTCGCGATGGTGCCGCTGACCTCGCGGACGGCCGAGCCGGCCGCTCTGGTGGTGCACGCGAGCGGTCTGCTGGAGCTGCTGGCCGGGTTGTTCGAGTCGGTGTGGCGCGAGGCGCTGCCGCTCAGGCTGGGCGCGTCCGGGGTGAGCGAGCAGCAGCCGGACGGCCCGGACGCCACCGACCTGGAGGTGCTGTCGCTGCTGCTGGCCGGGCTGACCGACGCGAGCGTGGCCAAGCAGCTCGACCTGGGCCTGAGGACCGTACAGCGCCGGGTGAAGCGGCTGATGGAGCTGACCGGGGTGACGACCCGGCTGCAGCTGGGCTGGCAGGCCTACGAGCGCGGCTGGGTGTCCCGCGAAGGCTCCCGGTGACCTGCGGGTTCTTGCGTCCTCCGGCACTCTGGGCAGATGGGAGCGTGGGAACTCCTGCTGGTCGGCGTGGTCCTGGTGCTCGGCCTGTGCGGAGTGCTGGTGCCCGGGGTGCCGGGGTCGTGGCTGGTGTGGGCCGCGGTCCTGTGGTGGGCGCTGAAGGACCCGCAGCCGGTGGCCTGGGGAGTTCTGGTGGGCGCCACCGGGGTGCTGCTGCTGTCGCTGGTGGTGCGCCGGGCGCTGCCGCCGCGCCGGCTGCGGGCGAGCGGCGCCACTCCCCGCACGGCGGTGTACGCCGGAGCCGGCGCGCTCCTGGGCTTCTTCCTGATCCCGGTGGTGGGCGCGCTGCCGGGCTTCATGGCCGGGATCTACCTGCACGAGCGGCTGCGGCTCGGCCGGCACGGTGAGGCGATGGCCGCGCTGCGCACGACGATGCGCTCGGGCGGCTCCAGCGTGCTCGCCGAGCTGTTCGCGTGTCTGCTGATCGCGGGGGCATGGCTGGGTGCGGTGCTGTGGGGCTGACCGGTCAGCCGGCGACGGCCGCGGCGCTGCCGGCCAGGGCGCCGGTCACGGTGTCGGCGACCGCGCCCATTCCCGCGTCGTTGAAGTGCAGGTGGTCGCCGGGGTCGTACCCGGGCAGGATGCGTTCGGGGGCGGCCGGGTCGCGTACGGCGGCGTCGGCGTCGGCGACCGCGTCGAAGGTGCCGCCGGTGCGGATGAACGCGTTGACCTGTTGCCGTACCGCCTCGCGGGCCGGTGTGTACGCGGAGTAGCCCCCGAAGGGGGTGAGGGTGACGCCGACGGCCCGGATACCGCGGGCGTGGGCGCGGGCGACGAGGGTGCGGTACGCGGCGGCGAAGGCGGCGGGGTCGTTCGCCTCGGGGGTGCCCTTGATGTCGTTGATGCCCTCGAACACGATCAGGGCCCGCACCCCGGACCGGTCCAGGGCGTCGGCGTCCAGGCGCGCCAGGGCGCTCGGTCCGACGCCGTCGCGCAGCAGGCGGTTGCCGGCGAGGCCGGCGTTGAGGACGCCGAGCCGGTCGTCGCGCAGGTGCCGGGCGAGCCCGTCGGGCCAGCGCTGGTTGGTGTCGGCGGTGGAGCCGGTGCCGTCGGTCAGGGAGTCACCGAAGGCGACGACGCTGCCGGCGCCGGTGCCGAGGACGTCGACGCCGGTGACGTAGTACCAGTAGGCGATGGCCGTGGTGTACGCGAAGCCGTCCTCGTCGGCCGCGTGGCCTGCGCCGGCGGGGGCGAGGTAGCTGGTCTGCAGGGCGGTGCGGTGGTAGGTGGCCGGCCCGGAGTCGACCGGGGTGAGCACGGTGACCAGCAGGTCGGCGGCATCCGGTACGGGCAGCTGGACCGGGTCGGTGACCAGGTCCTGTCCCGCCGGGACGACGGCCGTCGGGGCGCCGCCGAAGGTGGCGGTGCGCAGGCTGCCGAGCACCGCGTCCGCTCCGGCGCCCCGGCGCAGCGCGACCGTGACCGCACCGAGTTGCAGGGGCGCGGTGCCGAACCGGTTGCTGAGCCGGATCCGCACGGCCGTGCCGCCGACGCTGAGGTGGACGACGTTGCGGACGGCGGCGCCGGGGAGCGCCGATGCGGTGCCGGAGGGCGCCGTCTCCCAACTGCCGCTCCACACCGGCGTCGTGGGCTGGGCGACGGCCGTCGCCGTCGTGCCGGGCAGCACTGCGAACAGGAGCGCCACGAGGACCCGTCCGACCTTGCCCATGCCTGCGCCCGCCCTTCCCCGTGCCCGTCGCAGGCGACCGTCCCACACGCCCGCCCCGGGGCGCCGGAACATCCGCACCGGTCCACCCGCTCGGCGTAGGGCGTCAGACACGGCGGACGCTCAGGGCCGCCATCGCGGTGCTTGGTCGTCCGGTCTGTCGGGGCTCGCGAAGTGGAAGGGGACCGAGAGACGGGCGGCCAGGGCCGTGCCTGCCCTGGTGGCCGCCGCCGAGGGATGCAGCGGGCCGTGATCCTCGTGCTCTCCCAAGTGCCTTACGGCCGTGCTCCGGTAGATGGTGACCAGCCGCTGCTCGCCGGTGGGCTCGGCGGTGACGGCCAGCAGATCCACGAACCAGTCGTGCGTGGTGTCGCCGTCCCGGACCGCCTCGATCGCCAGGACGCGTCCGGGGCAGCCGGCCGCACGGGCGGCCAGCGACTCCAGGTCGAGGGGGCTGTCCGGGGTGCGGGCGATCCTGTCGCCGTGGTGGAGGTAGCGGTCGTGGGCGACCGTCTGGGCCTCGGTGAGCCCCAGACCGTGCGCACGTCCCACTTCCCGAACGACACGGACCGCCTGCAGCCGGGCGTCCTGAAGCACGTACCCGTCGACCTGTCCGCGGATCCCGGCCGGCAGCAGATTCCACCACCCGGTCCTGGCCGTGTCGGTCATCCGGAGCCCCCCGTCTTCCCTGTCCCGAAAGGGAAACCCTAAGCCGACGGCGCGCCCTCCAGCGTCAGCAGCCACACCTTGCGCTCAAGTCCGCCCGCGTACCCCGTCAGCGAGCCGTCCGCGCCGATCACCCGGTGGCAAGGGCGCACGATGAGCAGGGGATTGGCGCCGATGGCTCCGCCGACGGCGCGGACGGCGGCGCGCGGGGCGCCGATGCGGGCGGCGATCTCGCCGTAGGTGGTGGTGGCGCCGTACGGTACGGAGTCGAGTGCGGCCCAGACCCGCTCGCGGAACTCGGTGCCGTGGGTGTGCAACGGCAGGTGGAACTCCTTGAGTTCGCCCGCGAAGTAGGCCATGAGCTGTTCCTCGGCCGCGCGGAAGGGGCCGGGGTCGTGTCGCCGGCCGTCCAGGACGCTGCGTCCGCCCTTCTGGCCCGGCATGGACAGTGAGGTGAGCGCGCCGTCCGGGTCCGCGGTGAGCAGGAGCCGGCCGAGCGGCGTGTCGACGCCCGTCCAGTAGGTCGCTTCCATCAGTCTCTCAACTCTCCTGTGATGCGCAGATGTTGGGCGGCGTAGGAACGCCACGGCCGCCAGCTGTCGGGTACGTCCACTCCGGGTGGAGTCACGTCGGGGTCGCCGAGGGCGCGGGCGCGCAGGGCGGCCACGGCGGACGGGGCCAGGCCCGGCAGGGCGAGCAGCCCCTCCTGGGCGGCGTCGCGGTCGGCGCCGGGGTCCAGGCGCACGGTGCCGTCGGCGAGGGCGGCGGCCAGCGCGCCCAGCGGTCCGCCCAGGCCGGCCTCGGCGAGGGCTGCGGCCTCCGGGAAGAGGTGGGTGAGGCTGCCGCACGGGGCGTCGAGTGCCTTGCCGTACCGGCGGACCAGGTCCTCCGCTCCGGCCACGCCCACCAGCGCCCGTACGGCGGGCTCCAGCGGGTCGACGGCGCCGGGTGAGCGCAGTCCGGGCCGGGCGGCGACCAGCGGGGCGAGCCGCGGGTCGGCGCCGAGCCGTTCGTCCACCGCGTACGGGTCGGCGTCGAGGTCGAACAGCCGCCGCAGCCGCTGCACGGCCGTGGTCAGATCCCGTGGGTCGGTGAGGTGCAGGCGCGCGTCGAGCCAGCCGCCCGGATGCGTGCCGCCGCCCGCCTTCGGCCCTTGGGTGCGCTCCTCGACGGCGACGAGCCCGGTGCCGTACGGCAGGCGCAGGGTGCGCCGGTAGGTGCGACCGCCGGGGGCGCCGCTCACCTCCTCGACGCCGGGTACGGCCTCCCGGGCCAGCTGGTCGAAGACGGCGGCGGCCTGGTACGGGCCGCGGTAGGCGAGCCGGAGGGGGATGCCCGCGCCCGGGGTGGCCCGGCGGGTGCCCCGGCCCCGTGGTGCGGCGGCCCGTACCTCGGTCGGCGTGGAGTCGTACACCTCGCGGACGGTGTCGTTGAACTGCCGCACGCTGGCGAACCCGGACGCGAACGCGATCTCGGTGATCGGCAGCTCGGTGGTCTGCAGCAGCACTCGGGCGGTGTGCGCCCGCTGGGCGCGGGCGAGCGCCACGGGTCCGGCGCCGAGTTCGGCGGTGAGCTGGCGCTGCACCTGCCGGGCGCTGTAGCCGAGCCGGGAGGCGAGGCCCGCGACGCCCTCGCGGTCCACGATCCCGTCGGCGATCAGGCGCACGGCCCGGCCGACGGCGTCCGCGCGGACGTTCCACTCGGCGGACCCGGGCACGGCGTCCGGCCGGCACCGCCGACAGGCCCGGAAGCCGGAGCCCTGCGCGGCGGCGGCCGTCCGGAAGAACCGCACGTTGCGCCGCTTCGGGGTGACCGCAGGGCAGCTGGGCCGGCAGTAGATCCCGGTCGTGGCGACGGCGAAGAAGAACGCTCCGTCGAACCGCCCGTCCCGGCTGCGCACCGCCTCGTACCTGGTGTCCTCGTCCATCACGTGTTCCAGTGTGAGGCGTGGCGGCGGGGCGGGCTGGCGGAAATCGGACGCGCAGCTGGGCGGCGGCCTAGGGGGCGGAGTCGTCCCACTGGTCCAGGAGCTCGTCGGCCGTCCGCGCGGGCTCCTGACGGTCCTCGTGCAGGGGCAGCTCCGCCCAGATCACCTTGCCGCGGGCGGTGTAGCGGGTGCCCCAGCGGGTGGCGAGCCGGGCGACCAGGAACAGGCCGCGGCCGCCCTCGTCGGTGTCCGCCGCGCGGCGCAGGTGCGGGGCGGTGCTGCTGCCGTCGGAGACCTCGCAGATCAGGCTGCGGTCGTGCAGCAGCCGGACCCGGATGGGCGGGGAGCCGTACCGGATCGCGTTGGTGATCAGCTCGCTGAGGATCAGTTCGGTGGTGTACCCGATGTCCGTGAGCCCCCAGGTGTCCAGGGTGCGGGCGCAGGCGGCGCGGATCGGGGCCACGGCCGCCGGATCGGCGCGCACCTCCCAGTCGGCGATGCGGTCGCGGTCCAGCAGCCGGGTGCGGGCCACCAGCAGGGCCACGTCGTCGCTCGGCCGGGCCGGCAGCACCGCGCCGAGGATGTCCGCGCAGGTCTCCTCCGGGGTACGGCCCGTCGTGCCGGTCAGTGTGGCGCGCAGCTGTTCCAGGCCCGTGTCGAGGTCCCGGTCGCGGTCCTCCACCAGCCCGTCGGTGTACAGCACCAGCCGTGATCCCTCGGACAGGATCAGCTCGCGCGCCTCCACGGGCATGCCGAAGCCCAGGCCCAGGGGCGGGGAGACGGGCACGTCGGGGAAGTCGGCGGTGCCGTCGGGCAGCACGAGGGCGGGCCCGGGGTGGCCGGCCCGGGCGACCGTGACCCGGCCGGCGACGGGGTCGTAGAGGGCGTACAGACAGGTGGCCCCGGTGATGGCCGAGCTGCCGTCCTGCTCGCCAGTCTCGTCGCTGTCGATCCGGCTGACCAGCTCGTCCAGGTGCGCCAGCAGTTCGTCCGGGCTCTGGTCGAGGGCGGAGAAGTTGTGCACGGCGGTGCGCAGCCGGCCCATGGTGGCGGCCGCGTGCAGGCCGTGCCCGACCACGTCGCCGACGACCAGCGCCACCCGCGCACCCGGCAGCGGGATGACGTCGAACCAGTCGCCGCCCACCCCGGCCTGCGCGGGCAGATAGCGGTAGGCCACGTCGAGCGCGGACTGCTCGGGGACGCCGCGCGGCAGCAGGCTGCGCTGCAGGGTCACGGCGGTGGTGTGCTCGCGGGTGTAGCGGCGTGCGTTGTCGATGGCGAGGGCGGCCCGGGCCACCAGTTCCTCGGCGACCGCCACGTCCTGCTCCTCGAAGGGTTCGGGCCGCTCGGAGCGCCAGAAGCTGGCCACGCCCATGAGGATGCCGCGGGCGCGCAGCGGGATCACCATCATCGAGTGGAGGCCGTACTCGATGATCCGGCGCGCGTCGACGGGATCCTGCTCCTGCCAGCCGGTGAGGTCGGGCAGGTGCGCCTCCAGTACGGGCTCTCCGGTGCCGAAGCCGATCGCCTGCGGGGTCTCGGAGCCGAAGTCGATGAGGGTGCCGACCGGGTACAGCGGATGGTCCTGGCGGAGGCCGGTGAGGGCGGTGCGCCGCACCATCGTGCCCTCCGGCTCGTGGTCGCCCCGCAGGATCGAGTCGACCAGGTCGACGCTGGCGTAGTCGCTGAACCGGGGGACGGTGAACCGGGTGAGTTCCTCCGCCGTCCGCTCCATGTCGAGGGTGGTGCCGATCCCGGTCATGGCGTCGTACAGCAGGCGCAGCCGCCGCTCCGCCTCGGCGGCCTTGCCGGTCAGAGCCCGCATCTCGGTCGTGTCCCGCAGCGTGACGACACTGCCGGGCGGGCCGCCGTAGGGCGCGGTCGGCCGGACGCTCACCGCGAGCATCCGGTCGCCGGCCTCGCGGACCTCGTCGGTGGCGCGCTGCCCGCCGGCCAGCAGTGCGGCGAGGTCCGGTTCGAGGCCGAGGTCGGTGACCCGCCGGCCGCGCACGTCCTCGGGCAGGTCGAGCAGGCGCCGGGCCTCGTCGTTGACGAGCAGCAGCCATCCGTCCTCGTCGACGATGAGCACGCCCTCACGGGCGGCGTGCAGTACGGCGTCGTGGTGGTCGTACATCCGGCGCAGCTCGGCCGGGTCCAGACCCCGGGTCTGTCGTCGCAGCCGGTGGCTCACCAGTCCGGATCCGGTGGTCGCGAGCAGCAGCGCAGCACCGGCGGCGGCGAACAGGAGCGGCAGGTGCTGCGCCACGCGCGCGTGCACGCTGCGGACCGTGATGCCGACGGACACGAGCCCTACGACCTTGCCGCGGCTGTCGAGGACCGGGACGGTGGAGTCCACCGCCCGGCCCACGGGTGTCTCGAACGTCGAGGTGTACCGATGCCCGGCGAGCGCCTCACGGTACGTGCCGCTCACGCGCTTCCCGATCAGGCGCGGGTCGGGATGGGTCCAGCGGTATCCGGCCGGGCTGAACGCGACGACGTAGTCGACGCCGGAGCCCTTGCGGGCTGCCTCGGCGCGGGGCTGCAGGAGCGCGCTGGGGTGGGCGGAGCGCATCGCGTCGAGCGTGCCGGGGGCGTTCGCGAAGCTCTCGGCACCGACGAGCGAGCGTTCCCGCGCCCCGGTCAGGCTCGCCTGCTGGGCCTGCAGCACCAGGACCGTGGCGGCGGCCGCGCCGACGAGCAGCAGGATGACGAGCTGCAGGACGAACATCTGTCCCGCGACACTGCGCAGACCCGACGGCGGACGGCGGGGCCGCCCCGCGGCGACCGGGGACGCCTCGGCAGGGGCGGGAGCGTCCCGCACCCCGAACAGGCCGAAACGCCTCTTCATGGTCTATTTCTACATCAGAGGCAGGAAACGGACGTGCCGCCCGTGCTGGAGCACTGCGGTTCCTGGCGGGCGCCGAAGCCACCCGCCAGGAACGCGCCCTCACCCTCGGGCCCCTAGTTCCATCGGCCCCGCTTGGCCTCCATCGCCGCCTTGCCCTCCGCCCCCTTCCGCTTCCAGTCCTTGCGGATCTCGGAGCGGAGCCGGGCGTCCGTCTTGGCGACGATCCACTGGTTCTCCCGCATCAGCTTGCGGTAGCTGTCCAGACGGCGGACCGGGAGGTCACCGCTGTCCACCGCGGCAAGGACCGCGCAGCCGGGCTCGCGCTCGTGGGCGCAGTCGTGGAAGCGGCACTGCTCGGCCAGTTCCTCGATCTCGGAGAACACCTGCCCGACCCCGCTCTCGGCGTCGAACAGGCCGACGCCCCGCAGCCCGGGGGTGTCGATGAGCACGCCCCCGGAGGGCAGCGGCAGCAGGTTGCGGGTGGTCGTGGTGTGCCGCCCCTTGCCGTCCACGTCACGGGCGGCCTGTACGTCCATGACGTCGTCGCCGACGAGGGCGTTGGCGAGGGTGGACTTGCCGGCGCCGGACTGCCCGAGCAGCACGGACGTGCCCGAGCCGACGAGGGAGACGAGCGCGTCGAGGCCGTCGCCGTGCAGGGCGCTGACGGTGAGCACGGGCACGCCGGGCGCACTCGTCTCGACGTCCTGGACGAGGTGGGCCAACACCACCGGGTCCGGCACGAGGTCGGCCTTGGTGAGCACGACCACGGGCTGTGCGCCGGACTCCCAGGCCAGCGCCAGGAACCGTTCGACGCGCCCGAGGTCGAGTTCGACGGCGAGGGACACGGCGACGACGGCGTGGTCGACGTTGGCCGCGAGGATCTGCCCCTCGGACCGCTTGGAGGAGGTGGAGCGCACGAAGGCGGTGCGGCGCGGCAGATACGTGCGCACGTAGCGGGGGTTGCCGCCGGGTTCGACGGCGACCCAGTCGCCGGTGCACACGACCCGCATGGGGTCGTGCGGGGTGACGAAGGCGGTGTCGGCACGCAGCACACCGCCCGCGGTGACCACGTCGCACTGACCGCGGTCGACCCGGACCACCCGTCCGGGCAGCAGCCCCTCGGACTCGTACGGGGTGAACGCGTCGGCCCAGGCGTCGTCCCAGCCGTAGGGAGCCAGCGCGGTGAAAACAGCAGAGCTGGAAGTCAAGGGAGACCCTTCACAAGGGTGGCCCCGGCGGGCGCGTTCAGCGCAGGTCGGTCAGCCGGTGACCACGGAGGTGGACTTGAGGAGTTCCTGGATGAGGGCAGCGCCCAGCGCAGTGACAGCCATTCGGTCGACACCTCCTCGTTCAGCTCGTGCGGTCGGGACCGACACTAGGGCCGGACGGCGGCAGCGCGCCACCGGTTTTTCGCGTGCACCCGTCTTTTCCCCGCGCACCCGTCGGCGGTGTCCGCGCTCACCGGCAACTTCTGACGACGGCGACGTTCGTGACGTCACGGAGCGGCACCACGACGGGATCGTGCCGTCCCGGGATCCTCAGCCGGAACCTGCCACCGTCGGCGGAGGTCAGCGTGCCGCAGCTGGGCCCGCCGGGGTGGCTCACCTTGAGGTAGACCGGTTTGTCCTTGCCCGCGTCGGCCGGCGCCCACCAGGTGACGACGATGCCGGCGAGCAGCAGGCTCAGCGCGACGGCGACGAGGTACTGGGCGCGCCGCAGGCGCCGCGCCGCTGCGACGGCCAGGGCGACCTTGTAGGCCGCGACGGACCCGTACCGGCCGTGCACCGCGCTCAGCGTGGCCGCCCGGGGGCGGGTGCCGGCCTGCGCCGCGAGGGACTGCCACAGCCCCATGAGCGCCGCGAGCAGGCCGCCGCCGACGAGCACGGTGAGCGCGAGGCGCCAGCCGGTGGACAGGTCGCCGGTGGTGTCCCGCCCTTTGATGACCACACCGGTGGTGACCAGGGTGATGAAGGCGGTGAGCCCGTTGCGCCAAGTCTCGGCGGAGCTGCGCACAGTGTCCAGGGAGGCGGCCGACATGACGGCGAAGGCGTCCCGCTCGGCGATGTCGAAGGCGGTGGGAGCGCTGGAGGGCCTGCGCGGACGGTACCCGGTCACGACGCGCCCGAAGTCGGGTCCTGCGCGCCCTCGGCCACCAGCTCCACCCGGAAGGTGACTCCACAACCGGTGGTGTTCTCGGGCGCGTTGGCGTGGGCCACGCCGCAGCCGCAGGTCACATCGACCCGCACGAAGGCGGGTTCCAGGGCGCCACCGGCCACGCCCGGCCCGCCCCGGCTGCCGGTGAAGTCACCGACCGCGGTGTGGTCCTGGACGTCATGGAGCTGTCCTGAGCAGCGGGGACAGCAGCCCCACACCCAGGTGGTGAGGACGCCGCCGTCGACGACCTTGACCTCGGCCTGCAGCAGCTTCTGCTCCAGCAGGTCGTAAGCCCGGTCGGTCCAGGTGAACTCCGAGGTGGCCAGCCAGGGTTCGGCTGTGTTGTGCTCCGGTGAGGCCACGGTCCCCCTCCTCTGCCGTGTGCGGGTGGCGCGCGCCACTAGAGTGGCATGATGCGGGACCGCCTCATCGCCGAACTCCTGGGTCGTGTGGCGCGCTACGACGAGCAGGGGGACGACTCGGCGTTGTTCGCGGACGACGCCCTGGAGGACGCCAGCCGTCTGCGCGAACTGATGCTGTACGACGGGCCGTCGGGCAAGCAGGTACTCTCCGTGCCGGCGCTGCAGACACTCATCTGCTTCCACGGGGCGCGCCATCGCGCACGGCCAGGGGGGAACGCCTACACCGACTTCGGCCTCATGTTGCGCCTTACGGCCTTCCACGCCCGGCTGTTGCCGGACCAGGTGCCGGAGGACTTCCCCAAGGCTCTCGTCGCCATCCGGATACGGGTCGACGAAGTCCGGGCTCGCGCCCTGCAGTTGTTCCACGCGTACAGGAGCAGCGGAGATCCGGAACTCCTCGACCAGGCCGTGCATCAACTCCGGTGCGCGGTCAACCTGGCGACGGAAGGGGACGACCTGCGGGGACTGACACTCACTCAGTTGTCTGCTGCCCTCGACACCCGCTACCACGCCACGAACCGGCGGGAGGACCTCGACGAGGCGATCGAGACGCGTGCAGCCTCGATCGCCTCGACGGATCGAGGCCACCCCGAACTGGACCTCCGTCTCCATAAGTTGTGCCGAATGCTGGTCATCCGGCATGAACTCACCGGAGACCGGCGGGACCTGGAGCGCGCGGTGGACGCGGCGCGGCAGTCCGTCGCGGCTGCGCGGCCCGGCACCCCTGCCCGGCCGCGCCGGACGGCCCTGCTGGCCTCGGCGCTGGGCCGGCTCGCATCCGTGCCGGACTCGGGAGCCGAGCTTGCGGAGGCCGTCGCGCTCGTGCGGGAGGCGGTCGGCTCGGCGGACTTCAGCGCCGCCGACTCGCTGGTCGACGTGGCGGACGTGGCGTGGAAGCTGTGCGAGAGGTACGACCGTGAGCATGATGCGGCCGATCTGGACCTGTCCGTCGAGCTGCTGTGCGACGTACTCGACTCGGCCTCCGGGGACGCGCTCGCGCGCGTGCGGTCGGAGCTCGGGAAGGTCCTCTTCAGCCGGCACCAGAGGACGGGTGACCTGGCGGACCTCGACCGCGCCGTCGAGCTGGCGGGACTGGCGGCGGCCGAACCGACGGACGACGGCGACCTGCGAAGGCGGCGCCTGACGAACCTCTCCCTCTCGCTCAGGGCGCGTTACGAACGCCTCGGCTCTTCCGAGGACCTCGATGAGGCCGTACGCGTCGGGACGCAGGCCGTATCAGATGCGGTGGACGATGGGGCCGCCCTGTCCGGGCTCAGCATGGCCTTCGCCCTGCGGTACGAGCGCACGTTGGAGGCAGCGGACCAGGAGCAGGCCGTGCGGCTGGCCACCCGGGCGGTCGCCGCCTTTCCGGCGGACAGGATCGACGCCAACCGCGCCGCAGCCCTGTCGCACCTCGCCCGGGTACTGAGCACCTCGCTGTGGAAGACGTTCGATGCGGCTGTGCTCGACCGCATGATCGACCTGACGCGCCAGGCCGTGGCCGCGTGTCCCGCGTCGCACCCCGATCACATACGCCTCCTGGGTGACCTCGCGCACGAGTTGGTGACCCGTTACCGGCACGCCCGGAGGCCGGAGGATCTGGATGAGGCGATCCGGACCATCGAGTCCACGCTGGCCGCCGCACCGGCCGCCCATCCCTCCCGCCGGGCCCACCTCACCATCCTGGCGCAGGCACTGACCAGCCGTCCGGACGCCGGAGTCGAGGACCTCGACCGCGCCGCGGCCCTGTACCGGCAGTCGGTGTCCATGGCGGGCGAGGACATCCTCACGGCGCGGGCCTGGCGGCACCTCGGTGACACCCTGAGAGACCGCTACAAACGCAGCGGCGACCTCGACGACCTGCGCAAGGCCGTCAACTGCTGGCGACACGTCGCGGATCTACCCGCCGTCTCGATCACGGACCGTGTCGAAGCCTGCGCCGACTGGGGAGTGGTGGCCGCCGCACTCGGCGACCTGAGGTCCGCCGCCGAAGGGTACGACCGCGCCGTTCTCCTGCTGCCTCAGCTGGCCTGGCACGGTCTGCCCCGGGCGACCCGGGAGAAGCACTTGGTGGACATGGCCGGGCTCGCCCCCGCCGCGGCCGCCTGCCACATCCTGACCGGCGCGCCGGAACGGGCGGTGGCGATCCTGGAACAGGGCCGGACGATCAGCCAGAGCCAGCTCCTGCAGACCCGGGGCGACCTGTCCCTGCTCGCGGAGCGGGATCCGGCGCTGGCGGACCGCCTGCTGCGGGTGCGTGAGCGGCTGAACGCCCAGCGCCTGCCGCCGGGGAGAGCCGCCACGGAGGCCCCTGGTGACCCCCTGCTGTCTTCGCCGGGTCCGGAGCAGCAGGCCGAGGGGCGGGCCGCGCTGTGCCGTGAGTGGGACCGCCTGCTCGCCGAGGCGCGCCGTCTGGAGGGCTTCGAGCACTTCCTCGCGCCGGTGCCCTACGCCGAGCTGAGCGCCGTGGCCGACGGCGGACCGGTGGTGGTGGTCAATGTGAGCCGGATCGCCTCCCATGCCCTGGTGGTCCGCGCGGCGGAACCCGTCGAGGTCGTCGCGTTGCCCGATGTGAAGAACACCGATCTCGTCCAGCAGGCCCAGGTCTTCCTCAACGTGCTGCTCACCCGCCGTCGCGGCGACCAATCCTTCCTGCGCCGGGAGCGCGACCGGCACGCGGTGCACGACGTGCTGGAGTGGCTGTGGGAACGCATAGCGCGGCCCGTGCTGGACCATCTCGGATTCGACGGCCGGGCCGGCGAGCCACTGCCCCGCCTGTGGTGGTGTCCCACGGGGTTGCTGACCCTGCTTCCACTGCACGCCGCCGGTCGACATCCGCGCCACCGCGCCGCGGGGAACCACGCCCGACAGGGCGCGGCGCAGTCCGTGCCGGACCGTGTCGTCTCCTCGTACACCTCGACTCTCACGGCGCTGCGCCGCGCCCGGGAGCGTGCGGGTGACGGGGCCTTCCGTGGCCTGCTGACCGTCGGGATGCCGGAGACCCCCGGTCGCCCCGCGCTGCCCGGGGTGGAACGCGAGTGCGGCGGGGTGCGCGCGCACATCCCGGCGACCGGCGGCACGGCGGGCGATCTGATCGGCCCGAAGGCGACGCCGGGAGCCGTACGAGAGGCGCTGCACCGACATTCCTGGGTGCACTTCGCCTGCCACGCCGAACAAGACCTTATGGATCCTTCGCAGAGCGCCTTCCTCCTGTACGACGGTCAGCTCACCGCCGCCGGGCTGCTGGAGCTGCACCTTCCCTCGGCGGAACTGGCCTATCTCTCGGCGTGCGAGACGGCCACCGGCGGAGTCAACCTCCCGGACGAGGTCATGCATCTGGCGTCGACACTGCAGACCGCCGGATACCGCCACGTCGTCGCCACCCAGTGGAGCATCCAGGACGGATCGGCACCGGACATCGCCTCACGCTTCTACTCCGCGCTGATCCGCGCCGGTCGGCCGGATGCCGACAGGGCCGCCCGCGCCCTGCACGAGGCGCTGGCGGAGCACCGCGCGCACAATCCGACCGATCCCCTGCGGTGGGCGGCATTCCTGCACGTCGGCCCGTGAGCCGAGCCGCTCAGCCCGCCGCGCAGGCCGCCCCGTTGAGCGTGAAGCCGTACGGCACCCGGTTCTCGCCCTGCCAGGACGCCAGGAACCCGAACGTCAGGGTCCCGTGCGCGGACACGGACTTGTTGTAGTCGGCGGCGGAGGCGGTGACGCGGGAGCCGTCCTGGTGGACCGTGGCGTCCCACATCTGGCCGACCTGCTGGCCGTCGCGGAAGCGCCAGGCGACCTGCCAGTCGGTGAGGGCCTTGCCTGTGGTGACGGTGACGGTGGCCTGGAAGCCGTCGGGCCACTGGCTGTCCAGGTTGTAGTCGACCCGGCAGCCGGCCGCGGGGGCGGTCGTACGGGTCGGGCCGCCGCTGCTGGTGGCGGCGGAGGTGCCCTGGGGTTCGGGGTCCGGGTTCTTGCGGTCGGACCTGCCCTTGGAGGCGGTCGGGGAAGGGGTGGTGGAGGGCGTGCGGGAGGGGGTCGGGTCGGCGGCGGTGGCGGTGTCGGGGAAGGCGGGGTCGGCGACCGGCTGTCGGTCGTCGCCGGCCGCGGCCGCCTTGCCGTCGCCGGAGTCGCCCGAGCCGTCGAACGGCATCATCGACACGCCGAGGGCCAGTACCGACAGCAGGACGGCCGCGGCGAGCAGTCCGTTGCGCAGGACGCGGCTGCGGCCCTCCTTCTCCTCGGAGTCGCCGCCGTCGGCCTCGGCCGCACCGGGCCGGCCCACGCCGAGCCGGACCTCGGCGGCGCGGCGCCGGCGCTCCAGATAGGCGAGGCCGCCCCAGCCGATGACCCCGCCGGCCAGCGCGGCGGGCAGCCCGCCCCCGTGCAGCCGCAGACAGGCTGCGGCCTCGGCGCACTGGACGCAGGTGGCGAGGTGCCGGGAGAGGTCGCTCGGCGTCTCGGCGGCCGGCGAGCGGGTGACCGCGTCCAGCAGGCGGGCGTAGCTGCGGCACTGCGCGTCCATCGGGGTGTCGATGTGCGCACGGTGGCAGCGGTCCCGGAACAGGCCGCGGACCTGGTCGAGTTCCTCGGCGATCGTGGCCGGGTCGAGGCCGAGCCGGCGGGCCACGGTCGTCAGGGGCAGCGCCTCCACCTCGGCGAGCCACAGCAGCGAGGCGTCCGCCTCCTGCATGTCCCTGAGGCCGCGCAGCGCGACCGGGCGCTGCAGCGGCGGGCCGGTGTAGCGGGCGGCATGGCCGGAGTTGAGCCACAGCCTCAGGTCGGGGTCCAGCTTGTGCCCCTCGCCGTCGGCCTCCCAGCTCGCGGCCGTGTTGCGTACCGCGGTCAGCAGCTCCGGGATCGTCGGCAGCCGGCCGGCGCGCCGGCCGGGGCCGCGCGCGGGCACGGTCCCGGCGGCGCGGACCTCGCGCATGCCGAGGGTGAACGCCTCGGTCGCCAGCTGGTGTGCCGTCAGGGAGCCGGAGGTGCACAGGTCGGCGTACGAGAGCACCGCGTCCCAGCACTCCGAGAACAGCGCGGCCTCGGTGGCGTCCTGGGGGGTCGGCAGGTCGGGCATGGGACTCCTGCATCCACGTGCGAGGTCAACTCACCATAGAGGAAATGGAGTTGGGGGGAACCTCGCGGCGACAGGAGCCTTTCACGTCTTCGCCACAACTGACAAGCGCCATATTCAAATCCGGTGACGAGGAGGTAGCGTGACGTGACCGCATCCGCGCAGGACCGCAACTCCGGCCTCCGATACGGATGCGGGCGCCGTTCGACTCACCGCCCCGACGGTTTTCCGGAGCGGATCACACCTCCGCCGGCTCGGCGGCGGGCAGGCTGTCCATGAAGGAGCTGACGGAGAACACCGCGCGGCCGGGTCCGGGCGGGCCGTAGCCGGGGGGCGAGGAGAGGCCGAAGTCGTCCATCGTGGCCCGGTAGGCCTCCAGGAGCCGGATGTGGTACTCCAGCGGCGCGCCCTGCGGGTTGGCCTTGCCGAGCGGGGTGGTGGGCTCCGGGCACCAGGTGGTGAAGCGGGGCGTGATGCCGTGCGACATGAAGAAGCGCAGGCCCTCGGTGGTGGAGGCGATGGCCTCGTCGACGGTGGTGAAGCCGAACGGCTCGGCCATCTCCACGCCCGCCACGAAGTTGGGGATCACGTTGCGCGCGCCGAAGATCTCCGCCGAGTCCAGGATCCGCTTGTGCCACTCGTCCCGGCCGACGTACCGCTCCTTGCCGGGGCAGTACAGCTCGAACAGCCGGCGGTCCCACACCTCGAAGTTGGGGTGGTAGATCTGCACGCCGTAGTCCTTGAACCGCTGCACGTCCGCCTTGGGCAGCGCCTGCGCGACGACCTTGCCGATCCAGCGCCCGGGGAAGCGCTCCTCGATGGCCTTGGCGTAGTGCCCGTAGAAGTCGGCCTCGTCCCGGCCGGCGACCGTCTTGGTGATCGCACCGCCGGTGAGGGTGTAGGCGGTGGACGCCTTCTGGGTGTCGTACCGGTCGATGATCTCGAGGGCTTCGAGTACCTCCTCGACGTCCTTGACCCCGGTGTACGGCCGCCCGGCCGCCTTGTGCTGGCGCCAGTTGTGGTTGATGTCGCAGTACTGGCACTCCTCCTTGGCGCCGAAGTACTGGCAGACCCGGAAGACGGTGAGGTAGATCAGGTAGCCCCACTGGATGGTCGGCGCGACCTCCATGACGGACTTCCCGTTGGACAGGGTGTGCCGGTAGTACTCGGGCATCGGCGGCACACCGACGTCGGCGATCCGCTTCCCGTCCAGGTACAGCCCGAGCAGCCCCTCGCCGTCGGCGGCGACCCGGTACGGCGAGGCCGGGTTCACCCGTACGGAGACCACCGTGCGGCGCAGGTCGTACGGGCCGCCGGTGAGGATGATCTCCTCCGGGGGACGGCGCAGCGCGGCCTCGCCCAGCTCGGGCAGCGTGCCGTGGTCGAAGGAGAAGATGAAGTACGACTTCGGCTTGACCTCGCCACCCTCGTTGTCACTGAGGGCGGATGGGTCGAAGGCGACGCCACCCCGAAGCAGGTCCTCCTTGAAGACGGCCTCCCGCGGTACATGCGGGAACCTCTCCATCAGATCCTCGACCAGCGCGGTGCGACTGCCCATCCGTCATCTCCTCCCGGCTCAGGCGTTCGCCTCTCACCGTATGCCCCCGCCTCCGGGTCAGCCGTGCCGGGTCCCCGCACGGCGCGCGATGTGTCCCGGTACGGCGGTGCCGGACGGCAGCGCCGGGTCCGCGACGGGCTCGCCCCAGACGGAGGCGAGCGGCAGGACCCCGGCCCACAGGCCGAGTTCCGCGTCGGGCCCGTCACCGTCGTCGGGAGCGCCGCTCCGTATCTTGACGGAGGCCTCTTCGAGGGAGAGCGCGAGGAGGGTGGTGGCGGCGAGTTCCTTCCGGTTCGGCCGCCGGGCGTACGACCACTGCCCCGGCGTCGCGTGCTCGGTGAGCCGGCGCAGCCCCTCCAGCTTCTCCTCGGGGTCGGTGACCTTGCGGGCGGTGCCGTGGATCATGGCGCTGCGGTAGTTCACCCCGTGCTCGAAGACGGACCGGGCGAGCACGAGCCCGTCGACGTGCGTGACGGTCACACAGACCGGGAGATCACCGGCCAGACTGCGGCTGGCCACGGACCCGTGGAGGTACAGCTCCCGCTCGTCCCGCCCGTACACGGTCGGCACGACCAGCGGCCGCCCCTCGACCACCACACCCAGATGGCAGACGAAACCGGCGTCCAGGATCGCCTCCAGCTCGGCACGCTCCAGGCTGCCCTGGTCGCGGAGGCGGCGGTGGCGGGTGAGGTCGGTCTCGGGGAGCCGGGGAGGCAGCGGTTTCGGAGCCATGGACCCGAACGTTACCGATATCGCACACTTAAGGCTACAGATATTCTAATTACATCATCACAGAGACTGTGAACAACGAAATCCGTAGCCGCAGTCAGCCGCCCCGGCGAGCGGGAGAAGGAGCCGTCGACGATCAGCCGGGGACCCGGCCGAGGTCGGCGATGCGGCGGTGGCCGGCGGCGAGCAAGTGGGTGGTCGGGGCGAATGCGCCGCCCGCGTTGTCGTGGTCGACGACCGTGGCGGGGACTCCGGGGCCGACCTGGACCGGTCGGGATCCGGCCCGGTCCAGGGAGTGGGCGGCGCCCGGCGAGCAGCCGACCCTCCGCCGAGGCCTGCTCCTCCACCCCGCGGGCGATGCACGCGCAGAAGAGGCCGGTCACTTACGAGGCGGGCGCCCCGTCATGCCGTCCGCTCCAGCGTCGCGCGGTCGACGGCGTAGGCCAACTCGCCCCCGGAAAGCAGCCGTTCGGCCTCCTCCACGACGGTCAGGCCGAGCCGGGCCAGCTCGTTGCCCTGGGCGCCCGCGAGATGCGGGGTGACGAAGGCGTTGGGCAGATCGAAGAGGGGCGAGTCGGCGGGTAGCGGCTCGGGGTCGGTGACGTCGAGGACGGCGCTCAGGCGTCCGGTGCGCAGTTCGCCGACCAGAGCTTCGTGGTCGACGAGGGCGCCGCGCGCGGTGTTGATCAGCACCGATCCGGTGGGCATCAGGGCCAGTTCGCGGGGGCCGACGAGGTGCCGGGTCTCGGGGGTCTGCGGGGCGTGCAGGGTGACGATGTCCGAGGTGCGCAGCAGGTCGTCGAGGGGCAGCAGGGGTACGCCGAGCCGCGCGGCCTCCGCCGCGTCCACGTACGGGTCGGCCAGGCTGACCCGGAGGTCGTGGGGCCGGAGCAGTTCGATGAGGCGGCGGCCGATGCGCGAGGCGCCGACGACGCCCACCCGGCGGCCGTGGTTGCCGATGCCGGGGACGATGTCGCCGTAGCGGAAGGTGCGGTGTGCGCGCAGCAGGTCCCGGAAGGCGAAGACGTCCTTCCCGACGAGCAGGATCATCGCGAGGGTGTACTCGGCGACGGGGAGCGCGTTGGCGGCGGCCGCCGAGGAGACGGCGATGCCGCGCTGCCAGACCTGGGGGGTGGTGAACCCCTTGACCGAGCCTGCGGCGTGCAGCACCGCGCGCAGCTTGGGGGCGGCGTCCAGGGCGGCCGCGTCGAGGCGGGGGCAGCCCCAGCCGGTGACGAGGACCTCGGTGCGGGCGAGGGTCTCCCGGACCCGTGGCTCGGTGAAGTCGTGCGCCACCAGAGTGGGATCGATTTCTACGCAGGCACGCAGCCGCGCGAGCACCTCCGGCGGAAAGATGTGCGGCACGTTCTGGGCGGTCATGGCGAACAGCGCCGGGGGACGCTCGGGCAAGGAAGTGACCTTCCGGCTCGGTGACGCACGGATAGCAACCGCTCTCTACGCTAGGTCGCCGCGAATGAGAGGGTCAATGGAGACGCACTCACCCGGAGGGACGACAGGGATGACGGGAACGGCCGGCACGGTGACCAACTGGGCGCGCAACATCACCTACACGGCGAAGGAGTTCCACCGCCCGCGCTCGCTCGACGCGCTCCGGGCCCTGGTGGCCGGGAGCCCGAAGGTGCGGGTGCTGGGCAGCGGCCACTCCTTCAACGAGATCGCCGACCCGGGCGCCGACGGCGTCCTGCTGTCGGTCGCCGACCTGCCACCGGTGATCGACGTGGACACCACGGCCCGTACGGTACGGGTGTCGGGCGGCGTCCGGTACGCCGAGCTGGCCCGTACGGTCCATGCCCACGGCCTCGCGCTGCCCAACATGGCCTCCCTGCCGCACATTTCGGTGGCCGGTTCGGTGGCGACCGGCACCCATGGATCGGGGGTGGGCAACGGACCGCTCGCGGCGGCGGTGCGGGAGGTAGAGCTCGTGACCGCGGACGGCTCGACGGTGTCGATCGCGCAGGGGGACGCCCGCTTCGACGGTGCCGTGACCTCTCTCGGCGCGCTCGGTGTGGTCACCGCGCTCACGCTCGACCTGGAGCCGTCGTACGAGGTGGAGCAGTACGTGTTCACCGAACTTCCGTCGGCCGGGCCGGACTTCGGGGCGGTGGCGGGGGCGGCGTACAGCGTGAGCCTGTTCACCGACTGGCGGGAGCCGGGCTTCCGGCAGGTGTGGGTCAAGCGCCGCACCGACCAGGCGCCGGTGGACTTCCCGTGGGCCGCGCCCGCGACCGAGGCGATGCATCCGGTGCCCGGGATGCCGGCGGTCAACTGCACCGAGCAGTTCGGGGTGCCGGGGCCGTGGCACGAGCGGCTGCCGCACTTCCGGGCGGAGTTCACGCCGAGCAGCGGTGACGAGCTGCAGTCGGAGTACCTGCTGCCACGGTCGGCCGCCGTCGACGCGCTGGACGCGATCGACGCCATTCGGCCGGCGGTCGCCGGTGTCCTGCAGACGTGCGAGGTGCGTACGGTCGCCGCCGACCCGCAGTGGCTCAGCCCGGCCCACGGCCGCGACTCGGTGGCCCTGCACTTCACCTGGGTCGAGGACACGGGGGCCGTGCTGCCGGTGGTCCGCCGGGTGGAGGCGGCGCTGGACCCCTTCGACCCGCGCCCGCACTGGGGGAAGGTCTTCACCGCGCCGGCGACCGAACTGCGCCGACGGTACGCACACCTGGCCGACTTCCGCGCCCTGGCCCAAGCCCTGGACCCCGTGGGCAAGTTCACCAACGCCTTCGTTCGGGACGTCCTGGCAGACTGATGGGCAGCCACGGGCGGCAGACTTTCTCCACCCCCTTTCCTAACCCCTTGTCGAAAGTCCCTCCCAGCCCATAGCCTGACGCCGCGCCGGTGCCGACCTCGCCCCGGCCTGGTCCGACGGGATGGGAGGGGCAGCCCGGTGAAGCGCACATCACGTGACATCCGCACCGCGAACCGCTACGAGGTGTTGCGCCAGATCATCGCCGAGTCTCCCACCTCCCGGCAGGAACTTGCCGCGGCCACCGGACTGAGCCTCGCCACGGTCGCCACGCTCGTCGGCGAACTGCTGGACCTGCGCATGATCACCGAGGTCGGGTTCGAGGACTCGGCAGGGGGCCGCCCCCGGGGTCTGGTCGCCGTCAACGCGGCGGGGGGCGCGTTGATCGGTGTCGACATCGCGGAGACCTACGTCCATGTCGAGCTGTTCGACCTGGCACTGAACGTGCTGGCCCGCGCCGACGAGGACATGCGGCCCGGCGAGAGCCGTCCCGAGCAGGTGGTCGGCCATGTCGCCGCCGCCGTCGGCTCGGTGGTCGCCCAGGCCGGGGTCGAGGCGGCCCGGGTGCTCGGCGTCGGGGTGAGCGTGCCGGGCCAGGTGGACCGGGACACCGGCATCGCCGAGTACGCGCCCAACTGGAACTGGCACGACGTCCCGTTGCTCGACCTGCTCGCCGAACACATCGCCTATCCCCTGTACCTGGACAACCCGCTGCGCGCCTGCGCGATCGCCGAGCTGTGGTTCGGAGCCGCGCGGGGCCGCGGGGACGCGGTGGTGGTCAATCTCGGCACGGGTGTCGGCGCCGGTCTGGCGCTCGGCGGCGGGCTGCACCGGGGCGTGAGCAACAGCGCCGGCGAGTGGGGGCACACCACGCTCGTGCTGGACGGACGGCTGTGCCACTGCGGCAACCACGGCTGCGTGGAGACGTACGTCGGCGCGCCCGGCATCATGCAGAACCTGCGCGAACTCAGCCCGCAGTCCACGCTGTTGCACCCCGAGGACCAGACGGCCACCATCGACGCGCTGGCCCGGGCGGTCACCGTGGACGACCCGGTGGCGCTCAAGGTGGTCCGGGACACCGCCCGTTACCTGGGCGCCGGGATCTCCGACCTGATCAACCTCCTCAACCCCGAAGTGGTCGTGCTCAGCAGCTGGGTGGCCTCCCGGCTGGGCGAGCCGCTGCTCGGCGAGGTACGCGCGGCCGTCGCCCGGCACGCGCTGCGGCGGCCGCTGGCCGCCACCGAGATCGTCCTCTCCCCGATCCCCACCGACCCGGTGTCCCTCGGCGCAGCCACGTTCGCGCTGGAGGGGGCCCTGCAGTCCGTCGGGCAGCGGGGCGCGCCGGTGTCGAGGGCGCGAGCGCGCGGAGGCCCGAAGGGCTGAGCACGGTCGCGGTCTCGACACCGGCTTGAGGCGTCCCGCACAGGAATCAACGCGCCCGGCACGAAGCGCACCACCGCACCCGCAAGGAGCCGTACCGCACCGCCTTCATGACGACGGAAGGGATGCACGTGTCTCACCCCCGCACCGGTCACCCCCGCACCAGGAGATCCGTCCTGCTGACAGCCTCGGCCGCACTGGTTGTCTCGGGAGCGCTCCTCACCTCCCCGGCCGCGAGCGCCGCCGAACCCGCGGCGGCCGAGGTCTCCCCCCACGCCGCCCAGACCATCGACGACTTCGGCGCCTCGGGCGCCTGGTGGGTCAACGACCTGAAGAACTTCGACCCCAAGGTCCAGGCCCGGGTCGCCGAGCTGCTGTTCTCGCACCAGGGCCTGGACCTGAGCGCGTACCGCTACAACATAGGCGGCGGCGGTACCGGCGTGACGTACGCGCCGCGTGCCCCCGAGGACTTCCTGAACTCCGACGGCAGCTACGACTGGAGCAAGGACAAGGCGGGCCGGTACTTCCTGTACGCCGCCGCCAAGTACGGGGTGAAGGACCTGATCGGGTTCGTCAACAGCGCGCCCGCCGCGTGGAAGACGAACGGCAAGAGCTGCGGCGGCTATCTGAAGGCCGACAACGAGCAGGACTTCGCCAAGTACGTCGCCGACGTCACCGACCACTTCGCGCGCCAGGGCGTGAAGCTCGACTACATCAGCCCCTTCAACGAACCGACGAACAGCTTCGACTCCTGCGGTCAGGAGGGCATGCTCGTCGACCCCTCCCAGCGGGACGACATCGTCCGCGCGCTCGGCGCCGAGCAGCGCGCCCGGCACCAGAAGACGGGCATCATCGCCGACGAGTCCACCAGCACGGTCAAGTTCAACGAAGAGATACCCCAGTGGGTCTCGCAGCCGGGCACGGCCCAGTACGTCTCCAAGCTGGCCCACCACACGTACGACAACCCCAGCGACGCCAACCGGGCCAAGGTCTACGAGACCTCCAAGGCGGCCGGCAGACAGTCCTGGTCGACGGAGATCTGCTGCTTCGGCAAGGGCGGTACGGGCTGGGCACAGGAGTACGACCCGACGATCGACGGCGGGCTGAACCTGTCGCGGATCATCTACAAGGACTTCGCGACCGCCCACGACTCGGCGTTCCAGTGGTGGGTGGCGCTGTCGGAGATGATCGGCAGCGACCCGCTGGCGAAGAACGACGACGGCTGGAACGACGGCCTGATCTACTACGACCCGAACTACGCCGCGAACGGCAACCAGACCCTGTACTTCACCAAGCGCTACTACGCGCTGGGCCAGTACAGCAAGTTCGTGAAGCCGGGCTCGGTCGCGCACAACGTGACCGGGGCGCCGGACGGCGTGGAGGTGTCGACCTACGACCAAGCCGGCAAGTGGGTCGTCGTGGTGAACAACCACAACACCACCGACACCGCACTGAACCTGCACTTCAACAGCGCGACACCGGTCCGGGCCGCCCAGGCCGTGCGCACCTCGGCCGACGAGAACTGGGCGAAGGTCGCGCGGCCGACCGTCCGGGGCGGTACGGCGACGACGACGCTCGCGGCCCGCTCGATCACGACGTACGTCTTCGACCAGCGGGGTCACGGCAGTTCGGCGCTGACCGGAGCACTCGTGGGCAAGCAGTCGGGCAAGTGCCTGACCGCCGACGCCTCGGGTGCGGCGCTCGCCACCTGCACGGGCGCGACCGCGCAGTCGTGGTCGTACGGCGCGAAGGGCACGCTGCACAGCGACAACGGCTATCTGACGGCTGGGAGTTCGGGGCTGACGACGGCCGCCGCGACCGGTGACGGAACGCAGCAGTGGCTGCTGAACTCCAACGGGCAGATCGTCAACGAGGCCTCGGGCAAGTGCCTGGACGTCAGCGGGCAGGCGACCGCCGACGGCAGCAAGGTGATCCTCTACAGCTGCAACGGCGGCACCAACGAGGCCTGGAGCAGGCAGTAGTCCGCGCCACCCCCTGATCGAGGGCCGCCGGCCACACCCCTGACCCGGCGGCCCTCATCTTCCCTTTCCCCGAAGCCCTGTTCGGCATTCCGAACCAGGCGCAACGCTTCGAACAGACTTCATCCAACCCCTTGCCGAAGCCTTAGCCGAAGGTTAACGTCCCGCTCCGCAACGCAATTTGAGCCACCTGGCTTTGAGGCGCAGAGCCGCCGAGCCGCACTCGACAGACAAGGACGTCAGCATGTCGGCACAGAGCAGCAACTGGGACCGCCGATCGATATTCCGGGCCGCAGCAGGCCTGGCCGCCGCCGGCACGCTCGCCGCGTGCGGCGGCAACAACGGACGCGGCGGCAGCTCCGGTTCGGGCAAGAACCTCGTCCAGTACTTCCACGCGTACGGCGAGGCGGGCACCGAGCAGGCCATCAAGCGCTATGCGAAGGCATACACGAAGGCCGACGTGACCACGCAGTGGATCACCGGCTCGAACTTCGAGAGCAAGCTGTTCGCGTCGCTGCTCACCGACCAGGCGCCGGACCTGTTCGAGTTCCACCCGCAGATCCAGCTCGTCAAGAGCGGGCAGGTGGCCGACCTGACCGACATCATCGAGCCGGTCAAGTCCGACTTCAACCAGGCCGACATCAAGTCGCACACCGTCGACGGCAAGGTCTACGGCGTCCGGATGATCGACGACCCGCAGTTCTTCTTCTACCGCAAGTCCCTGCTGGAGAAGGCGGGAATCCAGCCGCCGACCACCCTGGACGAGCTGATCGAGGCGGCCGCCAAGCTCACCACGAGCAAGGTCAAGGGCCTCTTCCTCGGCAACGACCTGCACGCGGTGATCAACCCGCTGATCTGGTCGGCCGGCGCGGACACCCTCGACGACAAGAACCAGATCGCCTACCACACGGACGGCGTGGTCGAGGGTCTGAAGAAGATGCGCAGGCTGTTCACCAGCGGCGACCTCCTGCTCGACGCCCCGGCCGACTTCTGGGACCCGTCCGCGCTCAACCAGGGCCTGTGCGCCATCCAGTTCTGCGGCATGTGGGCCATGCCGCAGTTCCAGCAGACCCTCGGCGACGACCTCGGCATCATGCCGTTCCCGAAGGTCACCGACGCGGGCAAGCCGTCCGTCTACAACGGCGGCTGGTCGATGTTCGTCAACGCCAAGGGCAAGAACGTCGAGGCGGCCAAGGAGTACGTGAAGTGGCTGTGGATCGAACAGAAGAAGTACCAGGAGGACTGGGCGACCTCGTACGGCTTCCACATCCCCCCGCGCACCTCCATCGCGCAGTCCGCCACCAAGCTGAAGTCGGGTCTGCCGGCCGAGGGCGTGAAGCTCTTCAACGAGTACGGGCACTTCGACAACATCGGCTGGACCCAGGCGATGATCACCGCCACGGAGAACGTCTTCGCCGACTGCGTCCGCAAGGGCGGTGACCCGGAGGCCGCGCTCGACAAGTGCGACAAGACGGTGAACGCCGAGCTGAAGAAGCTGTTCGGATAGGCCGCCGGGCGGACCACGACATGTCGACGACCACCACGCGCGGTCTCGCGAGCCCCGCCCCGACCGAGGTCGCCAAGGCCCGGCCGCGGCGGGGGCTGCGCGGCAGCCGCACCTTCAACTTCTGGCTCTTCATCAGCCCGTTCCTGCTCGGGCTGATCGTCTTCGTCTACATCCCCATCATCTGGAGCGCCTACCTCAGCTTCTTCGAGGCCCGCTTCACCGTCACGCCCAGCGACTTCGTCGGCCTGGGCAACTACCGGGACATCTTCTCGGACAGCCAGTTCACCGGCTCGCTGGTCACCTTCACCGTCTTCGCCGCGTTCATCGTGCCCACCACCTGGGCGGTCTCCCTGGGCCTCGCCCTGCTGGTGAACCGCCTGAGGTTCATGCGGGCGTTCTACCGGTCGGTGTTCTTCCTGCCGACGGCGTGCAGCTATGTCGCGGCCTCGCTGATCTGGAAGATGTCCCTCTTCAACGGCGTGCGCTTCGGCCTCGCGAACACCGTCATCGGCTGGTTCGGCATCGACAACATCGCCTGGCTCGCCAACCCCGACCCGCCCTGGTACTGGCTGGTCATCATCACCGCCCGGCTGTGGCTGCAGTCCGGCTTCTACATGATCCTGTTCCTGGCCGCGCTGCAGAACATCCCGCAGGCGCTGTACGAGGCCGCCGCCATCGACGGCGCCAAGCCCGGCTGGCAGACCTTCCGGTACATCACGCTGCCGCAGCTGCGGGCCACCTCCACGGCCGTGGTCCTGCTGCTGCTCGTCGCCGCCTACCAGGCCTTCGACGAGTTCTTCAACCTGCTGTCCAAGACGACCTGGGGCCGCCCCCCGCTCGTCGACCTGTACTACACCGCCCTCGGCCAGGACCAGAACTACGGCAAGGGCAGCGCCGGCGCCATGGTGCTGACCGTGCTGATCTGCGTCGTCACCCTGTTCCAGGGCAAGATCATGGGATTCGGAAGGGGTGACGAGTCCAGGTGACCACCACCGTGCCCGAGACCGGCAAGCGCGCCAGGCGCGGCGGCGTGATGAGCTCCAGCGGCCTCTACATCGCCACCAGCGTCGCAGCTCTCCTCTTCCTCATCCCCTTCTACCTGCTGGTCCGCAACGCCCTCTCCACGGACCCGGAGATCACCGGCGAGAACTGGAAGTTCTTCCCCACCCACATCCAGTGGAGCAACATCACCGAGCCGTTCGACGACCCCACGGTCGACTTCGGCCAGTCGATGTGGAACTCGCTGGTCGTCGGCATCCTGCACACGGTCGGCACGCTGCTCGTGTGCTCCCTCGCGGGCTACGCCCTGGCCCGCATCCCCTACCGGCACGCCAACAAGATCTTCTACGGCGTCCTGGTGACCCTGATGGTCCCCACGGCCGTCACCTTCGTCCCGAGCTTCGTCCTCGTGTCGTCCCTCGGCTGGGTCGACAGCTACCGGGGTCTGATCATTCCGGGGCTCTTCAGCGGTTTCACCTGCTTCCTGTTCCGGCAGTACTTCCTCGGGTTCCCGAAGGAGCTGGAGGAGGCGGCGCGCGTGGACGGGCTCGGCTACTGGGGCGCGTACTGGCGTGTCGTGGTGCCGAACTCGCTGAACTTCTTCGCGGCGATCGCCACGATCACCTTCATCAACGGCTGGAACTCGTTCCTGTGGCCGCTGGTCATCGGCCAGGACCCGAGCGCCTGGACGGTCCAGGTCGCGCTGTCGTCGTACATGACCAACCAGACCGTCAACTATCACCTGATCTTCATGGCGACCGCCATTTCCATCCTGCCCCTGCTGTTCGTCTTCCTCTTCCTCCAGCGCTGGCTGGTCCAGGGGATCGCGCAGACCGGCATCAAGGGCTGAGCTAGGAGACCGATGACTTTCCGCACCTCCCCCACTCTCGGCTCCGCTCGAGCGGGGGGACCCCCATCCGACTACGTCGAGAATGTCTCGCCGGGATCCGGAGCCCTGCCGCCCCGGGCCTGGTACGCGTCCTCGGACGCCAAGTCCCTCTCACTGAACGGCAGCTGGCGTTTCAGACTGTCGGACACGGCCGACGCCGAGGACGACTCCTTCGCGGAGGAGGGGTACGACGCCGGTGGCTGGGCGGAGGTGTCGGTCCCCGGGCACTGGGTCCTCCAGGGACACGGCTCCCCCATCTACACCAACCACCTCTACCCGTTCCCGGTCGATCCGCCCCGCGTCCCGACCGAGAACCCGACCGGCGACCATCTGCGCGTCTTCGACCTGCCGGCGGACTGGCCGGCCGAGGGCGGTGCCGTCCTGCGCTTCGACGGTGTGGAGTCCTGCGCCCGGGTCTGGCTGAACGGCACGGACATCGGCGAGTTCAAGGGCTCCCGGCTGCCGCACGAGTTCGCGGTCGGGCACCTGCTGAAGCCGAGCGGCAACGTGCTCGCCGTCCGCGTGCACCAGTGGTCGGCCGGCTCCTACCTGGAGGACCAGGACCAGTGGTGGCTGCCCGGCATCTTCCGTGACGTCACCCTGCTGCACCGCCCGGCCGGCAACGCCCTCGACTTCTTCGTGCACGCCTCCTACGACCACATGACCGGCACCGGCACGCTGCGCGTCGACTCCGACGTGGACGGCCGGGTGACCGTCCCCGGCCTCGGCATCGACACCGCGACGGGCGAGCCGGTGACGGTGCCGGTCGAACCGTGGACGGCGGAGCGTCCGACGCTGTACGACGGCGTGCTGGCCACCGAGGGCGAGCGGGTGCCGCTGCGCATCGGCTTCCGTACGGTGGAGCTGTCGGACGGTCTGATCAAGGTCAACGGCAGGGCGGTGCTCTTCAAGGGCGTCAACCGGCACGAGTGGCACCCGGAGAAGGGGCGCGCGCTCGACCTGGAGACCATGCGCGAGGACGTGCTGCTGATGAAGCGGCACAACATCAACGCCGTCCGCACCTCCCACTACCCGCCGCACCCCGCCTTCCTCGACCTGTGCGACGAGCTGGGCCTGTGGGTGATCGACGAGTGCGACCTGGAGACGCACGGCTTCACCGAGCAGGCCTGGCGGGACAACCCCGTCGACGACGACCGCTGGACCCCGGCGCTGCTCGACCGCGCCGCCCGGATGGTCGAGCGGGACAAGAACCACCCCTCGGTCGTGATCTGGTCCCTCGGCAACGAGGCCGGTACCGGCCGCGGCCTGACCGCGATGGCCGAGTGGATCAGCGGCCGGGACTCCTCGCGCCTCGTGCACTACGAGGGGGACCTCGGCTGCCGCGACACGGACATGTACTCGCGGATGTACGCCGACCACGCCGAGGTCGAGCGGATCGGCCGGGGTCTGGACGGCGGCACCCACAAACGCCGCGAACTCCCCTTCATCCTCTGCGAGTACGCCCACGCCATGGGCAACGGCCCCGGCGGACTCGCCGACTACCAGCGGCTCTTCGAGTCGTACGACCGGCTCCAGGGCGGCTTCGTCTGGGAGTGGATCGACCACGGCATCAAGGACGAGCGGTACGGCTACGCGTACGGCGGGGACTTCGGCGAGGAGCTGCACGACGGCAACTTCGTCTGCGACGGCCTGCTGTTCCCGGACCGGCAGCCCTCCCCCGGCCTGGTCGAGTTCAAGAAGGTGATCGAACCGGTCGCTGTCGAGGGCGACGCCGGCGGCGGCACCGTCCGCATCACCAACAAGTACGACTTCGCCGACCTGTCCGCGCTGGCGTTCACGTGGTCGTACCAGTTGGAGGGCGAGACGGTCGGCTCCGGCGCCCTGACGGTGCCCGCCCTGCCGCCCGGCGAGACGGCCGAGGTGAAGCTGCCCGAGCCGCCGGCCACCGCCCCTGCGGGCGAGGCCCACTGGACGGTACGGGCGGTGCTCGCCGCCGACACCTCCTGGGCGCCGCGGGACCATGTCGTCGCCTGGGGCCAGTTCGCCGTGTCCGCGCGCCAGGCGCCGGCGGTCGCGGCGACCGACGGTCCGGTGCTCGGGGACGGCCTGATCACCCTCGGCCCGGCCTCCTTCGACGCCCGCACCGGCGCGCTCAGGACGGTCGGCGGGGTGGCCGTCACCGGGCTGCGCCTGGACGTGTGGCGGGCGACGACCGACAACGACGACGGCGCGGCCTGGCAGACGGACATCCGCCACGGCCTGCTGTGGCGCAAGCTCGGCCTGCACCGGCTGCGGCACCGCCTCGACGCGGTGGAGCTGGGCGACGACGCGCTGACGGTCCGCACCCGGGTCGCGCCGGCGGCCCGGGAGGTCGGGCTGTCGACCGTGTACCGCTGGACGTCGGACGGAACCCGTGTGCGGCTGACCGTGTCCGTGACACCGGAAGGCGACTGGACCGTGCCGCTGCCCCGGCTCGGCATCCGCTTCGGACTGTCCGCGGCCGACCGTGTGCGGTGGTACGGCGGCGGCCCCGGTGAGGCGTATCCGGACAGCAGGAAGGCGTCCGCGGTCGGCCGCTGGGAGTCGACCGTGGACGACCTGCAGACGCCGTACGTCCGTCCGCAGGAGAACGGCGCCCGGACCGACGTCCGCTGGGCGGAGATCGGCGGTCTGCGCATCGAGGGCGACCCGGAGTTCTATCTCACCGCCCGCCGCTGGACCACCGAGCAGCTGGACGCGGCGGCCCACCGCACCGACCTCACCCCCGGCACCGCGTCCGACAGCGGCTCCGCCGCGGGTGTCTGGGTCAACCTCGACCACGGCCAGCACGGCCTCGGCTCCCAGTCCTGCGGCCCCGGCCCGCTGCCCCAGTACTACCTGGCGGCGGAGCCCGCGGAGTTCTCGTTCGTCCTCTCCGACACTCCTTACTCGCAGACCGGTTGACCTACAGGGTCCCGACGCGACCGTGGCCGGCCGGCGGCTGTTCCCCCGGCCGGCCGCGGGCGCGAGTCGACTCTCCCGTCACGCGTTAATGGTGAACAATTTTCTCAACTATCCTTCAAAATCAAACAAGTTGGCATGAACATGGTTTCCATGCAACCCATGAGACGACTGCTCACCGCCCTCGCGGCCGGCGCCCTGACCCTCGCCGGACTCACCGCCTCCACCGGCACCGCCCAGGCCGCGGCCTCCGGCACGTTCAACGTGCTCACGTACAACGTGGCCGGCCTCCCGGAGGGCCTCAGCTCCAGCCATCCGGCCACCAACACGCCGCTGATCTCACCGCGGTTGGCGGGCTACGACATCGTCAACGTCCAGGAGGACTTCAACTACCACGCGGCGCTGTACGCGGGCGACAACCACCCGTACCGCACGGCCACCAGCGGCGGCGCCGGCATCGGCGACGGTCTCAACACCCTCTCGAAGTACCCCTTCGAGGACTTCGAGCGGGTCAAGTGGAACGACTGCACCGGCACCAACTGCCTGACCCCGAAGGGCTTCACACTGGCCCGGCTGCGTCTGGCCGAAGGCGCCTTCGTCGACCTGTACAACCTGCACCCCAACGCCGACGACACCGACGACGCCCTCGCCGCCCGCCGCGCCAACATCGCCCAGGTGTCAGCCTTCATCAAGGCCAACTCGGCGGGCAACGCGGTGATCGTCATGGGCGACACCAACACCCGCTACACCCGCGCCGGCGACAACATCCGCACGCTCGTCGACGACAACGGGCTGACCGACGCCTGGGTGAAGCTGGTGAAGGGCGGTACGGCTCCCACACAGGGCGCCGACCCGCTGCTGTGCCCGACGTCGGCTCCGCCGAACGACTGCGAGGTGGTCGACAAGGTCCTCTACCGGAGCAGCGACCTGGTCTCCCTGAACGCCACCCGCTACAACGACGAGTGGGCCAAGTTCCTCGACTCCAGCGGCGGGAACCTCTCCGACCACTTCCCGCACACCGTCGACTTCTCGTACACCCTCAACACGAAGCTCCGCGCGAGCGACTTCTTCGGCGGCCCGCACGGCACGGCCTTCAACGACGCCGACGACCTCCCGGCCACCCCCGCCCCCCGCACGCTGACCCTGCGCGGCGACGCCCGCCTGGACGCGGTCTCCCTCACCCACGACGGCGGCACGACCCTCACCCACGGCGGCACGGGCGGTACGGCGACCTCCCTGGCCCTGGCCTCCGGTGAGCACCTCACCTCGGTGAAGCTGACGGAGGGCCAGAAGGGCGGCCGCACCCGGATCTTCTCGGCCGCCTTCGGCACCGACAAGGGACGCACCCTCTCCGCCGGCACGGCCACCACGGACACCGCCACCTTCACCGCGCCGTCCGGCTGGCAGATCGTCGGCTTCACCGGCCGCTCCGGCGACGAGATCGACAAGCTGGGGGTGCTGTACGCGCCGATCAGCTGAGCGGGACGTCTGCCCAGACCGTCTTGTGCACGCCGTCCGGGCGGAGTTCCACGCCCCACTTCTCCGCCAGCGCCTCGACCATCAGCAGCCCGCGCCCACCCTCGTCCGGCTCCCCCTGCGCCCGCAGGGGAAGCCGTTCCACGCGCGCGTCCAGCACCTCCACGCGCACGACATCCCCCTCCAGCAGCAGCCGTACGCGGAAGCCGCGCCCCCGGACCCGTCCGTGTCGTACGGCGTTCGCGGCGAGTTCGGCGGCGACCAGAGTGACGGCGTCACTCGTCTCGCTCCCGCGCGCGAACCCCCACACATGCATCCGATTGGCGACCAGCAGCCGCGCCTGCCGGGCGCCGTGCGGTGTCGCGCTGAAGAGCTGGGTGAACGTACGTTGCATGCCCCAACCGTCCCGCCGGACACGGGAGTCGACCAGCGACAGAACTCGTACGCCGAGCACTGTACGAGTTCACGCTCTGGACAGTCGCCGTGACTTTCCGTGACCCTTGGTCGACATGACCGACAGCACCACCAGCATCGAGCAGACCCCCACCGAGCCCGAGCCGTCCGACAGCCTGAAGGCGTTCGGCGCGGCACACAAGGCCTTTCGCAGGCGGGCGGGTTACACGCAGGAGCAGTACGCGCCGCTGGTCCGGTACCAACCGGGAACCGTCGCCTCGATCGAGCAGGGGCGGCGGTTTCCGCCCCGGGTGTTCGTCGAGCGGGCGGAGCAAGTCCTTGACGCCTTTGGTGTGTTGCAGGGGGTGTACAAGCACGCGACGAGGGAGAAGGGGCTGGCTTCGTGGTTCCGGCAGTGGGCGGAGCTGGAGGAGCAGGCGATCAGTCTGTACACGTTCGAGAACCGGTTGGTGCCGGGGTTGTTGCAGACGGAGGCGTACGCGCGAACGTTGTTCCGCGACCGAGTACCGATGCTCAGCGACTCGGAGATCGAGGCTCAAGTCACGGCCCGTCTTGAACGGCAGTCCCTGCTGAGGGAGCGCCCCAACACGGCGTTCAGCTTCATCACCGAGGAGCACGTGATCCTGCGGCAGACCGGCGGCGCGGAGGTCATGCGCGAGCAGATCGGCCACATCCTGGAGGTGGCGGCAGCGCGCAACGTCGAGTTCCAGGTGATGCCGATGTCGCGCGGCAATCACGCGGGCACCGACGGCCCCATCCAACTGCTGGAGACGCCGGACAACGAATGGTTCGCCTACTGCGAAGGGCAGGAGAACAGCCAGTTCATCACCGACGCGAAGAAGATCAGCGTGCTCCACATGCGCTGTGCGAAACTGCGTTCACAGGCTCTGACCCCGGAGGACACCCGGAGCCTGCTGGAGCAGATGCGAGGAGCACTATGACCACCACCCAACTGGCTTGGTTCAAGAGCAGCTACAGCAGCGGCAGCTCCGGCGACTGCATCGAAGTCGCCACCAGCCCCTCCGCCATCCACGTCCGCGACTCCAAGAACACCACCGGCCCCCAGCTCGCCCTCACCCCGGCCTCCTGGACGGAGTTCCTGGCGTTCGCCGCTCGCGACCGAGGGTGAGGTCGGAGCCTTTCAACCGCCGGGTGCGTCTGGTCGTCGAAGTACGTGACGACCGTGACGAACTGGAGCTGGCGGAGAGCGTGTTCGCCGCTCAGGGATGGCGGGTACGCCCGGCGCGGGACGGTGACGCGGTCGACGCGGACGACGGATACTCAGCGCTGATCGTCGAAGTCCCGCTCCGGGGCTCCCGCTTGACCGCCAGGTCGATGGCCGGCGAGCAGGTGACGACACTCGCCGCCCGGCGGAAGCTGGACGTCTGGGTACGCGAGGCCAAGCTCGTACGTCCCAAGCCCGCCGAGCCGAACACGACGTACCACGTCCATCACAAGCTGCCGGACGGCGCCACCCCCGCTCTGCGGTGGCTCGCCGAGCACTGGATAGCCGTCGGCGGGTGGGACGTACGCCATACGCTGCATCTGCGCGGCGAGTACACCGAAGAGCAACGCGACCGCGCACTCGCCGAGTTGAGCGGGCGGAACATCGGCGGCGCACCGTTCGACCCCGATGCGCACGACATCCGTCGGGCGATCGGTCCCCGTCCCCGCGACGGATCGACGGATCGACACCGTAAGGCGCTGCAGTTCACGGTCATCGGTGTGGTCGTACTCGTCAGTCTCGCGTGCGGCATCGTCCTGGGGGCGTCGACCACGCCCTGGCGGTTCCTGGCACTGGCCTGGCCCCTCGGCATGTGCTGGCCGGTGGGTACGTGGGTGTCCGCCAACGAGCCCCGGCCGTGGCTCGTCCGGCTCGGGATCGGCGTGGCCCTGGTCTGGGGTCTGACCGCCTTCGGGTTCATCTGGGGGGACTCCCAGCCGGCAGGCCTGTCCAGACAGTTCGCCGGGATTCTCCTCACCCTGCTCGTCGGCTTCACGGTCTTCGGCCTGTGGTACGCCCTGAGCGAGTCCTGGTTCAGCCGCAACATGCAGTGGTTCCTGCCCGTCCTCGCGGCGCCGTTGCCGTTCGTGCTGCCGTGGGCCGGGTCGTATCTGCACTCCATGTACCTGGAGGAGCGCTTCGGGATCCCGGCCGACTCGGTGCATGTGGCCTTCTACTGGCAGTACGCCGTGGCGCTCAGGCCGCTCGGGCTGGCCGTGGCGTGTTCGCTGGTGCTGGTCGCGCTGGGCGGCTGGGCCCGTCACTTCAACCTCCAGACGGGGGCGAGCGGGCTCGTCCGGTGGGTCCTGCCGTTGATGGTGCTGGTCGCGGTCCTGTCCGTGGCGATCGAGGCGCTGACCGGTGTGGACCATGCCGCCGACAGAACGATCGCGGACGCCACCGCCGGGAAGCGCTACCCGGCCGCGTACTTCGGCATCCGGGGCGAACTCGTCTGCGTCGCACCGCTCAACCCGAAGATTCCCGTCATCAACGGGCCGGTACCGACGACCCACCCGGTCCTCGTCTTCCAGGCGAGCGGTGACACCGTCTGGCTCTGGGACCCGGACCCGGCCCGGGGCAAGGACTCGTCCCGCCATGCGCTGCGCGTGCGGGCGGAGGACGTGCAGTTGGCCGCCGCCGGCGGTGACAGGCGGTGCGGCGCCTGAGTGACCACCTGAACCTAGATACCCTAGGATTGTTCCTAGGTTACCAAGGAGGGGGTGTCAGATGGCCCGCGCGGGACTCACCGTCGACCGACTGGTCGCGGCCGCCGCCGACCTCGCCGACGAGGCGGGCTTCGAGAACGTCAGCCTGTCCGCGCTGGCCCGGCGCTTCGGGGTGAAGGACGCGAGTCTGTACTCGCACGTCCGCAACCTGAACGACCTGCGCACCCGGCTCGCCCTGCACGCGGGCGGCGAGCTGATCGACCGGATCGCCGCGGCTGTGGCGGGCCGGGCCGGGCAGGACGCGCTGGCCGCGTTCGCGGGCGCGTACCGGTCGTACGCGCTCGACCACCCGGGCCGGTACGCGGCCACCCAGATCCGCATCGACCAGGCCCTGATCGCCGACTCCCCCGCCATGCGCCGCACGGCCGAGATCACCTACGGCATGCTCCGCGCCTACGGCCTCGACGAGCCGGATCTCACGGACGCCGTACGCCTGCTGCGCAGCACCTTCCACGGCTACTGCGCCCTGGAGTCCGCGGGCGGCTTCGGCGCGGCCCGGGACGTCCAGGTCTCCTGGGACAAGGCGGTCGATGCCCTGCACCTCGCCCTCACACACTGGCCCCGGGAGAAGAAGAACGATGACTGAGCCCCTGTCCTACGACGTCACGGGCAGCGGTCCCGTCCTCCTGCTCGTGCCGGGCGGTGCCGGGCACCCCATGGGGCTCGGCCCGCTCACCGAGCGGCTGGCACCCCGCTTCACCGTGGTGACGTACGACCCGCTGGGCCTCGCCCACGGCCGGCTCGGCCTGCCGTTCCCGGACCAGCACCCGGCCGACTGGAGCGAGGGGGCGCACCGGGTACTGGAGGCGGTACTGCCCCCGGACGAGCAGGCGTACGTGTTCGGGACCAGCTCCGGCGGCATCACCGTCCTCGACCTGCTCGCCCGGCACCCGCGGCGGCTGGCGCACGTGGTGGCGCACGAGCCGCCGTGCGTGACGGTGCTGCCGGACGGCCGGGCGCGGCGGGAGGAACTGATCGGTCAGCTGGACGGCCCCGGACGGCCGCCCACCGAGGGCGCCGACGCGACCCCGATGGGCGTCTTCCTCGCCCACGTCCTGCGCCCGTTCACCGCCCACCTACCCTCCCTCACCGCCCCCGAGCACCGTCTCACTCTCGCGGTCGGCGCCGACTCACGCGGCCAACTCCTCTATTCCACAAGTGAGTTGCTCGCCGACCGCTTCGGCAGCCGGTTGGTGGAGTTCCCGGGCGGGCATCTCGGCAGCCTGGATCACCCCGTGGAGTTCGCCGACGTCCTCGCCGACACGCTCCTCTCCAGCGCGCGCACGTCGTCGTAGGAGGGTGTCGTACCGCCCGGCACCCGCCCGGCGGCGATGTCGGCCACCGCGTCCAGGGCCGCGCCCAGCGCCCGCCGGTAGAGCAGCGAGCCGAGGCTGACACGGCGGACGCCGAGGTCGGCGAGCTGAGGCACGGTGGGTCCGGAGGGTGAGTAGAGGACGTTGAGCGGGGCGTCGACGCGCCGGACGACGTCGGCGATCCGACCGGAGTCGGTGAGCCCGGGCACGAACACCCCGTCGGCGCCCGCCTGTCGGTAGGCGTCGAGGCGGCGCAGGGTGTCCGTCTCGTCGCCGTCGCCCAGCCAGTGCGTGTCCGTACGGGCGTTGACGAACAGGCCGGGCACGGCGGCCTTCACCGCGGCGATCTTCGCGGCGTGCAGGGCGGTCGGCCCGAGCCCGTCCTCCAGGTTGATCCCGACGACCCCGACGGCCCACAACTGGCCGGCCAGCTCGGCGACTTCACCGGGGTCGGCGGAGAATCCGTCCTCGGCGTCGACGGAGAGCAGGTACGGCTCCGAGCCGAGGGTGAGGGCGAGGCGCAGGGTGTGGTCGCGGGTCGCCGCCTCGCCGTCGGGGAGGCCGACGGCCGCCGCCACGGCGAGGCTGGTCGTGCCGATCGCGGGGAAGCCGCGAGCCGCGAGGGCGGCGGCCGAGGCGTGGTCCCAGGCGTTGGGCAGGAGCAGCGGCTCGCCGGGGCGGTGGTGGAGTGCGGCGAAGGATGTCGCGGCAGGCTCTGCGGTCTCTGCGGTCATACGTCCACGCTAGGGGCGGAACGTTTCGGCTCCGGCCGAACTGTGCGCACCGGCCGCCGTTCGGATCCTCCTCCCCGCCGCCCCGGGTCCTACGCCCCGCGCTCGGCCGCGCTGCGCTCCACACAGAACTCGTTGCCCTCGGGGTCGGCGAGGAGCGCCCAGCCGGTGCCGTCGGGCTTGCGGTGGTCGTCGACCAGGGTGGCGCCGAGGGCGAGCAGCCGCTCGACCTCCTCGTCACGGGTGCGGTCCTGCGGCTGGAGGTCCAGGTGGACGCGGTTCTTGACGGTCTTGGGTTCCGGCACGGTCACGAAGAGCAGGCCGGCGGCCTCGATCAGAGCCTCCGGATCCCCCGGATTGTCGTCCTCGTGCAGGGGCTGGCCCAGGACCTCGGACCAGAAGCTGCCGAGGGCGTAGGCGTCGGCGCAGTCGATCGTCACGTGCCGGATCTTGGAAGTCATGCCTCGGATTCTGGTGGGCGCCCCCAGAAATGGAAAACGAGTTTGGCAACCTTTCCCGGCCCGGCGGCCACCGAAGGGCATGACATCTGCACGACGCACGACCCGCCACCGCCGGGTCCGGGTGGCCCGCAAGCCCGCGATCGGTGCCCTGGCGGCGGCCGGGGTGCTCGCCGGGGCGTGGTACGCGACCGCCGGGGCCGCGACGACCAGCTCCCCCGACCTCACGGTCATCAGCACCGCCGTGAGCCTGAGCGCCAAGTACCCGTACCTGTACGCGGGTTACAACAACACCCGCGAGTGGAACCGCACCGCCACCGCGGTCGCCCCCAACAGCACCCTGCGGGTCGCCTGGCCGGCCGCGGACGGCGTCCACGTCACCCCGTCCTACGCCACCCCGCTCACCGGGGCGTCACCGACCACGACGACCCTGCGGATCGCCCGTCTGACGCCGTGAACCGGAAGTTCCTGACCTCGCCCGAGACCGCCCAGCGAACACTCAGGTCGTAGTCCCCCCGCACCTCCACGGTCGCCAGGTCCCCAAGGGGCAGGGGGTCGGGCTCCGCGGTGAGGCGGGCGAGGGCGACGAACAGGGTGGGGGCGTCGCCGGTCGTGCCGGAGAGGGCGAAGCCGTCCGAGAGGCCGTGGACCGGTACGAGTTCGGCCTGCTCGTCCTCCCACGGCACCCAGCCGGTGACGTGCACCTCGGTGCCGGGGTCCGCCCCCGCCACCAGATGGGCCCGCACCTCCACCGCACCGTCGGCCACGACGAGGCTGGTCACCTCCGCCCCGGAGCCCACCGTGTACCGGGAGGCCGCCCAGTCCTCCCCCACGCCCAGTGGCACGATGCCCGCGCGGACCGGGTCGCCGCCGACCATGACGATGTTGTCGGGCGGCGACCCGAGGGGTCGCGTGACCGTGGAATACGCGAACCGCGTGTAGTAGGGGTCGTAGCGGATGTCCTCGCTGCCGTGATTGTGGAGGCGGACCACACCGTCCGAACGGGTGGACTGCAGCAGCCAGTTGGGTCCCGCGATCGGCGTCACCGCGTCGGCGCGCTCGGCCGGGCCCGGCTCCTCGGCGGCCGTCCACACCTCGTGGTCCGGCGGCAGCAGGAGCCCCAGGAAACCCTTGCTCGCCCAGTACGGGGACGCGGGCCCCGAGTAGGTCTGCAGCACCGCCTCGTCGGGGCCGTGCCAGCCGAGCGTCAGCAGACCGTCGGCGTCCACGGCTCCGCGGTCCAGGAAGTACTTCAGAGCTCCCGAGGCCAGCCGTCGTGTCTCGCCCGCCGCAAGGGGCGTACGGCCCGTGAGCGCGCCCAGCCACAGCGGGGCCGCGGTCGCGAACCGGTACGTCAACGAGCGGCCCTGGTGCATGGGCGCGCCGTCGCCGCCGAACAGGCGGGCGTAGTCGGCGAGATGGCGTTCGAGTCGGCCGCCGTACAGCTCCAGCAGCTCGGCGTCGTCGGCCAGCCAGGCGTGCAGCACCGGATACAGGTGCATGGCCCAGCCGTTGTAGTAGTCGTACTTGCGGCCGTCCCCGTCGGTGTACCAGCCGTCGCCGACGTACCAGTCCTCGATGCGCTCCAGACCGCGGTCGATCGCCTTGCGGGCGGCCTCGGGTTCGTGGCCGATCTCCGCGAGGAATCCGCCGACGGTGACCGGGAACAACTCCCAGTTGCAGGGCCAGGGTCCGGCGGTGAGCGCGTCCGTGAGCCAGGCCGCCGTCCACTCGCGCACCGACTGGTCCAGGCGGTCCCACAGCAGGGGGCGGGTCAGCCGCAGGGCGAGGGCGACCGAGGCGGCCTCGACCAGCGGCTGGCTGCGGTCGGCGACCTGCGGCCAGACGCCGCCGGGGCCGGCCGCGAGGCCCTCCGCGTAGCGGCCGAGCACGGTCTCGTCCCGGCGGAAGGCGGCCAGCAGGAGGGTCCGGGCGTATCCCTCCAGGCCGTCGGAGAGGTGGCCCGCGTGGCTCACATGGTCGCCGGGGAGGTGGTAGAGGGCGCGGTCTGCGGTGGCGTAGGGCTCGACGGCGGCGAGCAGGGCGTCGGCGGCCGCCTCCCAGTGGGCGCGGGTGTAGCCGGTGTACGGGCTCGCGGAGCGGTCGTCGGCGGGCAGTTCGATCACGGCGGTGGCTTTCCTTCCTGGCGGGCCTGGAGGGCCCGTGATCCGGCAGGCCTGGGACGCCCCGGTTCCGGTCGGGGCGCCCCAGGAGTTCATCCCACCCGCACCCTGCCCTCGGGCACCAGATGCCGGGCGAGGAGTTCGTCACGGACCAGGCCCGCGTAGACGGTGGCGCCGTGCACGGAGGTGTGCGTGTTGTCCCGCTTCTCGTTGTAGAGGTAGAGGGCCTTGGAGCCCTCGACGCCGAGGGACTCGACCAGCGCCTTCGTCTTCGCCGTGAGGTCGATCAGCGGGACGTCCTCGGCGGCGGCGACGGAGCGGATGACGGCCGGGTGGTCGACGCCGAGGCCGTTGACCAGCAGGGCGGTGTTGTTGTTCAGGGTGCCGTCGGCGTTGAACCAGCGGCGCACGATGGGGGTCACGAGCACCGGTTCGCCGCCCCGGTCCCGGATGCCGGCCACCAGGGTCTCCAGGTTCGCCCGGTAGGTCGCCTCGTCGGTGGTCTTGTCGTTGTGGGCGAGCTGCACGAGGACGAGGTCTCCGGGGCGGATCAGCGGCTGGACGGTTGCCCACAGCTGCGGGTTCTGCAGGTAGGTGACCGTACTCTCCCCGGAGTCCGCGTAGTTGGCGACGGAGACGCCCTTGCGGAGGTACTGCGGGAGCTGCTGGCCCCAGCCGGAGTACGGGTCGCCGGGCTGATCGCAGACCGTGGAGTCGCCGATCAGGATGATCTGCCGGGCGTGCCGGGCGGGGGTGACCCGGATGCCGGAGAGGGCGGGGGCGGAGCCGCCGAGGGTGAGGTCGAGACCAGGGGTGCCGTGGGGGCCGGTCGGTTCGCCCTCGGGGATGCGGACGTTCACGGTGAAGCTGCGCGTCACCCGCTCCCCGGCCGCGACGGCGGTCTCCGGGAGCAGGGAGCGGCGGGTCTCGCCGCCGATGCTGGTGCTCGACGCCGCCTCGCCGCCGAGGGTCACCCGGACGTCGTACGTGCCGGGCGGGACGTCGAAGTGGCAGGCGGTCACGGTGCAGTGGTCGATGCCGAGGGGCGGCTGCCGGTCGTGCGCCTGCGCGGGTGCGGCCGACAGCGCGCCGCTCAGGGTGACCGCCGTCAGCAGGGCGATGCCGAATCGTCTCACTCGGGGCTCCTCCGTCACGCCGACAAGGTGGCGGCTGGACCGTACCGCCTTCGGCAAGCGCTTTCTAGCCCCTGGGGTCGATTTCACAAGACTGCATACCGTCCGCTGGTGAAAGCCCTTTCGCGAAATCGATTCGACTGCCACCCTGCCAACACGCGCACCCCCACCCGTTTCCGAAGGAGGCACCCCCATGTCCGCAACGGAGAGCAGCTCGGTCGGACGCCGTACCTTCGTGCTCGGCGCCGCGGCCGCCGCCGGGTCCGCGGCCCTCGCCGGCCCGCTCGCCCCGGCCGCCTCGGCCGCCGGCTTCGGCTGGTCGGACGACGGCTCCGACTACGTCGTCGACACCGGCGCGAACCTCGTCTTCAAGGTCAGCAAGACCAACGGCGACCTGACCTCGCTGGTCTACAAGGGCACCGAGTACCAGGGCTACGGCGGCAAGAACTCGCACGTCGAATCCGGGCTCGGCACCTCTACGGTGACGATCGGTCAGTCCGGTTCGACGATCCTGATCTCGGTCGCCTACGGCACCCTCATGCACTACTACGCGGCTCGCAGCGGCGAGAACAACGTCTACCTGTGGACCAACAAGGCGGACACCTCGGTGAGCGCCACCCGCTACATCGTGCGCGTCAAGGCGGGGCTGTTCCTGAACGACGAGCCGGACTCCTACACGTACACGACCAGCACCGTCGAGGCCTCGGACGTGTTCGCGAAGTCCGACGGGCAGACGCGGTCCAAGCACTACTCGAAGCTCCGGGTCATCGACTACGACTACATCGGCTGGACGACCGGCAGCATCGGCCTGTGGATCGTGCGCAGCAACCACGAGAAGGCCTCCGGCGGCCCGTTCTACCGCTCGCTGCTGCGCCACCAGAGCGCGGACGGCGGCGGCCTGTACGAGATCCTGTACTACGGCGAGAACCAGACGGAAAATCAGCGCTTCGGCCTCCAAGGCCCGTACGTCATCGCTTTCACGGCCGGCGGCGCCCCCTCCTCGTCGCTGTACCACGCGAACCTCACCACCTCGTGGGCGGACTCGCTCGGCATCTCCGGGTACGTCGGCGCGAGCGGGCGGGGCCGGGTGGCGGGTGTCGGGATATCCGGGCGGAACACGGCGTACGCGTACACGGTCGGGCTGGCCAACTCGGCGGCGCAGTACTGGGGTTCGGCGCGCTCCTCGGACGGCTACTTCTCCCTCGCGGGGGTGCTGCCTGGCACGTACACCCTGACCGTCTTCAAGGGTGAACTCGCCGTCCACACAGGATCGGTGACGGTTTCGCCAGGCGCGACGACCACCCTCAACACCCTCACGATCCCGTCCTCCAACGATCCGGGCAACCCCACCGCCATCTGGCGCATCGGCGACTGGAACGGCAGCCCGAGCGGCTTCAAGAACGCGGACCTGATGACGTACGCGCACCCGTCGGACGTACGGGCCGCGTCCTGGACCGGCAACGTGGTGATCGGCAGCGGCAGCGAGACGTCCGCCTTCCCCTGCTACATCTGGAAGGACGTCAACAGCGGCCTGCTGGTCCACTTCAAGCTGACCGCGGCCCAGGCCGCCGCCGCGCACACCCTGCGGATCGGCGTGACGACGGCCTACGCCAACGGCCGCCCGCAGATCACCGTCAACGACACCTGGACCTCGGCGATCCCCTCCCCGCCCGCCCAGCCGAGCACCCGGTCCCTGACCGTGGGCTCCTACCGGGGCAACAATCACACGTTCACCTACAGCGTCCCGGCGAGCGCCTGGCTCACGGACACCAGCCAGTACAACGTGCTGAAGATCGACGTGGTGAGCGGTTCGGGGACGACGGGTTATCTCAGCGCGGGCACGGCGATCGACGCGATCGATCTGCTGGCCTGACCGCGAGTCGGTGATGCCGTCAGTCGGCTCGGTCGGGAGTCCCACCCCCCAGGTCGGCCTGACGCCAGGCAGCCCGTAGTTCGTGGACGGCGTGGACGAGGCTGACGCAGCCGCGGAGAACGTCTGCGGCCGCATTGGGGAGACGGGATGCCGCCGCGAGGATCACACTGAGTCCTCCGAGGGCGGCCAGGATGTGAGTGACGCTCATGTGCATTACTGTCGTCCCACCCGGCGGCGGTACGGACGAATTCCTACGGCAGCCGACACATCCGGACAGGGGGAACAGGGTGGGTGTTCCGGGGCAGTTCAAGAAGCCGTCTCTGCCGGCTGGCCGGTTGCGCGATCTCAACGACGCCCTCCACGCACTGCACCTGATCGCGGGGCAGCCGAGTCTGGAGATCATGCACCGCCTGCTGCAGAAGCGGATCTCCCGTACCCGCCTGCACGACGCCTTCACGGAGCCGCGGCTTCCGCCGTGGGACACCGTCGACGCGCTGGTCGAGATCCTCGCGGCGCGCGCTCCGGGCACGACGCCTCAGGAGGTCCTGCCCGAGATGCACGCCCTCTGGGTCCTCGCGTCCCGGCAGAGGTCGCTGCTCCATCCGCACGAGCGAGAGGTGCGGGACGAAGTGGTCGCGATCTTCGCACAGCAGATGGAGGTCAGACCGCGTGAGGTGGAGCTGGACGTGCCTCTGGAGGTGATGGCGGCCGACTCACTGACGGTGCTCGAAGCCGTGGGCGTCATCGAGAGGTGCTTCGGTGTCGTTCTGGACGAGGAGGACGTCGCGGAGGCGGAGACGATCGGGGAGATCGTGACCTTGACTCTCTCGGCACTGAGGGCGACGCAGGAGCAGGCCGCCCCTGACGACCGATGCCGGCCGCCAGGGGCGCGCTGACGGCTGTGACGGTCAACTACCCCGCGTCCACTGCTGGTTGGTTCCGCCGTTGCAGGTGTACGTGATGATCGCGGCGGAGTTGGCGGTGGACGCGCCGGACACGTCCAGGCACTCGCCGCCGGCGCGGGCCTTGATGTTCACGTAGGAGCCGGAGGTCACGACCGACCACTGCTGGGTGGTGGCGCCGGTGCAGTTCTCCTGGGTGACGTCGGAGGCGTTCTCCTGCAGGCACAGGGAGCTGCCGCGGCCCAGCAGCTCGTAGTAGCCGTTGCCCAGGTCCTTGAACCACCACTTCTGGTTGGCACCGCTGTTGCAGGTGTACTGGCTGATGGCGATCCCCTGCCAGAGGGACTGGCTCGGCACGTCGGCGCACTTGGAGCTGTGCCGTGCGACCAGGGTGTTGTACGTGGCGCTCGTGCCGGTGACCGCGCCGGCGGCGGTGTCGACCGTGACCTCCGGGGACCAGGACATGGACATCGAGGTGGAGGTCGGGAAGCCGAGCGGCAGCCACACGTAGCGGGAGTCGTTGACGGTGCCGCCGAAGGAGTTGCCCCAGCGGTCGCCCATGTACAGGTACGAGGTGCCCGAACCGCCCTGCAGGGGAAGGACGTACGCGGTCTGGGAGCCGTAGGCGGTGGAGTCGCCGACGTTCGTCCACGCGGTCCAGGGGCCGGCGAGGGAGGTGGCGGTGGCGTACTGCTGCTGGTTGGGGCTCCAGCCGGTGGCGCCCGACGTCAGCATGAAGTACACGCCGTTCCGCTTGAACAGCGCCGGCGCCTCGCGGTGGCCGCCGGGCCAGGGGTTGGCGAGCAGGCTGTCGATGCCGGTGTAGTCGGCGGTCAGCCTGTAGATGTTCAGGTCGTAGTTGTTGTTGGCGGCCGAGACCATGTAGGCGGTGCCGTCGCTGTCGACGTAGGTGGTCAGGTCGCGGGACATGTACTGGCCGAGCGGGCGGAAGCTGCCCTGGTAGGTGTAGGCGCCGTCGACCGTGTCGGAGACGGCGACGGCGGCGCGGGCCTCGCTGTAGTCGACGCCGTTCTCCTTGTGCATCCACATGACGAACTTGCCGGTGGACGCGTTGTAGATGACCTTGGGGCGCTCGATGTAGGCGGTGGCCAGCTCCGCGGCGGAGGACTGGGACAGGACGTGGCCGCGGAACTCCCAGCTCTTCAGGTCGGTGGAGCGGTAGGCGTCCACGTAGCGGAAGGTGTTGTCGGAGTTGCGGTCCTCTCCGAACCAGTAGTAGGAGGACCCGACCTTGATGACCCCGCCGCCATGGGCGTGCAGGGCGTTGCCCGAAGTGTCCGTGAACGGGGTGCCGTTGGCGATCGTCTGCGGTGCCGCCTGGGCGGGCCCCGCGGTCGCCAGGGCCGCGGCGAGCGCACAGCACAGGGCGAGCAGGATCGCGTACGCGCGTCTCATCTCACGCACTCTCCTTCACGGTGTCGGCGACGGGGACGCCGAAGTCCGGGGTGCCGTCCGGCTTCCAGCCGAGCCGCTGGATCCGGGTGTGGCGGTTGGGGTCGTGCAGCGGGTCGCCGGTGATCTCCTTGTACTGGCGGGCGTGGTAGACGAGGACGTCGCTGTGCCCGTCCTCGGCGACGGTGAAGCAGTTGTGGCCGGGCCCGTACTGCTTCGTCGTGTCGTTGCTGGTGAAGACCGGCGTCGGGGACTTGGACCAGTTCGCCGTGTTCATCAGGTCACTGGCGGCGTCGGCGGTGAGCAGGCCCATGCAGTAGTGGTGGTCGGTGGCACTGGCCGAGTAGGTGAGGAAGACGCGGCCGTGGCGCTGCAGGACGTACGGGCCCTCGTTGACCCTGTAGCCGACGCACTCCCAGTCGAATTCCGGTGTGGACAGCCTGACTTGGGGTCCGGTCAGCGTCCAGGGGTTGGCCATCCTCGACAGCCACAGCGCGGTGTTGTTGTCCATGCCGGGCTCGTGCTGGGCCCAGACGAGGTAGCGGGTGCCGCGGTGCTCGAAGGTGGTGGCGTCCAGGGAGAAGGTCTCCCAGGCCGTCCTGACCTGCCCCCGCTCCACCCAAGTCCCGCGGAATGGATCGGGGTTGGCGTTCTCCAGCACCCAGATGCGGATCGCCCACACGTCCTCGGCGGGTGCGGAGGCGAAGTAGATGTACCACTTGCCGCCGATCCGGTGCAGTTCCGGCGCCCAGATGTGCGCGCCCATCGGACCGGTGGCGTGCGCCCGCCAGATCACCGACTCGGCGGCGGTGGCCAGCCCGTTCAGGGTGCGGGAGCGGCGCAGGACGATCCGGTCGTACTCGGGGACGGTCGCGGTGAAGTAGTACCGGCCGTCGATGTGGCGGGCGATGTGGGGATCGGCGCGCTGGAGGACGAGGGGGTTCACGAAGGGGGCCGCCTCGTGGGACGTGGACGGGGACGCGAGCGCGGGGATCACAGAGGTCACAGTGGTGGCCGCCAGGGCGCCGCCGGTGGCTGCGGCGCCCTTCAACAGCAGGCGGCGGGAGGGTGGTTGGGCAAGGTGGGGGTCGCGGCTCATGCGGGCTGCCTCTCGGTGGGGAGGGCGAGGAGGAGTTGCCGAGGTTCGATATAGCGAACGCCATCTGTCATTCCGAACGTCGAAAAGGTAAGGGTGCGCAACCAGGAGGTCAACGGGTCCGGCGAGAGCGAGCGGTAAGCGATTTCCGGTGCGTGATTTTCTGTTATCGGCCCACGGGTTCTCGCGTCTCCCAGACGTGCGCACCCACACCCACAGAACAGCAGCGGCCGCAGGCGCCCTCGCGGCCGTCGCCCTCACGATCGGCGCCCCCTCACCATCCGTCGCGGCCGGCAACCGGGACGTCACCGCCGACGTCCTCGCCGGGCGGGACGTGACGCTCGCCTCGGGCGCGGTGGTCACCGTCCCGTCCGGGACGACCACGTACGACGGCGTCTTCCGCGGCCGGGGCACGCTCACCGTGCGCGGCACCGGCACGCTGATCCTCACCAGGGACAGCGACTTCACACTGCCCGAGTCCCGGCAACGACAGGTCGTGCGCGCCCGGGGCGGCAACCACCCGTACACCACCGTGACCAACCCGGACCCGCCGGCGATCACGGTCGAACGCGGCGCCACCCTGCAGTACGGAACCGGCGGCGGCACCGGCCTGATCGGCCACTTCCCGTACCAAGCCCCCGGCTACCGGTTGAACCAGCTCAACATCCGGGTCGACGGCACCCTCCGACTGTCCCTGACCCGCACCTTCAACATCGGCACCATCAGCGGCTCGGGCCTGGTCACCCAGCCCCGCAACATGTGGGGCACCCTCGACCTCGCCGGCACCCACCCCTTCTCCGGGGTCATCGACAACGGCACCGGCATGGCGGTGGGCCGCCCCGAGTACCCGGTGGCGCTGCCCCACGCCCGCGCGATCCTCAACCGGGGCTCGTGGATCATCGACACCCCGCTGTACCGGACCATCACCCTGCGCCAGAACTTCTACCAGCGGGAGTACGGCAGCGACATCGACGTCCACACCCGACCGGGCAGCAAGGTGGTGCTCACCGGGCAGTACAGCTACAGCGACCGGGGCGGCGACACCCATCCCTCGCTGAGCACTCCGTCCCTGAACTGGCGCAGCGTGCCACACCGGTTGAACAAGCGGGGCACGAACATCGAGGGTGCCGACGTGCAGTGGGGCGACGGGACCACGCACCGGATCTTCATGCCGGGTACGCGGGACACCGTGTACATCAATCTGCACACCGCCAGTGGTCGACGGTCCCGGCTGACCCTCGACTACAACGGCCCGGTGACGCTGGGCGCCCCCATAGGCGGCGGCAGGTACCACGACACACTGGCCGCGCCCGGCGCCGGCGACGTGGTGGTCGCGGGGACGCGCGGCAACGACGTGACCTTCGCGGCCGCGCAGTACTACGACGGCTCGACCACCGTCGGGAAGGGCGCGGTACTGCGGCTGGGCTCGGGCGCACAGGGCGGCGACGGCTCCCTGCTGACGGGTACGGCACGCCGACGGATCGTGAACGACGGGACGCTGTACCTGCGGAACGTCTCGACTCCCGTGCGGCTGACCCACGTCGGCGGAGGCGGTGCGCTGGTCCAGTCGGGCGCCGCGACGACCATGCTCACGGGCGACGCGGTGACGTACACCGGGACGACGACCGTCTCGAACGGCACGCTGGCCCTGCGCTCCGGGGCGACCCTGCTGCACAGCAGGGCGATCAGGCTCGCGTCGGCGGGCGCACGGATCGACGCGGGCACTTCGGGGCTGCGGGTGGCCACCTCGCTCACCGGCACGGGTACGGTGCGGGGCGCTGTGACGAACGACGGTCTGGTGGCGGGCGGTCTGACGGTGGCGGGGGACTACACGCAGCACGCGAAGGGCGAACTGAAGCTGCGGGAGAGGCCGTTGAAGGTGGCGGGCAGACTGCGGCTCGCCGGGTCCTTCGACCTGTCCGCCGTCGGTGCTCATCCGGCGCCCGAGATCACCGTCATCGAGCACGGCGGCCGTTCCCGGACCACGGGCGCCTTCGGCGGACTGCCGGAGGGCGCCCGGCTGAGGCTCGCCGACACGGACTACCGGATCGGCTACAACGGCGGCGACGGCAACGACGTCGTCCTGACCGCGGCCGACCGAAGCCCCGCCCCCGGCACTCACGCCGAGGCCGCCGCCGGCCCGGGTGCCGTGAGCCCCCGGACCGCGAACACCGTGGCCGACGGCTTCGGCTGGTGGCCCTACGTCCTCGCACTCGGCCTGCTCGGCGGCCTGGTGTTCCCGGCGACCCTGCGCACCCGGAGCAGGGGCCGGCGCAGGGGCGGCCGGCACGCGGTACAGGAGTAGGGACGTACGACGGCGGGCCCCGGCAGAACAGAATCCGCCGGGGCCCGCCGCCTGAGCGCGTATGTGCCCGCGGGCTCAGTCCGTGCCGGACTCCATCGCGGCGCGGTCCAGCATCGTCTCCTCGTCCGCGGCCTCGCCGCGCGAGGCGATCGCCTCGGCGCCGCCCTGGTCCATGGCGCCGATCAGACCGGTCGAGGCCGCCTGGGCCGCGCCGATCGGGGCCGGGTGGTCGGTGCCGACCAGGCCCAGGGTCGCGTACTGCTCCAGCCGCGCGCGGGAGTCGGCGATGTCCAGGTTTCGCATGGTGAGCTGGCCGATCCGGTCCACCGGGCCGAACGCCGAGTCCTCGGTCCGCTCCATGGAGAGCTTGTCCGGGTGGTAGCTGAGCGCCGGGCCCCGGGTGTCGAGGACCGAGTAGTCCTCGCCGCGCCGCAGCCGCAGGGTCACCTCGCCGGTGATCGCCGCGCCGACCCAGCGCTGCAGCGACTCGCGCACCATCAGCGCCTGCGGGTCCAGCCAGCGGCCCTCGTAGAGCAGCCGGCCCAGCCGCCGGCCCTCGTTGTGGTACGCGGCGACGGTGTCCTCGTTGTGGATCGCGTTGACCAGGCGCTCGTAGACGATGTGCAGCAGCGCCATGCCGGGCGCCTCGTAGATGCCGCGGCTCTTCGCCTCGATGATCCGGTTCTCGATCTGGTCGGACATGCCGAGCCCGTGCCGGCCGCCGATCGCGTTGGCCTCCATGACGAGGTCGACCGGCGTGGCGAACTCCTTGCCGTTGATGGTGACCGGGCGGCCCTGGTCGAAGCCGACCGTCACGTCCTCGGTGGCGATCTCCACCGACGGGTCCCAGAACCGTACGCCCATGATCGGGTCGACGGTCTCGATGCCGGTGTCGAGGTGCTCCAGGGTCTTGGCCTCGTGCGTGGCGCCCCAGATGTTGGCGTCCGTGGAGTACGCCTTCTCCGTCGAGTCCCGGTACGGCAGCCCGTGCGCGAGCAGCCACTCCGACATCTCCTTGCGGCCGCCCAGCTCCGTGACGAAGTCCGCGTCCAGCCAGGGCTTGTAGATCCGCAGGTGCGGGTTGGCGAGCAGCCCGTAGCGGTAGAACCGCTCGATGTCGTTGCCCTTGAAGGTGGAGCCGTCGCCCCAGATCTGCACCCCGTCCTCGAGCATCGCCCGCACCAGCAGCGTGCCCGTCACGGCACGTCCCAGAGGCGTGGTGTTGAAGTACGGGCGCCCGCCCGACCGGATGTGGAACGCGCCACAGGCGAGCGCCGCGAGCCCTTCCTCGACCAGCGCGGCACGGCAGTCCACGAGCCGGGCGATCTCGGCGCCGTACGCGAAGGCGCGGCCCGGCACCGACTCGATGTCGAGTTCGTCGTACTGGCCGATGTCGGCGGTGTAGGTGCACGGGACGGCGCCCTTGTCGCGCATCCAGGCGACGGCGACCGAGGTGTCGAGCCCGCCGGAGAAGGCGATACCGACGCGCTCGCCGGTGGGGAGGGAGGTGAGGACCTTGGACATAGCAAGACTATGCAGCATCTCGCATTTTCATGCAACGTCTGCAGCTCAGGAAGTGGCAGCAGGTCGCGGACCGGGCCGACCGGGCGGGACTGCTCGCGGGTGCCGCGCGCCGGCCGAACCAGCCGGGCGGCGGCCTCGGGCTCGGTGGCCTCGGTGGCCTCGGTGCCTCAGTGGGGGGCTGGGCAGTCATGACGGTTCGGGGGTGCGTGGACACAATCCGGATCCCGCGACCCCATCGACTAGCGTCATGCCATGAGCAGCAACACCTCCCCCAGCCTCGTCGAAGCCCTCGCCGCCGGGACGGTCGTGCTCGACGGCGGCATGTCCAACCAGCTCGAGTCCGCGGGGCACGACCTGAGCGACGAGCTGTGGTCGGCCCGCCTGCTGGCCGAGCGGCCCGAGGCGGTCACCGAGGCGCACCTCGCCTACTTCACGGCGGGCGCGAACGTAGCGATCACCGCCGGCTACCAGGCCACCTTCGAGGGTTTCGCCAAGCGTGGGATCGACCACGCGGAGGCGGCCCGGCTGCTCGGGCTGAGCGTGGAGCTGGCCCGGGACGCGGTACGGAAGGCACGGGACGCCGGGGTCGCACGGCCGCTGTGGGTGGCCGCGTCGGTCGGCCCGTACGGGGCGATGCTCGCGGACGGCTCCGAGTACCGGGGGCGGTACGGGCTGAGCGTGGACGAGCTGGAGACCTTCCATCGGCCGCGCCTGGAAGTACTGGCCGCCGCCGCTCCGGACGTGCTGGCGCTGGAGACGATCCCGGACACCGACGAGGCGACGGCGCTGCTGCGGGCGCTGCGGGGACTCGGGGTGCCGGCCTGGCTCTCGTACACCGTCGACGGTCGGCGCACCCGGGCCGGGCAGCCCCTGGAGGAGGCCTTCGCCCTGGCCGCCGACGTCGACGAGGTGATCGCGGTCGGCGTGAACTGCTGCGCCCCGGAGGATGTGGAGTACGCCGCCGGGACCGCGGCCCGGGTCACCGGCAAGCCGGTCGTCGTCTATCCCAACAGCGGGGAGACGTGGGACGCGGAGGCACGCGCCTGGAAGGGGCGGACCACGTTCGGCGCCGAGCAGGTGAAGGGGTGGCGGGATGCGGGGGCCCGGCTGATCGGGGGGTGCTGCCGGGTGGGGCCGGAGGCGATCGCGGGGATCGCCGGAGCGCTCACCGCGTAGGGCGGGCGGGCCGGTACGTGCACCGGGGCGGCCTCAGCGCAGGGCGCCCGGTCAGGACTCGTCAGGCTGGACCGACCGTCCGTGCCGGATCTCGATCCAGCCCTTGACCGCGTGCATGCCCAGTGACGGGTCGTGGTCCGGTCGGCTCGGCAGCCATGGCCGGGCCGGCTCACCGTCCGCGTCCAGCCCGTGCACCATGAGACTGCCCGCGCGCTCCGCCATGCCCGCGGCCTCCCACGTCTGGGCGAGTTCCCCCACGGCACTCGGTTCCCCCGCGTCCACCGCCACCCGGCAGAGGCGTTCGGCCTCGGTGAGGTGGCCGGCCGCCCGTCGGATGCGGGCGAGCGACACCAACGCCGGGGCGTGACCGCCCTCGGCGGCGTGCTCGTAGAGGCGCTCCGCCTCGGCCGGATCACCGAGGTCCCGGTGCCGCTGCGCCAGCCACGCCACGGCGTGCAGGTCTCCCTCGTCGGCCGCCGCCCGCAGGATCGCCTCTCCCGCTCCGGCCCCGTCCGTCGCCTCGGCGCGGTCCGCGAGCACGGCCAGGCCCTGCCATCGGCCCATGTACTCCCAGGACGACAGGTTCACCATCCGTGCCGGGCTCAGGCCACCCAGAGCCGAGGCTTTGCGAGCCATGCGTTCCCCCTCCGCGGCGTCGACGCTCATCACGAGCTGGGCCATGATCCCCAAGGTGAAGTAGTCGCCGAGCTCGGCCGCCTGATGCGCCGCCCCGACGGCACCGGGCACGTCGTCTTCGTGCACCAGCCGCATACGGGCCAGTTCGAACGCGGCAGCGTGGTCTCCGGCGGCGATGGCCGTGCGGAAGTACCGCTCCGCCGCGCCCAGTTCTCCGGCGAGCATGCGACGGCGCCCCAGGAAGGTCAGCGCCGCGGCCCCGCCGAGTTCGGCCGCGGCCTTGGCCAGCCGCTCCACCTCGCCGTCGCTGTCGGCGAGTTCCTTGCCTTCCGCGACGAAGAGCAGGGCCTCCGGATGGCCGGTCCCGATGATCTCCGGAAGGAGCCGTCGCGCCGCCTCGTCGTCGCCGTCCTCCTCGTACCAGCTGACGAGATCGAGCAGTGCGGTGGCGTCACCCGCGTCATGCCCCTTCCAGATCAGCTCGACGGCCTCCTCCCGGCATCCGCGGGTCTCCCGCAGGCTCGCCATCTCGGCCCACGCGCGGGCGTGCCCACGCTCGGCCGCCCGCCGGAAGAGAGTGTCGGCGACGCCGTACCGTCCTCTGCGGCGGGCGGATTCCGCCAGCTCGTGCAGGTCGGCGGCGTCGGCCGCGAACCGCTCGGCCGCCTCCCAGAAAGGCGCGCCGGGACAGACGTACGACCTCGCGAGACGACCGTACTGGTCCAGGTAGTCGGCCAGTCTGCGCTGCCCCGGCCGCGCGCCCATCCCGCCGGCCGCGGCCACCTCGCCCAAGGGAGCCACGACCCCCTTGATCCTCTGCCGTCCGTGGTCCAGGGCCCCTGCGAACCAGTCGGGGCCGGCACCGGCGCGCTGCGTCTCACCGAGATACGCCGGCGCGGCCGCCTCCAGGAGGCCGTCCGGGAGTGCGGGACCGTGGCCCAGGCGCCGCGCGTCCATCGCCGCCGTGAGAACCGCCTTGCCGTAGCAGGCCGGTGAGCCGTCGGCGGCCTCGTAGTACTCGACGAGCTGCGGTCCCGCCGCCAGCGTCTGGGTGAGGGTGCCGTCCCGGCTCGCGAGGCTCGCCACGGCCAGGGAGGGATCGCGCGTGCCGCTGATGCCGCGCAGGGCGTCGGGCGAGAAGGCCGCAGGAACCCGGAAGCCGATCGCCTGCGTGAGCAGTGCCCGCGCCTGCGGGTGCGGGTCCTTGCCGTGGGCGTCAGGCTGGGCGGTCAGCGAACGGTGGTGCTCACGCCACATGGTCATCAGCACGACGACCGGCTGTGGCTGCTCCAGGAGTCTGCGCAGCTGTGCGGCGGCCTCCTCGCCCCGCTCCCGGGCGAGGAAGTTCTGCCCTTCGTCCAGCCACAGCACGGTCCGTGGCCCTGCCATGCCGGCGTCGAGCAGGCCGAGCAGGCTGTCGGAGTCCTTCGGGAAGACCAGGTCCCAGTCCGGCAGGCAGTCGCGTACCGCCTCGAACGCCGTCCGTGTCTTGCCGGTGCAGGACTCGCCCAGAACGAGCACGAGGGCCGCTTCCTGCCCGAGTGCCGCCTCGTTCAGCCGGTGTCTCAAGGGTCGGTCGTGGTCGCGCAGGACATAGGCGGGCAGGACGAAGTCCATCGCCGCCGCGGGGGTCGTGCCGCCGGGAGCGCCCACGGTGCCGGGTACGGCGGGGTGCACTCCGAGGCCGCCGGGATGCCAGTCGGCGACCGGCCGGGGCAGGTCCGGCAGCGCCGCGCGGCGGGTTTCCGCGTCGTGCCGTTCGAGGGCTCGGGCGGCCTGTGCCCTCTGCACCGCCAGCCCCAGGGCGTGGTTCCGTACGCCCGCCAGCTCCGCGTAGCGCTCACGCCACCGGTCCGGTGCCAGCAGGTCCTGGTCCACAGCAGGAAGCGTCTCCCCGAGGGTGCTCGCCCGCTCGCGCAACTTCCGGACCACGCCGAGCAGATGCTCCACGTCCTTGGGCATCCGGGCGCCGTCCAGCCACGCGCTGACCGTCGACTTCGAGCTCACCCCGGCCGCCCGTGCCAGCACCGACAGGCTCGGGCTCGCGCCCAGCCGGATCCGGTACAACTCCCCGAGCCGGCGCAGGTGTGCCCGGAAGGACTCCTCCACGCTCCCCTCGCGTGTTCCGTTCGCCACCCGCTCCCCCAGCGTTCGACCGCCCCGTGGACAGGACTGGACGCCCCGGAAGTCTATGGCGCTGAACAGGCACTTCGCGGGCCCCGCCGTCCAAGGTGCGCAGACGGTCGCGGAACGCCCCGCTGGACGGACACCTTCATGCCTGCCGCCGCACGCGGCTTCCGTACCTGCCCATCCTCGATCCGGGACTACCCATGGCTGTCGTCGTCCGGTCCGCCGAGTTCCTCACCCCGTTCGGCACGCTGTTCCTCATCATGTTCCTGCTGCTGTTCGCCGGTGTGATCGTCCCGGCCGTCTGGTCCCACCACCGGCACCGGCGCAACGCCGCCCACCGCGTCCTCGTCCTCCTGCTGCACTCCGTGCGGGACGTACTGGCCGCGCTGCGCAAGGAACTGACCCGTTGAACCCCCGGCGGCGCGGGCCGGGGTGTCCGCGTCGGCGGTGTCTGGGGTGCCGGGCGGCCCGCGTGATCCCTCCTCAGCCGGGTGTGCCGCCCGCATGACGGGTACCGAGGACCGAGGCGGTGAAGTGCGCCAGTTGCTCGCGCAGTTCTTCGCGGGGCGCGGCCCTCTCACCGGCCAGGTGGGCGACCAGATCGGCCCGGGTGGCGGCGAGCAGCGCGTGGGCGGTGAAGTCGGCGGAGCCGGAGCCGGAGCCGGAGCCGGCCGACGGGATCTGCTCCAGCAGGTCACGGAGCAGGGCGTGCCAGCGTTCGTAGTGTTCGGCCCGGTAGGGGCTGGCCGCGCCGGTCTGCTCCAGGGCCAGTGCGAGGTGGCGGTTGTCGAGCTTGAAGCACAGGACGGCGTCGAGCAGTGCCGGCACGCGCACCAGTGGCGGGGTTGCGGGCCCCAGGGGCGGCGGGCCCTCTTCGACCGCGTTCCTGACCGGTTCGAGCCGTGCCTCGTAGAGCGCGCGGATCAGCCCGGTGCGATCCCCGAAGGCGCGGAAGAGGGTTGCCTTGCCGACGCCGGCCGCGGCTGCGATGTCGGCCATGGTGACGCTCTCCGGGCTCTGGCACTGAGCGAAGAGTGTGTCGGCGGCGGCGAAGACGGCAGCCCGGTTGCGCGTCGCGTCCTTGCGCGGTCTGCGCTCGGTCATGCGGCTCCTCCCTTGGTCACGTGGCCCCTCCCTTGCGATCCGGACCCGCGGTCCGTATCATCCAAAACGGACCACGGGTCCGTATCGTACGGGACGGAGGATCCCTTGCCCACACACACCTCAACGGACGTGCTCTACCGCCACAGCCTGCGCCTGCTCCTCGCCAAGGACATCCCCGCCTGGGTCGGCCTGTGGGCGGAGGACGGCGTCATGGAGTTCCCCTTCGCACCCCCGGGTTGGCCCGCACGGCTGGAGGGCCGAGAGGCCGTCGCCGCCTACATGCGCGACTACCCCGACCACATCGACCTGCACGGCTTCCCCGATCTGCGGATCCACCGGACCACCAGGCCGGAGACGATCGTGGTGGAGATGTGCGGTGTGGGCCGCCTGGTCGGGACGGGGAGTCCCTTCGACATGACCTACATCGCCGTCGTGTCCGTCCAGGACGGGCGGTTCACCTCCTACCGGGACTACTGGAACCCCCTCGCCGTCCAGCAGCCCGGCCTGGACTTCACCGGCAGCGGTGCCCGATGACCGTCACGGGCACCACCCTGGTCATCGGAGCGACCGGCACCACCGGCAGCCGAACCGTCGCCGGGCTGATCACCGCCGGCCAACCCGTCAGGGCCGCGAGCCGTCGGGCCGCCCGGATCGCGGGCGCGGAACCGGTCCGCTTCGACTGGTACGACTCCACGACCTTCGGCGACGCCCTCACCGGAGCCGAACGCGTCTACCTCGTCCCGCCGGTCGGTGACCCGGACCCGGCCGCGGTCATGCTGCCCTTCCTCCGCCGGGCCCGCACCGTAGGCGTACGCCGCGCCGTACTCCTCAGCTCGTCGGCCATCCCCGAGGGCGGCCCGGGAGTGGGAGTGGTGCACCGGGCCCTGCCCGGTCTGTTCGACCAGTGGGCGGTACTGCGGCCCTCCTGGTTCATGCAGAACTTCACCGGCACGCACGCCCACGCCCACAGCATCCGTGCGGACGGGGTCATCCTGACCGCGGCCGGCACCGGCCGGGTCGGCTTCGTCGACGCAGACGACATCGCCGCCGTAGCGGTCCGTGCTCTGACCGACGGCCGCGCGCCCGATGCCGACCTGATCCTGACCGGTCCGGAGGCGCTCAGCCACGACGACGTCGCCCGCGTCCTCACAGAGGTCACCGGCCGCTCGGTGACCCACCGGCACCTGACGTACGACCAGATGCGTGACCGTCTGGCCGTGTCCATGCCGCTGGAGTTCGCCACCATGCTGGCCGGCCTGGAACGTGCCATCGCCCAGGGAGCCGAGGACCGGACCACCGAGACCGTCCAGCGCCTCACCGGCCGCCCGCCGTACAGCTTCCGGGCGGTGGCCGAACGCGAGTTGGCAGGGGACGGAACCCGGCTTCGGCCGGCCCCGGACGTCTGTCCGACCCGGTAGGCGAGGACGATCGTGTACGTCTCAGCGGCGCCGCGCCCCCACCGATCGGCGCAACCGCCGTACCGCTGAGGCGAGTTCGGCTCCGGCGGCCCGGCCGTCGGAGGGTGAGGCCGGTTCCGGGACCTTGGCGGCGGCCGCCCAGAGGGCGAGTTCCGGATCCCGGGGACCGTACGCGGTGTGCGGGACACCGTCGTCGAAGATCCGTACCGGATGGGAGGCGTCCCAGGGCTGCCAGCCCGGGTCCCCGGTCGCGGCGAACCGTACCCAGGCCGCGTGCATCGCGGCGCTCAGCTCCGACGGGGCTCCCTCGCCGGCCAGCCTGGCGGACTCCGGGACGTCGCCGGTGTCGAAGACGAACCCGAGTTCCAGGGCGTGGCAGGCGGCGAGGCCGGGGAGGCGGGACGGCCAGGCGAACTCGTAGAGGTACGAGGTGCCGGGGCGGGCGTCGGCCAGCCGGTGCAGCGGGCCCCGCAGCAGGTGGTCGGTGACCATCTGGCCGACGATCTCGGAGGTACCGGCGTCGGGGTGCAGGGTGCGGTAGCCGCGCGGGACCTCGTGGCCGACGTGGCAGCGGGCCATGGCACCGGCCAGGGCGACGGGGCCGAGCCGGTCGACGCGCTCCAGGAGTCCGCCGGGCACCAGCCACAGCCGGTACTCGTCCCGGGTCCAGCCCATGAGGAGATCGATGCCCCGGGCGGCCTCGCCGTCGACGAGGGCCTGGAGCGGATCGCCGGGCACCAGGTCGCCGTCGACGACGATGCCGAAGGCCGGGCCGCCCAGGACGGGGCTGCTCAGCCGCCCCACCTCGGCCTGGGTGCGCAGCAGCAGGTCGCGGTCGACGGTGGCGAAGGCCTCGGCGGTGGCGGGGACCTTCAGCCGGGCGGCCATGCGGCGCACCATGCGCCGTACCTTGTCGCGTTCCGAGGCTTCCGGCGGCCCGCTCTGCAGGACCGCACGGCGTATCAGACCTTGGGCCTGAGGTGCGGCGATCAGGGCTCCGACGCTGATGGCGCCGGCCGACTGTCCGCAGAGGGTCACGTTGCCGGGGTCGCCGCCGAAGGCCGCGATGCTCTCGTGCACCCACCGCAGGGCGGCGAGCTGGTCGCGCAGGCCGGGGTTGGGCGGCGCGTCCGGGAACAGTCCGTAGCCCTCGACTCCCAGCCGGTAGTTGACCGAGACACAGACGACTCCGTCGCGGGCGAAGGTGCGCCCGTCGTAGACGGGCACGGCCGAGGATCCCCTGGTCAGGGCGCCGCCGTGCAGCCATACCAGGACCGGGAGTCGAGCGCCGGGGCCCGGCTCGGGGGTCCACACGTTGAGGTTGAGGCAGTCGTCGCCGGGGATGACGGGGTCCGACAGGTACTGGGCGAAGGCCTCGGAGTACGGGGGTTTCGGCGCCGTCGGCCCGAAGGCTCCGGCATCGCGTGTCCCGGCCCAGGGCTCGGGCGGCTCGGGCGGCCGGAACCGCCGGGGGCCGAAGGGCGGGGCGGCGTACGGGATGCCCCGGAACACCGCGACGCCGTGCTCGAACCGGCCGCGTACGGCCCCGTGGGGCGTGGTGACGACGGGGGCCGTCCGGTCTGCCGTCATCGCCCACCAGCCCTTCGCCGTGCTCGTGCACCGTTTACATCAGAGCACCACATCCCCCGGATGTATTCCGGTGCACAGACCCCACGCTGGGCCGTTCGGGCTACGTCGGTCCATTTGGCGTACATGAGGGTGCCGAAGCCGAGCCGGTCGTGTCCGCCGGAGGCGGAGCCGTGGTCCCCGCCTCCGCCCTCGGGGGCCACATGCATGCCCGCCGCAGCGGCGGGTACGACCCCTCCCGTACGGGGGCGTCGCGGAAGCGGCTGAAGAGCGAGGGGTGTCGGAAGTGATTCGAAAGCTGCAGGCGGTCGCGCTGGACTGCGCCGATCCGGTACGGCTCGCGGAGTTCTACGCGGAACTGCTCGGCGGGCGGGTGGTCGCGGATCCGGAGGATTCCGACTGGGTCGAGGTGCACGGGTTCGAGGGGACGCCGCTGGCCTGCCAGCGGGTGGACGGCTACCGAGCGCCCGAATGGCCCGGTCAGGAGCGCCCGCAACAGCTCCACCTGGACTTCGACGTGGACGACCTCGACGGGGAGGAGAAGCGGGCGCTCGCCCTCGGCGCGACCGTGCTGGAGCGGACGGACCAGCTCCGCCCGGAGGCCAACTGGCGGGTGTACGCGGACCCGGCCGGCCATCCGTTCTGCCTCTGCCTCCACTGAGTCCACCGGCCCACCGCAGTCACTGGGGCACGGCGTCAGGATCGGCCGTCGGGCGGGGACTTCGGCCCCGGGTTCGATCAGCCAGGTGCAGCCCAGCGACAGGGCCGGTGCCAACTGAGGCGACCGCATATTGGTTTGCCGCCGTCCGGTCCGGCCGTATAGGAAGTTTGCATGCTAAGAGGCAGCAAGGTCGGGCTCAGGGCCCGGCACGAGGACGACATCCCGATCCTGCACACCGAGCTCTACGACGACGTGGTCAACTCCTCGCGGGCCGAAGGCGGGCCGTGGCGGCCGATCACGCCGGGCTCGAACGATCCGCGGCTCGTGGTGGACGACAAGAATCAGGGAAGCGTCCCGTTCTCCGTGGTGGAGCTGGAGGGCGGCACGCTGGTCGGCACCGCGACGCTGTGGGGCATCGACAACCACAACCGGTCCGCGCACATCGGGCTGGGGCTGCTGCCGTCCTCCCGCGGCAAGGGCTACGGCACCGACGTGGTCGCGGTGCTGTGCCACTACGGTTTCGTCGTGCGCGGCCTGCAGCGGCTGCAGATCGAGACGCTGTCGGACAACGCCGCGATGCTGCGCTCCGCCGAGCGCAACGGCTTCGTCCGCGAGGGCGTGCTGCGCTCCTCGGCCTGGGTGTTGGGCGAGTTCCTGGACGAGGTCCTGCTCGGGCTCCTCGCCCAGGACTGGAAGCCGGACCCGAAGGGCTAGAGCCTGTCCGGGTGTGGGCAGCGCATGCCGTCCGCACGTCGACACGCGCATCGTGACGCCACGACCTTCCCGCCCTGTTCGAAGTTTCGAAAGTCCCCCGTCCGCCATCCCGCGAATTCCCATGTCTTCACGCCGTGTTGACGCGCATCTATCGTAGGAAGCGCTTTCTCCATGCTCGGCGAGCAGGCTACGGAAGCAGCGTTGGTCGCAACTTTCGGTGGCCCAAGGGCGGGTCGGAGAGGCGGGTTCCCTATGGTCCGTGCGGTGAGTGCGAGCGTGGCGGCCGGGCCGACGCTGGCGGTGGTCGCCCGCGAGGCGGGGGTGTCGGTGCCGACCGCTTCGAAGGTCGTCAACGGACGGGAAGATGTGGCTCCGGAGACTCGGCGCCGGGTCACCGAGGCGCTCGACCGGCTCGGGTACGTGCGCAGACCCCGTTTCGACGCGACGAAGACCCCGGCCCTGGTGGACCTGGTGGTGCACGCGCTCGACAGTTCCTGGACGGGTGCCGTACTGCACGGAGTCGAGGAGGCGGCGTACGAGGCGGGCCTCGAGGTGGTGGTCTCGGCGGGCCTGAACCGCACCCGGGGCGACCGCCCCGAGCGCGACTGGCTGGACAAGCTGACCGCGCGCGGTTCCTCGGGCGTGCTGTTCAACCTGGCGGAGCTGTCCCCGGCCCGGTACGCCTGGCTGGACCACCACCGCATCCCGTTCGTGATGATCGATCCCGTGCACGAGCCGCCGGCCGGAGTGATGTCGGTGGGGGCCGCCAACTGGCAGGGCGGGGTGAGCGCGACCGAACATCTGCTGGCCCTCGGACACGAGCGGATCGCGGTGATCGCCGGCCCGCGGCGCAGGATGTGCAGCAGCGCCCGGGTGGCGGGCTACCGCTCGGCCCTCGCCTCGGCCGGGGTACGACACCGCGCCGAGTACGTGCGGCACGCCGGGTTCGAGGAGCCGACCGCCCGCCTGCGCATGCACGAACTCCTGGACCTGCCGCAGCCGCCGACGGCGGTGTTCGTGTGCTCCGACCGGATGGCGTTCGGCGTGTACACCGCACTGGCCGAGCGAGGACTGAGGGTGCCGGACGACGTCAGCGTGGTCGGCTTCGACGACCTGCCGGAGGCCCGCTGGGTCACCCCGGCGCTCACCACCGTCCGCCAGCCCCTCGCGGAGATGGCGGCGACCGCGTTGCGGCTGCTGGTGCGGATGATGCAGGGGGAGCGCCCGGAGGGGACACGGACGGAACTGTCGACCCGGCTGGTGCGGCGGGCGAGTACGGCCGCGCCTCCCGCCGCCCGTTCGGCCGCATCGCGGTGACCACCCCGAACCCCGGGTTGTTCACCGGGCATGAATCCCACCACGCGCACCGCGGCGGCCCTCGCCGCGGCCGCCGTCGCTCTGGTCACCGCCTACGGCACCGCCCAGGCCGCCGGCCGCACCCTCGCCCCCGCACAGCACCGCACCACCGTGGTCGCGCCCGGCGACGGCGAACACGACCCCGAGGAGGACGTCGGACTCGACGAGAACGGCCGCCCGGACCTGGATGAGTGAGTCCGCCGCCTTCCGTGGTCGTAGGCGATCGGTGAAGACACCGGAATCACTCGTCTAGGCGTCCTTGTTGGCCTTGAGCTTCTGCCACACACTGCTGAGCGCTTGCAGGTCGCCCTCGTCCAGGAGGTCCGTGAAGACGGGGGCGAGGCACTCGCGGCGGGTCGCGTCGGCCGCCTCGAAGAGCCGATGACCCTCGGGGGTGAGCGAGACCTCGACGGAGCGGGCGTCGCGGGCCGAGGGGGTACGGGCGACGAGACCGCGGCTCTGGAGGGCGTCGACGACGCGCGAGACCTGGCTGCGGCTGAGCATGGTGCTGTTGCCCAGGACGGAGGCCGGAACGGGGTCGGGGCTGGAGGCCAGCCAGAGCAGAACCTCGAACCAGGAGACCGGAAGATCGTGCGCCTTGCTCAGGGCGCGGTCCACGCGGTCCGTCAGGACGGTCCCGGCCCAGACCAGCCCGTAGAAGGCGTGGTCCGCCACCGGCATCTCCGCCTGCGCGAGCTTCTTCTTCGGCATGTCGTCAGCTTACCGGTTGCGTGTACACGCACGTAAGTCCATTATGGTGTGTGTACACGCACTCAAATGCGCCGAGATTCCGTGCCCCGAAAGGCCACCCCCATGTCTTCCCACTCCCCCAAGGTCGTCCTCATCACCGGCACCTCCTCCGGCATCGGCCTCGCCGCCGCCGTCTCCGCCGCACGCGCCGGCTGGACGACGGTCGCCACCATGCGCGACCTCGGCCGCTCCGACGCCCTGCGCAAGGCCGCCGCCGAGGCGGGCGTGCAGGTCGACATCCGCCGGCTCGACGTCACCGACGAGGCCTCGATCGCGTCAGCGATCGATGGCGTGCTCGCCGACCACGGCCACCTGGACGCCGTCGTCAACAACGCGGGCGCCGGACACCTCGGCACCCTGGAGAACGAGTCCGTGGCCGAGGTCCGCAAGGTCATGGAGGTCAACTTCTTCGGCGTGCTCAACGTCTCGAAGGCGGCCATGCCCCACCTGCGCGCCACCGGCGGCCGTCTGATCACCGTGACCAGCGTCGGCGGCGTCATCGGACAGCCCTTCAACGAGGCCTACTGCGCGGCCAAGTTCGCCGTCGAGGGGTACATGGAGAGCCTGGCCCCCGTGGCCGCGGCGCACGGCGTGTCCGTCTCCGTGATCGAGCCCGGCGCCGTCGCCACCGAATTCGTCGCCAACGTCGGCGTCGACCTGGAAGGGGCCGTAGCCGCCGCCGGGGCGTACGCGCCTCAGCTGAACGCCTACCTGAACCGCACGATCTCGCAGTTCCTCGACGGCGCGCAGACCGCCGAGGGCGCCGCCGAGTCGGTGATCGAGGCTCTGACCGCGGACGAGCCCGCCTTCCGCCTCCAGACCTCCGACTGGGCCCGCGGCTTCGTCGGCACCAAGCTCACCGACCTGGACGGCTCCGCGGTCCTCGGCATGACCGACGGCTGGGTCGCCTGACCCACCCGCCCCAGCACGGCGGAGGGAGGGGGAACGGGCCGGGCATCCCCCGCAGAAAAGGGCCGGACATCCTCCGCACGGGGTGCCCGGCCCTTTGCGATCGGTCTGTCTCAGTCCTCGTCGTCCCGCTCCAAGTCGCCGAGGAGGGCCTGGATGGCGTCCACCGCGCTGCCGTCGTGGTCGCTGCCCGCGGTGCCCTTTCCGGTCTGCACGTTGGCCGTCCGGTCGACCTCCAGGATCGAGTCGGCCTGCGAGTTGTCGATGACGGTGATCAGACTGCTTCCGTTGGCCACCGCGGGCGCGGCACCGGTTGCGAGGAGCGCCGCCGCGATCACCGTGGCCGCCCCGAGCCGGGGTCCGGCGCCACCCGTCACACGCCCACGCCCTCGGGCTGCAGCCGCTCGCGGGCGATGTTCCGTTCCAGCAGCGTGGTCGACGCCTTCACACCGACCCCGCCGGCCGGGTCCACCTGCGGCAACCGCCCGTCCGCCGCCTTCAGCTCGCCGAGCGCCGAGTCCATCGCCTCGTGCGCGGCGAACAGGCAGGGGGTGCTGTAGATCGCGACGTCGACCCCGAGGTCGGACAGCTCGGTCAGCGACAGCCGGGGCGACTTGCCGCCGGCGATCTGGTTGAACAGCAGCGGCTTGCCCCCGACGACCTCGCGGATGCGCTTGATCCACTCGACGCTGCGCACTCCGTCGACCAGCACCACGTCGGCGTCGGTCGCGGCGAGCCGCTCGGCCCGGTGCAGGATGTCGTGCTCGTCGGTGGCATCCGTGCGGGCGACGACCACGAGGTCCTGACGGGTGGCCAGAACCTTGTCCAGCTTCTCCAGGTACTCGTCCAGCGGCAGCACCTGCTTGCCGTCGGCGTGCCCGCAGCGGCGGGGCCGCTTCTGGTCCTCGAGGATCACCCCGGAGGCACCGATCCGTTCCAGTCCTTCCACCACATGACAGGCGACCTCGGGGTCGACGTACCCGTCGTCGATGTCCACCAGCAGATGGTGGTGCGGGAACGCGCCCCGCAGTCGCTGGACGAACGCGACCATGTCCGGCCACGCGATGAATCCGATGTCCGGCAGTCCGTAGTACGACGCCGCGAAGCCGAAGCCCGAGACGAACATGCCGTCGTAGTGGTTGGCCGCGATCGAGGCCGAGTACATGTCGTACACGCCGATCAGCGGTGTGGTCCCGGGCCCGGCGATCCGCTCGCGCAGCTTTGTCCCGTAAGTCAAGGTCCGGCTCCTCCGGTGGGTGGGTGACGCGGGACCCGGGGGTCGGGTCACCGCGTCTCGACGCCCTTTGCCAAGACAAGAGCATCTCTAGATATGCACGTGACCCATCCAATAGGCCAGCTTTACTCACCCCAATGGCGGAGCAGGTTCACCGCAGAAACGTCACTCGCAGAGCCGTCCTGCCCAGGCGATACCGCCGCTCAGGTGGGTCAGGAAGGCCTCGTCCCGATAGGCCTCGGCGGCGTGTCCGAGGGCCGTGTAGAACACCCGCCCGTCCCCCTGACGGCGGCACCAGGCCAGCGGATGGTCGGCTCCCATCCCGCCACCCTCGTACGACGTCTCGTCCGCCCGCAGCAGCACCCGCACCCGCCTTCGCGGACTGGACCGGAAGTCGTACCACTCGTCCGTGAACTCCCAGACAGCCGGCAGCCGCCTTGTCGCGGGATGCCCCGGGTCCTCCACCACGGCCTTCCCGGGTTGATACTCCGGATGCCTCTCGAAGCGGGCGCCGAGGAGTTCGCCGTAGTACGGCCACCCGTACTCGGTGCACGCGGCCGCGTGCACCCCTACGAAGCCGCCGCCCGACTCGACGTATCCGCTGAGCCGTTCGCGCCCGGCGGGCGTCAACACGTCACCGCTGGTGGAGAGGAAGACGACGGCCCCGAATTCGTCCAGCGGGCGCTCCAGATCCGTGGGGTTCTCCGTGTGCTCGACAGCGAACTCCCCCAGTGCGCGTAGGGCGTTGACGGCGTCCGGGATGGAGTCGTGGCGGTAGTCGGTCGTGCGGGTGCAGATCAGCAGCCGAGTCGTCATGGGGTCGAGTCTCGATGTTCACGGGACTCGAGTCACGCTCCGTGTCCATCATGCTGCACGTGGGTTTCCGACCTCCAGGACGACAGGGCGTACGACCTCGCCCGGGCAGCCCTGCTGCGGCTCGTCGAGCGCATCGGTCCCGACCACAGGCACTCAGCGCACGAGCGATCGTGCCGCTCAGGTGTTCCGCACAGGGGTGTCGTTCCCGTACCCTCCCCCGGAATGAAGCCCATTCCTCCGCTGTTGGACCATCTCGTTCTCGCCACGCCCGATCTGGCCACGACCGTGGCCGAGTTCGCGTCGCGGACCGGGGTGACGCCCGCCCCCGGTGGGGTGCATGTCGAGCTGGGTACGCGGAACTACCTGGTCGGGTTGGGCGGCCGGAGTTACCTGGAGATCATCGGGCCGGATCCGGAGCAGCCGGAGCCGGTGGAGCTGCGGCCGTTCGGGGTCGACCGGCTGGCCGGGCCGGCCACGGTGACCTGGGCGATCAGCCCGCCCGATCTGGAGGCGGCGATCGCGGCCGCCCGTGAGCGGGGATACGACCCCGGGCCCGTCCACCCGATGAGCCGTCGCACTCCCGACGGCACCCTGCTGCAGTGGCGGCTGACCGACAGCGGCAGCGGGCACCCCTCCGGGCTGGTGCCGTTCCTCATCGACTGGGGTGAGTCGGTGCATCCGGCGGCCTCCGGACTGCCCGTCACCCCGCTGCTGGAGGTGCGGGCCACCGTGCCCGAGCCGGAGGAGTTCCGGCCCCTGCTGTCGGCGCTGGGCACCGAACTCACCCTCCACGAGGGGCCGTTCAAGATCTCCTTCACCGTTGAGACGCCGGAAGGGCCGGTGACCTTCGGCTGACAGCCCGGGATGCCCTGCGTGTCGTGGGTCGGGGGTGATTGCTCGCCACACCGACGGCTGCCAGCATCGGGGGGTGGTTATGGTCCTCCCTGGCTGGGTGTGGCGAGGCGGTCCGGTTCGCAGGGCGTTGATCATCGGACTTTCGGCCGGTGTCTTCTTCGGCGCGTTCGTGCTGGCCGAGTCGGAATCATGGGTGGGCGCAGCCGCGGCGGTTCTCGTGCTCGGACCCTTCTACGGGATCAGGGTGGCCCGACGGATGGGCCGGGTCTGGCCCGGCGCCGAGGACCTGGATCCCGCGGATCGGGCGGCAGTGGTGCGCGCCGCCCGCCGCGGTGAGGACATCGGTGATGCCCGGCTGGCGCCTGCCGTCGTCGACTACTGCAACGGCCTGCGGACAGCACGCGAACACGATCGCCTCCTCCTCTGGGTGGCCCTGGTCCTCACCGGGCTGGCGGTGGCTCTCGCGCTGATCGACACCTTCTCCGGATCGACTCGGGAGGCATGGGTGTCGTGGCTCTTCGTGCTGTTCTTCCTGGTGGAGCTGACGTGGTGGCCCCGCAGGAAGGCACGCGTCATGTCCCGTGCCGAACAGGCGGAGCGGCTGGCCCGTGTCGCATTGCGGCACCGGAATTCTCCTGGTGACTGAGACGGGCTAGGACACGCGGAACTTCGTGGGGTTCTGCAGCTGGAGGTAGAGCCTGCGCAGCCACGGCTCACGTACGGCGGGCAGTCTGGCCAGCGTGTACAGGAACAGATGGCGGTCGGGCCGGAACGTCCACCCCGGGCGCAGGGGAAGCGGGTCGTCGCGCTCGACGCCGCAGGGCAGTCCGCCGGTCACCGGCAGGCGGGGCAGGTCCTCGGGGAAGGCCAGGCCCAGCCACACGTCGGTGGGCAGCGGTACGATCGCCGGGTTGCCGGGCGGCTGCCACGCCTCGCCGGTCTGCGGGTGCACCGGGACGAGGGCGATGTCCACGTCCGACGCGCCTGACACGGGCAGGCCCGGGCCGGTCAGGGCCAGCGTGCGGGTCGGCCGCCCGGGCGGGAGCAGGGCGTCGAGTGCCCGGCCGAACATGTCCGTGACGAGTCCGCCGGGCAGGGCCACACGGGCGCCGGCCGAAGCCACCAGCAGATGGGCCAGGGCCACACCGGCGGCCGCCTCCCACTGCGGGCTCCAATACCCGGGCTGCTCGACGGGCGGCGCGCCGTGTCCCTCCTCGACCACGGTCCCCCAGTCGGTGATCCGGGGAGCGGGACCCGGAACGCGGCGTACGGCGCTGGGGTTCAGCCACACCGCCTGCCAGATCGAGCAGTCGTCCATCCGGGTCGCCACCGGCCGGTCGCACTCCTCGCAGGCCAGGTTGGGGCCGTCTCTGCCGTCAAGGCCCATGCAGTAGCCGTCATGGCCCGGGATCGGCACGGTGCCCCGGACGTCGCCCGGCGCGACCACGACCGCGCCCGGCGGCCCGGAGAAGAGGGAGTACACCGGGGCGAACACCCCCAGGGCCGCCGCCCCCTCCTCGCCCACCTCGTCCCAGGGAATCCAGGGCCCTCCCCGGGGCTCCGGGTCGACGGCGTACGTTCCCGACTCCATCAGCGCGGGGAGCATCTCGTGCCCGAAGTGGTGCCGGGCCCGCACGGGAAGCGCCACCCTCGACACGGGCACGGTCAATTCCGTACCGCAGTGATCACACACGAACACGTCGGCCAACAGCCACTCCCCCACGATCGAACGGATGGATCATTCCGGCCGTGAGAGGCGGGTGCAACCGCTTATCCGCCGCTGCCGCCGTGTCCGATTCCTTCAAGACCGGGCCCCCGGCTCCTGCCTACGGTGAGCCCATGACTCCACGATTCGCCGTGATCGGCGTGGTGGCCTCCGACCTGGCCGCCTCGCTCGCGTTCTACCGTCGCCTCGGGCTGGTCTTCCCCGAAGGGGCCGAGGACCAGCCGCATGTCGAGGCCGAGCTGCCCGGTGGTCTTGTGCTCGCGCTGGACACCGAGCAGACCGTCCGCTCGTTCCACTCCGGTTGGCGGCCGCCCGCCGGCGGGGGCCGGGTCGGGCTCGCCTTCCGGTGCGGCTCGCCGGCCGAGGTCGACTCCGTGTACGAGGATCTCGTGGGCGCCGGGTACCACGGGGAGCTGAAGCCGTGGGACGCCTTCTGGGGGCAGCGGTACGCCACCGTGCACGACCCCGACGGCAACGGCGTCGACCTGTTCGCGCCGCTGGACGCCGAGTAGCTCCCCGAGCGGCATGCCCGCCAACTGGCGTACGTCCCGGGCGAGATGGGGTTGGTCCGCGTATCCGGCGCGGGCCGCCGTCTCGGCGTACGGGACGCCGGAGCGGGCGAGGGACAAGGCGCGCTGCAGGCGCAGGACGCGGGCCAGGGTCTTGGGGCCGTAGCCGAACGCGGTCAGGCAGCGGCGGTGCAACTGGCGGGCTCCGATGCCGAGTTCGCCGGCCGTCGCCGCCACCGGGCGGCCCGCGTCCAGGCACTCCACCAGGCGGCGCAGGAGCGGGTCGGGGGCCGGCGCCCGTGCGGCCCGGTCCAGGGCGATGTCCTCCAGGGCCGTCACCGGGTCGGGCGCCGCCTCGATACGGTCGCGCAGCCGTCGTACCCGGGCGGCCGGCCACAGCTCCGTCAACTCGACGCGGGCGTCGCGCAGTTCGTGGGCCGGTACGCCGAGCAGGGCGGGCGCGGTGCCGGGGAAGAAACGGATGCCCGCCCAGGCACGGGGCGGGCCCCCGGGGACGTACGGGCGGGTGTCGGGTCCGGCGACCAGCAGCCGGCCCTCGCTGAACAGCAGGTCCATGCAGCCGTCGGGCAGTACCGGGCGGACACCCTTCAGGTCCTCCAGGTGCTCCGGGGTGCGCTGCCACACCACCGCGCCGGTCAGTCGGGACGGCCGCTCCTCGTACACGTACGCCAGGCTACGCCGCCCGGGTCCGGTGCTCCTGGGGGCTGACCCCGTACACCCGCTTGAAGGCGCTGGACAGGGCGAAGGCGCTGCCGTAGCCGACCCGGCGGGCGACGGCGGCGAGGGTGTCCTCGGTGTCGCGGAGCCGGTCGGCGGCCAGGGCGAGGCGCCAGGCGGTGAGGTAGGCCATCGGGGGTTCGCCCACCAGCTCGGTGAAGCGGCGGGCCAGGGCCGCGCGGGACACCCCGGCCTTGGCGGCGAGCGAGGACACCGTCCAGGGGTGGGCCGGGTCGTCCTGGATCAGGCGCAGGGCGCGGCCGACGACCGGGTCGCCGAGGGCCTGGTACCAGGCGGGTGCAGCCGCCTCGGGGCGGGAGAACCAGGCCCGCAGCGAGCTGATGACCAGCAGGTCGAGCAGGCGGTCCAGGACCACCTCCTGGCCGGGTTCGTCGCGGACGATCTCCTCCATGAGCAGCGGGGTGAGCGGGCACTGCCACACCTCGGCGGGGAGAGTGAGCAGCGGGGGCAGGGCGTCCAGCAGGCGGCCGCTGATCTCGCCCTGCATCAGGTAGGTGCCGATCAGCATCACGGTCGGGGCGTCCGGGCGGTCGCCCCAGGTGCGCACGCCGAGGTCCATGGAGCCCTTCAGGGCGCTGCCGTCGGGGTAGCGGCACTCGCCGCCGGGCAGGATCAGCGCCTGCGGGGCGGTGCCGGGGGTGTCGGCGCAGGTGTACGGGTCGGGCCCGCGTGCGATGGCCAGGTCGCCGGGGCGCAGCCGGACCTGCTCGCCGCCGTCGGGGGTGACCCAGGCCTCGCCGCGCGCCATGAGCATCACCGTCAGTGGGGCGCGGTCCTCCACGCGGACCGCCCAGGGCGGCTCGAAGCACGCGCGGATCATGAAGGCGCCGTGCGCGCGGGGGCCGTCCAGCAGGCCTGCGAGGGGGTCCCCCCGCGTGAGCATGTTCGAGCGTGGGGGAGCGTCCATGGGCTCAGCGTAGACGCGCGCATATGTGGGTGAGCCGATCGGCGATGGCCCCTTGGCCGGGGCCGCAGTTGACTGGCGGACATGATGCGGAACACGGGTGGGACACAGGGTTCGACGGTGGTGGTGACCGGCGCGTCCGGTCGTACGGGCAGCCGGGTCGCCGAGGCCGCGCGGACGGCCGGCTGACGGTCCGGGCGGCCTCGCGGGCGCGGGGTTTCGACTGGCGAGACCGGTCGACGTGGGAGCAGGTGCTGAGCGGCGCGGACGCGGTCTACCTGTCCACCCCTCGGACGTGGGGGGCGCCGGACGCGGCGCAGACGGTCGGGCGCCTGGCCCGCGAGGCCGTCGGTCTGGGGGTGTGACGGCTGGTGCTGTTGTCGGCACGGGGCGGGCGGGAGACTGGCGGCAGGGCCTAGGGAGCAGGCGCGGGGCGGGCGGGAGACTGGCGGCAGGACCTAGGGAACGGGCGCGGCCCACGGAGGAGGCGCTGTGGGCGTCGGGGGCGGACTGGACGGTCGTACGGGCCGCCTGGTTCGCGCAGGACTTCAGCGAGGGCCCGTTGGTCGCGGAGCTGCGGGGGTACGGGGAGCCGGTGTTCCCGGCCGGGGCCGTGCGGGAGCCGTTCGTCGACGCGCGGGACGTCGCGGACGTGGTCGTGGCGGCACTGACCGAGGGCGAGCGGTACGTCGGACAGGTGGTGGAGGTCTCCGGGCCACGGCTGCTGACCTTCGGCGAGGCGGTCGCCGAGATCGCGGCGGTGACCGGGCGGCAGCTGTCGTACCGGGCGGTGCCGGCCCGGGAGTACGGCGAGCGACTGGCCGGCTTCGGAGTGCCGCCCGAGGAGGCGGACTTCCTGGTCGGCCTCTTCGAGAGCCTCCTCGACGGCCGCAACGCCCATCTGTCGGACGGCGTACGCCAGGTCCTGGGCCGCGAGCCGCGGGACTTCGTCGACGTCGTACGGGAGAGTGCGGCGGCGGGCACCTGGAAGCCGTGACCCGGGTGCAGGCTGTCGGTCCGCCCGTCACTCGGCGTGCGGCGGTGCGCTCCCGTTCGTTCCGTTCGCGCCCTTCACCTCGTGGCTCTTGTGGGTGTGGTGGTGGGGGTTCTTCGCGTGGGTGCGCAGGCGGGCCGTGACGTCCTCCGGGGGCAGGAAGCGGGACCAGCGTTCGGGGAACTCGGACGGCATGTCGGGGTCGTCGGGGTCGGCCTCCCGGGCGGCGGCGACGCGGGCGACGTACTCGACGACCTCCGCCTCACGCAGCCGCTCGTTGGCGGCGCGGGCCGCGGCCGTGGCAGCGGCCGGCCAGACCCGGTCGATGGCGGCGTTCACCGCGGCACCGACGAGCACGGCGAAGGCCGACACGCCGATCCAGAGGAGGACGGCGACCGAGGCGGCGAGGGAGCCGTAGATCGTGGCGCCCTCGATGGTGCTGGTGAGGTAGATGCGCAGGAGGAAGCTGCCCAGGACCCACATGGCCAGGGCGACCAGGGCGCCGGGGACGTCCTCGATCCAGGGGGAGCGGACGGGCACGGACACGTGGTACAGGGTCGTCAGGAAGACGATGGACAGGACGATGACGACCGGCCAGTACAGGACCTGGACGACCGTCTCCGACCAGGGCACGACGCCCACCACCGCGTCCGGCCCGGCCACCATCAGCGGCAGCGCGACCGAGCCGATCAGCAGCGCCACGATGAACAGCAGGAAGGACATCATGCGTGTCTTGACGATGCCGCGGACGCCGTCGAGGCCGTACATGACGGTGATCGTGTCGATGAAGACGTTCACCGCGCGGGAGCCCGACCACAGGGCGAACAGGAAGCCGATGGAGATGACGTCGGGCCGGCCGCCCCTCATCACGTCGTGCAGGATCGGCTCGGCGATCTCCTTCACGCCCTTGTCGGACAGGACCGTGCGGGAGGCCTCCAGGAGGTTGTTCTCCAGGCTCTGGATGGTGTCCGCGCCGGTCCATGCGTCGACGTAGCCGAGGAGGCCGATGAGGCTCAGCAGCAGGGGCGGCACGGACAGCAGCGTGAAGAACGCCGCCTCGGCCGCCAGGCCCAGGATGCGGTACTCCATGCAGGAGTTGACGGTGTCCTTGAGCAGCAGCCAGGCGGTCCTGCGCTTGGACACGTTCCGGTAGAGGGCTCGGGCCCGGTGGAGCCGGCCGGCGGGCCGCTCGGGGGTTTCACTTCCTGGCTGCACGACCTAACGGTATCCGTCGTACGGGACCGCCCTCACCTTCCGGGGCAGGTGACGGGCCCGGCGCGCCCGCAGGCGGTGCTGTGCGACTCTGGAGACCAGTATCGCCGCGATCCCGGGTAGGTTCGCAATCATGGCAGGCAACTCCACCCATACCGTGACGAACCAGCCCCCTCCGCTGGTGGGATACGACGTCTTCGGCGCCGATCGGGCCCTCGTCGAAGCGGTCGAGCGGCACACGGATCCCGAGGTGCTGGGCGAGGTGCGCGACGAGCTGTCCGTACTGGGCCGGGCCTCGGGTTCGGCGCAGGTGCAGGAGTGGGGCGTACAGGCGAACGAGCATCCGCCGCGGCTGCGCACGCACGACCGGTACGGCCACCGGGTCGACGAGGTCGAGTTCCATCCGGCCTGGCACCGGCTGCTCGGCAAGGGGGTCGGGGCGGGACTGACCGGAGCCTGGACGCGGCCTGCCGGGCATGTGCGCAGGGCGGCCGGGTTCCTCGTCTGGACCCAGGTCGAGGCGGGCAACTGCTGCCCGCTGTCCATGACCCACGCGGCCGTGCCCGCACTGCGGGCCGACCCCGCGCTGGCCGCCGAGTGGGAGCCGCGGCTGACGTCCACGATCTACGACCGTGAGCTGCGGCCCGCCGGGCAAAAGCCCGGCGCCCTCTTCGGCATGGGCATGACCGAGAAGCAGGGCGGCAGCGACGTACGGGCGAACACCACCGAGGCCCGGCCGCTCGCCGAGGCAGGGACGTACGTCCTGACCGGGCACAAGTGGTTCTGCTCGGCGCCCATGTCCGACGGCTTTCTGGTGCTGGCCCAGGCTCCCGGCGGGCTCACCTGCTTCCTCGTCCCGCGCGTCCTCCCCGACGGCACCCGCAACGTGTTCCTCATCCAGCGGCTCAAGGACAAGCTGGGCAACCGGTCCAACGCCTCCGCCGAGGTCGAGTTCGACGACACCTGGGCGCGCCGGGTCGGCGAGGAAGGGCGCGGGGTGCGCACCATCATCGAGATGGTCGCCGCGACCCGGCTGGACTGCGCGCTCGGCTCGGCCGGCCTGATGCGGCAGGCGGTGGCGCAGGCCGTCCACCACTGCGCCCACCGGGAGGCGTTCGGCGGGAAGCTGATCGACAAGCCGCTGATGCGCAACGTGCTGGCCGACCTCGCGCTGGAGTCCGAGGCCGCGACCGCGCTCACGCTCCGGCTCGCGGCCGCCTACGACGACGGGGGCGAGCAGGAACGGGCCTTCCTGCGGATCGCGGTGCCGGCCGCCAAGTACTGGATCACCAAGCGCTGTGCGCCGGTGGCGGTGGAGGCCGCCGAGTGCCTGGGCGGCAACGGGTACGTCGAGGAGTCGGGGCTGCCCCGGCTGGTGCGCGAGTCGCCGCTGAACTCCGTCTGGGAGGGCGCCGGAAACGTTCAGGCGCTGGATGTGCTGCGGGCGCTGCAGCGCGAGCCGGGCGCGCTGGACGCCTGTCTCACGGAGATCGGCAGGGCGCACGGCGCCGACCACCGGCTGGACCGGGCGGTGAAGGACCTGTTCACCGAACTCGCCGATCTGGACGGCATCGAGGGCCGCGCCCGGCGACTGGTCGAGCGCCTCGCACTGGTGCTCCAGGGTTCACTCCTGGTGCGGCACGCACCGCCGGAGGTCGCCGACGCGTTCTGCGCCTCCCGGCTCGGCGGTGACCGGGGCGCGGCCTTCGGCACCCTGCCGAAGGGCCTTGACCAGGCCTCGGTGGTGGAGCGGGCCCGGCCGCTGTTCTGACCCCGCTGACCTGTGCCTTCGCGGGGGTGCGGCACGGGGGTGGTGCTGCGCCGACACGGCACCACCCCCGCCTACTGGGCCCGTTGAAGGCCACAAAACGCCGCCCGAAGGCGGCGCCGGGTCAAGTCTCAGCCAGCCTCGTGCCATTCACCAGGGTTGCAAGGGGTTGCAACTTGTTGGTGACTGTGCGCGGACTCTGTGCCTCCGGCATGCGCCGGACGGCAGTATGGGGGAAGAGTCGGACCGGAAACCGCCGCCCGGACGGCTTGACAAGTGTGTTCGATGCCTTTTCCGGGAGGACCCCAGTGGTGAACCCGCCGATGAACGTGGCGCGTCTGGCCGCCGTGGACGCGGCGCAGGCGGCACGGGTGCTGAGCGAGATGCGCGAGGCCACGCTCGCCGGGCAACGTGCGCGGATCGCACCCCGACCGGTGATCGAGCAGTCCTGGGGACGGATGCTGCGCAGCGGCGTCGACCCCGACCACGACTCCAGATCCCGGCTGCTGCCCGCCGACGAAGTACGGCGCAGACGCGAGGAGTCACCGCTCAGGCACATTCTTCCGGTGCTGCGCCAGGGGCTGCTTTCGGTCGCCGACGTAGCCCAGCACATCATGGTGGTCGCCGACGCCGAGGGACGTGTCCTGTGGCGGGAGGGATCCCCGCCGGTGCTGCGCAAGGCCGACGGACTCGGCTTCGAACTGGGCGCGGACTGGCGGGAAGACGTCGTCGGCACCAACGGCGTGGGCACCCCCGCGGTCGTACGGCGGCCCGTACAGGTCTTCGCCGCCGAGCACTTCGTCCGCTCGCACGCCTCCTGGACGTGTACGGGCGCCCCGATCACCGACCCCAGGGACGGCCGGCTCATCGGGGTGGTGGACGTGAGCGGCCCGCTGGAGACCATGCATCCGGCGACCCTGGCCTGGGTGGACTCGGTGGCCAAACTCGCCGAGGCCCGGCTGCGGGAGCTGCACCTGGCCTCGCTGGAACGGCTGCGCGCGGTGGCGGCGCCGGTGCTGGCCCGGCTGGACGGGCGGGCGCTGGCGGTGGACGGGAACGGCTGGACGGCGGCCGTGACCGGGATGCCGTACCTGCGGCGCGTGGCGCTGCCCAAGTCCCTCACGCCGGGCCACCGGTGGCTGGCCGCACTCGGCACCTGCGCGGTGGAGCCGCTGGCCGGGGGCTGGCTGCTGCGGGTGGCGGAGGAGCCGCTGCCGTCCAGCACCACCCGGATCCTGCTGGACCTGAGCCGGCCGGGCCGCAGCTCGGTGACCGTGGCCCGGACGATGGGCTCTTGGTCCCGCGAACTGAGTCCCCGGCACGCCGAGTTGCTCTACCTGCTCACCGAACACCGCTCGGGACGCGGCGCGGCGGGCCTGGCAGAAGACCTGTTCGGCGATTCATCCAGAACAGTGACTGTTAGAGCAGAAATGTCCAGAATTCGCCGCTATCTAGGGGATCTTCTGCGACACCGGCCGTATCGTTTCTGCGAGAACACGGAGATCGAGGTGGTCCTGCCCGACAACCCCCGTGACCTGCTGCCCCGGTCGACGGCACCGGCGGTGGCACGACGCCGGACCACCGGCTGACCCGAGGGGTGACAGGTGGGTTCGATGCGGGCATCTTCCGCATATTTGCGGGTCTTGGCCCTGTGGCGCCCGCCGCTGCCGTAGCATCCCCTACGGGCCTCCCCACCTGCTCCTCGGTCAACGTACGGACCACCAGGCGCAGTTGGCCCGCCTCGGGAGGAAACATGAGACATCGCGGCAGACACCGCCGGCGCAGACGGGGCGCAGCCGTGCGCGCGTTCCTCGCCGGAACCGCGCTCGCGCTCACCGCGGCCGCCACGCTGATCAGCGCCTCACAGGCCACCGTCGCCAAGAACCCCGGCCCGCTCAAGCCCCTGACCTCCCGGGCCGACACCGCCCCGCTGCGCCTGCAGGAGCACCTGGTGCCGGCCCGCACGCTCAACCGGCTCGCCGCGTCCATGGGCCGCCCGGTCGGCGTGGACACCGTCCTGCAGAGCGCCGACCGCACCCTGAGCACGAGCACCGACTGCACCTCCGAGGACCACGCGACGCTGCCCGTCGCCCCGGCCGCCACCCGCGCCTACTGCTGGGACCCGGCCGACACCGCCACCACCGCCTGGCGGCCGGCCTCGGTGACCACCTCCGGCGACGCCGACGACGACGGCGTCTGGGGCACCCACCGGGCGATCCTCACCGGCTGGACCCACAGCACCACCACCGGAACCACCGCGGAGCAGGGCCTCGCCAGGATCGCCTTCGTCGACACCGACGACCCCGACCACCCCGTCTACCGCTGGGTGCTGCTGGTGGTCCCCGTCGACGGCGGCCGCGACTACCGAGGCCTCGTCTCCCGCGTCTCCGGCCTGGTCTGGTACCAGGACAAGCTCCTGGTCACCACCACGACCGGCAGCGCCGACGCGCTCTACGTCTACGACCTCGACCGCATCCAGCGCACCACCGTCGACGCGCCCGCGATCGGCCGGGTGCCCGGCGGCTGGTCCGCCGACGGCTACGAGTACGTGATGCCCGCCGTCGGCTCCTACCGCTACCTCGCCGGCCGCTGCACCCCTTCCGGCCCGCCCTGCCCCGCGACCCTCTCCCTGGACCGCGGCACCGCACCCGACAGCCTGGTCGCCGGCGAGTGGACCGCCCCCGGCAGCGACCGGCACGCCCGGCTGTGGCGCTACGCCTTCAGCACGGACCCCGCGCGCAGCGGACTGCTCGCCACCGACGCCGCCGGGCGGGTGGACGCGGTCGGGGCCTACCGCACCCGGGCTGCCGGGATCCGGGGCGTCCTGTCCTACCGGCAGGCCGGGTCGGCCGGTCCGTCCTGGTATGTGGGACAGCTGTCCAGCTCCGGGGACGGGCACGGCGGACTGTGGCGCCAGGACGCGAAGGGGGCGAAGGCGGCACACTGCGGCTCGGACTCGTCCCACCACTGCTGGGCCGAGTCCGCGGGTTCCCTGTCCTACTGGCAGGAGACGGGCGAGGTGTGGTCCGTCTCGGACCGGATGCTGTTCGCGGTGCCCCTGGCGGTGCTCGACCGTTCGGTGGACTGACCCGGGGTGACCTGGTCGATCGACAGACCGCAGGGCGGGATGATTCCCTGGCCCGCATGAGCAACATCCCTGTCACCACCTGGTCCCTGGAACAGACCTCGCCGGCCGACCTCCTGCCGGCCGCCGCCCCCGAGGGCGACGTCCGCATCGTCCGCGCCGAGGTCCCCTCCCCCGAGTTCAGCCGCTTCCTGTACACCGCGGTCGGCGGCGACATCCGCTGGACCGACCGCCTCGGCTGGAACTACGCCCGGTGGCAGGAGCAGCTGGACCGTCCCGGTGCGGAGACCTGGGTGGCCTACGACCGCGGCACGCCCGCCGGGTACGTCGAGCTGAACCCGCAGGACGACGGCGTCGTCGAGATCATCCTCTTCGGCCTGGTCCCCGCGTTCCGCGGCCGCCGCATCGGAGGGCATCTGCTGTCGTACGGGGCGGCCCGCGCGTGGGATCTGGCGGAGCGGTGGCCGGAGCGGACGCCGACCAAGCGGGTGTGGCTGCACACGTGCAGCAAGGATGGGAAGTTCGCCATGGACAACTATCAGCGGCGGGGGTTCAGGTTGTTCGACACGAAGGTGGAGCTGGAGGCGGAGGTGGCTACGCCTGGGTTCTGGCCGGGGGCTTAGGGGGCACCCAGATCCTCGATGAAGCGCAGCACATCCCAGGTGATGCCGGCGGTCACCTGATTGCGGTAGGTGGGGCGCAGGCAGAGGCCCATGATCGCGACCAGAAGGCACACCACGGCCGCGACGATCGAGGCCTGGAGCAGTGCCGAAAGGCCTAACGCCGTGTTGACGGGCACACTGACCAGTACCCATGTCACCACCCCGTACGAGGCGCGCAGTCCCGGCTCCTCATCGCTGCCCATGATCAGGAGGCACGCGGTCAAGCCACCCAGGACTACCAGCAGACCGACCGCAGGGACGATCCAGTGGGGGGTGAGGGGCCACGGCTGCCAGCCGAGCAGTGCGGCGACGGACCTGGCGATCACTCCCAACGTGGTAACCACATACAGCATGAGCCCCCACATGCCGGTGCTGGTCCACTCCGACTTGCGGCGGTTGGCCAGTTCGTCCGAGGACCGCTCCCACATGACCTTCGTGAGGTAGCCGGAGGTCAGCAGAGCATGGAGTGTCTTCCGGGCCTCCGTGACCGGCATCCACTCGATCAGCCGTGCACGCCAGACAGGCAGTGCGTCGGCCCGGGCCATCGCCTCCAGCACAAGCTCCCCCGCCGGGGCCTCCTCCGTCTGATCACCCAGCAGCCGCGCCCACCGGTCGACCGGGCCGCTGATCCGGACGGGGGCTTCGGGGTCCGGTTCCACGAGGGCGAGCGGTACGAGGATCCGCAGGTCGGGGCGGACAACGCCGGACAGAGTGGCGTCGGCGTCGCGGGCGAGTTCGTGCAGGTAGTCCGCCAGCACCCCGACGACCCTCGTCAGCTGCTCGTCGCCACGGCGTGCGAAGGGCTTCCACACCCACTCGAAGTGACCTCCCCCGACCCCGCGCACACGCACACCGTGGAGCACCTCTTCGAGCCCGCGGTCGCGCAGCAGGTCGGCGAGGAACGCGGCGACGACCGCGTCCTCGGGCGTGTCGTGGATCATCAGTCCGTTCCACAACGCGAGTGTCGCCTTCTCCGTGTGCACCCGCCACAGCACCCGGGCCGCCCGCTCCGTGGCGCTCGTCCACCTCTCCTCCAGCGCCGGCACCGCAAGATCCCCCATCGCCACCAGCGCCTCCTCTGCACCCGGCAGCTCCGACATCCCCTCCGCCAGGAACCGCGCCGCCTTCAACACGTTCGTGGCCGCCAGCGCCCGTACCGCCATGTGCGCCCGCGCGAAGTTCGTCGTGTCCCGAGCCGCCGCACACAGCAACTCGAACACCGCGACACCCCGTGCCCGCCGCTGCGCTGCCACCACCCCGAACGCCGCCACCACCGCCTCCTCTTCCAGCAAGGCCGACTCGTCACCCAGCAGCGCGTAGAAATGGGCGATGATCTCGTCCGCCAGGGAGTCCTCGATCAGCAGGGCGTCGGCCAGGCACTGGAAGGCCAGCAGAGGGTCGACAGCGAGGATCTCGCGTACCAGCGGAGTGCAGTCACGGGGCTCGGTTCCGCACCACAGGCGCACGACCTCGCGCCAGACCTGGGGGTCACCACGGTAGCGGTCCAGCAGGACGTCGGCCTGGAGAGCGGTTGCCGCCAGGTACTCCTGAAGGGTCAGGTGGGCGAACTGGAAGCGCTCGCCGTTGTCGATGGCCAGCAAGAGGCCGCTGCGGTCGACGATCTCCGCCAGGATGTCGTCGGTATCCTCCAGTGAACGGCCGAGGCGTTCGAGTACCGTGCCCGCCTCCCTCCGTACCTTCTCGTACGGCATCGCCAAGCGGTCGTACGCGTCCGACGGCACGCTCTGCGCGGCCAGCGCGAGCTGTTGCAGGACCGCCCGCTTCAGCGTCGGCGGGAAGCGGCGCACCTTGTCCCGGTCGCGGTCCCGCAAGAGGCTGACCGTGACCTCGTTGTAGAAGTCGGCGCGGTTGTGGGGCAGGACCTGGTCGGTGCCAGCGTACTCGTAGCTGTAGAGGTGGGCGATCATGGTGAGCAGCAGCGGATTGCGGGCCAGCGGCTTCAGCTGGGGTGTGTCCCGCAGGGCGCCGAGCAGTTGCTCCACCGTGTCCGCCGCCAGGCCCCGCGGCCAGGGCCAGCCGTGCAGGAAGCGCTGGATCAGGCGGTCGTCGAACTCCTCCACCAGGAGGACCGGGATGCCTTCCTCCGCGAACTCGCCCCGGTACACCGCCACCCGGCAGGTCACCACCGCGCGGCAGCGGTCGTACATCTTCATGAAGCGTCCGATCGCGGTGGCGACCTTCGGCCGCTGGGCGGTGGGGACCTCGTCCAAGCCGTCGAAGTACACGGCCAGGCGGCCTTCGGCGAGGGCCCGCTCCACCCAGGTGCGGGCGTTCGGGAAGTCGTTGTCGGCGAAGTGACTGACGATGTGCGCGGTGATGTCGCCCGCGTCCAGGTCGACGGAGTGGAGCGAGAGCAGCACCGGGATGTCGGTCCGCGCACCCAGGTCGACCCGGTGTCTGCGCCGCGGGTCGTACCAGGTGCGGGTCGCGGGCAGGTCGGGGCGGTAGCGCTCGCGCGCCCACGCCAGCACGGTGTGCCGCAGGAGCATCGTCTTGCCCGCGCCGGGTACGCCGAGCACCACCGCCTGGCGGGACTCGTGCAGTGAGGCGGTGGCCTCCCGCTGCTCGGCGCCGAAGCCGGTGGCGGTGCGCAGCGGGACGTACACCGACTCCATCTTCATGGCCTGGTTCTCGTCCGGCCGGAAGGAGACAGAGAAGGTCCGGTTCCGTTCGTGCGTCTTGATCGTGTAGCGGCGCAGCGCCGTGCGGCGGAGCAGGGCGCTGCCGGCCAGGCGGCGGTAGAGTGCGGCGGCCGCCTTGTCCACCAGTCGTTTGAACCAGTCCTTGAGTTTGAGGACCAGAACCCCCAGGACGAAGGCGCCCATCGCCGGCAGCCACTGCCGCACCTGGTCCCCCACGGCCGTCCCCCGTTCGCCGTCTCAGCCACTGGATCGGCAGGATAGGGGCGGAGATGTCCGGGCGTCCCCGGGATCGGACACAGGCCGCGAGGCGGTTCCGACGCCACCCACGAGACGCACATCACAGTGTCCCGGCATTCGAGACAGTCTTGTCCAACATGCGGATAACAGTGGACTGCCCAGAGATCCCCGTGACACGCTTCCGTCATGTCTGGAACTGGAATTGCCTTGGTGAGTCGGCGGCACGTCGACCTCGGCCGCATGTCCAGCGCCATCTGTCCGGCGAGCTGACCGCTCCAGCACCGCCGATCTCCTCGTACACCTGATTCCTGCCTGCGCAGAGCCGCGCACGCCTGCCCGCGTGCACCTATGCGCAGGTCAGAGCCGCTTCCCGCCTGTCCGAAGGACGTAGAACCATGGCCGCCAACCCGCAGAACCCCGCCGCGTCCGCGCCCGGCCGCAAGGTGAGCCGTCACCGCGGCGAGGGTCAGTGGGCCGCGGGTCACTTCACCCCGCTGAACGGCAACGAGCAGTTCAAGAAGGACGACGACGGTCTCAATGTGCGGACACGCATTGAGACGATCTACTCCAAGCGCGGCTTCGACTCCATCGACCCCAACGACCTGCGCGGGCGGATGCGCTGGTGGGGTCTCTACACCCAGCGTCGGCCCGGGATCGACGGCGGCAAGACCGCGATCCTGGAGCCGGAGGAGCTGGACGACGAGTACTTCATGCTGCGGGTGCGGATCGACGGCGGGCGGCTGTCGACCCAGCAGCTGCGGGTGATCGGCGAGATCTCGCAGGAGTTCGCGCGGGGCACCGCCGACATCACCGACCGGCAGAACGTGCAGTTCCACTGGATCCGGATCGAGGACGTCCCGGAGATCTGGGAGCGCCTCGAGGCCGTCGGGCTGTCCACCACCGAGGCCTGCGGTGACACGCCCCGTGTGATCCTCGGTTCGCCGGTCGCGGGCATCGCCGCGGACGAGATCATCGACGGCACCCCGGCCGTCGAGGAGATCAACCGCCGGATCGTCGGCAACAAGGCGTTCTCGAACCTGCCCCGCAAGTTCAAGTCCGCGGTCTCCGGCTCGCCGCTGCTGGACGTGGCGCACGAGATCAACGACGTAGCGTTCGTCGGCGTGGTCCACCCCGAGCACGGGCCCGGGTTCGACCTGTGGGTCGGCGGCGGTCTGTCCACCAACCCGAAGATCGGTGTGCGGCTCGGCGCCTGGGTGCCGCTGGACGAGGTCCCGGACGTCTACGAGGGCGTCATCTCGATCTTCCGCGACTACGGCTACCGGCGCCTGCGCACCCGCGCCCGGCTGAAGTTCCTGGTCGCCGACTGGGGTGCGGAGAAGTTCCGGCAGGTGCTGGAGGACGAGTACCTGCAGCGCAAGCTGGTCGACGGTCCGGCGCCCGCGCAGCCCGTGGAACGCTGGCGCGACCACGTCGGTGTGCACCGGCAGCAGGACGGGCGGTTCTACGTCGGTTTCGCACCGCGTGTCGGACGCGTCGACGGTACGACGCTGGCGAAGATCGCCGACGTCGCCGAGGCGCACGGCTCGGGCCGGGTGCGTACCACCGTCGAGCAGAAGATGATCGTGCTGGACGTCGAGGAGGCGCAGGTCGAGTCCCTGGTGGCGGGGCTCGAGGCGCTGGATCTCAGCGTCAGCCCGTCCCCGTTCCGGCGCGGCACCATGGCCTGCACCGGCATCGAGTTCTGCAAGCTCGCCATCGTGGAGACCAAGGCGCGCGGCATCTCGCTGATCGACGAACTGGAGCGGCGCCTCCCGGAGTTCGACGAGCCGATCACGATCAACATCAACGGCTGCCCGAACGCCTGCGCCCGTATCCAGGTGGCGGACATCGGTCTCAAGGGCCAGCTGGTCCTGGACGACAACGGCGAGCAGGTCGAGGGCTTCCAGGTGCACCTCGGCGGCGCGCTGGGCCTGGAGGCGGGCTTCGGCCGCAAGGTCCGCGGCCTGAAGGTCACTTCGGAGGAGCTGCCCGACTACGTCGAGCGCGTCCTGAAGCGCTATCAGGCGGAGCGCGAGGACGGCGAGCGGTTCGCCACCTGGGCGGCCCGGGCGTCCGAGGAGGCCCTGTCGTGAGCGAGCGGGCCGCACCTTTCTACTGCCCCTACTGCGGTGACGAGGACCTGCGTCCCGGCGAGCAGGGCCATGGCGCCTGGGAGTGCGGGGCGTGCAACCGCGCATTCCAGCTGAAGTTCCTCGGGCTGCTCGCCCGGGGTCTCCAGCGAGCCGACAACGGAGGGGATGACCGGATATGACGACGGCTCAGGAAGAACGCACGACCGAGGAGTTGAAGCAACTCGCCGAGCAGGCGGGCCGTGACCTGGAGGACGCCTCCGCGCTGGAGATCCTCCAGTGGGCGGTGGACACCTTCGGCAAGCGGTTCTGCGTCACCTCCTCCATGGAGGACGCGGTGGTCGCCCATCTGGCGTCCCGCGTGCTGAAGGGTGTCGACGTCGTCTTCCTCGACACCGGCTACCACTTCCCGGAGACCATCGGCACCCGGGACGCGGTCGAGGCCGTGATGGACGTCAACGTCATCACCCTCACGCCGCGGCAGACGGTCGCCGAGCAGGACGCGGAGTACGGCCCCAAGCTGCACGACCGCGATCCTGACCTGTGCTGTGCGTTGCGCAAGGTCCGGCCGCTGGAGGAGGGCCTGAAGGGCTACGCGGCGTGGGCGACGGGCCTGCGCCGCGACGAGTCCCCGACCCGGGCGGACACCCCGGTGGTCGGCTGGGACGAGAAGCGGCAGAAGGTCAAGATCTCCCCGATCGCCCGCTGGACCCAGGACGACGTGGACGCCTACGTCACCGAGCACGGCGTGCTGACCAACCCGCTGCTGATGGACGGTTACGCCTCGGTCGGCTGCGCCCCGTGCACCCGCAGGGTCCTGGAGGGCGAGGACGCACGCGCCGGCCGCTGGGCCGGCCGGGCCAAGACCGAGTGCGGGCTGCACGGATGACGGCGCCCACAGCAACCCACACCTCGCCCACAGTTCCGGCTGTTACTGCTGTTACCGAAGCGACCACTGCGACCCAGGAGAACCACGTGACCACCGGAGCCACCGTCTGGCTCACGGGTCTGCCGAGCGCCGGCAAGACCACCATCGCGTACGAGCTGGCCGGCCGGCTGCGCGCCGAGGGCCACCGCGTCGAGGTGCTCGACGGCGACGAGATCCGCGAGTTCATCTCGGCGGGCCTCGGCTTCAGCCGCGAGGACCGGCACACCAACGTGCAGCGCATCGGTTTCGTCGCCGAGCTGCTGGCTCGCAACGGCGTCAAGGCGCTCGTCCCGGTGATCGCCCCGTACGCGGACAGCCGCCAGGCGGTGCGCACGCGGCACGCGAAGAACGGGACGTCGTACCTGGAGATCCATGTGGCGACCCCGGTCGAGGTGTGCTCGGTACGGGACGTGAAGGGCCTGTACGCCAAGCAGGCTGCGGGCGAGCTGTCGGGGCTCACGGGGGTCGACGACCCCTACGAGGAGCCCGAGACGCCCGATCTGCGGATCGAGTCGCAGCACCAGACCGTGCAGGAGTCCGCGGCCGCGGTCCACGCGCTGCTCACCGAAAGGGGACTGGCATGACGACCGTCGCCACGGTCGAGGAGGGTACGGCCAGCCCGTACGCCCTCTCCCACCTGGACGCCCTCGAGTCCGAGGCGGTGCACATCTTCCGCGAGGTGGCGGGCGAGTTCGAGAACCCGGTGATCCTGTTCTCCGGTGGCAAGGACTCCATCGTCATGCTGCACCTCGCGCTGAAGGCGTTCGCCCCGGCGGCGATCCCCTTCTCACTGCTCCATGTGGACACGGGACACAACTTCCCCGAGGTGCTGGAGTACCGGGACCGTGTGGTCGCCGCACATGGGCTGCGCCTCCATGTGGCCTCCGTACAGGACTACATCGACCGCGGTGTGCTGAAGGAACGTCCCGACGGCACCCGCAACCCGCTGCAGACGCTCCCCCTGACAGAGCGGATCCAGAGCGAGAAGTTCGACGCGGTCTTCGGCGGCGGCCGCCGCGACGAGGAGAAGGCCCGGGCCAAGGAGCGCGTCTTCTCGCTGCGGGACGAGTTCTCCCAGTGGGACCCGCGCCGCCAGCGGCCCGAGCTGTGGAACCTGTACAACGGCCGCCACGCGCCCGGCGAGCACGTCCGCGTGTTCCCGCTCAGCAACTGGACCGAGCTGGACGTCTGGCAGTACATCGCCCGCGAGGGCATCGAGCTGCCGGAGATCTACTTCGCGCACGAGCGCGAGGTGTTCCAGCGGGCCGGCATGTGGCTGACCGCCGGCGAGTGGGGCGGCCCGAAGGAGTCCGAGACCGTCGTGAAGCGCCAGGTCCGCTACCGGACCGTCGGTGACATGTCCTGCACGGGCGCCGTCGACTCCGACGCGACCACGCTGGACGCCGTGATCGCCGAGATCGCCGCCTCCCGGCTCACCGAGCGCGGTGCCACCCGCGCCGACGACAAGCTCTCCGAGGCCGCGATGGAAGACCGCAAGCGCGAGGGGTACTTCTAAGCATGAGCACGACCACGACCGAGGCGCCCTCGGCCACCACCCTGCTGCGGTTCGCCACCGCCGGCTCCGTCGACGACGGCAAGTCCACGCTCGTCGGACGGCTGCTGCACGACTCCAAGTCGGTCCTCGCCGACCAGCTGGAGGCCGTGGAGCGCGCCTCCGCGAGCCGCGGTCAGGACGGCCCGGACCTCGCGCTGCTCACCGACGGCCTGCGCGCCGAACGCGAACAGGGCATCACCATCGACGTGGCCTACCGCTACTTCGCCACGCCGCGCCGCCGGTTCATCCTCGCCGACACGCCCGGCCATGTGCAGTACACCCGCAACATGGTCACGGGCGCCTCGACGGCCGAGCTGACGGTGGTCCTGGTCGACGCCCGCAACGGCGTGGTCGAGCAGACCCGTCGGCACGCGGCGATCGCCGCGCTGCTGCGCGTGCCGCACGTGGTCCTCGCCGTCAACAAGATGGACCTGGTCGACTACCAGGAGTCCGTGTTCGCCGCGATCGCCGAGGAGTTCACGGCGTACGCGACCGAGCTGGGCGTCCCGGAGGTCACCGCGATCCCGATCTCGGCGCTCGCCGGTGACAACGTGGTGGAGCCGTCCGCCAACATGGACTGGTACGGCGGCCCGACCGTCCTGGAGCACCTGGAGACCGTCCCGGTCAGCCACGACCTGGCGCACTGCCACGCCCGGCTGCCCGTGCAGTACGTGATCCGTCCGCAGACCGCCGAGCACCCGGACTACCGGGGCTACGCGGGCCAGATCGCGGCCGGTACCTTCCGCGTCGGCGACCCGGTCACGATCCTGCCCTCCGGCCGTACGACGACGATCTCCGGCATCGACCTGCTCGGCGAGCCGGTCGACGTGGCCTGGACCACGCAGTCGGTGACCGTGCTGCTGGCGGACGACGTCGACGTCTCGCGCGGCGACCTGATCGTGCCGACCAAGGACGCGCCGGCCACCACGCAGGACGTCGAGGCGACCGTCTGCCACGTCGCCGACCAGCCGCTGACCGTCGGACACCGGGTGCTGCTCAAGCACGGCACCCGCACGGTCAAGGCCATCGTCAAGGACATCCCGTCCCGCCTCACGCTCGACGACCTGTCCCTGCACCCTCACCCGGGACAGCTCGTCGCCAACGACATCGGCCGCGTGAAGATCCGCACCGCGGAGCCGCTGCCGGTGGACTCGTACGCCGACTCGCGGCGCACGGGCTCGTTCATCCTGATCGACCCGAACGACGGCACCACGCTCACCGCCGGCATGGTCGGTGAGTCGTTCGCCTCCCCGGAACCGGTCAAGGACGAGGCCGAGGGCGACGGGTGGGACTTCTGACATGAACTCCACCGACTACTACTCCACGTTCGCGAAGGAGGGCGGCCGCGTCGGCAGCGGCGCCCTCGGCAGCGGGCAGGGCGGAGTGGCGCGATGTGTGCGTTGACGTACGCGCACTGCCTGCGCGCCCTCACCCCCCACCGCTGTAGACGAAGACCTGCCGACCTCCCGGCCACGACCTGAGAGACCGTGACCGCCGGGCCAACGAGAGGAAAGCCTCCCGTGCCTGCCAACAGCTCCACGTTCCTTCGCCGCGGCATAGCCGCGATCGCCGCACTTCCCCTGCTGACGCTCGCCGCCTGCGGCTACGGCTCCGAGTCCGCCAAGGACAGCACCGCCAAGGTGGCCGCAGGGTCCAAGAAGATCGACGGCCTCAGCTCCGTCAAGATCGGCTACTTCGGCAACCTGACCCACGCCACCGCCCTGGTCGGCAACCAGAAGGGCTTCTTCCAGAAGGAGCTGGGCGCCACGAAGGCCGAGTACGCCACCTTCAACGCGGGCCCGTCCGAGATCGAGGCGCTCAACTCCGGCTCCATCGACATCGGCTGGATCGGCCCGTCCCCGGCGATCAACGGCTACACCAAGTCCGACGGCAAGAGCCTGAAGATCATCGGCGGTTCGGCGTCCGGTGGCGTGAAGCTGGTCGTCAACCCGAAGAAGATCAAGTCCCTGAAGGACGTCAAGGGCAAGAACATCGCCACCCCGCAGTTCGGCAACACGCAGGACGTGGCTTTCCTCAACTGGGCCGCGGACCAGGGCTGGAAGGTCGACGCGCAGAGCGGCAAGGGCGACGTCACGGTCGTCCGTACGGACAACAAGATCACCCCGGACGCCTACAAGGCCGGTTCGATCGACGGCGCCTGGGTGCCGGAGCCGACCGCGTCCAAGCTGGTCGCCGAGGGCGGCAAGGTGCTGCTCGACGAGGCGTCGCTGTGGCCCGACAAGAAGTTCGTGATCACGAACATCATCGTGCGGCAGGCCTTCCTGAAGGAGCACCCGAAGGCGGTCGAGGCGGTCCTGAAGGCCTCGGTCGAGACCAACAAGTGGATCAACGCCAACCCGGACGAGGCGAAGGCCTCGGCGAACAAGCAGCTCGGGATCGACTCCGGCAAGGAGCTGCCCGCCGGCGTCCTGGACCCGGCGTGGAAGTCGATCCAGTTCACCGACGACCCGCTGGCCGCCACGCTCGACACCGAGGCGGAGCACGCGGTCAAGGCCGGTCTGCTGGAGAAGCCCGAGCTGAAGGGCATCTACGACCTCTCGATCCTCAACAAGGTCCTCAAGGCCGAGGGCGAGAGCACGGTCAGCGACGCCGGTCTCGGCAGCTGACGTAGGCACCCGACGAGTTCCCAGGAGGTGACGACCATGGCCACGACCACGACTCTCGCCAAGGCCGCCGAGTCGGTCGAGTACGCGGCACGCCTTGAGCACGTCTCGAAGTCCTTCGCGACACCGGGCGGGCAGCAGCTCGTCCTGGACGACATCAGCATCGATGTCGCCCCGGGCGAGTTCGTCACCCTCCTGGGGGCCTCGGGCTGCGGCAAGTCCACGCTGCTGAACCTGGTGGCGGGGCTCGACCGGCCCACCGCGGGCTCCATCACCACGGACGGGCGTCCGGCCCTGATGTTCCAGGAGCACGCCCTCTTCCCGTGGCTGACCGCGGGCAAGAACATCGAACTCGCCCTGAAGCTCAGGGGGGTTCCGAAGCCCGAGCGGCGCGGCAAGGCCGAGGAGCTGCTCGAACTGGTCCGGCTGACGGGCGCGTACGGCAAGCGCGTGCACGAGCTGTCGGGCGGTATGCGACAGCGCGTGGCGATGGCCCGCGCGCTGGCGCAGGAGAGCAACCTGCTGCTGATGGACGAGCCGTTCGCGGCCCTCGACGCCATCACCCGGGACGTGCTGCACGACGAGCTGACCCGGATCTGGGCGGAGACCGGTCTCTCCGTCCTGTTCGTCACGCACAACGTGCGCGAGGCGGTGCGGCTCGCGCAGCGGGTGATCCTGCTGTCCTCCCGGCCGGGCCGGATCGCGCGCGAGTGGAGCGTGGACATCCCGCAGCCGCGGCGCATCGAGGACGCGCCCGTGGCCGAACTGTCCCTTGAGATCACCGATGTACTGCGTGGGGAGATCCGCCGCCATGGCCAGCACTGAGACGACAGCGGCTCAGGACGCCGGGAGCGTCGAGGCGGGCCTCGACGCGCTGGAGACCACGGCCACCGGCCGCCCGCCGTTCCGGAAGACCTTCGTCGACAAGATCCTGCCGCCGATCATCGCGATCGCCGTGGTCCTGGTGGTCTGGTACCTCCTGTACCCGATCGTCGACAACCCGACGAAGCTGCCCTCGCCGGGCGCCGTGGGGAGCGCGTTCCAGGACGCCTGGCTGAAGGGCGAGTTGCTCGGCTACATCTGGACCAGCGTCTCGCGCGGTCTGCTGGGCTTCGCCTTCGCGCTGCTCATCGGCACCCCGCTGGGTCTGCTGGTGGCCCGGGTGAAGTTCGTGCGCGCGGCCATCGGCCCCATCCTGTCCGGCCTGCAGTCACTGCCGTCGGTGGCGTGGGTGCCGCCGGCCGTGATCTGGCTGGGCCTGAACAACTCGATGATGTACGCGGTGATCCTGCTCGGCGCGGTCCCGTCCATCGCCAACGGTCTGGTGTCCGGCGTCGACCAGGTGCCGCCGCTGTTCCTGCGGGCGGGCCGCACGATGGGCGCGACGGGCGTGAAGGGAATCTGGCACGTCACGCTGCCGGCCGCGCTGCCCGGCTATGTGGCGGGCCTGAAGCAGGGCTGGGCGTTCTCGTGGCGCTCCCTGATGGCCGCGGAGATCATCGCGTCCTTCCCCGACCTCGGCGTGGGCCTCGGCCAGTTGCTGGAGAACGCCCGCACCGCCAGCGACATGGCCATGGTCTTCGAGGCCATCCTGCTCATCCTGTTCGTCGGCATCGCCATCGACCTGCTGATCTTCAGCCCGCTGGAGCGGTGGGTGCTGCGCAGCCGCGGCCTGCTGGTGAAGGGCTGAGGCACAGCATGCGCAATCCGGTCCGCCCCGTGCTCGTGGTGATCGCCCACGGCAGCCGCGACCCGCGGCACGCCGCGACCGTGCACGCGCTCGTGCAGCGCGTACGGTCGCTGCGGCCGGGGCTGCGCGTGGAGACCGGCTTCCTGGACTTCAACATCCCCTCCGTGCACGGGGTGCTGGAGTCGCTGGCCGCGGAGGGCGTGCGGGACGTCGTGGCGCTGCCGCTGCTGCTGACCCGCGCCTTCCACGCGAAGGCCGACATCCCCGCCGTCCTGCGGGACGCGCCGCCGCAGCTGCGCATCCGCCAGGCGGAGGTGCTGGGCCCGTCCCCGCTGCTGCTGTCGGCGCTGGAACGGCGGCTGTACGAGGCGGGATTGACGCCCGCCGACAAGTCCTCGACCGGGGTGGTGCTGGCCTCGGCGGGGTCCTCCGACCCGGAGGCGATCGCAGTGATCGCCGACATCGCGCGGGAGTGGTGGCACACCGGTTGGTGCGCCGTGCGACCTGCGTTCGCCTCCGCTGGTTCTCCCGCGGGGTTCCCCCGCACCGAGGACGCCGTACGGGAACTGCGCGCCCTCGGCTGCGAGCGGGTGGCCGTCGCACCCTACGTGCTGGCCCCCGGTTTCCTGCCCGACCGCATCGCACGCGGCGCGGCCGGGGCGGACGTCCTGTCGGACGTACTGGGCCCGGCGCCGGAGGTGGCGCGGGTGCTGCTGGAGCGGTACGACGAGGCACGCCTGCCGCTGCCGGCGGCGCTCGGCGCCTGACGGCTCGGCGCCCTGACGACCGCTCATCCGGCCGTTCCCGTCCCGGCCTGCTCGGTTTCCCCGAATCCCCTTCCTGGTCACGTCCGGATCTGCTGGGATGGTCCCTCGAGGCACTATCTCGGGGGAGAACGGTTCGCGTGGCCGGTCAGGAGTTCGGGCATCACCTGGGGCTGCCCAGGGCCCTGTCGGGTCTGCCGCTGAGCCCCCTCGTACCCGGTTACGGCAACCTGGCCGCCGCCCAGCACGCGGCGGGGTTGCGTCATCTCGGCGAGGTCCTGGGCGCCTCCCCCGGGGGGTTGAGGGTCCTGGACGGGCTGTTCGTGCCGTCGGGACCCTGGGGCCGGCGCCGGGTGGACGGACTGTACCTGGACGGTCTCGCGCACGGCTCGGGACCGGGCGCCCCGCTCGTCCCGCGGCTTGCCGAACTGCACCGGCGCGATCCGCAGGCCCTGCGCCGGGTCGTCCTCTACCAGCTGATAGGCCTGCTGCAGGACCATCCGGCGTCCCGACATCCACGAGTGGCTGCCGAGTTGGGGGTGCACGCCGACGAGATCGAAGGGCTGGTGGCGGCCGCCCGGCTGCGCCCCGCCCTCGACCGGCGCCAGCGCGATGCCGCCGAATCGCTCGCCGACGCCCTGGAACGACGGAAGCTGCACCGGCTGCGGGCCCTGCTCGACCGGCTGCCCACGGGCGGCGGTGACCCCGCGCTGGCCACGCTGCGATCCGAAGCCGCCGAGCGGATGGGCCTGGTCGAGGTCCTGTTACGGTCCGCCCGGCGGGCCGAGGAGCAGGGCGACCGGGACGGCGCGAGCGGCGCGTACCTGCAGGCGCTGTGCGGGGCGGCCGACGACCGGCGCGCCCTGCGCGGCCTGGTCCGCCTGCACCGGCCCGAGTCCGGCCACCACCCCCTGCTGCGTGCCGAACTGCGCGCGGATCATGTGGAGTTGAGCTGGCAGGACCGGCACGACATCCCCGGCGAGTGGCGGCTGCTGCGGCTGTACCGCACCGAGCGGGGCAGACCTGCCGTACGGAGTGTGCCCGGCGCGGACCCGACGGCGGCCGGGACCGTACGGGACAAGGACGCCCCACTGGGCTCCGGGGTGCGGTACGCGGCCCTGCCGTTGCGGGACGGCCGGGTGGCGGGTCCACCGCTGGTGTCCCGCCGGCTGCTGGTCGCCCCGGAGGTGGGACGCCCGGTACTGGCGGACGGCCCGGGCCGCATCCACTGCTCCTGGCAGCGGCCGACGGGCGCGAGCGACGTCACGGTCGAGCACACGGGTCCGGACGAGACCGCCATCGGCCACGCGCGGAGGCAGGCGGACGGCACCGGCATCACCGCCGAGCCCACGGGCCAGGACAAGACCCCCCGCCACCCAGCCCAACGGCCGGCGGAAACGCCCAAGGACCCGGACAAGACCGCCATCCGGCTCACCCGGCGGTCTGCGGCCGGCGCCGACATCACCGCCGAGCCCACGGGCCAGGACACGGCCGCCGTCCGGCTCGTCCAGCGGCCCGACGGGTTCACGGCCACCGGGCTGCCGGCCGGCCCGCACTCCTTCCGGATCGTCTGCCACTACCGGGCCCCCGACGGCAGCCGGGTCGCCTCCCCGGGCCTGCGGGTGACCGGCGCCGTCCACCCCTGGCCGGAGCCCGTGCGCAGCCTCGACGCGCGGGCCGACGGCGGGACCGTGCGGTTCCGGTGGAGCGGTGGGCAGGGTGCCGAGGTGCGGCTGGTGGTGTGGCCCGGGCCGGCTCCGGCGCCGGGCACCGAGCTGCGTGCGCGGGAGCTGCCGGCCGCGCTGGACTGGCCCGAGAAGGCGGGCGCCCTGTGCCCTCCGCCGGGCACCTACGCCGAGGTCGCCGCCGTCGCCGTACTCGGTGCGCGGGCGCTGGCCGGGCCGGCCGTCGGTGTGGAGGCCGTGCACGCCGTGCCCGGGCTCACCGTCGAGCGGCTGCCGGACGGGCAGGCGCGGATCACGCTGGACTGGCCCGAGGGCGTCGGGCACCTCGTGGTCGGCTGGGCGGCCCTGGACGGCGCGGAGGGCGGCGGGGAGCGGATCCTGACCGCGCACGCCTACCGGCGCGGCGGGCTGCGGCTGCCCGTCGGCCCGGGGGCCGTGCGGATCCGGGCGGCGACCGTGCCCCGGGTGCCGGGCGCCGTCGTGGTGGTGCCGGACGCAGCCGAGGCGCTGCTGCCGTCCGACGCCGCCGTCCGGTACCAACTGGTGCGTACCCAACGGCGGTTCCTCGGCCGGGGCGGCCGCACCCTGCTCCGGGTCACCCTCGCCACGCCGGGTGCGCCCGGCGACGTCCCGGAGTTCGTGTGCGTCGCGCGCAGCGGCACCCTGCGTCCGCGCAGCGCCGCCGACGGCACGACCGTCCTGCGCATACCCGGGCCCGACCTGGCGCGCCACGGGACCGTCGAACAGGAGCTGCCGGCCTCCCCCTGCCCGGCCCCCTACACCCTGCGCGGCTTCCTGCTGGGGGAGCACGCGGCCTCGGTGCGACTCGAAGAACCCTCCCTCGCCAGCCTGGTGGTGCGCTGAGCCATGACGACCGTGATCTGCCCCTACTGCTTCGCCCGCGCGTCGGCGGCCAAGCTGCCGTACCGCTGCCTGATGACCCCGAGCGGGGTGCGCGGCGGCGCGCCCTGCGGGCCCGAACGTGACGACGCCTGGGCCGGGTTCATGGGTCCCGGCGTACCTCCGGCGGCCCGGATGCGCGGGCCCGTTTTCACCCCCGCGCGCAAGGTCGCCGGGCTCGGCGGCGGGGGCAGCAGCGTGCCCTGCCCGCAGTGCGGGGTGCCCACGCCGGTGCGGGTGTGCGGGTCCTGCCACAGCGATCTGCCGAGCGACTACTGCGACCAGGACAGCCGGATCATCGCGCTGGTCGGCGCGAAGGCGTCCGGCAAGAGCACCTATGTGTCCGTGCTGGTCAACGAGTTGAACCATCGGGTGGGGCAGGCCTACCACGCCTCGCTCGCGGCGATGGGACAGAGCACGCAGACGCGGGACAAGGAGATGGCCGAGGACCTGTACGAGCGGCTGCGGCTGCCGGACGCCACCCGGCCGGCCGCGCTCGGCTTCAACGACCCGCTGCTGTACCGGCTGAGCCTGCCCCGCAAGGGCCTGCTGGGCGGCGCCGGAACCCGGCACACCACGCTGGTGTTCTTCGACGCGGCCGGTGAGGACCTCGCGGGCGCCGAGGCGATGGACCGCTACACCCGCTACCTCGGCGCCGCCGACGGAATCGTCCTGCTGGTCGATCCCCTCCAACTCGGCTCGGTGCGCGACCGGTTGGCTGTAAAGGAGGGGCCGCCGATGCCCGTGGTGGAGACCTCGCCGCAGCAGATCGCCGCCGACCTGGCCGCCCAGCTACGGGCCCACGGCAAGGGGAGGGCACGGGGGCGGGTGTCCACGCCGATCGCGGTGGCGGTCACCAAGACGGACATGCTCGGCCCCCTGCTGGACCCGCACTCCCCGCTGCTGCGCAACGCCCCGCACAGCGCGGGCACCTACGACGGCGAGGACCGGCTGGCCGTGCACGAGGAACTCCGCTCCCTGCTGACCGACTGGGACTCCGGCGCGCTGCTGCGCCAACTGGAACTGGACTTCGGCGAGTTGTCCCTGTTCGGGCTGTCCGCCCTGGGGGCGCCGCCGCCGGCGGACGCCCCGGCGGACGTACCGAAGTCGGGTCCGCAGCCGGTGCGGGTGGAGGATCCGCTGCTGTGGCTGCTGTCCCGGCGCGGGCTGTTGCCCGTGCGCGCGGCGGGGAAGGGGCGTGTCAAGTGAGCCTCGCCCAGCTGCACTACACCTCGGCGCCGCCCGGTCCGGACGGGTCGGGTTTCCGGTTCACCGCGGTCAGCCCCGGCGTGCCGCAGACGCTGCTGCGGGAGGCGGAGCAGCTCATCGGGTACGAGCCGCCGCGCGACCTGCCCGCCCGCCCGGACGCCGAGCAGCTGAAGGGTTTCCCGAAGGCCTTCAGCTGCAGTGAACTGTCCGACGGTGGGAGGCTGTTGAGCCGGTCGGTGTACACCGGAGCGGACTACAGCGGGCGGTGGGGCAACTTCCATGCCCACGCACTGCATCTGCCGCCCGGGGTACGGCTGCCGGACGGGGCGCTGCCCATCACGGCCTGGGAGTCGCCGCGTTGGGCCGACGCCACTCCCCCGGACGGACGGCCCCGGCCGGTGGACCGGTTCGAGCCGTCGGGTCTGCTGCGCCGGGACGGGCTCGTGGCCTTCGCCCGGTCCCGCGCGGACCGGCTCGCCGCGTTCTTCGCCGACCTGCGCGCCCTGACCGAGGAGACCGACACCCGGCAGATCGTCCTCGTCGAGCACGACAGCGCCGACGTGGCCCAGTGGATCGCGCTGGCCTGCACCGTCCTGCCGCGCGAGCGGGCGCACCGGCTCACCTTCACCACGTACACGCGCCGTCCGCAGCAGGCCCGCCAGCAGATCGTCGGGGCGCTGCCGTCCGCCGAGCCGGTCGGCCACGACCACCGGTTCCGGGTGCACGACTGCACCGCCGGGGCGGACGAGGAGCCCGTCCAGGACGCCTGGGCCGAGGTGTGCGCGCGGGTCTGGGCGGCCGGCCGGCCCGAGTTGTTCCGCGACAGCTCCGGCGAGCTGGGCCCGCTCGCGGTGGCCGCGCTCGTCCACGGCATCGAACTGCGCCCCGACGGGCGTGCGGCGGCGGCCCGTTGGGCGGCGGACCACGCGTTCACACTGCCCCCGGAGACGCTGCCCGTGTTGATCACGGCCCTGGCCGGCAGAAGCGGCGAGGGCCCTGGCGGGCAGGACACGCGGTACAGCTCAACCGGCCAGGACCGGAGCGGGCAGGACAGCCGGTACAGCCCCACCGGTACCCCCCTGGACGACGAACCGGCCGCGCTGGCGGCCCTGTCGGCCCGGCTGGACGGTCAGGTGCCCACCGCCGTGTCGGCGCCGCTCGCCGCCCGCGTGCTGGCCACGGCGGTGCTCGGCCGGGGCCCGGTGCCCCCGCTGGTCGCGGGCTCGCTGACCCCCGCGCTCCGCGCCGAGCTGGCCCGGGACCTGGCTCCGGCCCTGCGGCAGGGCATCGCCGACCCGACCGAACCGGCCGCCGGCCGGCCCCTCGCCCTGCTGCGCGTCGCCGACCTGCTCGACGTGGACTGCACGGAGGCGCTTCCGGAGTTCGCGGGGCGCATCGCCCGGGACCTGGTGAGCGAGCGGACCGGGGAGCCGGCGGCCGAGGAACCGGCGGTCGAGAAACCGGTGGTCGAGGAGTCGTCCCCCGACGGCCCGAACGTTCCGCCCGCCCTTCTCGACGCCGTGCACGGTCACCCCGCGCTGCGCACGGCCCTGTTCGGCGCGCTGAACGCGCTCGCCGCCGCCGATCCCCCGGGGGCCGCAGTCCGGTTGGCCGGGTCCGGGCTGCCGGTCTCGCTCGACTCCGGCTTCCCGCACCTGCGGATGTGCGTGCAGGCCGACGGGGCACGGCGGACCGGCGGCGACCGGCGGCGCCGGTTCCACGAGGTGCTGCGCACCGCCGGGGTCTCGCCGCACGCCGAACCGGCCGTCCTGCGCACCGCGTTCCTCCTGGTGTGGCCGGACGGCCTGCCCACCGGGGAGGAGGCGAGCCTGCTGCTGAGCGAGCTGGGCTCGGACGCGCACCGGCTGGCAGGCACCCGGGACCTGCTGGTCGAGGCCGCCCTCGCCGCCCCGGCCGACGACCCCGCCGTACCGGACCTCGCCGCCTCCCTGCTGCGCTGCTTCACCACGGAGCTGCGGCCCGCGCACCGGGCGCCGCTGCTCCTGCTGGAGTACGCGGGGCTGCTCGACGCCGACCAGGACGTCGAGGGCTGGGTGGAACACGTGCGGCGCCTGCGGGACGGTGCGGCCGAGCCCGCCCCCGAGCCGGTGACGCAGCGGGTGTACGACGCCGTCGCCCGACGGCTGCTGGCCGTCCCGGCGCCGGGGAGCGAGGCCTACGCCACGCCGCGCCCGACGGCGTCCGAGAGCGAGCTGTACGCGCTGGCCCGCTCGGGCGATCCGGGACTGCTGGCCGCGTACGAGCGGGCGGCGCGCGGGGACCGGGTGGGCGAGCGGCTGCGCACCGTGCCGTCCTACGTGGCCGCCTGTTTCGGCGACTGGAGCGCGTTCCCGCAGACGCACCCGGCCTGGGCGGCGACGCGCACGACCCTGCTGGCCAAGGTGCTGCGGCCCGTCGTGCGGGCCCTGCCCGACGAGGACCGGAGCGCGGTCGAGGAGGCGCTGCGCCGCACCGGCCGGGGCCGGCTGGACGCCTACCTCGCCTGGAACCGCCCCGGTGCCCTGGGCCGGCTCGCGGGCCGGCTGACCGGGCGGGGGCGGCGCGAGGAGCGGCAGGCGACCTGGTACGGCGATGTGGAACCGCCGGGCGAGGGAGGCCGCCGGTGAACGTGGGCGGGGACGACAACACCGACGTGCTGGTGCTGGTGCTCCTGGCCCTGTTCGGATGGGCCGGGGTCGTGGCCGTCGCGGTGTGCGTGTTCCGCACGCTGTGGGAGTTCCTCGGGCGCGGGGTGCAGGCCGTGTGGCAAGGGCTCGGGCCCTGGCAGGCGGGCCGCCGCGACCCGCGGCTCGCGGCGGTCGGGAGCGGTGAGCCCGCGCATCTCGCCTACTGGTGGCGGCAGTCGTGGGCGGACGCGGCGTCCGCAGGGCTCGCCGGGATGCGGGCCGTCTGGTCCTCCTTCACCGATCCCTGGCTGAGCCGGACCGTGCGGAACCTGTTCCAGGGGCGCCGCGCCTCGGGTGTGCGCGCCACGGCGCCGCTGTACCGGCTCCTGCTGGCCGTGCTGATCGCGCCCGGTACGGCCGCGGGCGCGCTGGTCGGCGCCGTGCTGGCCACGCTGCTGCTCGGCGCGGTGCTGGTGCTGTTCGCACTGCTGCTGGCCGTGGTGTGGCTGGGCTGGGCCGCCGGTGTGCCCGGGCTGCGCGGGCTGGAGCGGGGCCGGCTGCTGCTGCGCGGCATCCGTGTCAGGTGCCCGCACCCCGGCTGCTACGCACCGGTCCCGCTGGCGCTGCACCGCTGCCCCAACTGCCCGGCGCTGCATGCCGAGTTGCGGCCCGGGCGGTACGGGGTGCTGTGGCACGTGTGCCGGTGCGGGCACCGGATGCCGGCCTCCCGGCTGCTGGGGCGCGGGAAGCTCACGGCACTGTGTCCGCGCTGCGAGCAGTTCCTGCCCCGGGCGGCGGGCACCATGCGTGTGGTGCACACCCCTCTGGTCGGCGGCACCTCGTCGGGCAAGACGATGCTGATGGCAGCCATGGTGGAGGGGCTGCACTCCTGGTCCCGGCAGGGCGAACTGCGCGTCGAGTACGCCTCCGTCGACGACCAGCGCACCCAGACCGGCCTCAACCAGGAGCTGAACCGCACCGGTTGGGCCCACGCCACCACCGGCGGCCAGCCGCGCGCCATGATGCTGACCGTGACCCGGGGCCGCAGGCGGCGCCTCCTGTACCTGTACGACCCGATGGGCGAGCAGGTGAGCGACGCCGAACGGGTGCGTGCACAGCAGTACCTGGCGCACGCGGACGGGGTGGTCCTGGTCGCCGACGTGCTGGCCGACCCCAAGGTCCGCGGCCGGCTGGGCCCCGCGGACACCGAACGGTCGGACCGCGCCCGGCCCTCGGCGCAGGGCCCCTGGGAGACGTACCAGCGGCTCACCGGGGAACTGGCGGCGCTCACCGGCCGGCGGTCCCGGATGTCCGTGGCCACCGTGGTCACCAAACGGGACGTGCTGGACCAGCTGACCTCGCTGCCGGTGCCCGGCCCGCGCATCGACGACTGGCTCGCCGACGTCGGTCTCGGCGCGCTGGTCCGCGCCCTCGGCCACGACTTCGGGGCGGCCCGCTACTGGGCGGTCAGCGCCCACGCGGCCACCGGCACCGGGCCGCTGGAGAGCGAGCAGCGCCGGGCCGCCGAACCGGTGCTGTGGCTGCTCGCGGCCTCGGGGCTGCGCACCGGACCGCTCACCGGATCCGGTGGAAGAGCCGGCCGGCCGGCCAGGCAGCGGCGGCGGCCGGACGACGCCGAGGCGGGGAGGTACAGCCCGGCATGAACCAGGTCTCCCCCTCCGTCTCCCGGGCCCGGCGGGCGCTGGCGGGCCTGTTCGTCACCGCCCTGGTACTGGCGACGGCCGCGCTCGCCTACGGCGTACGGCTGCTGCTGCCCTGACCGACCTGAACTCCCCATCGTCTGAAAGGAATCACGGCGTGAGCGACATTCCCGGCGGGCCCATGGCCAACCGGCCGGTCCACTTCATCTGGCTGCTCGACTGCTCGTACTCGATGCAGGGCGAGAAGATCGCCAGGCTCAACTACGCGATCAGAGAAGCCATTCCGGAGATGCGGTCGGTGGCCCACGACAACCCCGCGGCCCAACTGCTGCTGCGCACCGTCACCTTCTCCACCACCGCCCAGTGGCACCACCAGACCCCGGTTCCGGTCGACGACTTCACCTGGCAGGACGTGCAGGTCGACGGCATGACCAACCTCGGTGAGGCGCTGCACCTGGTGGCGCGGGAGCTGCAGACCCCGCCGATGCCGCAGCGGGCGCTGAAGCCGGTGCTGGCGCTGGTCTCGGACGGGGTGCCCACCGACGACTGGCGGGCGGGTCTGAAGGCCGTCGACGCGAGTCCCTGGGGCCGCAAGGCGGTGCGGGTCGCCGTCGCGATCGGCGCGGACGCGGACCGCGGGGTGCTCCAGGAGTTCCTCGGCAATCCCGAGCTGCAGCCGCTGGACGCCAACAGCCCCAAGCAGCTGGCCGCCGCGATCCGGTGGGCGTCCACGGCGGCCGTGAAGGCGGCCTCCCAGCCGGTCCTGGGCGACAGCTCGGGCAAGACCCTGACCATGGCCAAACAGCCGTACGCGCCGCCGGTGCTGGACGACGACGATGACGACGACGTGTGGTGACGCTCGGGGTGCGACGGTGGGAGACGCTCGCGGACAGCGTTCAGGGGGTCAACAAGCGGCGCAACCAGGACTGGTACGAGTGCCGGGGCACCGGATCCGGTGAGGATCCGCTGGTCCTCGCCGTGGCGGACGGGCACGGCTCGGCGGTGCACGCGCGCAGCGAGCTGGGCGCGCGTTTCGCCGTGGACCGGTTCGTGGGTCTCGCGGCCCACTTCGGCCGGGCCGCGCTCGACTGCCACGGGCCGGGTCGACTGGCCCGGCTGATGACGTACGCCCGGGACGACTTCCCGCGCGCCCTGGTCCACGAGTGGCGGCAGGCTGCCCTCGGGCACTGGGACCGCAACCGTCCGGTCGTCGAGGAGGCGTCCCGGGAGCCGGGGCCCGAGGAGAAGTTGGTGCTGTACGGCACGACGCTGATCGGTGCCGTGCTCACGCCGTGGCTGTTCGTGGCCTGGCAGCTCGGCGACGGGGACCTCGCGGTGGTGGAGCACGACGGCACGCTGAGCCGGCCGCTCGCGCCCGCGGAGGAGGACCTGGGCGACGAGACGGAGTCGCTGTGCGGGCGCGAGGCCTGGCGGTCCGTGCGGATGCACTGGGCACCGGTGTTCGAGGAGGCGCGCGCCCCGCGGCTGGTGGTGCTCTCCACGGACGGGCTGTCGAAGAGCTTCGCGTCGGCCGACGGGTACCGCGAGTTCGTCGCGGGCCTGGCCGGCCGGCTGGCCGAGGAGGGCGGTACGGGGGTGCGGAAGGTGCTGCCCGAGTGGCTGGCGCAGGCCGCGCGCTACTCGGGGGACGACACGACGCTGGCGGCGGCGCTGCGCTCGGCACGGGGCGCCGTCGTGGACGACGTGGAGCAGGCCGCGGACGCGGGTGGTCCGGTGGACACAGAAGAACGGAAGACGGAGACGTAGATGAGCGGCATGCTCGATGGCGGGACGCGCCTCGCGGCGGAGACCGGTGACGAGGTGGAGATCGTCGACTTCCTCGGCGCGGGCGGCCAGGGCGAGGTGTACCGGGTCCGCACACCGGACGGGGAGCGGGCGCTGAAGTGGTACTACCCGACCTGCGCGACCGACGAACAGCAGGCGATCGTAGAGGAGTTGGTCGCCCGGGACTTCGCGGACGAGCGGTTCCTGTGGCCGGAGGCGTACGTGCCTGCGCACCGCGGCTCGTTCGGCTATCTGATGGGGCTGCGCCCGGAACGCTACAAGGGCCTTCCGGCGCTGTTCCGGCGGCAGTTGCGCACCAGCCCGCGCGCGCTGCTGACGGCTTGCCTGTACACGGTGGAGGCCTACCAGGCGCTGCACTCGCGGGGCATCGCCTACCGGGACATCTCCTGGGGCAACATCTTCTTCGATCCGGCCACCGGCGACGTGCTGGTCTGCGACAACGACAACGCGGTGGTGGAGGGGGACGCCAGCGGCATCTCGGGGACCATGGAGTTCATGGCACCGGAGCTGGTGCGCGGCGACCCGGGGGCGCGCCCCGGCACCCAGTCCGACCTGCACTCGCTCGCCGTGCTGCTGTTCATGTTCCTGATGAATCATCACCCGCTCAAAGGGAGGCGGGAGTTGGGCATCCACTGTCTGGACGAGGCGGCCGAGCGCAAGCTGTACGGCAGGAGTCCGCTGTTCGTGTTCGACCCGGCGGACGACTCCAACGCGCCGGACCCGATGGAGCACGCGACCGTGCTGGCCACCTGGGACGCGGCGGCGGGGACGCTGCAGGAGCTGTTCCGGCGGTCCTTCACGGTCGGGCTGCGCGATCCGGCGGCCCGGGTGCGGGAGTCCGAGTGGCGCAACGCGCTGCGCGCGGTGCTGGACTCGGTGGTCGAGTGCGCGTCCTGCGGGCGACAGAACATGACCGAGCCGGGCGAGAACCCGCCGCCTCGCCCCTGCTGGGGCTGTGGGGCACTGCTGGTGCTCCCGCCTCGGCTGACGGTGACCACTCCACCGCCCCGCACCGAGCACCACGTCCGGCTGCGCCGGGGTGCCCGGGTGCAGGCCCATCATCTGCTGCCGGAGCCGGCGCGACACGACTGCTCGGATGCCGCGCTGGTCGCGGAGTTGGTCGAACACCCCAAGAAGCCGGGCCGGTTCGGCATCGCGAACCGGTCGCGGCAGACCTGGACGGGCACCCGCTCCGACGGCACCTCGCAGAAGGTCGAGCCCGGTCAGACCGTGCCGCTCAGAGCGGGCCTGGAACTGGACCTCGGTGACGGGGTACGGGCGGTGGTGCGGGCCGAGTGAGGTGTGGACGGGACCCCGTGACGGCGGCGGGGTCCCGTCCGCTCACAGGCCCATGACGTGCATGAGCTGCTGGGTGAACGTGAGGCTGCCGGTGCCGGCGGCGGCGCCGATGCTGATGGCCTCCAGGGCGGAGCGGATGCGGCCGCGGTTCGGCGGACCGCCGTCCCCGACGGACTCCATCATCGCGCCCCGGATGGTCTCTCCGTGCCGCACGAGGCCCGGGTACTCGGCATGCAGTGCCGCGAGCAGCCCGTCCGAGAGCCGGACGAGGGCCTCCGAGGCCGGCTCGTAAGGGTTGATCTCGATACGGCCGTGATCGCCGATGTTGGCGGGACCGTTGATGTTCCCGAAGTTGTAGGTGCTCATCGTCCTGTCCTGACTCCTGCTTCGTGAGGGCCGGCGGGGCTGGGGTTATGACGTGGGCGGGTGGGAGCCGGCAGGTCCCGGTCCGCCCTGGGGGCCCGGTCCACCGTGCGGCCCGGGGCCCTGCTGACCGCCCATGGCGATCGCGCCGTTGTTGCCGAAGATGCTGGGACCGCTGACGTTACCGATGTTGTAGGTCTGTGTGCTGATGACCTGTAAAGCCTTGTCGTACGAGCTGGTGTCGACATGGTGGTCCTGGAGGAACCGCTCCGTGGCGACGAGAACGCCCTGCTGGAGCCGGAACAGGAAGTCCTGCGCGTCGATCCGCTCGGTGTAGCCCGCCTCGTCCCAGGCGCCGAGATCCTCGCGCAGGCTGCCCTTGGCGCCGTAGTCGTGACGTACGTGCTGCTTGGTGATCGCCTTGCGCTGCCTGGTCAGCCATCGGTCGTGGTCGCGCCGCCAGCGGCTGCGCGCGGTCAACCCGCCCAGGGCGCGGCGCAGTTGGGGGCCGGTGTGGGAGGTGGCGTACTTGACGAGGTCCCACCAGCGTTCGCGGGGGGCCACCGGAAGGCGGTCCACGCGGTGGAAACGGCCGTCCAGCGGGGGTATCGCGTAGGCGGCGACCTCCCAGGTCAGGCTGGGTGGCTGCAGGATCGCCCGCAGGTACATGGAGACGATCATCCGGCCGCCCTCGCCGATGCGTTCCAGGCACAGGTGGGTGCGCATGCCCGCGCCGGGGCTCTGCAGCCCCGCCTGCACCAGTTGCCTGGGTATCCGGGCGCGGGGTCTGCGCGTGCTGTCGGGGACCAGTTCGGGCAGGTAACAGGCGTTGCTCCCGATGACGTAGAGCCGGTTCTGCGCCCGCAGGTTCGGCAGTCCGGAGATGGTCTCCATGTGGCGGGCCACGTAGGTGTGCAGGTCGACGGCATCGAAGGGCAGCAGCGGGAGCTTGCCGCCGGCCGGGTCGTCGGCGGGTCTGCTGACGTCGATGGGCTGCCAGACCAGCTCCTTGATCTTCTCTCCGCTGCCGACGAACGGCTTGGTCTGGGCGGACGCGTCCGCGTACGGCAGGACGTTGGCGCGTTTCAGCTCGTTCAGCCAGTCCTCCGCCTCGGCCTCCACGGGCGGCGCCGTCCGCTCGGGCTTCTCGGCGGAGTGGAACACCTCGCGTGCCGTGTCACGTCCCACGGACTCCTTGTGGTGGACCAGGGCCCAGGCGATCACGTACGCGCCGAGAGGGCCGAAAATCGCCACCCATCCGAGTGATCCGTACCCGTTGACCAGAGCCCACCCTCCCGCCAGAACGGCGACCGGCACGACCACCGCGAGGCACGCCAGCCGGCGGTCGAGGGCGGCCCGGCGGCGGGTGGCCACGCGCGCGTGCCGGGCGAGTGCGACGAAGTTGATGCCGAGGCTCAGCCCCAGGGCGTCCAGCCGGTCCCCGGTGAGCGCCCGGTCCACGTAGAGGGCGAAGTCGTCGTCGAGGTGCACCGAGGCGCACAGGCGCCGGGTCACCGAGTCCTTCCGGTACTGCGGCAACGTCGGTAATGGTCTCCCCGACACACTCATCCGCCCCCCCTCGGCCGTTCCGCGCGCTTCACCCTAGGGACAACCCGTGGGGTTTGTCGCGCGGTTCCGGGGAGCCGGGCCGCCGCGGTCCGGCGCTCCCCTGTGACGTCGGACCGCGGTCGGCTCTTGGTTCTGCGTCATCTCGGCCGGATGTGTCACTGGCAAGGGGAATCCATCGCACCGGAGGGATGTTTATCAGCCAACCCTCCTTCATCGCCCGGCAGTTGCCGTGCCGTTCGGATCAGTCGAAGCGGAGGGCTCCCGTGCGGGTGCGCTTGAGTTCGAAGAAGTCGGGGTGGCGGGCCAACACCCGAAGGCTGTCGAAGAGTTCGGACGCCTCGGCGCCCCGCGGAATCGCGCGCAGGACGGGACCGAACCACACCGTGCCGTCGACATGGATCGTGGGCGTGCCCACGTAGGCGCCCGAGTCCGGTTCGGCGCCCGCCTCATGGCTGCGGCGCACCGCGTCGTCGTACGACGGGTCGTGCGCGGCGGCCAACAGATCGGCGGGTAGCCCGAGTTCCGCCAGGGACTCGGTGATCACGGCGTCGAAGTCCTTGATCCCCCGCTCGTGGATCCGGGTGCCGAACGCGGTGTACAGGTCGCGCAGCACCTTCTCGCCGTGCCGTTCGGCGGCGGCCACGGCGACCCGGACCGGGCCGATCGAGCGGTCGACCAAGTCCCGGTACCACTCCGGGAGTTCGTTACCGATGTTGTGCAGATACAGGCTCATGGCGTGGAAGCGGAGGTCGAGCGGCCGGGTGCGCTCGACCTCCAGCAGCCAGCGGGAGGTGATCCAGGCGAAGGGGCAGGCGGGGTCGAAGTAGAAGTCGACACGGGTCGGGTCGGGGCTCGTCGTTCGGCTGTTCTCGCTGCGCGTCATGGCGCCGACGCTAGTCCGCCAATGGTGCAGGATCCCGACCCAATCCGATCCTCTTTCAGTGGTCCACTTCCGGCCCTCCCGGGGCGGTGATCTCGATCTCCCGCAGGCGGTCCGGCTCGGCGACGACCTCGACCCGGGTGATCCGGCCGTCGTCGTCGAAGGTGAAGGCCAGGACCACCCGCGGCCGGCCGTGCGGCGCCATGACCAGGCCGAACCGGCCGTCCAGCAGGGCGAGGCCGGTGAACTGGGCGCGGGCCACTGCGGCCATGGCGCCCCGGGCGACCGGCTCGGCGCCGTGGACCGTGATCGGTTCGGGGGTGGGGACGACCCGGGCGTCGGCGTGCAGCACCACGTCCGGGGCGAGCAGGGCGACCAGGGCCGCGAAGTCGCCGCCCCGGGTCGCGGCCAGGAAGGCCTCGACGGCCTCCCGGCGGCGGCCCGCGTCCGCGGTGGGCGCGGGGGTCCGGCCCCGGACCCGGCGGCGGGCCCGGCTGGCCAGCTGCCGGGTGGCGGCCGGGGTCTTCTCCAGCAGCGGGGCGATGTCGTCGAAGGGCACGGCGAACAGGTCGTGCAGGACGAAGGCGACGCGCTCGGCGGGGGCCAGGGTGTCCAGGACGACGAGCAGGGCGACGCCGACCTCGTCGGCCAGCAGCGCCTCACGGGCCGGGTCGCCCGCCGCGCCGCCGAGGACCCCGTCCGGATCCCGGTGGTCGAGGGGGTCCTCGCGGCGGTTGCGGCGCGTGCGCAGCTGGTTCAGGCACACCCGGGTCACCACCGTGGTCAGCCAGCCCGTGAGGTTCTCGACCTCGCCGAGATCGGCCTGCTGCACACGCAACCAGGCGTCCTGCAGGGCGTCGTCCGCCTCGGCGGCCGAGCCGAGCAGCCGGTACGCCACGGCCGCGAGATGCGGCCGGTCCGCCTCGAACCGTGCCGCAAGCCGTGCGCTGTCCGCTGTGACGCCGTCCACCGTGCCCCCGCCCCTTCCTACGCGCCCGCGGGTCGCGAGCCCCCGGGACACGAAACGCCAACCCGGCCGGAAGATCAACCGCCTTTGCGATCAGCCGCACACCGGTCGGCCGCCCGCTCCGCCTCGTCGGCCAGTCGTGCCAGCTCCGCGACCGGCAGGGAGCCCGCCGGCCGGTGTTGCCGGGCGAACCGGTTGGCGAGGCGCTGCAGCAGTTCGTTCAGCGGGGTCGGTACGCCGTGCAGACGGCCGAGGAGGGCGATCTCGCCGTTGAGGTGGTCCGCCTCGATGGTGCCGGTACCGCGGACGAGGGACTGCCAGGAGGAACCGCCGCCGCGCGGGGCCCCGTCGAGCGGGACCAGGGTGACCTTGTCCCCGCGTGCCTCCTTCTGCTCCTCGGCGCTCGCGTACGCGATCCCGGCGGCGTCGAGCACGGCCTCCCCCTCGGCCCGCAGGCGCGCGTACAGGGCCGTCGCCTGCTCGCTGTCGACGGGACCGCTCACGGCCTCCAGGGCGTTGCCGAGGTTGCCGAGCAGCTTGGCGTACTGCCAGCGGGCCACGTCCGGCACGACCGGCGCCTCGAAGCGGGCGGCCTCCAGGTCGGCGGCGATGTGCCGGGCGGTGTCGTCGGTGCCGTGCGGATACCGGCCGAGGTGCAGGATGCCGGTGAGCGGATTGCCGGGGGCTGAGACGACTCCGGGTTCCACGAAGGTCGAGGGCAGCCAGACGCAGACGCCGTACACGTGCCGGAAGCGGCGCAGTGCCAGGCGCGGGCTCTCCACGCCGTTCTGCAGGCACACCAGCGGCAGCTGCTCCGCAGCTGTCCCGCCACCCGCCACCGGGGTCTCGCCCCAGGTCTCCAGAGCGGCCACGGTGTCCTGTGTCTTCACGGCCAGGACGAGGACGTCGTCGGCGCGCAGTTCCCCGAGCGGGTCCGGTCCGTCGACGGCGGGCAGCCGGTACGTCGACTCGCCCTCCGGTACCCGCAGCTTCAGCCCACGCTCGGCGAGTGCCGCCAGGTGCCGGCCGCGGGCGACGAGTACGACCTCACGCCCGGCCTGGGCCAGCCGCCCGCCGACGGTGCCGCCGACCGCCCCTGCCCCGATGATGACGTAGCGCATGGGGCAGAGCCTCGCACACCGGCCCTCGCCCTCGGCCGGGCTCCCGTCACGCTTCCGGAGCGGTCAACTCGATCAGTTTGAGCACGGTGTTCCAGTTGCGGCTGGTGGCGATCACGCCCTTGGTGATCCGCGGCCGGGACAGGGCCTCGGCGAGCTTGGAGCGGCCGAGGCCGTCCGGGGCGTACAGGTACAGACACCGGTCGCCGAGGCGGAACTCCTCGGGGAGATGGGCGGCGGGGTCGATCTCCGCGAAGCGCTCCGCGGTGACCGGTGCGGAGAAGTAGGTGACGTGCAGTTGCTTGGCCTCCAGTTCGGCGGCCGGGAACGGACAGGCCTCGGCCACAGCCCGCACATAGGCGTGGTCGCGCACGATCACGTCGACCGGGAAGCCGAACCGGTCCTCGATCGCCCGGGCCAACTCGGCCGCCAGGGAATCCTCGTCGCCCCGGTCGGTGGTGAAGACGGCCTGCCCGCTCTGCAGATGGGTCCGTACGCCGTCGTGGCCGAGGCCGGTCATGAGTGTGCGCAGATCGGCCATCGGGAGCTTCTTGCTGCCGCCGACGTTGATTCCGCGCAGCAGCGCCGCATAGGTCGTCATCCGGCCAGCCTAGAGCGGCCGCCGTGCCCCGTGGGGGTGGGCACGGCGGCCGTACCCGTGCGTACGCCGGGTTGCGCGAAACTCTCTCCGATCCGGAGGGTGCGGATCAACTCCTGAACGCAGCTGTGACTTGTTCAACAACCTTTCGTAATCACAAAGTGGATCTCTGTCGGCGGATCGGACACCCCTGAGCCCCGCCCCCGAGAACCGGCCGCGACAACCCCGATAGATGTAAGGGGCCGTGGTCCTCCCCAGCGATGACCCGGGCGCTCGGCACTTCACCGGACAGCACGACGAGGCGTTCTTATCCGGCCCATACCGTCGAAGTCGAACAAACGAAGACGTGGCGGCAGGGGGCCGTCACCGCACACGAGGGGGACATCCCGTCATGGGGAACACTGACGTGCGCGTGCGGGGCCTGGCCGCCCGCGCCGGCGGCTGGAGCGCCCGGCACCGCTGGGCCGCCGTCGGCATATGGGTGCTGTTCGTCGTCCTGGCCATGGGACTCGGCTCGGCAGCCGGCCGGGTCGACGTGGACGAGAGCGACCAGCTCAAGGGCGAGACGCACACCGCCGCACGCATCATCGACGACGCGGGCATCGAGCAGCCGGCCGGGGAGACCGTGCTGATCCAGTCCAAGGACGGCGCCGTGAAGGCCACGAGCGGCGAGTTCCGGGCCGCCGTCACCGACGTCGTCAAGGCCGTCGGCGCCACCGGCAAGGTCGTCAACGTGACGTCGCCGTACGACACCCGCACCATCTCCCGGGACGGCCGCAGCGCGCTGGTGCAGTTCGACATGCGCGGCGCCGCGGACACCGCCGCCGACCGGGTCGAGCCGGTACTGAAGGCCGTGGCCGGGGTCCAGAAGGGCCACGGCTCGCTGCGGATCGAGGAGATCGGCGGCGCCAGCATGAAGAAGCAGTACGACGACGCCTTCGGGAACGACTTCCAGCAGGCCGAGTACTCGGCCGTGCCGGTGGCCCTCGGCATCCTGCTGATCGCCTTCGGCGCGCTGGTGGCCGCGCTGCTGCCGGTAGGGCTGGCGATCACCGCGATCATGGCGACGATGGGTCTGATGGGTCTGGTCAGCCATGTGCAGCCGATGAGCAACACGGCCAACTCCGTGATGCTGCTGGTCGGTATGGCCGTCGGCGTCGACTACTGCCTCTTCTACCTGCGCCGCGAGCGTGAGGAACGGGACGCCGGACGGGACCCGGGCACCGCGCTCAGGATCGCCGCCGCCACCAGCGGCCGCGCGGTCATCGTCTCCGGTGTCACGGTGTGCGTGGCCATGGCGGGCATGCTGTTCACGGGTCTCGCCACGTTCGAGGCGATGGGCCTGGCCTCGCTGATGGTGGTGGCCGTCGCCATGGTCGGCTCGGTGACGGTGCTGCCCGCGCTGCTGTCGCTGCTGGGCGAGCGGGTCGAGAAGGGTCGGATCCCGTTCCTGGGCCGGCGTCGGCGCCGACAGGGCGCACCCGCGGAGAGCCGGTTCTGGACGGCCGTCCTGCGGGGCGTGCTCGCCAAGCCCGTGGTCTCCGTCGTCGTCGCGGCCGGCGCGCTGCTCGCGGTGGCCGCGCCCGCGCTGGGCATGAAGACCCAGCAGCTCACGCTGGACCAGGAGTTCGGCGACACGCTGCCGATCGTGCAGACCTACAACCGCATCAACGATGCGTTCCCGGGCGGTTCCGAGCCCGCTCAGGTGGTCGTCAGGGCCAAGGACATCAACGCACCCGAGGTGCGGCGGGCGCTGGCCGACTTCAAGCAGCAGGCGATCTCCTCGGGCGCCTCGCGCGGCCCGGTGGACATCAAGGTGCACGAGGCGCAGAACGTCGCCCTGGTCTCCGTGCCGCTGGTCGGCGGCTCCGACATGGACAAGTCGGTCAAGAGCCTCGACAAGCTGCGCGACGAGGTCCGGCCCGCCACCCTCGGCAAGGTCGACGGCGTCGAGGCGCCGGTCACGGGTCAGGTCGCGGGCAACAAGGACTTCAACGACCAACTGCTCGGCTCGGTCGTCCCGGTCTTCGCGTTCGTGGTCGTCTTCGCCTTCCTGCTGATGCTGCTGTCGTTCCGCTCGCTGACCGTCGCGATCACGTCGATCCTGCTCAACCTGCTGTCGGTGGGCGCCGCCTACGGCATCCTCGTCGCCGTCTTCCAGCACGGCTGGGGTGCCTCGCTGGTGGGGGCGGAGGGCGTGGGTGCGGTCGTCACCTGGCTGCCGCTGTTCCTCTTCGTGATCCTGTTCGGTCTGTCCATGGACTACCACGTGTTCGTGGTCTCCCGGATCCGCGAGGCACGGATGCGCGGCCGTACGACGAAGGAGGCCATCCAGCACGGCGTGGTCACCACGGCCGGTGTCGTCACCAGCGCCGCGGTCATCATGGTCGCCGTGTTCGCGATCTTCGGCACTCTGTCCATGCAGTCCATGAAGCAGATGGGCGTGGGCCTGGCCGCCGCCGTCCTCATCGACGCGACGATCATCCGCGGTGTGCTGCTGCCGGCCGTGATGGCGCTGCTCGGCGAGCGCAACTGGTACCTGCCGAAGTGGCTGCACCGGCTGCCCGACCTCACCCACGACGAGTCGCCGGAGCCGGTGGCGCCGGTCCGGCCATCGGCGGTCGAGGGGGAGACCGTACGGATCTGAGGCCCCGTGGCACCGTACGGCTCAGGCGGCGCGCGTCACCGCGTCACGGTCGAAGGAGTCGATGGTGCGGGCGAAGTCGCGGGTCGACAGCAGCAGCTTGTAGACGATGGCGAGTTCGAACACCAGGAGCAGGGAGCCGGCGACGACGGTGGTGGGGATGATCGCGTCCAGCAGCGGGCCGACGATGAAGACGCCCATCTGGAACTCGATGCCGCTCACCAGGTGGGTACGGACGCGGTGGCGCAGCAGGAAGGAGCGCATCCGCAGGTAGGCGGGGAAGCGGTGGCGGAACTCCTGGTGCAGGTCGATGACCCGGGTGCTCGCCGGCGCGGTCGCGGCCGGGGCCGGCGTCTCGGCGGTGACCGTGCCGGTGGCCGGCGCCGTGGCCGCGGCGCCGGCGAGCGGGCCGGTGATTCCGGCGGCCGCCGGCGGCTCGACGCCCTCGACCTCGGCCTCGGCCAGGAGCGCGGCCCCCTCCGCCGCGGCCGGCAGCCCGGCGTCCTCGGCCGCGAAGGGCCGCGTGCCCTCCTCGGCGGCGCGACGCAGGTCCTGCTCGATGTCCGCCTCGGGGTTGTCGCGCAGGAGGTCCTCCATGAAGGCGACGCGGGAGGCGTTCTCCGCGCGCCTGGCCGCCCGCAGCCGGGCCTTGATCTGCTTGCGCATGGTGTGCCGGGTCTTGAATATCTCCAGGGAGTTGAGGTAGCGCATCCCGTCGAGGAAGACGACCGCGGCGGCCAGCCATATGTAGAAGGTGTTCCCGGTGCGGTGGTACTGGCCGCCCATCAGCGCGACGGCGCACGCCATGACGCGGATCCGGTCGAAGATGTAGTCCAGCCAGGCGCCGAACACCGAGCCCTGGCCGGTGAGCCGGGCGACCTTGCCGTCCATGCAGTCCAGGATGAAGCTCAGGTGGTAGACGACGGCACCGGCGATCAGCCAGTGCCACTCGCCCCGCGCGAAGCAGCAGGCCGCGACGAGTCCGAGCAGCAGTGCGCCCCAGGTGATCTGGTTCGGCGTGATCCGGGTGCGCTTCGCGACCTGGCGCACCAGCGGTGTGGCGACCGGGTCGACGAGGAGCACGGTCCACCACGCGTCCCGCTTCTTCTGGGTGAGGCGGCGCACCTCGGCAAGGCCCGGAACGTCCCGGTGTTTCGATGGCATGGGTCTACTACCTGACTTTCAATCGGTGTTTACCCGACGTTAGGAATGCTCTTACCAAAGGAACAAGATCCAGTCCGTACAACCTTCTGCAGGGGGTATCGGTCCGACAGGTGAGTCGGGTCTACGGCAGTGCCAGGCGACCGCCGTGTTATCCGAGCGTTATGAAGTGAACTCCCTGTGCTGCGAGGCGCACGCAGCCGTCCCCGGACGCCCGCTCCGGCCACCGCGAATGCGAGACTGGCCGACGCGTGACGGACCGAGACGATGCGGAGACGGACGATGGACGAGGCACGGGCGCGGGACGTACTGGCCGCGGCGAAGGTGCTGCCGGGCCCGGTGCGGGACGCACGGCTCCTCGCTCTCGGTGAGAACGCGGTGTTCGCCGCGGGCGACCTCGTCGTCAAGGTGGGCCGTGACGCCGAACTGCTGGAGCGGGCCCGGCGCGAGCTGGACATCGCCGGCTGGCTGACGGAGGCGGACGTACCCGCGGTGCGGGCGGCCGAGCCGAAGCCGCTGCTCGTCGAGGGGCACCCGGTGACCGTGTGGCACCGGCTGGCCGACCCCGTACGACCGGCCGAGCCCCGGGATCTCGCGGAGTTGCTGCGGATCGTGCACGCGCTCCCCCTGCCGCCCTTCGCGCTGCCGCCCCGCGATCTGCTGGGTGGTGTGGAGCGCTGGCTGCGGCTCGCGGGCACCTCGATCGACCCCGAGGACGCTGCCTACCTCCGGGCCCGCCGGGACGGCTTCGCCGCGGCCGCGGCCGCGCTGACGCCCCGTCTGGAGCCGGGGCCGATCCACGGCGACGCGCTGCCCCGCAACGTGCACGTCGGCCCCGACGGCCCGGTCCTGGTCGACCTGGAGACCTTCTCCGTCGACCTGCGCGAGCACGACCTGGTGGTCATGGCCCTCTCCCGCGACCGCTACGGTCTGCCCGCCGAGTCGTACGACTCCTTCACCGGGACCTACGGCTGGGACGTACGGGAGTGGGAGGGCTGCGGGGTGCTCCGCGGGGCCCGGGAGACGGCCAGCTGTGCGTGGGTGGCCCAGCACGCGCCGAGCAACCCCAAGGCGCTGGCCGAGTTCGAGCGCCGGGTGGCGTCCCTGCGGGAGGGGGACGAAACGGTGCGGTGGTATCCGTTCTGAGCGCCGGTCGAACCCCGCGCCCCTCAGGCAGTCTCCTCGCCCTGGATCGTTCGCGCTGCCCGTCCCAGTTCCGTCAGGACCGTGCGCACCGCCTTTCTGGCCGTGCGCTCGGGGCGGCACAGGACGTCGATGTGCCGCGTGGCCTGGACGCCGCTGAGCGGCCGTAGGACCAGCGCGGGATGCGGGCGCATGGTCCAGCGCGGCATCAGCGCGATCCCGCCCCCGGCGGCGACGGCCTCGGCGACCACCGCGAACTCGTTGATGCGGTGGGCCAGACGGAGCCGTCGGCCGGCCGCCGCGGCGATGGCCTCGATGGTGGCCAGGACCGGGAACCCGTCGTGCGCGGTGATCCACGGCAGGTCGGCGACATCGCGCGGGGTCACCCGTCGCTTGGCGGCGAGCGGATGCCCGGCCGGCATCGCCACGTCGAGCGGCTCGTGCAGCAGGGTGGTCACGGTCACCGTGCGCGGCCAGGGCGGGGCATGGTCCAGGCGGTGGGCGAGGACCAGGTCGTAGGCGCGGGTCAGCCGGGGGAAGTCCTCCTGCGGTACGTCCTCGTCGGCGAGCGCCACCGTCGGCGAGCCCGGCCCGGCGAGGCCGCGCAGCAGCAGCGGGAAGAACGCCGCGCCCGCGCTGTGGAACGCCGCGACCGACACCTCGCCGTCCGGCCTGCCGGCGAACTCCTCGACCGCGTGCCGGGCCCGTGCCAGCGCCGACTCCACCTCGACGGCCGCATCCGCCAGCGCCTGCCCGGCGTCGGTGAGCACCAGGCGCCGCCCCTGCCGTTCGGTGAGCGGCACGGGGATCGAGCGCTGCAGCAGCCTTAGCTGCTGCGAGATCGCCGACGGCGTCACCAGCAGCGCCTCGGCGACCGCGGTGACACTGCCCAGCTCGCCCAGCTCCCGCAGGATCCTCAGCTGCCGTTCGTCCACGCCGTCAGTGTAGGACGACGATGTAGCCTCACTAAAAGATCGTTTAAGAAAGTGGTTCTGGGCTTCAGATACCCCGACGGTGCACCGTGGGCGGGTGACCGACGCCCGCCGTACCGACGCGGTACTGCTCCTCGTCGCGCTCGTCTGGGGTTCCAGCTATCTGTCCGCCCAGACGGCCGCGAGCGCCCTGCCCGTCCTCCTCGTCCTGTTCGCGCGCTACGCCCTTGCCGCGCTCCCCTGCCTCGGTCTCGTCGCCGCCCGGGGCGGACTGCGCGGGTGGACCCGCGACGAGGTGCGCGTAGGGCTGCCGCTCGGCGTCACCCAGGCCGCCGTCCTGGTCGTGGAGACGTACGGCGTCGCCCACACCACAGCCGCCAACGCGGGTCTGATCATCAGCCTCACCATCGTGCTCACCCCGCTCCTCGACCGCACCGGGCGCCGAGGCGGTCCGCCTCCCGCCTTCTTCGCCGCGGCCGGCGTGTGCGTCCTGGCCGTCGGTCTGCTCATGTCCGGAAACGGCTTCCACGCGCCTCGCCTCGGGGACCTGCTGATGCTCGCCGCGGCCTGCGTCCGGGCGGTGCACGTGGCCCTCGTCGGCCGGCTCACCGCGGGCCGGGCGATCCGCCCGCTGCACCTGACGACGGTGCAGACCCTGGTCGGCACGGCCCTGTTCCTCGCTCCCGCCGCCCGTGACCTTCCGGCGCTGGCCCGAGCCGACGCGGCGACCTGGACCCAGCTGGTCTATCTCGCCCTCTTCTGCAGCGTGTTCGCCTTCCTCGTCCAGACCTGGGCGGTGCAGCGCACCTCCGCCAGCCGGGCCAGTCTGCTGCTCGGCACCGAGCCCGTCTGGGCCGCGGCGGTGGGCATCGCCCTCGGCGGCGAACATCTCACCCCGCTCACCGCCCTGGGTGCGGCCCTGATGGTCACCGGCACCTACTGGGGCCAGGCCGTGGAACGCGCCCACCGGACCGCCGAGACCGCCGTCGGTACCGGGACCACCGACTCAGCCGGCGCATCCGCGCCCGCCACGTCCCCCGAGAGGACCGGAGAAGAGGCCCCATGCCGGACCACGACACTTACCAGCAGCTGATCTCCCTGCTCGACGCCTCCCACGTCGACTACCGCCTCATCGACCACGCGCCCGAGGGTGCCACCGAGACCGTCAGCGCACTGCGCGGCCATCCGGTGAGCGAGGCCGCGAAGTGCATCGTGCTGCGGGTCAAGGTCGACCGCCGCACCACGCGCCACGTCCTCGCGGTCGTCCCCGGGGACCGACGGGTGGATCTGGACGCCGTACGGATGCTGTTCGAGGCCCGTTATGTCGGCTTCAGCGACGCCGAGACCGCCGAGCGGCTCGCCCGCTCGGTGCCCGGCACCGTATTGCCTTTCAGCTTCGATCCCGAACTCGAACTCGTCGCCGATCCGGACGTCGTCGCCCGGCCGCGGCTGTACTTCAACGCCGCCCGGCTCGACCGCTCGCTCTGCCTCACCGGCACCGACTACGCGCGGCTCGCCGGCCCGCGGGTGGCCCGCATCGCGAGCCCCGCGCCAGCGTGACCTGCCCGGCTCAGACCTTCTCGTCCGCCAGGTCCGCCGGCTCCCGCACCGGCCACACCCCGTCGACCACCGCGTCCGCGTCGCCCTTGCGGCGCAGGAACGCCTGGAAGTCCGCCGCCCACTCGGCGTACCACTCGATCTGCCTGCGGTGCAGTTCCGCCGGGCCGAGGGACGCGATCTTCGGGTGGCGGTCGGCTATCGCGGAGGCGAGCCGGGCCGCGGCGAGGGCGTCGGCCGAGGCGTTGTGGGCCGCGTCGAGGACTATGCCGTACTCGGCGCAGACCGCTTCCAGGTTCCGCTTGCCGCGGCGGTAGCGGTCGACCCGGCGGTCGATGGTGTAGGGATCGACGACCGGGGCCGGGGCGCGGCCGCCGAGCCGGTCGGAGAGCGACGGCAGTCCGTACCTGCGCAGCTCCGCGGAGAGCAGGGTGAGGTCGAAGGCCGCGTTGTAGGCGACGACCGGGACCCCCGTCTTCCAGTAGGAGACCAGGACGTCCGCGATGGCGTCGGCCACCTGGTCGGCGGGGCTGCCCTCGGCGGCCGCGCGTTCGTTGCTGATGCCGTGCACCGCGACCGCGTCGGCCGGGATCTCCACGCCCGGATCCGCCAGCCATTCCCGGCGCCCCAGGGACTCACCGGCCCTGACCTCGATCACCGCGCCGGTGACGATGCGCGCCTCGCACGGATCGGTCCCGGTCGTCTCCAGGTCGAAGCCGATCAGCAGCTCCCGGTGCCAGCCCATGGGCGGCCCCCCTTCTTGGTGGTGCTTTCCCCCAGTGGCCTCCACCATCGCACGCGGCACTGACAATCCGAGGACCGTGTTCCGTTTGCCGGGGTGGACGGCTCAGGACACCGGGCGCGAATCCGCCCAGGCCAGCTCGAATTCCTCGCGGTATGTCGGGAAGAGTCCGGGTTCGACGACATCATCCGACTTGACCAGTCGGCTGCCGTTGCGCAGCACCAGCACCGGCGACTCCATACCGCGCGCCCCGCGCAGATAGGACTGCACCACGGCGATGCCGTCGGCGCCGTCGCCGTCCACCAGGTAGGCGGTGAAGCGGGGCGTCTCGTCGTAGACCCGGATCTCGAAGGCGCCGGGATCGCGCAGCCGGGACCGCACCCGGCGCATGTGCAGGATGTTCATCTCGACCGACCGGCTGAGTTCGCCCCGTTTCATCCCGAGTTCGCGCTCGCGGCGCTTCACCGCGCTGGAGGCCGGGTTGAGGAAGAGCAGCCGTACCCGGCAGTCGGACTCGGCGAGCCGGACCAGGCGGCGTCCGGAGAAGTTCTGCACCAGCAGGTTGAGGCCGATACCGATGGCGTCGAGGCGGCGGGCGCCCCCGAAGATGTCCTCGGCCGGGAACTGGCGCATCAGACGCACCCGGTCGGGGTGGACGGCGACGACGTCCGCGTACCGGTCGCCGACCAGGTCCTCGACCGCGTCGACCGGCAGTCGGCGCGCGGAGGGCACGTCGCCGCCCGCGCCCAGCATCTCCAGCAGCCGGGCCGAGGCCCGCTCGGCCTGGTCCAGGACCGCCCCGGACAGGGCCCGGTTGCGGGAGACGACGTTACGGGTCACCTCCAGCTCGTCCAGGGCGAGTTCGAGGTCGCGCCGCTCGTCGAAGTACGGCTCGAAGCACGGCCAGTGCTGCACCATCAGCTCGCGCAGCTGGGGCAGGGTGAGGAAGCTGAGCACGTTGTCGTCGGCCGGGTCGAGCAGATAGCCCTTGCGGCGGCTGACCTCGCGGACGGCCACCGCCCGCTGCACCCACTCCTGTCCGGCGGGCCCGGCCGCGGCCACCACCCACTCGTCGCCGTGGACGGGTTCGTAGATGGGGCGCAGCACGGCGGCCACGACCGCACGCAGCCGCTGTTCGACGAGGTTCAGCCAGATGTAGGCCCGGCCCGCCCGCTGGGCGCGGGTGCGCACCTCGAGCCAGGCGTCGGCGTCCCAGTCCAGTTCCGGCCCGATGGACCCTGTCGCGTCCATCGGACGGGCCAGGGACACCGCGCCGGGCGGGACGTCTGTGGAGTTCCCCTCGTGACCCTCGTCACCAGGGGGCAACTCCAGCCCTCCCGAGCCCACCCGTGCACCGCCTTCCGCCACCCTGGGCCTTCCCCGTCTCAACGATCAAGGAAGGGTACTCCGGGAGCGGTCGGCGATGCAGCCGGATGGACAGGTCGGTTTCTCAACTACGCGGCCGCCAGTGGCCGTTCTGCCACGCCAGCGCGTCCGGAGTGAGCGGATTCATAGCCGTGACGTCCCGCGGGGAGATGGCGAAGCCCTGCCAGTGGATCGGCATGGGCTGCTGGTCCTCGTCCCGGGCGATGTGGTGGAAGCCGACGTTCATCCAGACCACCGGGTGAGTGAGCGTCTGGCCGTTGACCCACTTGTCGACGGACTTGCCCGCCCCGGCCGGGCAGGCGCCCGGGTTGTTGCTGGCGAACTGCTCGCACTTGTTGTACTCGGTGAAGTACACGTCGTGCTTGGTGAAGCTGCGGCCCGGGTACTTCGTGGTGGGACCGGGGACGATCTCGTACGAACGGGCGTGGCCGTCCTTGTTCTTGCCGGTCGCGCTGACCATCCGCCACCAGCGGTAGGTCTTGTAGTCGCCCGCGAGTTCCTTGGTGACCTTGGTGCGGGTGGTCTTGTTGGTGGGCGCCTGCTGGCCGTGGGCGGGGGCGGTGACGGCCGAGTCGTACTGCTCGACCTTCGTCTTGGAGGAGCCGTCGAGGCCGAAGTCCAGCCGCCAGAAGACGTTGTGGCTGTGGCTGGTGGCGTAGGCCTTGGCGCCCTTGCCGAGGGGCCAGCCGCGCCCGTCGCCGGCGTCGTAGTCGTCGTAGGACAGGCTGCCGGTGGCGCCGACGTTCATGTTGACGGTGCCGTCGTCCTGGAAGCGCCACTCGGTCATGTACTCGTACCAGCCGACCTGGTTGACCGTGTAGACAAGCAGGTCCTTGCCCTGCGCCTGGAAGACCTTGTTGGCGCTGTCCCCCTGCATGCGGTAGGCGTGGCCGCGCGAACGCGTGGTCGTGCACAGACCGTTGACGTCCGGATGCTGCGGGTCCCAGGCGTCCGGGACACGGACGGTCTTGATGGTGCCGCCCGGACACTCGCCCGGCGCCAGGTTCACCAGACCCTGGGCGAAGCCGAAGCCGGTCAGGTCGTCGTACTCGACGCTGCCGTCGTCGTAGGGGACGTCGATCTGGGCGAGGCGGGCGCTGTTGAGGACCTTGATCGGCTTGGTCTCGCCCTTGGGCTGGTACGAGACGTTCTCCAGGACGAGGCCGGCCTTGCTGTCGTAGCGCCAGCACATCCGCCAGGTGGTGCCGCTGGAGAGTTTCTGCTCGATCTTGTAGGCCGCGCTGCAGTCGGCGGCCGCCGCGGGCGCGGCCTTGGGCTGGGCGACGGCCGGTCCGGCACCGGCCGTCGCACCGGCGGCCAGTGCCGCCACGGTGACGCCGACGGCCGCCCGCGCGCGGGCACGGCTGATTCGGTTGACGGGCATGACGAAGAGGCTCCCTTGCAGGACGAGCAAGTTGGAAAAGTGAACGGTGAGCTGCTGTCGCTCAGCGACGGTCGAGCTTGGCGACCTTGCGGGCGCTCAGGTCGACGACCAGCCACCGGGCGTCGATCCAGGGGCCGTTCTTGACCTTCGGGAACAGCCGCACACAGCGGTGTTCGCCGCACTTGTCGAGCACGGCGGGCTGGCCGCCCGGAGTGGCCCGGTAGACGGCGCCGTTGAGCAGCAGCTGGTCCGGAGAGGTCAGCTCGTGACCGGTGGCGTCCTTGTAGTCCGCCTTGAGGCCCGCGCCCAGCGGGTCGGCGATCAGCAGCTTCGCCGCCTCGGCGTTCTCGGCACGGCTCAGCGGCGGCTGGACGCCGTGCTGGGTGCCGGTCTGCTCGACCTTGCCGGTGTCCAGGTCGACCGTCTTGGTGACGAGCGTGTCGGTCTTGTAGTCGTAGAAGGTCACGTCGGCCCGGCGCGGCGCGTTCGGGTCGTCCAGTTCGTTCGCTTCCGGGTCGGCCAGGTCGACGCTCAGGCGCTGCGGGCCGCGGCCGCCGTCGACGTTCTCGCCCGTGTTCAGCAACTGCTGGTTCATGGCGAGCTTCGCGACGCGGTTGATCTCGTCGTCGGTCAGCGGGTCACGACCCGTGCCCTTCTTCCCCTCGGCGGGCGCCTGCTCCACGACACCCGGCTGGACCGCGTCCGGGCCCTGTCCCGCCTGCTGCGCGGCCTGTGTGCCGTTGCCCGATCCTCCCGATTCATCGGCCCCTGCCGTGCCCGGCAGGGTGATCCCCACCATCACCGCGGTCCCGGCCACCGCCAGGGCCGCGCCCGCCACCACCTTGCCCAGATGGCGGTGCACTATCTCGCGCACATCTTCCCCCTACTCCCCCAACTTCCCCGGGAGTACGTGTCTGCCCCACTGGTTCGGCACACGGCAGGTAGTGCGTTCGCCGTATGCACTGGTCGGCCGGTAAGAGGGGCGTAAGTCACAGGAGGTTCCCTCACTTTCGGGCAGACTCGGAGTCAACGCGGCCCCGGCGGGGCGGCACACCTGGAAGAGTCGTGTCCATGCAGGTCTGGCCTGGCGAGGCGTATCCGCTCGGCGCCACCTATGACGGCGCCGGAACCAACTTCGCGGTCTTCACGGAGGCCGCGGACCGAGTAGAGCTGTGTCTGCTGCACGACGACGGCTCGGAGACGGCGGTGGAACTGCGCGAGAGCGACGCGTTCGTGCGGCACGCGTACCTGCCGGGCGTCATGCCGGGACAGCGGTACGGGTTCAGGGTGCACGGCCCGTACGCCCCCGAGCGCGGACTGCGCTGCAACTCGGCGAAGCTGCTGCTCGACCCGTACGCGAAGGCGATCAGTGGTGCCGTCCAGTGGGGCGAGGAGGTGTACGGCTACCACTTCGGCGCCCCGGAGCGGCGCAACGACCTGGACTCGGCGCCGCACACCATGACCTCGGTGGTGATCAACCCGTACTTCGACTGGGGCGACGACCGGCTCCCGCGCACCGAGTACCACCACACGGTGATCTACGAGGCCCATGTGAAGGGCCTGACCATGCGCCATCCGGGCCTGCCGGAGGAACTGCGCGGCACGTACGCGGCGCTCGCGCACCCGGCGATCATCGAACACCTGACCAAGCTGGGCGTGACGGCGCTGGAGCTGATGCCCGTACACCAGTTCGTGAACGACCACCGGCTGGCCGACCTGGGCCTGAGCAACTACTGGGGCTACAACACCATCGGTTTCTTCGCCCCGCACAACACCTACGCCTCCTGGGGCGACCGCGGCCAGCAGGTCCTGGAGTTCAAGTCGGCGGTCCGCGCGCTGCACGAGGCAGGCATCGAGGTCATCCTGGACGTCGTCTACAACCACACGGCCGAGGGCAACCACCTGGGGCCCACGCTGTCCTTCAAGGGCCTCGACAACCCGTCGTACTACCGCCTCGCGAACGATCCCCGCTACTACACGGACACCACGGGCACCGGGAACTCACTGCTCATGCGGTCCCCGCACGTCCTCCAGCTGATCATGGACTCGCTGCGCTACTGGGTCACCGAGATGCACGTCGACGGCTTCCGCTTCGACCTCGCAGCCACCCTGGCCCGGCAGTTCCACGAGGTGGACCGGCTGTCGTCGTTCTTCGACCTGGTGCAGCAGGACCCGGTGGTCTCCCAGGTGAAGCTGATCGCCGAACCGTGGGACGTGGGCGAGGGCGGCTACCAGGTGGGCAACTTCCCGCCGCTGTGGACCGAGTGGAACGGCAAGTACCGCGACACCGTCCGGGACCTGTGGCGGGGCGAGCCGCGGGCGCTAGCCGAGTTCGCCTCCCGACTGACCGGCTCCTCGGACCTCTACCAGGACGACGGCCGCCGCCCGCTCGCCTCCATCAACTTCGTGACCTGCCACGACGGTTTCACGCTGCACGACCTCGTCTCCTACAACGGCAAGCACAACAAGGCCAACGGCGAGGACGACCGGGACGGCGAGAGTCACAACCGGTCCTGGAACTGCGGCGTCGAGGGCGAGACCGACGACCCGGACGTGCTCGGGCTGCGCGCCCGCCAGATGCGCAACTTCGTCGCCACGCTGATGCTCTCCCAGGGCGTGCCGATGATCAGCCACGGCGACGAGTTCGCCCGCACCCAGCGCGGCAACAACAACGCCTACTGCCAGGACAACGAGCTGTCCTGGGTGGACTGGCCCGAGGACGACAGCGAGGGCGAGGACGACGGTGATCTGCTGGAGTTCGTCCGCGCGATGGTCTGGCTGCGCCGGGACCACCCGGTGTTCCGCAGGCGGCGCTTCTTCCACGGACGGCCGGTGGAGGGCACCCACGACGAGCTGTCCGACATCGCCTGGTTCACCCCCGAGGGCGTCGAGATGACCCAGCGGGACTGGGACTCGGCACAGGCGTCCGCGCTGGCGGTGTTCCTCAACGGCAACGCGATCTCCGAGCCCGGTCCGCGCGGGGAGCGGATCGCCGACGACTCCTTCCTGCTGATGTTCAACGCCTCACCCGGGCCGCTGGACTTCCTGGTGCCGGTCGACCACGGCCGACAGTGGCAGGTCGTGGTCGACACCGCGCGCGCGGAGGGGGTGCCGCCGGGGACGGGTGCGAAGGTCGCGGCCGGGGACCGCATCACCCTGCCGGACCGGAGCCTGACGGTGCTGCAGCGGCCCGCCTGAGGGGGGTGGCCGCGGGAGGATGGGGCGGATGAGTGGAACAAGTGAGCGACAGAGCGCGGTGACGCTGCTGTGGCAGGAGCACCTGGCCGCGCCCTTCCCGCCGAGGCTGCGCACCGCGGACCCGGCGGGCGTGGACGTGGTGCTGCTGGACGCGGGCATCGCCGGATGCGTGTCCGTCTGGCTGAAGAACGGCGGTCGTCTCGACGCCGGGCGGCATCGGACCCTGCTCCACTGCGCCAGGGAACTGGACCGGGCCCTGCCGCTCGTCACCGATGCGGAGGAGCTTCGGTATCTGTTGCGCCTGCGGCGGCTGGCGGAGCTGACCGCGGCGCTCTAGCGGGTGGCGTCGCATCCGCCGGCTCGTCGTGCCCGCGCGCGTGCCGGGCGATTTCGGGCTGCCCGGAGTACACCGCCGGACAAGCCGCCAG
>NZ_JBITSQ010000004.1:353401-446639 GCF_044541035.1 Streptomyces sp. NPDC085866
AGCGCGATGGCCAAAGCGAGCGCGGCCGCCGTACTCGCCTTCGCCGCTCTTCACCGATACGGAGGAGCATCGCTGTCTGCTGCGCCTACAGCAGCCGACGAAGCAGACAGCGGCGCTCCAGCAGACGGCGTCGCATCCGCCGACTCGTCCTGCAACGCACGTGCCGCGCGATTTCGGGCTGCCCCGAGTACACCGCCGGACAAGCCGCCAGCGCGATGGCCAAAGCGAGCGCGGCCGCCGTACTCGCCTTCGCCGCTCTTCACCGATACGGAGGAGCATCGCTGTCTGCTGCGCCTACAGCAGCCGGCGAAGCAGACAGCGGCGCTCCAGCAGACGGCGTCGCATCCGCCGACTCGTCCTGCCCGCGCGCGTGCCGCGCGATTTCGGGCTGCCCCGAGTACACCGCCGGACAAGCCGCCAGCGCGATGGCGAAGGCGAGCGCGGCCGCCGTGCTCGCCGCCGCGAACGCCGCCGAGGGGCCGTAGGTCTGGGCGAGGCGGCCGGTGGCGGTGACCGCGAGGGCCTGGCCGCCGACCAGGGCGCTCGTCGCGAAGGCCATCGCCTCGGACAGCCGGGCGGGCGGGACCGTGCGCTCGGTGATCCCGAACACCGTGATCAGGTGCGGGGCGTAGGCGATCCCGAGGACGGTGACGACGGCGTACAGGCCGGTCATGCCGTCGGTGCGCAGCAGGGGCAGCGACAGCACGAGGGCGGCCCCGGTGGCCAGCCGCCAGCGCGCCGGGAGGCCGAGGCGCGCCGGTACGGCGGCCATGGCGAGCCCCGCCACGGCGCTCATCACACCCATGGCCGCGTACACCAGCCCCGCCTGGTCCTCCTGCCCGAGCCGGGCCGTGAGCGCGGTGATCCCGGCCTGGCAGGCACCGAACATGGCGCCCTGGAGGGCGAGGGCGGCGCGCAGGGCGTGGACGGAGCGGGGCACGGGAGCGCGGGCCACGGTGGCGGCACGCGCGCGTTCGGGGCCGGGCCGGACGGCCCGGGCGGTCGGGTGCAGGGCGAAGCCGGTGCCGCAGGTGGCCACCAGGAGGGCAGCGCCGGCCAGCGCGTACGCCGGGTGGGCGAGGACCGCGGCCAGACCGACCGGGGCCGGCCCGAGGACGAAGGACAGTTCGTCCAGGGTGCTCTCGAAGGAGAGCGCTACGCCGACGGTGGGCTCGGGGGCGCCGGCGCGGCGGGCGAGGGCGACCAGGCGGGTGCGGGCCAGCGGGCCGACGAGCGGCACGGTGGCGCCCGCCACGGCCCCCAGGACGGCCAGGACGGGCGTGGGCAGGCCGGCCAGGGCGCCGGTGACCAGGGCGGCCACGGTCAGCGCGTTGGCGAGCGAGAACGCGAGCACGACCGTCCGCTGGCCGTGCCGGTCCGCGAGCCGCCCCACCAGCGGCCCGCAGGCCACCTGGCCGAGGGCGAGCGCGCCGCCGGTCAGTCCCGCGGCGGCCAGCGAACCGCTCGTACGGGCGACGAGCAGCACACTTCCGAACTGGATGGTGGCGGTCGGCAGCCGCCCCAGGAACGACACGCAGGGCAGCAGCGGCCCTGCCAGGCCGATCACCTCGCGGTACGTGTCCAGCGTGCCGTGCCTTGTGCGGGGCCGTTCGTTCGTTCCCATCACTCGAAGCTAGGCACGCGTGCGTGGGTGCGTGCAGCGGGCGATGACACGAAAGACGGCGGGCTGGGTACGTAGGTTTCCATGACTTCTGAGCGACCCGGACCGGGGGTGCCCACGGCCACCTACCGGCTGCAACTCCAGCCCGCGTTCCCGTTCGCAGCCGCCGCGGCAGCCGTACCGTACCTGGCCTCGCTCGGTGTCTCGCACGTGCACCTGTCCCCCGTCCTGGAGGCCGTCCCGGGCTCCACGCACGGCTACGACGTCGTGGACCACGCGCGCGTGCGCGAGGAACTGGGCGGTGAGAAGGGGCTGCGCGCGCTGGCGGACGCCGCGCATGAGCACGGCCTAGGTCTGGTGGTCGACATCGTGCCGAACCACATGGCCATGGCGCCCCGGCACAACCACGCCCTGTGGGAGGTACTGCGCGAGGGACCCGGGTCGCCGTACGCGCGCTGGTTCGACATCGACTGGAAGGCGCAGGGCGGACGCCTGCTGCTGCCCGTGCTCGGCGGTCCGGTCGGGACGGAACTGGACCACCTGGTGGTCGACGGCGGTGTCCTGCGCTACCACGACCACGCGTTCCCGCTCCGCGAGGGCACCGAGGAACTGCCCCTGCCGCAGCTCCTGGACGCGCAGTGGTACCGCCCGGTGTGGTGGCGGCTGGCCCGCACCGAGCTGAACTACCGGCGCTTCTTCAGCATCTCGGAGCTGATCGGGCTGCGGGTCGAGGACCCGGAGGTGTTCGACGCCACCCACGCCAAGATCCTGCAGCTGCTGGCGGAGGGCGTGGTCGACGGACTGCGGATCGACCATCCCGACGGGCTCGCGGACCCCGACGGCTACCTGGAGCGGCTGCACGAGGCGACCGGCGGGCGCTGGACGGTCGTGGAGAAGATCCTCGCCGACGGCGAGCGGCTGCCCGCCTCCTGGCCCGTCGCGGGCACCACGGGCTACGACGCCCTGCGCCACGTCGACGGGCTGTTCACGGACCGCACCGGGGCGTATCAACTGCTGGGGCGGTACCGGGCGTTCGCCGCGCCGCAGACGGACCGGGGCGGCAACTGGGAGGCCACGGTGCGGCGGGCTGCCTACAAGGTGATCACGCACGAGCTGGCCGCCGAGACCGACCGGCTCACCCGGGTGGCCGCCCGGCTGTGCGCCGCCTCCCCGGACCTCTCGTTGCGCGACCGGGCGCCCTGGGCGCTGCGCACAGCTCTGGAGGAGCTGCTGGTCCGGATGCGGGTGTACCGCCCGTACGCCTCCGGTGACGCGGCCGCCGTCGTCACCGAGGAGGCCGCCGAGGAGGCCCGGCTGGCCTTCGTGGTGCCCGAGGAGGCCGAGGCCGTCGGCATCGTGCGGCGGCTGCTGGTGGAGGCGCCCGGTGACCCGTCGGCACCGGACCACGCCGACCGGGCGGAGTTCCGCACCCGGTTCGCGCAGACCGCGTCGGCGCTGCGCGCCAAGGCCGTGGAGGACACGGCGTTCTACCGGTATGTGCCGCTGCTGTCGGCGGCCGAGGTGGGCGGCGACCCCGGCGCGCCCGGCGTGTCCCCGGAGGACTTCCACGCGTACTGCGCGCGCGTGCAGCGCGACTGGCCGGACACCGGCACGGTCGTGTCCACCCATGACACCAAGCGCAGCGCCGATGTCCGTGCGGCCATGGCCGTGCTCACCGAATGCCCGGACCGCTGGGCGGAGTTGCTCGCCGAGGTGACCCTGGCCGAGGAGGGCGTGCCCGACGGGCAGCTGGCCTGGGCGGCCTGGCAGACGGTCTTCGGGCTGGGCTCGGCGGAGGAGGAGCGGGTCCAGGGGGCGCTGCTGAAGCATGTGCGCGAGGCCGGCATGTACACGAGCTGGACGGAGCAGGAGCCGCCCTACGAGGACGCGGCGGCGGCCTTCGTCACGGCCGGGCCGTGCGGGCCGCCGGGAGAGCGTGTGGTGGCGTTCCGCAAGGCGCTGGAGCCGCACGTCCGGGCGAACGTCCTGGGCACCGCGCTGGTCCATCTGACGATGCCGGGGGTGCCGGACCTGTACCAGGGCACGGAGGGCGAGTACCGGGCCCTGGTGGACCCGGACAACCGACGGCCGGTGTCGTTTCCCCCCGCGGCGCCCGGCGAGAAGGACGCGCTGACGGCGGCGGCCCTGCGACTGCGCGCGCGCCGGCCCGACGCCTTCGACGCGGCGGCGACGTACGCCCCGCTCACCGCGGAGGGGCCGGCGGCGGAGCACTGTGCGGCTTTCGCGCGCTCCGGCGCTGTGGTCACGGCGGTGACCCGCCTGTCGCTGCGGCTGACGGAGTCGGGCGGCTGGCGGGAGACACTGCTCGGGCTGCCGCCGGGGCGGTGGGCGGACGTGCTGACCCCGGGGCGGGAGTTCACCGGGCACGCACGCGTGGCGGACCTTTTCGAGCGGCTGCCGGTGGCACTGCTGGAGCGACATGGTGAGGACTGACGGGCTGACACCCGCAGGGACGAGAGGCCGGCGCCTGCTCAGCCGACCTGCGCGGCGGACAGGGCACAGGCCCCGCACCCCCCAGCTGAAACAACCACCGCGGGGGGGGCGGACATGCAGCCGCCGGGGGGAGAGTTCACCAGCCCCGCACCCGTGACGGGCCCTGACGAGCCGCTGCCCTTGGCACTGCTGGAAGGCAGGGTGAGGGCTGAGGGGCCGGCGCTCGCTCAGCCGACCTGTGCGGCGGGCAGGGCGCAGTCCTCGTGCTCCCGGGGCGCGGTTGCTCCGAGCGCGGGCCAGGTGGTGCGCAGGAGGTCCACGAAGGCCTCGGCGGCTCCGGTGGGCGGCACGCGCGCGTAGACCGTCAGGGCGCGCTTCCAGGCCGGGTCCGGGGTGAGGACGACGCAGTCCTCGCCGACGGCGCCCCGCACGACGTGGGCGGGCGCCACGCACACCCCGACCCCGGCAGCGGCCATGCGCACCGCCGTGGAGGTGTGCTCGGTCCACATGGCGGTCCGGGGGCGGTATCCGGCCTGTCCGCACGCCCAGTCGAGGAAGCGCTCGCCGTGGACGACGGGTTCCATGGCGCAGCGGATCCAGGCGCGGTCGGCGAGTTCCGGCAGTGTCACCCTCGTACGGCCCGCGAGCCGGTCGTCGAAGGGCACGACGAGGACGACCTCCTCCTCGCCGACCGGCACGACGGTGCCGGGCGCGCCGACGGGCTCGGGGCCGATCGCGAGGTCGGCGGTGCCGCGCTGGACGGCCTCCTCCAGGGCCTCGGAGGTGGCGTACTCGTGCAGGCGCAGCAGGACCCTGGGGTGGGCCGTACGCCAGCGGGCGAAGACGTCGGGGAGGGCGCCGACGGCGATGGAGTGCAGGGCCGCGATGTGCAGCTCGCCGCCCTCGGCGCCGGCGGCGGCGCGGGCCGCACGGCGGGCCTGGGCGGCGCTGCGGACGGCCAGCTCGGCGTGCGGCAGGAAGGCGCGGCCCATCGGGGTGAGACGCACCCCGCGCGGCATGCGCTCCAGCAGGGCGCCGCCGACCGTCTTCTCCAGGGCCTTGATCTGGTGCGAGAGCGCGGGCTGGGTGACATGCAGCAGCTCCGCCGCGCGCGTGAAGGACGCCTCCTCGACGACCGTCAGGAAGTACTCCATCTGCCGCAGGCTCATCGCGCCGCCTTCCCCGCCTCCCCCGCCTTCCCATAAGGATCCTGCATCGGTCCCACAAAAACATTGCCTTGGACTCATGGCAAGGCAGGGACGGAGGGTGGAGGTCATGAACACACAGGTCATGAGCGCAGGGGCAACGCACACGCCGGACGTCGTCGTCATCGGCGGTGGCACGGGCGGGTACAGCACCGCCCTGCGCGCCGCCGCCCTCGGTCTCGACGTCGTCCTCGTCGAACGTGACAAGGTCGGCGGGACCTGTCTGCACCGCGGCTGCATCCCCAGCAAGGCGATGCTGCACGCCGCCGAGCTCGTCGACGGCATCGTCGAGGCCCGCGAACGCTGGGGTGTGAAGGCCACGCTGGACTCCGTCGACTGGCCGGCGCTGGTGGCCACACGGGACGACATCGTGGCGCGCAACCACAAGGGGGTCGAGGCGCATCTGGCACACGCGGGTGTGCGGGTGGTGCGAGGGAGCGCGCGATTGACGGGAGCGCGCACGGTGCGGGTGGAGGGCGTGCACACCGAATCCGCGCTCGGCGTGCGCGACTTCGCCGCACGCCGCGGGATCGTCCTCGCGACCGGCTCGCGACCGCGCACGCTCCCCGGGCTCGTGCCCGACGGGCGGCGCGTGGTGACCAGTGACGACGCGTTGTTCGCGCCGGGGCTGCCGGGGTCCGTCCTGGTGCTGGGCGGGGGTGCGATCGGGGCGGAGTACGCCTCCTTCCACCGGTCGATGGGCGCGGAGGTCACCCTGGTGGAGGCCGCCGACCGGATCGTGCCGCTGGAGGACGCCGACGTGAGCCGGCATCTGACCCGCGGCCTGAAGAAGCGGGGCGTCGACGTGCAGGCGGGTGCGCGACTGCTGGACGCGGAGGTGCTGGAGAACGGCGTACGCGCGCGGGTGCGGACCGCCCGCGGGGAGACCCGGACCGTGGAGGCGGAGCGGCTGCTGGTCGCCGTCGGCCGGGCCCCCGTCACCGAGGGCCTGGACCTGTCCGCCGCCGGGCTGACGACGGACGAGAGGGGGTTCGTCGCACCGGCGGACTGGAGTCGGCTGGAGACGGCCGTACCGGGGGTCCATGTCGTGGGCGACCTGCTGCCGCCGCCCTCGCTCGGCCTGGCCCACGCCTCCTTCGCGGAGGGCATGCTGGTGGCCGAGACGCTGGCGGGGCTGCCGTCGGCTCCGGTGGACTACGCGGCCGTGCCCCGGGTGACGTACTCGTCGCCGCAGACCGCCTCCGTGGGGCTCGGCGAGGCGGAGGCACGCGCGCGTGGGCACGAGGTCGACGTCAACACGATGCTGCTGACCGCCGTCGCCAAGGGGATGGTGCACGGGCAGGGCGGAATGGTGAAGGTCGTCGCCGAGGCCGGCGGCGGGCAGGTGCTCGGTGTGCATCTGGTGGGCCCGAACGTGTCGGAGATGATCGCCGAGAGCCAGCTGATCGTCGGCTGGGACGCCCAGCCCTCGGACGTGGCCCGGCACGTGCACGCGCACCCCACGCTGTCGGAGGCGGTGGGCGAGGTGTTCCTGACGCTCGCCGGACGCGGCCTGCACCAGCAGTGAGCCCCCGGATCGCGGCGGTCCGGCACCCTCCTTGAATGCGTCCGGGCGCCCCCTGGAGCCTCCCGGCCGTGCGCTTGACAGTTCACCCAGGTCGTGCGGCACTGGGAGGGCGAAGCAGGGCGGACAAGTCGGGGGTGAGTCTCCTGCCGGAGCTGCGCTACCCCAGCGTTCCCGAACTGGTCGCCTCCGCACGAGCGTTGGCCGCTCAGGAGCCCGGGCTGTGCTCGCTCAGACAGGTGGGCCTCTCGCGAGCCGGCCGGCCTCTGCACCTGCTGTCGGTGGGACACGCCCGCCGCGCCGTGCTGGTCGTCGCGGGCGCCCACGCCAACGAGCCGACGGGCGGCTCCACCCTCCGGGTGCTGGCCGAACGGGTGCTGGCCGAGCGGGAGTTGCGGGACGACACCTCCTGGCACTTCCTGCTGTGCGCAGACCCGGACGGCGCGAGCCTGCATGTCACCCCGGCGCCGCGCAGCCTGCTCGACTACCACCTCGGCTTCTACCGGCCGACCGGCGCGGAGCAGCCGGAGTGGTCCCCTGCTGTGCTCCCGCCGGACCGCCTGCCGCCCGAGACGCGGGCCCTGACCGGGGTGATCGACGAGCTGCGCCCCTACCTCCAGGTGACCCTGCACGGCACCGATCTGGGCGGCAGTTGGGTGCAGTTGACGAAGGACCTGCCGGGCCTGGCGGAGCCGTTCGCCAAGTCCGCCGCGGAGCTGCACATCCCGGTCGAGACGGGTGCCTCGGACGCCGCGGGCTGGCCCGCCTCGGGGCCCGGGGTGCATGTGATGCCCGGCCCGGAGACGGGCGTCGCCTACCCGAGCCTGCCGGACGACGCACGGCACAGCACCTGGTACCACGCGCACCGCTACGGCGGTCTGACGGCCGTGGTGGAAGTGCCGATGTGGGCCAGCGACCTGGTGGACGACCCGGCGCCGCACCCGGCACCGGCGGCGGCGATACGACGCCTGGCCCAGCGGCTGCTGCGGGACTCGCTGCAGGTGGAGCGGGTGCTCGCCGAGGTGCTGCCCCGGCTGGAGGATGCGGACGGGCCGTTGCTGCGGGCGTCGCGGTGGGCGCTGGAGCTGATACCGGGCCTGGCGCAGGACTGGATCCACACACCGCCGGCCGGCACGACGATGGCGTACGTCGGCAGTGTGGACGCCTTCGGACGGCGGCTGCCGCTGCGGTCGGCGGCGATGCTGCTGCGGGTGCTGCGGGAGACGGACGACCGGGCGGCGCCCCGGCTCGAACAGCTGGTCGCCGCCTGGTGCGAGGCCTTCGCGGAGCGCTTCCGGGCCCGCTGGGTGCCGTTGGAGAATCAGGTGGAGCACCAGTCCCGGACGGTGCTGGTGGCGGCCCAGCAGGCCCGGGAACGGGCGGCGTGAGGCCTCCACGCCGCCTCCCGCCCTGCCGTCCGCCACGCCCCCGTGGCCGCCGCCTGCCGCTCCTGCCGCGGGCCGTGTTCAGTCGTCCAGCGCGAAGACCGCTCCCGTCCGCCCTTTCATGACGCACTTGCTGGAGTACGTCTCCCGGAAGTCGACCGTCCGCCCGTTCCACCGCCCGCGCGCGTGGACGGTGACGGGAGCGAAGATCATCGTGCAGAAGATCCTCTTGGGCGGGATGCGATCGATGTCGCCGTCGGCGGCCGCGAGTTCGGCACAGGCCTCGGCCGCGTGCTGGTGCCCGAGAGGTGGGTCGCACAGCAGCAGCGTGTGGCGCGTGTAGCCGGTCTGGGCGATGCCGCGGGTGACGGTGAGGTCGAGCCAGTTGCCGGTGAGCGTGTGACGGGGTGCCGCCTGGGCCGGGCCCGCGGTGAACAGGCCGACGGAGGCCAGCAGGGCGCCTGCGGCCGCTGTCGCTCGGGTGATGTACGTCATTCCCGAAGCATCGGCACGGCGGCTCGCGTTCCGCACCCCGACTCACCCGAACGGGACCGTACGGGCGCACAGTGGTGCGTCAGTTCGAATGCGGGACGGCGTCTCAGTCCGCCGAGAGCCGGAAGGCGATCCGTCCGAAGCCGACCTGGTCGCCCTCGCGGACCGCGACGGAGCCCACCACGCGGCGGCCGTTGACCGTGGTGCCGTTGGTGGAGCCGAGGTCCCTGAGGATCCACATGTCGCCCTGGCGGCGGAGTTCGGCGTGTACGCGGGAGACGGTCTCGTGGTTCAGGCGCAGCCCGTTCGCGGGGTCGCGGCCGATGCGCAGGGGATGGCCGTTCGCCGGGTTCGGCAGCCGCAGCTTGGGCAGCCGCTCGGCTTGCCAGGCCCGGCGCAGCCGCACGGTGAAGCCGGAGACGGCCTCGACGGTGCCGAAGACCGCACGCGAGAGGCGGTTCTCGTGGGGCAGGTCGGCGGTGAGGGCGGCGAGTTCGTCGGCGCGGCGTGCGGCGAGCGCGAGTTCCATGCGGCGTACGAACGTGTCGTGCGACAGACGGCCCATGGCGACGCCGTCTCGCAGCACCTGCAGCGCCTTGTCGCGCTCCGCGTCGGACAGTCGCGCGGGGTACATGGGGATCTCGAAAGACGACGTCACGCTGGTGATTGTCGGACAGTGAACCTCCGGTGTCCAGAAACACGGAGAACGGTTACCGCACGCGCATCGTTCCAGGACACCTGCCGCCAAAGGGCGGATTCGAAAGCGGATTGATCGCTTTCGCGGCACGATGGACGGGCTACATCACGGTGAGCAGACGAAGGGGAACCGTCCGTGCAGTTCGAGGTGTGGGCACCGCAGGCAGACCGTGTGACGCTCCATTGCGACAGCGCCACGCGCACGTTGGAGCGCGACTCCGGCCGCGCCGGCTGGTGGACGGGGGAGGCACAGGCGCAGGACGGCTCGCGGTACGGGTTCGCGCTGGACGACGGTCCGGTGCTGCCGGACCCGCGTTCGCGCCGTCAGCCGGACGGCCCGGACGGCCTGAGCGCGGTCGTCGACCACGGGCGGTACGCGTGGCGTTCCGCGTGGGCGGGGCGCGAGCTGCCCGGCGCGCTGCTCTACGAGCTGCACGTGGGCACGTACACCCGCGAGGGCACCCTGGACGCGGCCGCCGGGCACCTCGGGCACCTGGTGGAGCTGGGCGTCACCCACGTGGAGTTGATGCCGCTGTGTCCGTTCCCGGGGCGGCACGGCTGGGGGTACGAGGGGGTGTCGCCGTGGGCGGTGCACGAGCCGTACGGCGGCCCCGAGGCGCTGAAGCGGTTCGTGGACCGGGCGCACGAACTGGGCCTGGGGGTCGTGCTGGACGTCGTGCACAACCACTTGGGTCCGTCGGGCAACCATCTGCCGCGGTTCGGGCCGTACTTCACGGACACCCACCACACCCCCTGGGGCGCCGCCGTGAACCTGGACGCGCCGGGTTCGGACGAGGTGCGCGCGTACTTCGTGGGCAGTGCGCTGGCCTGGCTGCGGGACTACCGGATCGACGGGCTGCGCCTGGACGCGGTGCACGCACTGCGCGACACGCGCGCGTGCCACTTCCTGGAGGAGCTGTCGGCGGCCGTCGACGGCCTCGCCGACGAGCTGGGCCGCCCGCTGTTCCTGATCGCCGAGTCCGACCTGAACGACCCGCGGATCATCACCCCGCGCGCGGAGCACGGCCTCGGGCTGCAGGCGCAGTGGAACGACGACTTCCATCACGCCCTGCACTGTGCGCTGACCGGCGAGTCCCAGGGCTACTACGCCGACTTCGCGCGCGCTCCCCTCGCCGCGCTCGCCAAGACGCTCATGGGCGGCTACTTCCACGACGGCACGTACTCGAGCTTCCGGGGCCGCGGCCACGGGCGGCCGCTGGACCGGGCACAGGTGGCCGCGCACCGGCTGCTGGGCTACAGCCAGACCCACGACCAGGTCGGCAACCGCGCACAGGGGGACCGGCTTTCGGCCCTGCTCGCCCCCGGTCTGCTGGCCTGCGCGGCCACGCTCACCCTGACCGCGCCGTTCACGCCGATGCTGTTCATGGGCGAGGAGTGGGCGGCGGGCACACCCTGGCAGTTCTTCACGGACCACACGGACCCGGAGCTGGCCGACGCGGTACGGCGGGGCAGGCGGCGGGAGTTCGCGCAGCACGGCTGGGCCGAGGAGGACGTACCGGACCCGCAGGACCCGGCGACCTGGGAGCGGTCCTGCCTCGACTGGTCGGAGCCGGAACGCGAGCCCCACGCGCGCGTGCTGGCCTGGTACCGGCGGCTGATCGAGCTGCGCCGGGAGCAGCCGGACCTCACCGATCCCGACCTGGCCGACACGAAGGTGGCGTACGACGAGGAGGCCCGCTGGCTGGCGTTCCGGCGCGGGGACGTCCGGGTGGCGGTGAACCTGGGCAAGGAGCAGGCGGCGATCCCGCTGGGCACCGGGCGGGTGCAGGTCCTGGCCGCCTGGGAGCCGGTGGCGGCACCTGGCCCGGACGGGCTGCTGCAGGTGCCCGGGGAGTCGTGCGTGGTGCTGGTCCAGCCCTAGGCCTCCGACTCGTCGTCCTTGAACTCGGTCACCCGCTCCAGCAGGATCGGCTCCCAGGCGCGCCGCAGCTGGATCCGCAGCAGCGTCAGGGAGCCGGTGGCGCGGCCTTCGAGGTGGTCGGTGAGACGGATGACGGTGTCGCAGCGGGCGAGCCACAGACCGCGCAGGCAGGGGCGGGCGCCGTAGCCGGCGAGGGTGGCGGCGCGGACGGCGGCCGGGGAGCCGACGGCGACGGCGAGCCCGGCGATGTCCTCGGCGGGGTCGCCGAAGGCGGCCTCGGTCCAGTCCAGGATGCCGCGGACCCGTCCGTCGGCGCTGACCACCACGTGTTCGCCGGTGAGGCCGTGGTGGGTGAGGACGGCGGTAGCGGTCTGTGCGGCGAGCTGGGCGGCGCCGGGCGGGGTGAGCTGAAGCATGCGGGCGGCGTCGAACTCGTCGGCGGCGGCGAGCCGTTCGGCCGCGTGCACGGCCATGCGGCGCAGCGCTTCCAGGGAGCGGGCGGCGGTGCGCGGAACGCCGAGCGCCTCCGCCTGCCGTGCCGGCACGGCGCGCAGTCCGCTGAGCAGCCCGGCCAGGTCGGCCTCGCCGACGGCGGAGACGTCGTGCTCGTCGGCGGTGCCGCCGGGCAGTTTGGTGTCGAGGGTGTAGGCGAGGCCGGGTGCCCAGTCGCCGTGGGCGACGCTGGTCGGGACGGCGACCGGCACATGCGGGCGGACCACGTCGCGCAGGCGCAGTTCGCGACGGCGGCGGGCGGAGGCCTCCCGGTCGGGGGCGAGGCGCAGCACATGGCGGGTGCCGACCCACCAGGTGTGCTCGTGGCCCTCGGCGACGGGCCGGACTTCGGGCCCCTCGATGCCGTTCGCGGTCTCCTTGCTCTCCTTGAGCAGGGAACGGACCAGTCTGCGGACGGAGTCCGCGGTGGGTGTCGGTGCCTGGGTCATGGGTCGCGCCGTAGCCGTTCCGGGGTGTCGTCGAGGGTGTGTCTCCTGGGCCTCTCAGTCCACTATGACCATCTCACGGGTGGTGTTGTTGAGGCGGCGACCGCCGTCCTCGGTCACCGTGACGATGTCCTCGATGCGTACTCCGAAGCGGCCGGGGAGGTAGATGCCGGGCTCCACGGAGAAGCACATGCCGGGTACCAGGGGCTGTTCCTCGCCCTCGATCATGTACGGCGGCTCGTGCGTGGTGACGCCGATGCCGTGGCCGGTGCGGTGGATGAAGTACTCGCCGTATCCGGCGTCGGTGATCACCGCACGGGCGGCGCGGTCGACCTCCTGGCAGGCGACGCCCGGCCGCACGGCCCGGAAGCCGGCCTCCTGGGCGGCACGCACGATGTCGTGGACCGTGCGTTCCTCGTCGGTCGGCCGGCCGACGTGCACGGTGCGGGTGGTGTCGGAGCCGTAGCCGTCCTTGAGTCCGCCGAAGTCGAGGACGACCATGTCGCCGTGCTGGATGACGCGGTCGCCGACCTCGTGGTGCGGGTTGGCGCCGTTGGGACCCGAGCCGACGATGGTGAAGTCGACCTGGGAGTGCCCGAAGCGGCGCAGCAGGTCGGCGAGGTCGTGGCCGACGTCGGACTCGCGGCGCCCGGCGAAGGGAACCTTCCGGATCTCCTCGAACGCTGCGTCCGCGGCCGCTCCCGCGGCTGCCAGGAGTTCCAGCTCGGCCGCGTCCTTGACGGCGCGCAGCATGGGCAGGGCGTCGGTCAGGGCGCCGTAGGAGGTGCCGGGCAGGGTGCGCTGGAGGCCCAGCAGGTGCATCGCCCAGGTGTTGTCGCTGATGCCGAACCGGCCGCTGTGGTCGAGGAGGGCGGCGGTGACGGCGTAGGGGTCCTTGCCGTCGGTCCAGTCGCGCAGGGTGAACGCGGACGCGCCGGCCGCGTGCTCGGCGTCCGGGGCCTCCAGGGTGGGCACGACGAGCACGGGGTCGTGTCCCGGGGTGAGGACCAGCACGGTGAGCCGTTCGGTGACCGCGGTGGGCGTGTAGCCGGTGAGCCACACCATGTCCGGTCCCGGTGCCACGAGCAGTCCCGCGAGGCCGGCGTCGGCGGCGGCGTGCGCGGCGCGCTCCATACGGGCCCTGTAGTCGTCTGCGGTGAAGGGCGCGGGCGTGCTACCGGTCATCCGGGCCTCCGAGCGCGGTCGTGGTGACGGGGCGAAGCGGTCTCGGGCAGCATCCTGCCCGGCCGGACAGGGCGGCGCGAGCCGATCGCGGAGTCCTGTGGCGGCGGTCCGCGGGGACGGGGCTCGGCATGGGGTCATCATGGCGCGTGGGGCGGGGTGCGACCAGTGAGTTTCCCGACGTGTCCGGACACGCGGGAGCGCATGTCGGCCGCGGTCAGGTCACCACGCCCGGAACCACGGTCAGCTGCTGGTAGCCGCCACTGGGGTGGCGCACGGTCAGGGTCACCTCCGTGCCGGGGCGGACGTGGGCGACGGCCCGGGCGAGGTCGGCGGCCGTGTCGACGCGTGCCCTGCCGAGCTGCAGCAGGACGTCGCCGCGCACGAGGCCCGCCGTGTAGCCCGGGCCGGGCACGTGGACGCCCACCACCAAGGCGCCGGCCTTGTCCGCGTCGACGGCTTCCACACCCAGGGTCGCTCCGGTCCGGGCCTCCGCGGGGCTCGGCGTGGGGGCCGGCTCGGCCGAGGGGTGGTGCGGCGGGGACTGGCGTTGCAGCTCGGCCAGCCTGCTCATGCCGATCACGGTGGCGCCGACCGTGCCGATACCGACCCCGGAGAGCACCAGGACGGTGCCGGTGCACAGTCCGAGCAGCAGGGTCCTGAGCCGCCGGCCGCGGCGGCGCGCGGCGTGCGGGCGCCGGACGGGGCCGGGAGTGACGCTCCCCCGCCGTTCCTGACCGGGCATCGGCTTGGGACGCAACGCAGTCTGATCCATGGTTCGCTCGCCTCCGGCTGGTGCTCTACCCGGGGCTCCGCTCCACGACGAGACACGAACGAGTGAGACTGGCCGGAGCGTGGCGGAGGGTAGTCATAGCCGTCGAGGCGATGCACCGGACCCACGCTCACGCACGGTCCACCAGCTGCCGGACCACCTCCGCCGCCGTTCCCGTCGGGGCCCCGCCGTGCACGAGTTCGGTGCGGTGGACGACCCGAGGTGCGGTGAGCGGGACGGCGACGGTGCCCGGGACGCCGGTCGCCGTCGAGTGGGGCAGCAGGGTGAGGCCGTGGCCGGCGGCGGCGAGGGCGGTGAGGGTGCGCAGGTCGGTGCCCTCGTAGCGAAGGGCGGGCCGGAAGGCGCCGCCGCCGTTGGCAGCGCGCAGATGGGCGAGCGGGAGGGCCGCGTCGGGTGCGTCCAGCCAGCGGGCGTCGGCGAGGTCGCCGAGGCGCAGGCTGCTGCGGCCGGCGAGGGGGTGACCGGTGGGCAGCAGGACGCTGACGGGTTCCTCGGCGACGCCGTGCGTGGTCAGCGGTGCCACGTCGGGCAGCCGCAGCGGGTCGCTGGGGGCGGCGACGCCGTCGACCAGGCCGAGGTCGGCGGTGCCGGTGGCGACGGCGGCCGGGATCTCGTCCCGGGTGAGGACGCGCAGGGTCACGCCCGCCGCCGGGAGCGCGCCCAGGACGACCGGGCCGAGGGCGGTCGGTGTGGTGGCGAGGGTGAGGCCGTGCGCGGGCGCGGCGGCCATGCGGGTCACGTCGGCGCGGGCCGCGTCCAGGCGCAGCAGCAGCGGGCCCGCGTGCTCGAGCAACCTTTCGCCCGCAGCGGTGGGTGCGACGGGCCGCCGGGTGAGCAGGGGCGCGCCGAGGTCCTGCTCGAGGGCGGCGATGTGCTGGGACACCGCGGACTGGGTGTAGCCCAGCTCGCGGGCGGCCTCGGAGAAGGAGGCGAGGCGCGCCACGGTGACGTACGTGCGCAGCAGGTGCGGGTCCATGCGGAACAGGATCGCACTCCATCAGCAGTACTTATCGACCGTGCAGGAATCATCGTTGGACGTGAACGACGGGCGCCGCCCAGGATGAACGGCATGACGAACACCGCGGCTCACACCGCCACCCTCGCCCTCGTCGGGGACCGCTCCCCCAACGTCGTCTCGCACACCCGGGTCCCGCTCCTGCTGGACGCCCTCGCCGAACGCGACCGGCTGGTCCTGGACGCCTACTGGATCCCGTCCGAGGACGCGACGGACGAGGGCGCGGTGCGCGGCTTCGACGCGGTGTGGGTGCTGCCGGGCAGCCCGTACCGCAGCGAGGCGGGCGTCCTCGCGGCCATCCGTACCGCGCGCGAGGAGGGCATCCCGTTCCTGGGCACCTGCGGCGGCTTCCAGCACGCGCTGCTGGAGTTCGCCCGGAACGTGTGCGGACTGACCGGGACCGCGCACGCCGAGAACGACCCCGACGCCGAGGACCTGCTCATCGAGCCGCTGGCCTGTTCACTTGCCGGCCACGAGGCCGCCGTGACCCTGGAGCCGGGCTCGCTCGCCCGTTCCGTGACCGGTGCGGAACGGACGGTCGAGCGGTACCACTGCGCCTACGGCCCCTCCCGCCACCTCGACATCCTCCGCGCCCACGGTCTGCGGTTCTCCGGGCACGACGAGGACGGGCAGGTCCGCGTCGCCGAACTGCCGGGCCACCCCTTCTTCCTGGCCACCCTGTTCCAGCCGGAGCTGTCCGGCGACGGCTCGCGCCCGCACCCGGTGGTACGGGCGCTGGCGCGAGCCGCGGTCGAGCACGCGGGCCGGGTGGCGGGCCTGCCCGCGTGACCTGACCGGGATCAGCCGGTGTGCCCCCCGCCGTGGCCGCCGTCATGACCGCCGTGCGCCGCGTGGTCGAACTTCATGGCCTCGGCCGGCATGACGACGAAGGGCCGCATCATGCCCATGTCCTCGTGCTCCAGCAGGTGGCAGTGGTACATGAACCGGCCGTACGCCCCGTCGAACTTGCCCATGACGCGCAGGATCTGCCCGCCCGGGACGCGGAAGACGTCCTTGTGGCCCAACTCGTTGGGCGCGAGCGGTATCCGTGTGCCCGCGTCGTACGCGATGGGGGTACGGGTGCCGCCCACCGCCGGGTCGAAGCCCGAGACGTCGTACGCGTCCCGGCCCAGCAGCTGGAAGTCGGCCAGGTGGATGTGCATCGGGTGGACGATCGGCGCGAGGTTGAGGAAGCTCCACTGTTCGTAGCCGCCCTCGGCGATGGTGAAGCCGAGACCGTCGTTGAACGTCCGTGCCGTGCGCCGGTACGTCTTCGTGGTGCCGTCCGCCCCCGTGAGCTGGATGACGCCGTCGGCGGGGAGCTGGAGGCCGCTCGGGTCCGCCACCTCGGTCATCTCCCAGATCTCCGGGTGGCCGCCGGCGCCCTTCGTGGCGGGCGGCGTGAGCACGATCAGGCGGTGTCCGTGCTCGATGTCGTGCGTGAGGCGGCGGAAGGAGCCGGAGAGCACCTCGGGCAGTTCGAAGGTGTCGCACATCCCGGTCTCGCGGACGCGGAACTCCAGGACCGCCGGATAGCGCACGTCGCCCGCCGGATCGGGCACGCCCGCGGGCTGGTTGCGGCCCTTGTTGACCAGCCGGAGCTTCCGGCCCGCCAGGCCCCGGAAGTCGACGAGCAGGTCGAACCGCTCGGCCGGGGCCGCGGTCAGCGAGGGCAGCGCCTCGTCGAAGTCGACCGGGACGGGCCGGGGCAGCAGCCCGCCGTCGCTGCCGATCTGGTGGATGACACCCGGCACCGGGTTGTCGTCCTCGTCCACCAGGACGAGGTTGAAGATGCGCGCGTTGGACGCGTTGACCAGCCGGAAGCGGTACCAGGCGTCGTCGACGTCGGCGTACGGCCAGATACGGCCGTTGACCGTGGTGTACGGGCCGCTGAACGGGATGGAGACCGGCTTGCCCGTCTCCGGGTTCTGCTGCTGGACGATCACCGTCTTGTGCAGCAGCCGGCCGTTGAGGCGGCCGTCCTCGTCCGTGTCGAGGTTACGGTCGGCGAGCAGCAGCGGCATCTCCCGCTCCCCGGAGGGGAGGTGGAGCGCGTCCTCCTCGTCGTCACGGACGAGGTAGGTGCCGTACAGGCCCGTCATCACGTTCCACCGCGTGATGTTCATCGCGTGGTCGTGGTACCACCACTGCACCGCCTGGTGGTCGTTCGGGTACTCGGACAGCTGGGCGTCGCCGTGTCCGACGGCGTTGTCGGCCCAGCCGTCGTTGCCGCCGCCGGTCTGGGCGCCGTGCAGGTGGGTCACCGTCCAGGCGGGCAGGGCGGCGACGTCCTTGTTCGGTTCGACGCCCTCGCGGCCGGGCTCGGTGGTGGCGGGCGGGCGGCCGTCGGTGCGCAGCGGCACCTCCACCGAGGTGACCGGGTACTCGCTCTCCTTCGGGATGCGGTTGGTCCAGGCGATGCGGATGCGCTGTCCGCGCCGCACCTCGATGGTCGGGCCGGGCACCTGGCCGTCGTACCCCCACATCAGGGTCGGCGGCAGCTGCGGGTGCAGGCGGACCCAGGTGGGGCGCAGGGCGATCTCCGTCTCGTGCGTCACGTCGGCGGACGCGGCGGCCGGGCGCAGGACGGGCGGGACCGGTAACCGGGCGACGTACGGCGTCAGTTCGCCCGGTTCCGGTGCCTGATTGCCCGCCGCGCCCTCGGTGATCCTCTCGATGATGTCGGTCAAGGTCGAACACCCCCGTGTTCTGTTGTCTGTTCCCCTTGCCTCAGAAGACTCCCTGCGCCCCGCCGGGGTTCCCTGAATATCCCGTTCCGTACGAGAAGATTCCGAAACGGCCGGCGTGATGTCAGCCGATGGGCAGCGCCGGCCCCAGGTCCGGTACGAAGCCGTGGGTCCGGCGGGCGAGGTAGCCGGCCTTGTAGCGGTCGACCTCCCGGTGCCAGTGCAGGATGCCCGCCATCCAGTTCTGCAGGTCGGCCACGTAGTGGCCCATGGCCTCGCGCGCCTCGGCCGGCAGACCGAAGTCGTCGTACAGAACGGGCAGTTCGTGGCTGACGATGTGCTCGAACTGCTGCATCCGGTGGGTCATCAGGTCGTGGACGATGCCGAGCGCGGTCGGGTAGTCGCAGCCGAAGAAGTTCTGCACGACGAGGATCGCGTTGTGCAGCTCGCCCTCGTACTCGATCTCCTTCTGGTACGAGAAGACGTCGTTGATCAGGCAGGCGTAGTCCACGGCGGCGTTCTCCAGCGCCTGGACGGGGCCGGTCCGGTAGATCTCCGGCGGGATCGCGGGTCCCTGGCCCATGCGGCACAGGCTGAGGGTGAGGTCGGAGCCGAAGGTGGCGCGCCGCATCTCCAGGTAGTCGACCGGGTCGGGGACGCGGTTCTGCAGCTGGTTGGACAGCTCCCACACCCAGCTCTCGGTCATCTTGTCGACGGAGTCTCGCAAGCCGCGCCGCTGGTCGGGGGTCATGCCGGCGGTGGTGCGGGCCCACAGGTCGATCAGGCCGCGTTCCATGCCGTTGACCGGGACGACAGGTGTCACCTCACCGTCGCAGGGCATGCAGGCCGACAGGCGGGCGGTGGTCAGCCGGGCGGCGGCCAGGTCGCGGCGGCCCCCGAAGACCAGCGGGTAGTAGTCGTCGCCGTAGGTGCCCCAGGCAAGCCAGTGGGCGCTGAGGTCCAGGGCCCCAGGGGTGGCGTCCGGGTCGAGTCCGGCCGAGCACAGCGGAAGGTCGTAGGCGGCGAGCTTGTCCTCGTCCCAGACGCCCTCCTGCAGCATGCCCATGCGGTGCATCCACGCGGTCAGGCGGGGGCGGCACGCTTCCAGGTGCGGGCTCAACCCGACCTGGTAGGGCATGTGGAAGTCGGGCAGCAGCGACGGGCCGACCTTCTGGAAGGGCACGTGCGCGTAGGCGCGCAGCCTCCCCCACTGCCCGAAAGGCGTGGGAGGTGCCCCCATCGCGGCGGCCGTGGCGAGCAGCGCGCCGATGTCGGCGGCGGAGGTGCCGGGACCCGTCAGCTTCTGCCAGGGCGCGACGGTGGTGGCGCCCTGGTTCATGTAGCGGCTGGAGCGCAGGTGCCACTCGTGGCCGCCGGACTGCCAGTCCTGAAGTCCCTTGGTGTAGGCGGCGACCGCGGCGACCTCGTCGGGCCTGAGCCCCTTCTCCAGGGCGACGGCCGGCACTTCGGTGAGCGCGGTGTGCTCGAACTGGTGCAGGCGCGAGGTGAGGATGTCGTTGACCGTCTCGGCGGCCTCCTGGGTGGTGCAGCCGAAGAAGGTCTCCAGCACGAGCACGCCGTTGCTGTTCTCGCCCTCGTCCTCGACCTCCCGCTGGTAGGAGAAGAGGTCGTTGCGCAGGTGGACCGCGTCGGAGAACGTCTCCATGAGCACCCTGAGCGGCCGGGTCCCGGCGACGGCGACGGGCACCTCGGCGGTCGCGTACTCCACGAGCCCCGCCGACCAGGGGGCGCCGCCCACCTTGCGGCGCATCTCGATGTACTCGACCGGGTTGGCGATCCGCCCCTCGTTGATGTTGGACAGCTCCCACATGGACTCGTTCAGCAGGTGCTCGGTGGCCAGGGAGAAACGGCGGCGCCAGTCGACGGACATCGACGGCACCGTCCGCCTCCACAGGTCGGCGAGGCCCGCCTCGACCGGGTTCTCCGGCTCCGGCACGGGGGTCGCCGGGTCCAGCGGCATGAACAGGGGCAGGCGGTCCAGGTGGGCCTTTCCGGCGGCGCGGTCCTGGGTGCGCTTGTACATGTCGAGGAAGTGGTCGTCGAAGAAGAACACCCAGACGTACCAGTCGGTGATCAGCGAGAGGGACGGGCCGTCGCAGTCGGGGTGGGTGTAGGCGCACAGGAGCCCGTAGTCGTGCGCCTCCAGGTCGGCCTGCTCCCAGATCCCGGAGCCCTCCAGCATGCCCATCTCGCGCGCCCACGCCGTCGAGTGGGCACGTGCCTCGTCGACATGCGGGTTGAGCCGCGCGGGATACGGCATGTAGAAGTGCGGAAGTGCGAACGGCTGCGTCATGGCCGGGCCCTACCCGGGCCCCGGAAGCACCATCCGCCCCCCGAGCGATGATCACACCATCGCGTGAACCACCGGCCAAGCAGGGAACTTCCTTGGCTTTCTGTGGCGTTGGCCCTGGCTGACGCGAGTCCCGTCCGGTACGCGGTACGACATCGGGCCGGCCGCCGCCATGTCCCGTCCGTGCCCTTGCCGAGCCCCCGCGCGCGGGTCACGGTAGGCGCATGACCCCCTTCGTGCTGCCCCATGAGGTGCACGGCGACGGCACCCACGAGGTGTTCGCCGTGCACGGCTCATTCGCCGACCGCTCCGCCTACGAGGCCGTCCTGCCGGATCTCGACCGGACCGCCTTCACCTACACGCCGGTCGAGCAGGGCGTGCTGTTCGCGGACGCGGCGCACCGGCCGGAGAACCGGCGCACGATCATCGACTTCACCATCGGGAGCCGCCGTCCGGCCGCCTGGTATCCGCGCACCGAACCCGTGGGGCTGCCCGGTGCCGGACACTGCGCCGTGGACGAGACCCCGCTGGAGCTGATCCGCGCGGTGGAGGACTTTCTGCGGGCGGACGCGGGTGAGCCGGCGTGAGCGTACGGAAGGAGGCCTCGCCGGTATCCGGCGTCCCCGACGTCTTCGACCCGCGCCGGTACGCCGCCGGGGTGCCGTACGCCGACTACCGCGTCCTGCGCGACCACCTTCCGGTGGCCTGGCAGGCCGAGCCGGAGGTGCTGGGCTGGCCGGCCGGTCCCGGGTTCTGGGCGGTGACCCGGCACGCCGACGTGGTCCGGGTGCTCAAGGACTCGGCGACGTACTCCTCGTACCTCGGCGCGACCCAGATCCGTGACCCCGATCCGGACGATCTGCCGTTCATCCGGCGCATGATGCTCAACCAGGATCCGCCGCAGCACGGCCGGCTGCGGCGGCTGGTGAGCCGGGCGTTCACTCCGGGGCGCGTCGACCGGTTCACGGCGGTCGCGCGCGAGCGGGCCCGGACCCTGCTGGACCGGGCGGTGGACGAAGCCCGGTCGGGCGACGGCACGGTCGACCTGGTCACCGCCGTCACCGACGAGTACGCCCTGCTCAACCTGGCGGATCTGCTGGGGGTTCCGGAGAGCGACCGGCGGCTGCTGCTGCACTGGACGCAGCGGGTCATCGGCTACCAGGATCCGGACGAGGCCGGCCCTGCGGTGCTGGACGAGGCGGGCAAGCCGGTCAATCCGCGTTCGCCCGCGATGTTGCGGGACATGTTCGCGTACGCCGGGCGGCTGGCCGCGCTCAAACGGCGTTATCCCGCCGACGACATCATGACCACACTCGCTCACGACGCCGAACTGGTCGATGCCGAACTGGAGATGTTCTTCTTCCTGCTGACGATCGCGGGCAACGACACCGTGCGCAGCGCGGCCCCGGGCGGGCTGCTGGCCCTGGCGGAGCATCCGGAGGCGTACGAGCTGCTGCGCACCGGGAAGGCCGAAATGGCAACCACGGTCGACGAGTTGCTGCGCTGGCACCCGCCGGTCCTGACCTTCCGCCGGACCGCCGCGCAGGACACCGAGCTGGCCGGCCGTCGGATCCGGGCGGGCGACAAGGTCGTGGTGTTCCATGCCTCGGCCAACCGGGACGAGCGGGTCTTCACCGAGCCCGACCGGCTGGACCTCGCCCGCACACCCAACCCGCACGTGTCCTTCGGGGACGGCCCGCATGTATGCCTGGGTGCCCACTTCGCCCGGCTGCAGCTGCGGCTGCTCTACGAGGAGGTGCTGCGGACTCTGCCCGGCCTGCGCCCCGCGGGACCGGCCGGGCGTCTGGTGTCCAACTTCATCAACGGCCTCAAGTCACTTCCCGTGCAGGTCGCTTGAGACGTGCGAGGCGTTCGCCTGGATCAGCGCGTGGGTGCCACCGGTGCGCCAGCGCTGCCCCTCGGCCACGACCAGCGCGTTCTCGGCGGCTGCGGTCAGGCCGGTGATCACGTCGGACTTCAGGGTGCGCAGGGCGGCGACCGGGCCGGGGAAGTAGGCGGTCACCTCCTGGAAGGACGTGGTGGGCGGCCAGAGGCGGTCGCCCACCAGACGGCGGTAGTTGAGGTCGCCCTTGAAGATGGTCAGCGTGGCCGAGGCGAACTCGGCGCGCAGGTCGTCCGGTTGGTCGGCGTACGGCAGCGGGGCGCAGGAGAAGGGGTGGGCGCGTACCGTGAGGCGGCCGTCGGCCATGGCCGACCAGAGCATGCGCCCGTACCCGGCGGCCGCGCCCGGTGCCGCGGCGAGGCGCTGCAGGGCGTCGACCACGTCGGCCGTCGTGGCGTCGGAGACGTAGTAGGGGTACGGCTTGACGTGCAGGACCGCCCGGCCGATCCGGCCCTCGGCGAGGAGATGGGCGATCAGGAGCAGGTCGGGGACGAGTTCACGGCCCGCGTTGTCCGCGACCAGCACGAGCGTGCCCGTGCCGGAGGGCGGCAGCAGCGACCACAGGGTCTCGCTGTCGTCGGCGACCAGAGCGGGGGCCGGTTCCGCGGCCTCGGCGCCGGCGGCGGACATCCGGAAGCCGAGGTCGGCGCGGTTGCCCCACAGCGAGCCGTGCAGCAGGGCACGGGCCCGCTCCGGCTCCGGACGGTCCTGGAGCGTGTCGAGCGCGGCCAGTTCCTCGTCGGTCTCCGGCGCGTCGAGTTCGGCACGCTTGAAGGGGCGGAAAGGGTCGATGCCCTGCCAGGCGCCCGGGCCGAACCAGCCGACGGCGTCGAGCAGCCGACGGTAGAAGTGGCTCTCGGACCACAGCCACGGCACGTCGAACCAGGACCGGCCGACGTAGTCGTCCAGCCCCCAGGCCCGCCACCGGTCCCGGTCACCGGCCCCCTCGGGCAGCGGTTCGATCACGCCTTCGGTGCAGCTTTTCAGCAGCTCGTCCAGCGCGCGGTGCTGCCCGGGGGCGTACGGGAACGCGTCCCGCACCTGCCGGATGATCGCGGGGTGCCGCTCGGCCAGCACGCTGTGCGGGAACGAGCCGGGTTCGTCACCGAGGATGACCGGTGCCGTGGGGATTTCGGGCATGGGCGTCACCGTATCGCGCGGGTCAGCCGGTTCTTGTCTCCCTTTCCAGCTGCGTGGCGAGGGTCAGATAGCGGGGGCGGCGGTGCACCGGCACCAGCCCCCGGACCATCAGGTGCCACATCTCCGCCACCCTGCGGGGCAGCCGTCCGACCGGTTCCAGGGAGCGGCCGGCGACCCGGGTGCCGACGAAGAAGCACACGAGGGAATGGGCGACGACACCGACATCGGTCTCGGCGTGCACATCCGCCTCCTTCACGGCGCCGCTGAACTTACGGGTGGCGAACTCCAGCCACTCCGTGAAGGGGTGCCTCAGCGGCGGCCGTACGGTCACGTCCGCGGTGGCGAGGCGGAGTCCGGCGCGCGGCACCGGATCCTCCACGGCCAGCCGGGCGATGGCGAACGTGGCACGCATCAGGGCCTCCAGTGAGGTGTAGCCCCGGCCCTCGACATCGGCCACCACCTGCTGCGCGGCCCTGGCCTGCAGTTCCAGGATGGCGTGGGCCAGATCCTCCTTCGCGGCGAAGTGGAAGTACAACGCCCCCTTGGTGACCTGCGCGTGGCCCACGATGTCGCTCAAACTGGTGGATTCGTAGCCCTGTCGGTCGAACAGATCGGCGGCAGCAGTGATGATCGTCGCCCGGGTCTGCTCAGCGCGTAATTGCCTCGCCATCGACTGACCCCTCCTCGCAGCTCTACCGAACGGGACACGCGGTTTGTTTTGACCCCACGCATACGATAACTCACCGCGCGGCAAAGGGAGTCAGACGGTCGTACTTCCATGTGTCACAGCTTCCGTTCACCCGCACGACACCGGGCCAGGGCATAACACTCCGCAAACGGACGGCCCCAGAACGCACTCCTCCCACCACTTCTGCGTGTTTCCGGAAGCCAAGGCACTGTGTTCACCGCGCCCTTGACCACCTCGACGGAAGGGTCCGGACCCGCGTTGCGGTCGAACCTCGCGGCGACCCGCAAAAACAGTCTGACCGGTCGGGTGCAGTGCTCCGAGGACACCAGAGGCGCCGGAGTGGCTGAACGCGACGGACATGCGCCCCGTACTGGACTCGGCAGACCCCGTTCCCGCGCCCGCCGAGGAGAAGTCCCGGATGACTCGGATGACCGCCCGCCTGAGCGTCACGGCGACCGCTGCGGCGACCCCGCTCCTGCTCCTGCCGTGGGCGGCGGGGCCTGCCCAGGCGCACGGTGCCCCCATGGACCCGGTCAGCCGGGTGTACGCCTGCTCGCCCGAGGGCGGCAGCGCGAACCGGTCGGCCGCCTGCCGGGCGGCGATCAGCGCGAACGGCACCCCGTTCACCGCGTGGGACAACCTGCGCGTGGCGGGGGTGAACGGCCGGGACCGGCAGGTGATTCCGGACGGCAGGCTGTGCAGCGGAAACCTGCCCGCCTACCGGGGGCTCGATCTGGCCCGGCGGGACTGGCCGGCGACCCGGCTGACGCCCGGCGGCAAACTGACGATGACGTACGCCTCGACGATCGCGCACACGGGCACCTTCAGGCTGTACCTCACCAAGCCCGGCTACGACCCGTCGAAGCCGCTGAAGTGGGCCGACCTGCCCACACGCCCCTTCGCCGAGGTCACGGACCCGCCGCTGACGAACGGGGCATACCACATCCGGGCGACTGTGCCGTCGGACCGGACAGGTCGCCAGATGCTCTACACGATCTGGCAGAACAGCAGCACGCCGGACACGTACTACTCGTGCTCCGACGTGGTGATTCCGGGGGCGGGCAAGGGGGCGGAGTCGGACTCGGGTTCGGGTTCGGGTTCGGGTTCGGCGAAAGCCACGGAGACTGCCGCCGCCTCGCACGCCCCGGCGAGTCCTCACCCCGCACGGACGAAGACTGCGCAGCCGCCGTCCGGAACGCCTGCTCCTGCCGAGAAAAAGGGAACTTCACCTGGCACCACCAGCGACGGTACGCCGGTGGCCGAGGCCACCCGCGCGGACGCGGGCCCCTCGGCGCCGTTGCTGGCGGGCGGCGCCGCCGCGGTGCTGGTGCTCACCGGGGGCGCCGCCCTGGTTCTGCGGCTGCGACGACGCGGAACGTCGACGCTGTGACGGTCAGTTGACGTAGACCCGGGCGCCCGCGTCGGTGACCGGGGCGTACTTGGCGGTGAAGTAACCGCTCGCGAAGCACAGCGACGAACCGGAGCTCTTCGTGAACTGCTGGTTGGTGAAGGCGATGCTGCTGTCGCTGTTGTCGGCCTTACCCGTCAGGCTCGGCGCCTGGTAGACACAGGTGATGGTGCCCAGCAGGGTGCGCAGCTTCACCGTGGTCTGGATGGTGGAGCCACTGGCCGGCGAGACGGTGAGGGTGCCGTCGGAGGCGACCGTCGCGGTGTAGGGCAGGTTGTCGACCGTGATGCTGCTGACCCCGAGCACACCGGTGACGTTGCTGGTGCAGCTGCTGCTGTCGAAGGTGTGCCCGGTGACCGACTCGGTGGCCGTACCGGGTGCGCTCGGGTTGCCCGTGACCGTGGCGGTGAACTGCGACGACGTGCAGGTGACCCCGCTGGTGCCGGTCGCGCTGGAGTAGAGCGTCGCGGTCGTGCCGCCGGCCAGCGGTGCGGTCAGGGTGTCGCCGACCGCGGCGGCGGTGCCACCGGCACTGCCCGTGGTGAGGACGGCGCTTCCGTCCGCGGAGGCGGGGACGGCCACGGCGACGGTGAGCGCGGTGACGGTGCCGGCGAGGGCGAGAAGGGATCGCGTACGCATGCGGGTGCCTCTTTTCTGGGGTGGGGGGCAACGTGAGGTGAGGTGGGGGGGTGTGCATGACGTGGGGGGTGGCGCTGTGGGGGCGGTGACGCGGGGTGGGGGGCGCGCCGTGGAGCTGGGGCCGATGCCAGGTGGAGGTGTCGCCGTCGCCGGGCCGTGACGCCTTCTCCGTACGTGACGGACCGGCGACGGCGGCCGGCCGGGCACCGGTCGAAGACCTCGGGGGAAGGCCTCCGACCGGGCCGGACAAGGGGCGGCCGGGCACGGGCCGAGGAGGGAAGCGACCGTGCCGATGCCGCGCTGGTGCGGAGCGGTTGTCGAAGGAAGGAAGGCAGAGCGGTTACCGAAACGAAGGCCGGGAACGCGGCCGATGCCGCTCGGCGGATCCGGCGCCACGGATCCGGGGAAACCAGGGAGAGTTGTAGACCTGCTCAACCATCAACGTCAAGGCGCAGCAAGGGAGTTGCTGTTCACCGAGGGCTGTCGGATACCGCTTCGGAACGCGGCTCGTCGGCACCCGCGCACATCCAACACCCTTTTTTCACAACTCCCTTGACCCCCCAAAGTAACCGGCGGTAACTTCCTCGAAGGCTACTGCCGCGTAACGAGAAAGCCCTTGCATCCGCCGGGAGTGCGAGGAGGCGTGTGCGGCAGCCGCTGTCCGCGCCAGGACATCGCGCCACTGAAGCCCAACCCGCATTGATCTATGCCCATGGGAGCAGACATGGCCTCGTCCCCGGACCTCTCGTCCGCCGACAACACCCCCGAGAACCCGGGAAGCGGTTCCCCGTCCGAAGCCTCGGCCACGTCCGGGACCGCCACCGGCGGCGAAAGACGAGGTCGGGTACGACTGCGCAGGGCCGCCGTCATGGCGGTGCCCGCCACCATGGTCGCCGCGGGCCTCGCGATCCTCACCGCGGAGGGTGCCCTCGGTGTGCAGTTCGCGATCTCCGGTATGCCGTTCACCGTCACGGCGACGGAACTCAACGGCACCGGCTTCGAGCAGTTCGGCGGGCTCGACAACATGGCGGACGGCAGCCCGAACGCCGGGGACACCGGCGGGCAGGTGCTCATCGTCACCTCCGCGATCAAGAACGCCACGCTCACCAAGCTGTGCCAGAGCGTCGACCTGGGCGGCACCAACCTGAAGATCACCGCAGGCGGTGGCGAGCAGAAGGTGACCGCGAGCGACCTCACCACCGACTCGACCGAGCTGTCGGGTGACGCGGCCTTCAACAACATCGAGATCGGCAACGACGCCAGCACGCTGACCAAGGCGAACGCGAAGGGCCCGATCGGCGTCTTCAGCCAGCAGGCCGACACCGTGCACATCGGCAACCTGCGGCAGACCAACTACGCGACCACGGCCGGGGTGTTCAAGCTTCCGGGGCTCAAGCTGAGCTTCAGCGACTCGGGTTGCTGATCCGATGCCGGAGCGCCCACGTCAGGGACTGAGGCCCGCCTTCCGCAGGTGGCGGGCCCGTCGGCCGTTCTGGGGCGGGTTGCTGCTGGCTCTCGGCGGCGGCGAGATCCTGCTCACCGAGAAGGCCTCGCTGAAGGTCGTGATGCACATCGGCATGCAGGGGCTGGCCGGCTATCTGCTGCCGACGCTGATGCTGATACTGGGTCTGCTGATCCTCTTCAACCCGTCCCAGCGGCTCTTCTACTCCATCACCGGTGTCCTGCTCTCCCTGGGCACGTGGCTCACCTCCAACCTGGGCGGCTTCTTCGTCGGCCTCCTCCTCGGCGTCACCGGCAGCTGCCTCGCCTTCGGCTGGCTCCCCGACCAGGACCCCCGGGTGAGCCGACGCCGACGCCGCAAGGCGGCCCGGGGCGCGGGACAGGGGCTGGGGGAAGGGGCAGGGGAACCGGCCTGAATTCGACGCCCGACCGCTCACGGCCGAGTCGGATCGTCGGCAATGATCAATGCATGAACGAGATCGTGCTGATGTCGGACCCGAGGATCGCGGCCGTCCCGGTGGTCGACTGCGGTGAACCGCTCGTGGACGTCCGGCAGCGGGAACTCGCCGTCGACGCCCGCAAAACCGATGACTCGGGGGCGTTCGCGCATCTGCGAGAAGGGGTGCTGACCCGGCTCCTCAAGGCTCAGGAGCTGCTGCCGGACGGTATACGGCTGCTGTTCGTCGAGGGGTACCGGCCGCCCGCGCTGCAGCGCCACTACTTCGAGAGCTATGCCGGCAAACTGCGCGGCGACCACCCGGACTGGTCGCCGACGCAGGTCCGGGATGCCGCGAGCCGGTACGTGTCGCCGCCGGAGATCGCGCCGCACAGCGCCGGCGCCGCGGTCGACCTCACCCTCGTCACCACCGACGGGCAGGAACTCGACATGGGGACCCGGCTGAACGCCGACCCGGAGGAGAGTGCGGGCGCCTGCTACACGGACGCCGCCGAGGTCGGCGCCGAGGCGCGCGCCAACCGGCGGCTCCTCGGTGCCGCACTGGCCGCCGCGGGCCTGGTGAACTATCCCACCGAGTGGTGGCACTGGTCCTTCGGCGACCGCTACTGGGCCCTGGCCACCGGAGCCGGCAGCGCGATCTACGGCCCGCGCGAACTGGGCTGACCGGGCACGACGGCACGAGTCCCGCGAACGGATGATCGCCCCCGTCGCCGTCCTCCTGCCGCCTCTACGCCGTGGTCCGCCCGCGCCCGGGGAATTCGGTCCGTCCGGGCTGCCGGAACTTATCGGCCGCCCCAGAAGTTTCTACGTTGCTGTAGAAGTTTCTGCAGACGTTTCGGCGAGGCATTCGACCGTGGATACGAGGAGTTCGCATGGCCCTGTGGGACCGCGTCAAGGAGTCGGCGTCGCAGATGCAGACCCAGTTGGTGGCGAAGAAGAACGACCTGAAGAGCGGTGCCTTCCGCGACGCGAGCATGGCGATGTGTGCGCTCGTGGCCGCCGCCGACGGCACGATCGATCCGGCGGAGCGGCAGCGGGTGGCTCAGCTCATCGCGACGAACGAGGTGCTGCAGAACTTCCCGGCCGACGACCTGAGGCGCCGCTTCGAGGAGAACCTGAACAAGCTGACCACCGACTTCGACTTCGGCAAGGTGAGCGTGCTCCAGGAGATCGCCAAGGCGAAGAAGAAGCCCGCCGAGGCGCGGGCCGTGGTGCAGATCGGCATCGTCATCGGCGGCGCGGACGGCGACTTCGACAAGACCGAGCAGGCGGTGGTGCGTGAGGCGTGCTACACGCTCGACCTGCCGCCGCACGAGTTCGACCTCTGATCGATCGGCACCCGCTCCGATCGGTCGGCACGCGCGAGGATGAGGGCATGCTCGACGACCTCGACCGTGCCCTCGTCCACGCCCTGCACCTGGACGGCCGGGCGCCGTTCAGCAGGATCGCCGGGGTGCTCGGCGTCTCGGCGCAGACGGTCGCCCGCCGCTACCGCCGGCTGCGCACCGAGGCCGGCCTGCGGGTGGTGGGCCTGCCCGACCCGCACGGGGCGGGGCGTGCGCAGTGGCTGGTGCGGCTCACGGCGACGGCGCGGTCCGCGCAGGACATCGCCGCGGCGCTGGCACGGCGGCCCGATACGTCCTGGGTGAAGCTGACCTCGGGCGGGACGGAGATCACCGCGGTGATCCACGCCCCGGCCGAGGAGGCCTCCCCCGACTCCCTGCTGTTGCGGGACATTCCACGCACCGGCGGCATCACCGCCGTGTCCGCGCATCTCCTGCTGCACACCTACCTGGGCGGACCCGCGAACTGGCGGCGCAGCGCCCAGGCCCTCGACGAGGAGCAGCGGGCAGCACTGACGTACCGAGGCGGCAGCGAGGCGGTCCGCCAACCCGGCCCGGCAGACGCCGAGTTGCTGGCAGCCCTGGAGAGGGACGGGCGGCTCGGTCAGGGCGAGCTGGCCCGGGCCACCGGCTGGTCCCCCGACACCGCGGCCCGGCGACTGGCCGAACTGCGGGCGGCCGGCGCGCTGTTCTTCGACGTTGAGGTCGACGCCGGGATGTTCGGGGCACGCGCCCGGGCGCTGCTGTGGCTGTCGGTGCGCCCGGCGGACCTGGAGGAGGTCGCGCTCGCCCTGGCCGGCCACGGCGAGCTGGCCTTCGTGGCGGCGACCACCGGCCCCACGAACCTGGTCGCCCAGGCCCTGTGCCGCGACCCGGCCGATCTGCACCGCTACCTCACCCGTCGACTCGGCGCACTCCCGGCGATCCGCACCCTGGAGACAAGCCCCGTCCTGCGCACACTGAAGGCGGCGAGCCCGTCTCTGACGGACCTGGCACGGGTGCGGCGCGCATCGAGGTGAGGTCGGTCCGAGTCCGGCGCGAGTACCAGGTTCTGTCTGGCGGATCTTTGTTCGGGATCACGAGCGGTGTGGAGTCGCCGCAGCCTGACGGCCTCATTGCTCGCCTGACACAGCTGGAGAAGCCGACTGAAGTCGTCCAAGGCGGGGCCGCATGCCTTGCGCGGATGCTCGACGGCTTCGACTGGATCAGCTCCCGGTACTCGCTGGAGCGGTGCGGGTCAGGCCGCCGTGAGGTGATCACGTTGGAAAAGAGCAAGTGGAACCGGTCGGGACAACTGATCCAGTTCATCGTCGCAAGCTTGAGCGTCTTCGATGACCACGACGTGCTCGCTGCGGGCACGCGAGCTCTGGAATCGCGTCGAGGGAGTCAATCCGTCCCATCAGCAAGCGTTCACCGCAGGCCGGGAAATGGCCCGCGCGGGAGGGCTGCCACGCTGGCACGGCCCGAGGCCCTCGGGTGGAGCGCGGCAGTCCTGCGCCTGCGGTAGGTCCGTCTGCCGCCTGCGCTGCCGCGACGTCGGCGGTGGGCGCGTTGGTCGGTCGGTTCGGGGATGGTGTTGCTCACCATCAACAGGCGTCATCTCGGGCAGTGCAGAAGCTGCCAACGGATCGCGTGACCGCCAGGACAGTGCCTACTGCCGGTCCTCCGCGGCCACCCGGGTGCTGGCCGCCGCGCACACCCCCACGAGCCCCACCGCCACCCAGCACGCGGCCTGGGCTGCCCGCAGGGCCGCGGCCGGATTACCGGACCCCGCGCCGGCCAGGTACACGCTGCCGAGGACCGCCACACCCAAGGTGGCGCCGAGTTGCTGGACGGCGTTGAGGAGCCCGGCCGCCGAGCCGATCTCCTGAGGGCGCAGTGGATGCAGGGCCAGGGTGAAAAAGGCCGGGGTGAACAGGCCGGCGCCGAGGCCGATGAGGGCGAGGGCGGGCAGCAGGGCGCCGGGGTAGTGGCCGGGGGTGGCCGTACGGTAGGCGGCGACGACGACGAGCAGGCCGGTCAGGAGCACACCGAGTCCGTACGGCATCACGCGGCGCCCGTACCGCCGTACCAGACGGGCGCCCGCCAGCCAGGACGCGACCGCGAGGCCGGCCGACCACGGGATCAGGCTCAGGCCCGCCGCCAGTACACCGGTGTGCGCACCGAGTTGGAGCTGGAGGACGACCACCGTCGTCATTCCGGTGGTCACCGCGAAGAAGGCGGTCGAGGTGACCAGGGCTGCGGGGAAGCCGCGGTGGGTGAACAGGCTCGCCTCCAGCAGTGGCCGGGCCGAGCGACGCTGGTGCCGTGCGAACAGGGCGAGGACGAGCAGCCCGGCGAGCAGCAACGCCCAGCGGTGTGCGGGCAGTCGGGTGACGTCGGCGCCGATGACGGGATACACGACGAGTCCGGTGCCGAGCGCCGCCAGTGTCGTACCCGGCCAGTCGAGGGCGGGCCGGCTCGGCGCTCGGTCCTCCGGGAGGAGCGGGGCGAGGGCCAGGACGACTGCGGAGACGGGCACGTTCACCAGGAACGCGGCCCGCCAGGAGGAGCCGAACAGGTCGGCGTGGGTCAGCACACCGCCGAGGACGGGTCCGCAGACGGCGGCGAGGCCCATGACGGGACCGATGCTGCCCAGCGCCCGGGTCGTCTCCTCCCCCGAGAACATCGCCTTGATCAGCCCGATGGTCTGCGGGATGACCAGAGCCGCCGCCGCGCCCTGCACCGTGCGGAAACAGATCAGCAGGGCCGCCGTGGGCGCCAGGGCGCAGGCCGTCGAGGCCGCAGTGAAGGCCACGACGCCGAGGACGAACAGCCGGCGTCGGCCCGCGAGGTCGCCGAGCCGTCCGCCGGTGATCAGCAGCACCGCGAACGGCAGGGTGTAGGCGGAGCCGAACCACTGGACGTCGGAGACCGAGCCGCCCAGATCGGCGTGGACGGCGGGCGCGGCGACCTGGACGACGGTCGCGTCCAGCAGGTTCATCGCCTCCCCCAGGAGAAGGGCGAACAGGGCCGGCCAGCGCCAGCGGTAGGTCTCGGCGGGCAGCACGCGTTCCGTGGTCATGGGGTCCTCTCACGCTCGGCACGTAGCGGTCACGGGCCAGCGTGTTGGTGCAAGGGAGGCGGGCTCCAACCAGCAGGGGAGAGGTGCGGATTTCTTCCTTCACACCCGTCGGCTGTGCGGAAAGCTCACGCGCCGGCCGGGCGGGACGGGAACCTGGGGTTCACAACTCCGCGAGCTGTAGCAGAAGTTCGGTCGCCGTCGTGATGTCCCCGGTCAGCGGGCGGTCCTCGGTGCCGGGCGGGAGCGCGGCAGCCGCGACGGCGAAGGCGGGGACCGTCGGGGTCACCGGTTGAAGCCGCAACGCCCTTACAGCGGCGACGAGTTCGCAGGCGAGCAAGGTGGCATATGCGTCGGCGGCACGGCTCGTCTGGCGGGCGGCCTGGCCGGCGAAGCTGGCGGTCTCCTCCAGGCCGTGGGAGAGGACGGCGTGACCGGCCGAGGCAGGTGCGGCACAGGAACGGACCTCTGCCAGAGCCGAGTTGGCGGTGTACTCCAGGATCATCGTGCCGGAGCTGCCGGCGGGGCCGGAGGCGAGGAAGGCGGGCAGGCCGGTCAGATCGGGGCGGCCCAGCGCGTTCAGCCGGGCCACGGAGAGCTGGGCGGTCTGCAGCAGGGCGAGGTTCAGGCCGTCGAGGGCCAGGCCCAGCGGGGCCGCGAAGAAGCCGCCGTGGTGGGGGTCAGGACCGGGTTCTCCGTGGGGCAGTTGATCTCGACCTCGACGATCCGGCGCAGTGCCTCGCAGGCCTCCAGAGCGGCGCCGTGCACCTGCGGAAAGGCCCGGAAGCCGAAGGGATCCTGGATCCGGCGCCCGGCCGTGACCGGCCGATCGGGCATCCCCAGCAGCCGCCGCACCTCGGCGGCGGCGCGCGCCGGACCGGGGTAGGGCCGCAGGGCATGCACCGGAGCGGCGTACGCCTCCGGCGACCCGGAGACGGCCGCGAGCGAGAGCGCGGCAACCGCATGCGCGGCGCGCAGCAACACGTCCACGTCATGCCAGGCAAGCCCGGCCTGCCCCAGGGCAAGCGCGTTGCTGCTCAACAAGGCCAGCGCGTCACCCGATCGAAGCGTGACGGGGGCGGGGAGCCCGGGCGGGGATTCGACGGGGCGGACCCCCACAGAGCCGGGCTCACCGGGCCGAGCGACCGCAGAACCGGGCCCAGCAGGCAGTGCTACCCCGGAGCCGGACCCACCAGACAAGGCCACCCCGGAGCCGGGCCCAGCAGACGAGGCCAGGCCGGAGCCCGGCTCGCCAGGCACCGCCACCCCAGAGCCGGACCCACCGGACACCGCCACCCCAGAGCCGGACCCACCACACAAAGCCACCCCGGAGCCGGGCCCGCCAGGCACCGCCACCTCAGAGCCGGACCCACCACACAAAGCCACCCCGGAGCCGGGCCCAGCAGACGAGGCCAGGCCGGAGCCCGGCTCGCCAGGCACCGCCACCCCAGAGCCGGACCCACCGGACACCGCCGCAGCAGAACTCGACGCCGCAGCCCGAGCCTCAGCCGGCCCAGGCTGCGTGCGCCCGGCCTCACCCCGCCCCCACGCCTCTCCACCCGTCACCCAAGGCCGCTCCCCCAGCAACGTCAGCCCCGTCTGCGCCAGGGCCGTCAAGTCGCCCGTGCCGATGCCGCCGTACTCGTTGACGGCCGGGTGGACGCGTAGGCGAAGGGCTTCGGTGAGGGCTGTGACGAAGGCCGGGTGGATGCCGGAGCCGCCGGACAGGAGTTGGTTGGCCCGGACGGTGAGCATCGCGCGGATCTGGCGGGGTGGCAGGAGGGGGCCCGCGCCGCCTGCGTGGCTGCGCAGGATCCGTAGGCCGTGGGCGGTCTCGTCGGCGGGGTCGACGGGAACCGAGCGGTGGGCGCCGACGCCGGTGCCGCGGCCGTACCAACGGCCGCCCGCGGCGAGCCGGTCGGCCTGCTCGCGGGCGCGGTGGAGCCGGTCCAGGGCCGATGGATCCACGGCGGGTTCGGCCATGGCATCGGCGAGGCGGATCAGGTCCGGCAGGGAGAGTGCCGTTCCGTCCAGCACGACGCGGGTGTCCCCGGCCTCCGGGGGCACCCGCGTCGTCGGGTCCACGGTCGCTTCCGCGCCGCGGTGCGTCAGCCGAGACCGGCGGACTTCAGCCAGGCCTTGGCGACGTCCAGCGGGTCCTTGTTCTGCGACTGCACCTGGGTGTCCAGGTCCAGCAGGGTCGCCGTGTCCAGCTTGGCGGAGACGGCGTTGAGCGCGTCGACGCCCTTCTGGGGCAGGGCGCTCTTGTAGACGAGCGGCTGGACGTTCTCGAAGCCGAAGAGGTTCTTCGGGTCCTGCAGGACGACGAACTTCTCCTTGGAGATGTCCGCGTCCGTGGTGAAGACGTCCGCGGCCTGCACGGTGTCCTTCTTCAGCGCCGCCTTGGTGAGCGGGCCGCCCGCGTCCAGCGCCTTGAAGGACTTGAACTCCAGGCCGTAGACGTCCTTCAGGCCGACCAGGCCCTGCTGCCGGGTCTGGAACTCCGGCGAGGCGCCGATGACCAGGTCCTTCGCGATGCCCTTGAGGTCGGCGATGGACGACTTCCCGGTCAGGTTGTACTTCTTCGCGGTGGCCGCGCTGAGAGTGACCGAGTCCTTGCTCTGCGCGGGCGAGGGCTCCAGCAGGGTCAGCTTGGAGTACAGCTTGGCCTCGATGGCCGACGTGGTCGCCTCGACGGTCTTGGGCGCGGCCTTCGGGTCGAGGTAGGCCAGCAGGGCGCCGTTGTACTCGGGCAGGACCGATACGGACCCGTTCTTGAGCAGACCGTAGGTGGTCTCGCGGCTGCCGATGTTCGGCTTGTAAGAGACCTTGATTCCCTTGGCCTTGAGGGCCTCGCCGTAGATGTCCGCGAGCAGGATGCTCTCGGCGAAGTTGTTGGATCCGACGACCACGCCGTCGCCGCTCGCCTTGCTGTCCGAAAGGGGGTTGTCGCCCTTGCCGTCGGAGGAGTTACAGCCCGCCAGCAGGGCCGTCGCCGCCGCGAGGGCGACCGCCGCCGCGCCTCGGTTCCTCCGGATGGGCCTGCTGATGCGCTTGGTGGAAGTCACACCACTGATCCAATCCAGCCAGTTCTCGGTCAGTCAAGTGTCTCAGGGTCACCGATTGGCTTCGATACGCGGTCAGTTGTGTGCGGAGAGCGCTCACCTTGTAACTCATTCTTGATAAAAGGCGAGGTGATTGATCCTTCAAGGGGCCTGTAGTCTCACGGGAGTCGAAATCGGTCACAGCGGTGCACGGGGCCCGCTTCCGCCGTAAGGCACCTCATGAAGGAGGCCCGGTGTCCACGAACCAGGTGGACGCGCCCGCCCGGCATGCCCCGGTACACAGCGGTGTACGCGGCTTCGCCGACCGCTGGCCCTTCCGGCGCAAGCTCAACCTGCTCGTCGCCATCCCGCTCGCGGTGATCGCCGCCCTGCTGTCGTACCTCGTCAACGACCTGGTCGAGCAGTCGGACAACGCCGAGTCGGCGGCCCGGACGGTGCGGGACAGTGCGCAGGTGGCCCGGCTCGTGGACCGGGTCGAGGCCGAGCACCAGCAGGCGATCCTGTTGTCCGCGCGCTACGAGACCGGCTGGTCCAAGCCTTCGCTCGCCGCGTACCGCGCGGCGCAGGAAGGAGTGAAGGCCCAGACCGAGAAAGTGCGCGCCACCTACGGCGACCGGCTGCCGGACGCAGAGGAACAGGCCCTCAGGGACGTCGACGGCCTCTCCAGCCTGCGCCAGAGCGTCGAGCGGGGCTATCTGCCGGCCGACAACATCGACCCCGCCTACGTCGACGTGACGGGCCGGCTGATCGACGGCCTCGGACTCGACCGCGACACCACTCTCGCGTCGACGTTCACGGGCAGCCTGCTGGACTCCCTGCTGCGCGCGGACGCCGCCCACGGCGCCTTCGAGACGAGCGTTTTCTCCGCGACGACCGGGGACACCAACGCGCTGATCGAGTTCACCAACGCGGTCGGCTCGTACGACCTCTACACCCACCAGGCCGACCGCTTCGGCCGGTTCGCCACCGAGCGCCAGGCGCAGCAGCTGGCCGGCATCGACCACACCTCCGCGCAGCGGAACATCGCGCAGGCTTACGCCGAGTTGCAGATCGATCCCACGCAACTGGAGGCCGGATCGCGGGCCGAGATCCGCAAGGCGGTCCAGGACGCGCTCACCACCTACCCCCAGTACCCCGAACAGGCTGCCGCCCGGCTGAGGATCACCACCTCGCTGATCGGTCAGATCGCCGACCGCGCCGACCGCGAGGCCTCCTCCGCCAAGTGGCACGCGGGACTGCTGCTGTACGGCACGCTGGTGGCGTTCGTGCTCTGGATCGCCTTCGCGGTGCTGGTGCGTCGCTCGGTGGTGCGGCCCGTGCAGGCGCTCACCGGGGCCGCGCAGGAGGTCGCCGAGGTGGCCAGGCGCGAGCTGGACCGGGTGGCCGACGACGACGCCGAGGACGACGGTCCGCCCCGGCTGCGGGACATGCCGGTCACCGCGCGCGACGAGATCGGCGACCTGGCCGAGGCCTTCAACCGGGTGCAGACCACCGCCGCGGCCCTGCTGGAACGCCAGGTGCTCAGCCGGCGCAACACCGCCGAGATGTTCGGCAACGTCGGCCGCCGCGTCAGCAACCTGACCACCCGCCAGCTCGCGCTGATCGACGCCGTGGAGCGTGGCGAGACGGACCCCGCGCTGCTGGAGCGCCTCTACTCCATCGACCACATCGCCGTACGCCTGCGCCGCAACGCCGACAGCCTGATGCTGCTGGCGGGCATCCGCGAGACGGCGCTGGACGGCGGGCCCCTGGCGCTCTCCAACGTGGTGCGGGCCGCGCTCGGGCAGATCGAGGGCTATCAGCGGGTCCGGCTGTACGCCGCCTCGGACGCCATGGTCGAACCCGACATCATCGGCGACCTGACCCTGATGATGGCCGAACTCGTGGAGAACGCCGTGTCGTTCTCCCCCGAGGGCAGCCCGGTGGAGGTGACCGTCCGGTCCGGGGCCGAGGGCGCCCACATCGTCGTCACCGATCACGGCCTCGGCATGAGCGCCGAACGGCTCGCCGAGGAGAACGCCCGCCTGATCCGCCGGGAACGCCTCGACCTGGTGCCGACGAAGGTACTCGGCCTGTTCGTGGTGGGTGCGCTGGCCCGCCGCTGGGAGATCGGGGTGGAGCTGACCCGTACACCCGGCGGCGGTGTGACGGCGGAGGTGACGCTCCCCTCCTCGCTGCTGCTGACGATGAGCCCGGTGGCGGAGCCGGTCGCCGTGGCACCGACGGCAGCGGACGTTCCGTCCGGACCGGTGCCGTCCCATTCCGCCGGGGAGAGGACCGAACCCGCCGGGGAGAAGAGCGAACCCGCCGGGAACAAGAGCGAACCCGCCGGGGAGAGCACCGAACCCGCACTCCCCCTGCCCCGTCGTGTCCCGAGCCGCGAGACCGCCACCCCCACAGAGCGGCCGCAGCCCCTCTCCTCCGGCACCGCCCGCCCCCTGCGCCGCCGGGTGCGCGGAGCCACGCTCCGGACGACCGCCGGCGCCTCCCAGGCCGCACCGCAGACCACGCGTACCCGCGACGCCGAGGCGGAGCGCAGCGCGTTGGAGGAGTTCGAGGCTGCGGTGGAACGCGCCCATCGGGACAGCGACACCGGAAGCCACGCGCGACCGCACCCCGAGGAGACCTCCTCCGCTCCCCCCGCACCGACCCCGCCGCACGACCCGAACCACCTTCCGGAAGGAGCCGAGCAGTGAGCACGTCGACAGGTGACACCCCGACGGGCGGCACGCCGACCGACCTGCAGGCAGCCGCAGCCGACTTCACCTGGCTGCTGAACCGTTTCGCGACCGAGACCGCAGGCGTCGTCGACGCGATCGCGGTCTCCTCCGACGGCCTGCTGATCGCCGTGTCGGAGCTGCGTGAGCACGCCCACTCCGAGCGGCTCGCCGCGATCGTCTCGGGCATCACCAGCCTGGCCGCCGGCGCCTCCGGCAACTACGGCCTGGGCGGCCTGAACAAGGTCATCATCGACCTGGAGGGCGGCCATGTGATCGTCTCCGCGATCGGCAGCGGCGCCGTCCTCGGTGTGGTCACCGACAAGGACGCCAAGCTCGGCAACATCGCCTACGAGATGACGGTGTTCGCCAACCGCGCCGGTGCGGCGCTCAGCCCGCAGCTGGTGCTGGAGCTGAAGAACAGCGTCGGCGCCACGCGCTGAGGCGCGCGCCCGGACAGGAGGAGTGGACAGCCATGGCGGACGGCACCCAGCCCCCGGGCCCGGACCCGGTCGGCCCCGCCCCCGCCGTACGGCCGTTCCTGGTCACCGCCGGCCGGGTGGCGGATGCCGCTCCCGGCCGGTCGATGCCCGTGGAGACCCAGGTGGTGGCCACCGCAGCGGGTCTCGACGCGCTCGGCCGGCTCTCCTTCGAGCGGTACGACATCGTCGCCGCCTGCCGGCTGCCGCAGTCGATCGCGGAACTCGCGGCCCGGCTGCGGCTGCACCTCAACGTGGTCCGCGTCCTGGCCGAAGACCTGCGCGAGGCGGGGCAGCTGACGATCCACGTGCCCGACGCCGAGGCCACCCACGACGCCTCCGTCCTGCGCAGGGTTATCGATGGCCTCCGGGCCATCTCCGACTCCCGAGGGGTACCGAGTGACACCGACTGAACCGCTCACCCTGGGCACGGCAGCGCCCGCCGCCGTGCGGCCGCCGCTGCCGGTCAAGATGGTGATCGCGGGCGGCTTCGGCGTGGGCAAGACCACCACCGTCGGCTCGATCTCGGAGATCGAGCCGCTGACCACCGAGGCGTCGATCACCGAGGTCGCGGCGGGCGTGGACGATCTCACGCACACCCCGCGCAAGACCACGACCACGGTGGCGCTGGACTTCGGCTGCATCACCATCGACCCGACGCTGAAGCTGTACCTGTTCGGCACGCCCGGGCAGGAGCGGTTCGGGTTCATGTGGGACGACATCGTGGAGGGCGCGGTCGGCGGTCTCGTCATCGTCGACACCCGCCGTCTGGACGACTGCTACGCGGCCGTCGACTACTTCGAGCACAAGGAAATCCCGTTCGCGGTGGCGGTCAACGCCTTCGACGGGAAGGTGGAGCACTCCCTGGACGAGGTCCGCTGGGCGCTCGACGTCTCCGACGGCGTCCCGGTCGTGGTGTTCGACGCCCGGGAGCGCGGCTCGGTGCGGGACGCGCTGCTCGTCGTACTCGAACTGGCGCTGGCCCGCACCGAGAGCTGAGCCTCAGTTGCTCCGGCGCACCCCGGGCGAGACCACGATCCGGGACACCGCCCAGAACACCACGAGGGTCACGAGCGCCATCCCGGCGACCAGGGTGGCGCCGCCGACGACCTTCTCGTAGTTCTTCTGGTAGAGGCCGTCGATGATGTAGCGGCCGAGGCCGCCGAGGCCGATGTACGCGGCGATGGTGGCCGTCGAGACGATCTGGATGGCGGCCGACCGCACCCCGCTGAGGATCAGCGGGAGCGCGACCGGGAGTTCCACCTGGAAGAGGACCCGTGACTCCGGCATGCCCATGCCCCGCGCGGCGTCCACCGGGGAGGGGTCGACGGACCGGACCGCCTCGTAGGTCGTGACCAGGATCGGCGGGACGGCGAGCACGACCAGCGGGATCATCACGAGCCCCGTGCTGAAGCTCAGCCAGGTGACCAGCAGCACCAGCAGGCCGAAGGTGGGCAGCGCCCGGGCCGCGGTGGCGATCAGCGCGAGCACGTTGCCGCCGCGCCCGTAGTGCCCGGTGACCAGGCCGACCGGCAGTCCGATCAAGGTGGCGAGGACGAGCGCCTCCAGGGAGAACCACAGGTGCTCGACGACGCGGGACGGGATGCCGTCGTAGCCGTGCCAGTGGTCGCTGTCGCTGAAGAAGGCGTTGACGAAGTGCAGGACGTTCACCGGGCCGCGCGCTCCTTCGGCATCCAGGGGGTCAGCAGGACACGCACGGCGACCAGCAACGCGTCGACCAGGACGGCCAGTACGGCGGTGGTCACCACGGAGTTCACCGCGAGCAGGGGCCGGTTGTAGATCTGGGCGTCGTGCAGCAGATTGCCGAGGGCGCCCTGGTTGCCGATCAGCATGCCGACGCTGACCAGGGAGATGCTCGACACGGTCGCCACCCGCAGGCCCGCGATGATCGCCGGTACGGCGATGGGCAACTGGACCTGGAGATAACGTCGTACGGGTCCCAGGCCCATGGCCGTGGCCGCGGCGAGGGTCTCCGGCGGCACCGAGCGGACGCCGTCCACGATCGCGGGGACCAGCACCACCAGGCTGTAGACGGCGAGCGGGATCATCACCGTGGTCTCGGTCAGACCGGTGTAGTCGATGAGGACGACGAAGAAGGCCAGGGACGGGATGGCGTACAGCACGGTGGTCACACCGAACACGGGCGGGTAGAGCCAGCGGAACCGTACGCACAGCTGGGCCAGGGGCAGCGAGACGAGCAGCCCGGCCAGCACCGGCAGCAGGGCCTCTCGCAGGTGCAGGCCGATCAGGCCGAAGTAGCTGTTCTGGAGGTCGCTCGGGATGTCGAAGAAGCCGCTCATCGGGCGGCCTTCGCATCCTGCCGGCCCGCGCTGTGGGCGGCCCGGATCGCCCCGCCGATCACCTGCTGGGACACGACGCCGACGGCGCGCCCCTCGCCGTCCACGGCCACGGCCCAGCCGGTCGGCGAGAGCACGGCCCCGTCGAGCGCGGTGCGCAGCGAGTCCGTGCCGGGCACGAACGGCCGCCCGTACGGCAGCAGTCGCTCCCGGTCGATCTCCCCGGCGGTGAGGTCGTCCGGCGCACCCCAGCCGAGCGGCCTGCCGTCGACATCCGTCACCAGGAGATAGGGAGCCGCGCCTCGGGAGGCGAGCTTCTCCGCGCCCGCGTCGATCGCGACCACGGGAGCGGTCTGCAACTCCAGTTCGGCGGACGGGAAGAAGGAGAGCCGCCGGATGCCCCGGTCGGCGCCGAGGAAGTCCTCCACGAAGGGGTCGGCGGGCGCGCTGAGCAGCTCGGCCGGCGGGGCGAACTGGGCCAGCCTGCCGCCGGTGCGCAGCACGGCGACCATCGTGCCCAGCTTGATGGCCTCGTCGATGTCGTGCGTGACGAAGACGATGGTCTTTCCCAACTCGTCCTGAATACGCAGGAGCTCGTCCTGGAGGCCCTTGCGCACGATCGGGTCGACGGCGGAGAAGGGCTCGTCCATCAGCAGCACCGGCGGGTCGGCGGCGAGCGCCCGGGCCACGCCGACGCGCTGCTGCTGGCCGCCGGAGAGCTGGTACGGGTACCGCTTGGCGAGCGCGGTGTCGAGCCCGACCCGTTCCATCAGCTCCGCCGCCCGCGCCCGTGCCTTCTGCTTGCTCCAGCCGAGCAGGCGGGGCACGGTGGCGATGTTGTCGAGGATGGTGCGGTGCTGGAAGAGACCGGCGTTCTGGATGACGTAACCCATCGACCGGCGCAGAGTGTTGACCGGCTGCTGCCGGATGTCCTGGCCGTCGAGGAGGATGCTGCCCTCGCTGGGCTCCACCATCCGGTTGATCATCCGCAGGGTCGTCGTCTTGCCGCAGCCGGAGGGGCCGACCAGGACGGTGATCGCTCGGTCGGGTATCTCCAACGACAGCCGGTCGACGGCCACCGTGCCGTCCGGGTACCGCTTGGTGACTGCATCTATCCGTATCAAAACGCCGCGTACCCTTCGGTTTTGGCGAAGCCTGGGCCGTTGCGGGGAGAGTCTAGACGGCGATTGTTGCGGCACTTTGGCCAGCAACCGCCCTTGACCGATCCCTTCGGATCAGGGGACAGGGAGCCGGGCGGTATGCCAGGTTGTGACCCATGACGAACCGGTTACTGGCCGTCCGGGTGGGGGACGCGGGATGAGCGGTCTCGTGCGCCGCCCGGGGGTTCCCGGAAGTCTGGGACGGGTCCTGCTGCGCCACGACGTCCCGGTGGGTACGTGCTTCCAGGTGGCGCCGGGCGTCCTCGTCACGGCCTGGCACGTCCTGGACGGTCTGGGCCGCGGCCTCGTGGGCGACGAGGTGTCGACCGACGCGCTGGACGGTTCACCGGGCACGGAGCCCGCCGAGGTGCTCGCCGTCGACCCCGCACGCGACCTGGCCGTACTGCGCCGGGCGCGGCCGCTCGCCGAGTCGGTGCCGGGCTGGGCACCGTCCGACACCGTGGGCTCGCCCACAGGGGTGGTCGTCATCGGTGTCGCCGAGGTCGACGACCACGGTCGCCGCTACGCGTTCCTGCAGGCGAGGGGCGTCTGGGAGGGTGGAACGGACCGGGACGGCGTGCTGCTGGGCCGGCTGTCCTCCCCGGACGTGATGCGCGGCATGAGCGGCGCCCCCGTGGTCCGGCCGACCGACGGGATGGTCCTCGGCGTGGTGTCCGCGCGCTACAACAGCGCCGACGGCTGGCTGTCCAACTCGGTCTGGGTCGCCAGGACCGAGGACCTCACCCGCCTGCTGGAGCAGGACGCGCGCACTCCGGTACGGCGCCGGATCACGTTCGGCGACAAGGTGGGCACCGTCCTGTCCGTGGGCGGCACCGGGGTGGTGCCCGCCCTGGAGGCGCCGCCGGACGGCGTCGGCCCCGTGGAAGCGGCCCGCGAGGCCGCTCTGGCGCTCGTCGCGCTCGACGGCGCCTTCCGGGGCCGGGGCGGCCTCGGCGACGCCGAGGAGCGGATCTTCTCCCGCGCGTGCGGCACCGGTTGGGACGCGACGGCCGTCTCGGGTCTGCGGCAGCGACTCCGGCTGCGCGGCCTGGAGCCCCGGGTGCTGCTGCCCCGGCTCCCCGATCACGCGGAGGCCGTGGAGCGATGGGCACGGCCCGTGCCCGGCACACCACCGGACCAGGAACTGTCCGGCCACGCCGCCCGGGCGTTCCTCGGCCGGCTGCGCCGGACGCTCGCCGAGGAGGTGACGGACGGCCTGCTCTCGGGCCTGTCCGGCGCCTCCCGCCGCTTCCTCCACGAGGCGCTCACGGACGGCACCACGATCCCGCTGTCGGGCTTCCTGCACGCTCTGCTGAGCCACCTTCCGCCGGTGACGTCGGCCGAGGCGGTCCTGCGCACCTCCACGACGGCGGCCACGGCCGGCCCGGGCGCCGGCGTCCGCACGGGGCGCCCCGACGCCGACGCCCCGCCCGGACCCGCTCCGGGACGCCCCGAACTCAGCGCCGTGGCCGCCCAGATGTGTGGGCTGCCGGCCGTGGACCCCTGTGTCGCGGGACGCGAGAAGCTGGTCGCCGACGTGGTCGGCGCCATCGACCGGCACATGACACGGCACGGAAGGGCGACCGCGTTCCTCTGCGGGCAGCCCGGCGTCGGCACCTCCGTGGTGGCCGTCGAGGCGGCCCGCACCCTCGCCCCCGCGTTTCCCGGCGGGGTGTTCCACGTCGACCTGCACGGACTCCTGCCCGACGCCCGGCTGAGCGCCCGAACCGTGGTCCGGATCCTCGCGGAGGCGCTCGGCCTCGATCTCGGCGCGGAGGCGAAGGACGACGCCCGGCTGATCGCCGCCTTCACCGCGGGGATGCACGAGCGGCGGGTCCTGCTGATCCTCGACAACGCCCTGGACGCCGCGCACGCGAGGCCGTTCGTCAAGGCCCCCGCCGGCTGCGCCGTCCTGGTGACGTCCCGCGACCGGGCCCAGGACTACGCGGACCCGGGGCTCGTCTTCGAGGTCGGACCGCTGGACCGGGAGGCGTCGGTGACCGTGCTGACCCGGTGCGCCGAGGGACGCCCGCCCGAGGTGACGCGGCAGAGACAGGAGCTGCACCGACTGGCGCACCTGTGCGCGGACGTCCCCCTGGCCCTGCGCATCGTCGGCGCCCGCCTCGCCCAGCCGTCGGGGCCGCCGCCCGACTATCTCGTGCGGCTCCTGGAGGAGGAGTCGGCACGGCTGGAGGGCCTGGCGTACGGCGACCGGGCGGTGCGACTGGCGATCCGGCTCAGCCACGAGGCGCTGGACCCGCCGGCCCGCCGGGTGCTCAGGCTGATCACCGCCGCGCCCGGGGCGGCCGTCACCGGGCCCGAACTCGGCCACTGTCTCCAGGCTCCCGCACTGCGGCAGGAACTCCTGCTCCTCCGGCTGGTGGACCGCAGCCTCGCTCTGCAGGACCTGGTGCGCATGCCCGACGGGGGCCCGCTGGCCACCTTCCGGCTGTTCGACCTCGTGCACCTCTTCGCCCGGGAGCGCCTGGAGGAGGACGAACACCCGGACTTCGTACGCGAGTTCCAGCACGCGTCCGTGTCCTACCTCTGTGACCGGCTGACCGAGATCACCAACCAGGAGCACGGGGCGCAGCTCTCGGGCGAGCTGGAGCCCACCCGCTTCCACGCGGCCCAGCGGCTCGCCCGCGACAACGACTGGCTCGACCTCGCCACCGACCTCACGGTCGGGCTGCACGTCCTCTACACCGCGCGCCGCGAACTCGACGCGGTCGTCGCCGTCAACAACGACCGGGTGGCGCTCCACCTGCGGCAGAACCGGCCCGAGGACGCCGTCCGGGCCTGCCTGTTGAACATCGACGCGCTGCGCGACGCCGGAGTCCACGGCCTCGCCGCCGAGGCCGCGCGGCGGGCGGCGTCCATCGCCCGGGAGTACCGGTTGCCGGAACTGACCGCCGAGGCCGAGTTCCGGCTCAGCCTCGTCCTGTGGGCCCAGGAGGAGTGGACCCAGGCCCTGGCCGCCGGCGAGGCCGCGGTCACCACCCTCACCTCGACCGGCCGTGGGGCGGCCGCCGTCCCGCTCGCGATCAACAACTGCCGTTTCGCCCGCCGGATGTCCGACTCCGACGCCGCCGTACGGTGGGGCGGCCAGGCCGTGGAGCTGGCCGACCGGTGGGGCACCACGAACCTGCGTGCCATGGCGGCGAACGCCTACGGCCTCGCCGAGGACGACGCGGGACGCCACGCGTGCGCGCGTGATCTGTACCGTCGCGCGGCCGGGCTGTGGGAGAGCGTCGGCGACCTCTCGAACGCCGCGAACGACTCCAACAACGCCGCCTGCATGGCCCGCACCCTCAACGACCCGGCCGACGCCGCCCCGCTGCTGCTGAAGGCCGTCGACCTGTGGCAGCGGGCGGGCTCGCACGCCCGGGCCCTGGAGGCCCTCGTCGATCTCAGCGCCCTCTACGCCAGTCAGGACGCGTACCCCACGGCCGTCGAGACGCTCGCCCGTGCCGAGGCGCTGGCCGCGGGCGCCGCCGCGGACGCGCCCGAACCCCTGCGCACCGAGGTGTCGGTCCGCCACGCGGCCGCCCGGCTCTTCGGAGACGGGCCGTACGACGTTCCGACGTCGCCGGACGAGGACGCGCCGGTCGGCGAGGAGGTGCGCGGCGCCCTGGACGCTCTCACCCGCCACCGCGGCGGTCGACTCGCTCTTCCCCAGGCCCGGGAGAAGGTCCGTTCGCTGCTGACCGTGCGCGCCCGGAACCTGGCGCCGCGCAACGACAACTGGGTGTACGAGAACCTGGGCGAGGAACCCCCCGACCGCCTCGCTCTCGAGGCCTGACGGCTTCCGTCACGTCCCTTCTGTGACGTCAGCCGGCCCCCGCCATCGGCATCCCGCCCGTCCGCACCACCCGCCGCCCGGCGTCGACCGCGAACACCTCGCAGCCGGGCCGGGCCGCGGCCCAGGCCACGCCCTCCTCGCCCAGCTCACGGTTGCTCAGTCGGGTTCGCGAACGACGGCTGTCCGGCGGGAACAGATCAACCACGCGGGATGTGCGAGGAGTTGACGGAGAGGGGCGGGGCTCAGGGACCCATCACCTGGGCGCCGTGCTCCACTTCCGCGCTCTCCCGCCGCGGATACGGCCGCGCCGCGAGGACCGCCACGTCGTCCTCCGCATGGCGTGCGTCCAGGTTGGTCAGGATGGTGTCCAGGACCTCGTCCACGCCGTGGCCGGTGAAACGCAGGGCGGACAGGCGGGCCATGGAGCTGTCGATGTCCTCGCCGCGGCGTTCCACGAGCCCGTCGGTGAAGAGCACCAGTGTCTGGTCGGGGGCCAGTTGGTGGGTGGCCGACTCGTAGCCGCCGAAACCGGTGCCGAGCGGCGGCCCGACCGGCACGGGCAGCGGTGCGGTCCGCCCGTCCCCGCTGATGAGCACCGGCGGCAGATGACCGGCGCTGGCGAGCGTGACCTGCCCCCGGCCGGGGTCGATCCGCGCCAGCAGACAGGTGGCCGGCCTCCGCTCGGCCTCGCCGGCGGCGATGTCGTCCATCTGCCGCAGCACGCGGTGCGGGGGCAGGTCGGAGGAGGCGATGTAGCGCAGCGAGGAGCGGTAGGCGCTCATGTCGACGGCGGCCTCCAGGCCGTGGCCCATCACATCGCCGACGACCAACAGGGTGCGGCCGAAATGGAGCCGTACGGTCTCGCACCAGTCGCCGCCGACCAGCACCCGACTGCTGCCGGCCGGGAGGTAGCGGATCGCGACGTCCAGGTTCGGGTGCGGCCGACCGGGCTCCGCCAGCAGCGCGCGTTGCAGGTCACCGGCGGTCCGGCTGACCAGGTCGTAGGCGCGAGCGTGCCGGATGTGGGAGGCGGCGCGCTCGGCGACGAGGGCGAGCCGCTCGGCCTCCGAACGGGTGAACCGCGCTCCGTGCCGCCCCGTGACCAGGACGCCGTACTCGTCGTCGCCGCTGGTCAGAGGCACACAGAGCGCGGGGCGGCCGCGGCTGCCGGGCGGCTGCTCGGTCCAGGGCTCCGGCTGTCTGTCGGCCGCCGGGGTACCCGCCTCCCGGGCCACGGCCGTGGCCCACCGGACATCGGGCAGCACGTCAGGATCTCCGGCGATCGCCTCGTACCCGGAGACGGTCTTCCCGGTCCGCCGCATGACCGCAGCCGCTCCGCCCACCAGCCGTACGACGGCCCGGGTCAGCTCGGAGCAGGTGGTTTCCTCGTCGAGTGTCGTGCCGATCGCGCCCGTGGCCGCCCGCAGGGCCGTCAGCCGGGCCTCCTCGCCCTCCGGCTCACCGGCCCCGTCCGCGCGGTGGCCGTCAGCGGGCACGGACCTGCGACGGGCCTGGATCCAGCGCGCGACACCCATCACCCTCACAGAATCTCAAACCGGAGCGAGCCGGGCACCAGTCACAGGTGTCCCGGCCGCCCCGGAGCCCCAGAAGCCTCAGGAGCCTCAGGACTCATCCGGCGTCAGCCGGAGCGAGATGCTGTTGATGCAGTACCGCTGGTCGGTGGGGGTCGCATACCCCTCACCCTCGAAGACATGACCGAGGTGGGATCCGCAGCGGGCGCAGCGCACCTCGGTGCGGACCATGCCGTGGGAGCGGTCCTCGATCAGCTCCACCGCATCGGTGTCCTTCGGGTCGTAGAAGGACGGCCAGCCGCAGTGCGACTCGAACTTGGTCGTGGAGGTGAACAGTTCGGCACCGCAGGCGCGACAGGAGTAGACGCCCTTGGTCTTGCTGTCCGTGTACTCACCGGTGAAGGCCGGTTCGGTGCCGGCCTGGCGCAGCACGGCGTACTCGGCCGGTGTCAGCTCCGCGCGCCACTGCTCGTCCGGCTTCTCGACGTCGTACGACATGAGCTTCAGCCCCTTTACTGCTGCGACAGGCGGTCCAGGATCTGCGGGCCCAGGTCGGTCACGTCGCCCGCGCCCATGGTGAGAACGAGATCACCGGGCTTCGCCATTCCCGCGATCACCGCGGGGATCTCCGCCTTGTCGTGCACGGCGGTGACGTCGGCGCCCGCCGCGCGTGCGGCCTCGATGATCAGCTCGCTGGTCACACCGGGGATCGGGTCCTCGCGGGCCGGGTAGATGTCGAGCACGACCGAGGCGTCGGCGAGCGCCAGCGACTCGCCCATCTCCTTGCCCAGCTCCTGGGTGCGGGAGAAGAGGTGCGGCTGGAAGACGACCAGGATCCGGGAGTCACCGGCGGCGCCGCGCATGGCCTCCAGGTCGGCGGTCATCTCGGTGGGGTGGTGGGCGTAGGAGTCGATCACCTGCACACCCGTCGCCTCGCCCTTGAGCTGCAGGCGCCGCTTGACCCCGGTGTAGGCGGCCAGCGCGGGCGCCAGCTCCGCGGCGGGAATGCCGAGGGCGGCACCGGCGGCCAGCGCGGCGACCGCGTTGAGCGCGTAGTGGCGGCCGGGAACGGAGACCTCGAAGGTCAGCTCCTGCCCGTCCAGCACCGCGGTGACCTGGCTCTTCAGCCCCTGCGGCACGACGGCCAGAACCCGCACATCGGCGTCCTCGGCCGCGCCGTACGTCACGGTCCGCACCGACCCGTCCAGCCGCCGCGTCAGCTCCCGCGCACCCTCGTGGTCGGCGGAGATCACCAGCGTCCCGCCGGGCACGATCTTCCCGGCGAAGGTCTCGAACGACTCGTAGATCTCGTCCATCGAGGCGTAGTTCGCGTGGTGGTCCAGCTCGACGTTGAGGACGATGGCGACCTCGGGCGCGTACTTGTGGAAGCTGCGGTCCGACTCGTCGGCCTCGGCGACGAAGATGTCGCCCTCGCCGTGCAGCGCGTTCGAGCCGGGCGCGTCCAGGTCGCCACCGATGGCGTACGACGGCCGGCGGCCCAGCTCGCTCAGCGAGACCGCCAGCATCGACGTAGTCGTGGTCTTGCCATGGGTACCGGCCACGGCGATCGGCCGCAGCCCGTCCATCAGCGCGGCCAGCGCGTCGGACCGGTGCACCACCGGAATCTCCAGTTCGGCGGCGCGGACCAGCTCCGGGTTGTCCTTGCGGATCGCCGACGACACGACGACACAGCTCGCGTCGTCGGCGAGGTGCCCGGCAGCGTGCCCGATGTGCACGGTCACACCGAGCGCCCGCAGCGCCTCGGCGGTCGCCGACTCCTTGGCGTCACTCCCGGCCACTTCGGCCCCACGCTGCGCGAGGATCTTGGCGATACCCGACATCCCAGCACCGCCGATGCCGATGAAGTGCGGTCGGTCCATGGCGGCAGGAAGTCCGGGTGCCATGCAAGTCTCCATAAGATCCGGTACGAGGCTGAGCGCCCCTAGCCTATGCGCTGAACCCCGGGTCGCTTCGCAACGGGGACAGCCGGTCCTGCTCAGGGGTGCGGGGCCGTGCCGATCCACGGCTCCGCCGCATGGGCACGACCGGCCACGACGTCGCCGCACCCGCGAAGGCGACGCACCCCCGCGGCACCTAGGCCTTGCTGTGCGAGAACAACTTCAACACCGGCACCCCCACCTTGTGCCGGGCCCGAGAAGCCCAGTCCCGATGGAAGAACTCCTCGACATAGTGCGGGTCGGTCAGCACGATGACCTCATCCGCACCGACCTCGGCGACCAAGGACTTCAGCGCATCCAGCGGATGATCCTCGACCAGCCGCCCCTCGGCCTCGCTGCCGGCAGCCCGCAGGGCCTGCAGGGACACATCGAGAGCCTGCTGTCCGACACTCCGCGCCTCGTCCCCCTCCGGCGTCGACCCCTCACGCCGGGCCTCCTCGAGTTCGCCGAGCGCGATGTCGTCGATGGCCCGCAGCAGCCGGTCCGCCTGGTCGCCGCGCGGCTGCAGGAGCACATGGAAGGAGACCCGCTCGTCTCCGTGCAAGGTGGTGACGAACTCCACGTCGGCGGACGTCAGGGCCTTCTCGATCATCAGAACGCTTGTGAACACGCGGCGCCTCTTCCCTCCGTGGGCCCGGCAAGGCCCTGCGGAAACCATCCTGCCCCGTGCTCGCACGGGTTGTGCCGGACCTAGTCTGCCCGCCCGAAGTTAAACGGAACGGTAGATTCCGCCGATTTCAGGACCGGCGGTAACGACTGAACAGGAATCCGTCCTCTTCCAGCAGAGACGCCAGTTCGAAGCGGCGCGGAACGGCGACGGACGGCCCTCCGGCGATGCGCTGCGCGTCCCCCGCGCTGAGCATCGGCGACACGGTCAGGCACAGCTCGTCGAGCACGTCCGCCGCCACCAGCTGGCCCAGCAGCCGGGGCCCACCCTCGGTGAGCTGACGGGTGTGGCCGAGGTCGGCGAGGGCGCGTACCGCGCGGGCCGGGTCGACGCCCATGCCCTCCCCTGCGACGACCACCCGGGCACCGGCCTTCTCGGCGGCCGCGACCCGGTCCGGGGCCGCAGTGGCACCGGTGAGGATCACGGTGGGCACCAGGGGCGACGTGAACAGGGGGAGAGAGAAGTCCAGGTCCAGGCCGGCGGTGACGATCGCGATCGCCGGGGCGGGTCCCTGCCCCGCGGCCCGCCGGCCCGCCGCGAACTCCGCACGCGCGCGTGCCGGGCGGTACCCCTCCTGCCGTACCGTCTCCGCGCCCACCACGATCACGTCCGCGAGCGCCCGGAGCGTGCCGAAGATGCGCATGTCGGCCGCGCTGGAGATGGGCTGGGAGTGCCCTTCGTGCTGGGCGGCGCCGTCGAGGGTCGAGACCATGTTGGCCCGCAGCCACGGCTGCCGGGCCCCGGAACCCGTCTCCGGATACGCGTAGGCGGCGGCCAGCTCGGCGAGGCTCCACTCACGGTTCACGAGTGCGTCGGCACCGGCAGGCCCGCCGGACCCACCCGGCGCGGGAGCCCCTGCCGCCCCACCCACCTCCTCCCTCTCCGTGCCCCCGCCGAAGGCCTGGGCTGCTGTTTCGTAGGTCACAGGGAACAGGCGTCGCATGTCGTGCAGTGTGACACGGCGCTTAGCATGGGTAACCGTGTCGTCCTCCACCGCCGCCCCCGGTTCCAGCCCTCTGACCGATGCGGGCCCCCTCTCCCTGTGCACCCGCGAGCCGCACGTCCCCGCGGACCGGCTGGTCGCCGAGATGGTGCCGCCGCCGCGCTTCGACTCGGTGCGCTTCGCCACGTACATCCCGGACCCGAACCAGCCCAGCCAGACCGAGGCCGTGGGGGTGCTGGACGGTTTCGCGGCCGGGCTCGGCGGCGCCCACGCCTCCGGCGCCGGCCGACGCGGCCTCTTCGGGTTCGGCCGGACCAAGGCACCCAAGGCCCCGGCGGGCCCCCGCGGTGTCTACCTGGACGGCGGCTACGGCGTGGGCAAGACCCATCTGCTCGCCTCCCTGTGGCACGCCACCCCGGCCGAGCCGGCGCTCAAGGCGTTCGGCACCTTCGTGGAGCTGACGAACCTGGTCGGCGCGCTCGGCTTCCAGAAGACCGTGCAGACGCTCAGCGGCCACCGCCTGCTGTGCATCGACGAGTTCGAGCTGGACGACCCCGGCGACACCGTGCTCGTCTCCACGCTGCTCGGCAAGCTGGTCGAGGCGGGCGTGGCGCTCGCCGCCACCTCCAACACGCTGCCCGGCAAGCTCGGCGAGGGCCGGTTCGCCGCCGCCGACTTCCTGCGCGAGATCCAGGGCCTGTCCGCCCACTTCCGCGCCCTGCGCATCGACGGCGAGGACTACCGCCACCGCGGCCTGCCGGAGGCTCCCGCGCCGTACTCGGACGAGCAGGTGACCAAGGCGGCGTACGCCACCACGGGCGCCTCGCTGGACGACTTCCCGCATCTGCTGGAGCACCTGGCCAAGGTGCACCCGAGCCGGTACGGCGCCCTGACCGACGGGGTGAAGGCGGTGTGCCTGACCGATGTGCGGCCGGTGCCGGACCAGTCGACGGCGCTGCGGCTGGTGGTGCTGGCGGACCGGCTGTACGACCGCGAGGTCCCGGTGCTCGCCTCGGGCCTGCCGTTCGACCAGCTGTTCAGCGAGGAGATGCTGAACGGCGGCTACCGCAAGAAGTACTTCCGCGCGATATCCCGGCTCACCGCGTTGGCCCGAGACGCGAAGGGTCTCGTCAGCTCGTAGTCAAGAGCCGGATCTCGCCATCCGACCGGCACTTTTCACGCTCTCTTGCGCTCGTAACGCCCAGTTAACCCTGCAAAGGACTTTGCAGGGTTAACGTGTTTCTTGACCAATCATTGACCAATGCTTGGTGGGCGTAAGAGGTGTGAACTCCTGGGAGGAGGGTGCATGTTCCGAGGTACGACGGCCCGGACCCTGCTTGCCCTGCTCGCCACCGCCCTGCTCGCCCTGCAGTTCTTCGCATCCACGGAAACCTTCGCATCCGCGCATACGCTCAGTCACGCGAAGGCCAAAGCCGCACCCGAAACCGTGCGTCCCTCGGAGCCCGTGCGCAACGGCGTGGGCGCGCTCCGCGACGGCGGCTGCACCCAGAATCCCGGCGGGGGCCGGCACCTGCGCGACCGGCAGCGCGGCCCCGCCTCCGGCTGGGCGCAGGAACACCCGCTCATAGCCCGGCAGACGGCAACCCCGCAATCGCCGGGCACGTCCGGTGCCCCGCACCACCGCACCACGAGATCCTCCAGAGCCCACTCCCCGGCAGCTGTTCAGGTCTTCCGCTGCTGATCGAGGGCTCATCCCCCCACGAACGTCGTGCAAGCCCGACGCGCCGCTGCGGCGCGCCAGGAGGAGTCCACACACATGCAGCCCCTCATCGACAACGCCCGTACCTTCGGACAGCGCCCTGAGGAGTTCGCCAAACTCGCAGAAGGCCAGTCCCCGCAGGTCCTGTTCATCACCTGCTCCGATTCCCGGGTCGTCCCTGCCCTGATCACGGGTGCCCGCCCCGGCGAGCTCTTCGAGCTGCGCACCGCGGGCAACATCGTCCCGCCGTACACCTCGCAGCACCCCACCAGCGAGGCCGCCACCATCGAGTACGCCGTCGAGGTGCTCGGCGTCCGCGACATCGTCGTCTGCGGCCACTCGCACTGCGGCGCCGTCGGCGCGCTGGTGCGCGGCGACGACCTGACCGCCGTACCCGCCGTGCGCGACTGGCTCGCGCACGCCACCCCGCGCCCGGCCGGCGCGGCCGAGGACCCGGAGGTCGCCGAGGGCGTCCAGAGCCATGTACTGACCCAGCTGCTGCGGCTGCGCTCGTACCCGTGCATCGAGCGGAAACTGGCACAGGGTCAGCTGGACCTGCACGCCTGGTACTACGAGGTGCACACCGGCGCCGTACGCGCACACCGCCCGCAGTCCGACACCTTCGAAGCCCTGTGAGCGCGCCGATGAACAGTCCTCTCATATCCCGTTTCCCTCATCTGAGGCAGGACTTCGCCGCCTCCCTCGTCGTGTTCCTGGTCGCGCTCCCGCTGTGTGTGGGCGTGGCCGTCGCCTCCGGAGTGCCGGCCGAACTCGGCCTGGTCACCGGCATCGTGGGCGGCCTGGTCACCGGGCTGATGCGCGGCAGCAGCCTGCAGGTGTCCGGGCCGGCCGCCGGACTGACCGTGCTCGTCTTCGAGGCGGTCCAGGAGTTCGGGCTGCCGATGCTCGGCGCCATCGTGCTCACCACCGGCGTGCTCCAGCTGCTCATGGGCGCGCTGAAGCTGGGCCGGTACTTCCGGGCCATCTCGGTCTCGGTCGTCGAGGGCATGCTGGCCGGAATCGGTCTGGTCCTGATCGCCGGTCAGCTGTATCCGGCCATGGCGGCCAAGGCCCCCGACTCGGGTCTGGGCAAGGTGGTCGGGCTGCCGAGGGCGTTCCTGGACGCCCTCGGCGACGGGCCGGCCCTCACCTCGCTCGCCCTGTGCGCCGGCACCGTCGTGGTGCTGGCGCTGTGGAAGCACGCACCGGCGAAGGTGCGTTCGGTGCCCGGTCCGCTCGCCGCGGTCGGCCTCGCCACGCTGGCCGCGCTGGTGCTCAGCCTGCCGGTGGCCACCGTCGAGGTGAAGGGGCTGCTGGGCGCCGTCCAGCCGCCGCCCCTCGACGCCTTCGCCGGGTTCGCCGGTGTCGGGGTGCTCGGCACGGTCGTCGCGTTCACGCTGATCGCGTCCGCCGAGTCGCTGTTCAGCGCGGCGGCCGTGGACCGGCTGCACACCGGTCCGCGCACCGAGTACGACAAGGAGCTGATCGCCCAGGGCGCGGGCAATGCGGTGTGCGGGCTGCTCGGCGCGCTGCCGATGACCGCGGTGATCGTGCGCAGCGCGGCCAACGTGCAGGCGGGCGCCCGGACGAAGGCGTCCCGCGTGCTGCACGGCGTCTGGCTGCTCCTGTTCGCGGCCCTGCTGCCGGGCGTGCTCGCCTACATCCCGATCCCGGCTCTCGCGGGCATCCTGATCTACTCCGGAGCCAAGCTGGTGCCGGTCCGGGCGCTGGTCGTGCTGTGGCGCGGGCACCGGGGCGAGGCGCTGATCCTGGCCGTCACCGCCGTGTCGATCGTGGCGGTCAGCATGTTCGAGGGCGTGCTCATCGGCCTGGCGCTGGCGATCGTGAAGACGGCCTGGGAGGCCTCGCACCTCCGACTGGAGGTCGTCGACAAGGGCGCGGGTCCCATCGAGGCGTACCTCTCGGGCAACGCGACCTTCCTGCGGCTGCCGAAGATGCTCGACAGCCTGGAGTCGCTGCCCCAGGACCGCCCGGTCCGGCTGGACCTGACCGGCCTGCACCACCTGGACCACGCCTGCCGCACGGCCCTGGAGAACTGGGCCGAGCGCCACAGCGCGACGGGCACCGAGCCGGTGGAGGTGACCGCACCCGAGGAGCCTGCCAGAGCCACGGTCGCCTGATCCGGCCACCGTCCCCGGGTCAGGGCGCCGACGCCCCTCGGCACCCTGGCCCGGCCTTTCCGCGCCGCCCATGGCTTCCGTCCCGGCCCGGAACTATCGTTACAGCAGCGGACACAAAGCAAGGCCTCTCCCTGAGGAGGTCACCATGCTCCAGGAACTGCTGGGGGCGCTTGCGGCGCTGGGTTCCGTCGGGGTCGTGTACTTCGCGATGGCGGCACGGGTCGTCAAGCAGTACGAGCAGGGGGTGCTCTTCCGCCTCGGGCGGGTCACGAGTGAAGTGCGCGAACCGGGCCTGAACCTGGTGATCCCGTTCGTGGACCGGCTGCACAAGGTGAACATGCAGATCGTGACCATGCCGATCCCGGCCCAGGAGGGCATCACCCGCGACAACGTCACGGTGCGCGTGGACGCGGTCGTCTACTTCCGGGTGGTCGACTCGGTGAGCGCGCTGGTGAAGGTCGAGGACTACAAGTTCGCGGTCTCCCAGATGGCACAGACCTCGCTGCGCTCGATCATCGGCAAGAGCGACCTGGACGACCTGCTGTCCAACCGGGAGAAGCTCAACCAGGGGCTGGAGCTGATGATCGACAGTCCGGCCGTCGGCTGGGGCATCCAGGTCGACCGGGTGGAGATCAAGGACGTGTCCCTGCCGGACGCGATGAAGCGGTCCATGGCCCGCCAGGCCGAGGCCGACCGGGAGCGCCGGGCCCGGATCATCAACGCCGACGCCGAACTGCAGGCCTCGAAGAAGCTCGCCGAGGCCGCCCAGCAGATGGCCGACACACCGACTGCGCTCCAGTTGCGGCTGCTGCAGACGGTGATGGCGGTGGCGGCCGAGAAGAACTCCACGCTGGTCCTGCCGATCCCGGTGGAGCTGCTGCACTTCCTGGAGAGAGGCCACCAACAGGAGAGAGGCCAGCAACAGGAACTAGGTCAGCAGCAGGAGCTAGGTCAGCAACAGCTCGCGCCGCACGAGAACGGAGGACCACCCTCCGGCTAGCGTGCCGGACATGCGCAAAGGTTGGGTGATCGCCATGGCCGCGATGGCCGTCGTACCGGGATGCGCGGACGGGGGCGGCTCGTCCTCGGCCCCCTCCCCCACCACCACCGTGAGGCTCACGGTCACGAGCCCCGCGTACGCCGACGCCGCCACGGTCCCGAGCCGCTACGCCTGCGACGGCGAGAACGTCTCACCCCCGCTCGCCGTCACCGGCGTACCCCCGCAGACCGCCTCCCTGGCCTTTCTGCTCCAGGACCCCGACGCCCCGCGCGGCACCTTCACGCACTGGCTGGTGTGGGACATCGACCCGCACACCACGCATCTCACGGCCGGCGAGCGCCCGCAGGGAGCGGTCGAGGGCCGCAACGGCTTCGGGAAGACGGGCTACGGCGGCCCCTGCCCGCCCCGCGGCGACGGCCCGCACCACTACGTCCTCACGGTGTACGCCGTCGACCGCCGGCCGGACCTCGCCCCCGACGCCACCCCCACCGACCTCCTCCGGGCCTTGTCCGGCCACACCCTGGCGACGGGCACCCTGACCGGGAGGTACGGCCGCTAGCAGCCCGCCGCCACCTGCGTGGGCGTCGGTAACTGCCACGCATGGGTGCATAGGACCGCAGAGCCGGTCGATTAGTACTATTTTCATACTGTGATTTCAGTAGCACGCAGTGTCACCGCCGTCTGCGCCCTGGGCGCGGCCCTCGCCGCCTGCGGTACCGCGGGCACCCCCGGCCCCGCACGGCCGGCCCACGCCAAGCCGGCTGCCTCCCCGTCCGCCTCGCGGCCGCCCGTGCTCGCTCCGGGGCCGGGCGGTCTGACGCCGGTGTTCGAGCACGGGCCCCGCACCCTGGGCAAGACCGTCGCGCTGACCTTCGACGCCGACATGACCGCCGACCAGGGGCCCCGTGCCGCCTCCGGCGAGCACTTCGACAACCCGGACCTGATCGGCACCCTGCGCACGCTGAAGGTGCCGGCGACCATCTTCATGACCGGGCGGTGGGCTGAGCAGTACCCGGCCCAGGCCCGATCCCTCGGCCACGACCCGCAGTTCGAAGTCGCCAACCACTCCTACAGCCACTACGCGTTCACCGACGACTGCTATGGCCTGCCGACCATCGGCGCGGACCGGATGAAGTCGGACGTCGAGCGGGCGTACGCCGCCATCCGCAAGGCTGGCGTGCCCCACCCGCTGCCGTACTTCCGTTTCCCCGGCGGCTGTTACGACCGTCAGGTGCTGCGCGCGCTCAGCGGGGTCGGGGTCACCGCGGTGCAGTGGGACGTGGTGAGCGGTGACGCGTTCGCCACGGACGCCGACGCGGTCGTCCGGGACGTGCTGGACGGGGTGAAGCCCGGGTCGGTGGTCGTCATGCACTGCACCCGCAGCGCCGCCCCGACAACCGAGCGGGTCGTCCGCACGGTCGTGCCGCAACTGCGCAAGCAGGGCTACCGGTTCGTCAAGGTCTCCGAGCTGATCGGCGAGACGAACGGACACCGGTGACCGTCCTGCGCTGAGGGCATGAGCGACGACGACTACTGCACGGTCACCGACGCGGCTCGGTCCCTGAAGGCCGACGGGCCGCCGTCGGCGGAGTGTGTGCTGTGCCGGGAGCCGACGGAGTACCCGGAGTCGTACAAGGGCATCACGCTGTGCCCCGTGCGCATGGGGATCCCCCCGCTCGAGCGGAGCCGAGAGTGGGGGAGGCAGGAGGCGCAGCGCACCGCCTGTTCATGGTGACCGGCGGGCGGTGAGCGCGCAGGCCGCAGCGAAGGCCGCGGCGGTCACGAGGGCTGCCCCGGCCAGGGGCAGCAGCGGCACCGGGACGCGGCCGGACTGCGAACCGGTCACCAGACCGCTGACCGCGGCCTGGGCCGGGGAGCCCGCGAGCACCACCGACAGCAGCGTGGCCAGCAGCATCGCGGGCACCGCGCGGCCGGTGGAGTGCAGCACCGGCCGGTTGGTGAGCGCGCCGACGGCAGCGCCCAGCAGGGCGCAGACCAGGGCGGCCAGGAGCCCGGCCAGGCCGGCCCCGAGCAGCGGGACACGGGTCCGGTGGCCGTTGCTCGCCGGATCGCTGATCAGCGTCATGACCAGGGTCGCCACCACCCCGAGCGCCACCGAGGCGAGCAGCGCCGTCAGCAGGCAGGCCAGGTGGGCGAGGGCGGGGCCACGCGCCGCGGCGACGCAGGCACGGGCGGTGTCCGGCTCGCCCGTGACACAGATCCGCACCAGCCAGGCGGCCACCGGCAGCAGACCGGCGGCCGCGTAGCCGAGCGAGTCGAGCACCGGCTGACCGCTCTGCACGCCGACCCCGAGAAAAGCGACGTAGAGGATCACCGGCGGCAGCCAGCGCTGCGAGCGCAGCAGCAGGTCGGCCTGATAGCGCAGGAGAGCGGTCATGGGCGGCTTCCGGGTTCGAGTGGGGTGGTGCCGTCCGACTCGACACTCACCACGTGCCAGGGCGGGCGGGCCGTCAGCAGGGCGCGCAGGAGAACATCCGAATGGGAGGCCGGGACGGCGAGGCGGTGGACGCCGGGGGCCGTCTCCTCCACCGAGGTGACTGTCCGCACCGCGTCGGGTGGCAGCTGCGCCCCCGGCGGCCCCTGCACGGTGACGCGGGTGAGCGGCCCGGCCGGCGGCGAACTCCCGCCGTCCGCACCGAGCTTGATGCCACCGTCCACGACGGTGTACGTCGCGTCGGGCGCCCCGGCCAGGCGGCGCGGGTCGTGATCGACGAAGACGACGGCACCGCCGGCCGCGGTCCGCTCGGCCACCGCCCGCTCCAGCTCGGCCCGCGCGGCCGTGTCCAGCCCGGTCCACGCCTCGTCCAGCACCATCAGCTCCGGGTCGGCGAGGAGGGCCTGCGCGACGGCGACCTTCTGGCTGCTGCCCTTGGAGAGGCGGGACATGGGGGTACCCGCGTAGGCCGCGGCGCCGAACCGCTCCAACCAGCTGTGTGCGGCGTTCGCGGCGGTCTTCCGGGAGAGGCCGTGGATGGTGCCGAGGTGGGTCAGGTAGCCGGACGCGGTGAAGGGCAGGGCCGCGGGGAAGCGCTCCGGGACGTACGCCGTGCGTGGACGGCCGGTGACGCGGCCTTCGGTCGGGGCGTCCAGGCGGGCGATGAGACGGAGGAGGGTGGATTTTCCGGTGCCGTTCGCTCCTTCGATGCGGGTGAGCGTGCCTGGCGCCACCACTAAGTCGACGCCGCGTAGTACCCACGGGCCGCGGATGCCGTACCGGCGGCCGACGCCGGTCAGCCGGAGATCACATTGCATGGGGAGATTTTGTCCGGTCTCGCCGTAGGGGCTGATCTTGAGTCCGATCTTCGAGACGTCTGGGCTGGTCGCGCAGTTCCCCACGCCCCTTAGGGTTGGGTGGTGTGAGCCAAGTTTCGTCGCCCCCCGGTGACAGTCCTTTCCACACCGAGCCCAATCCTCGTGACGAGGCACGGCAGTACGTACTGCCTCTTGTCGTCCGCATCGAGCGGAGTGCTCCTCCTGCCCGTACCGATGCGCTGGAGACGGCCGCTCGGGCCGTGCTTCTGCTGCTGAGTGACGAGCGGGCCGTCGGGGACGGGGAGTGGGCTCAGGCCGTGCGGGACTGGGAGGACGCACGGATCCGGAAGGTCGTGCGGCGGGCCCGGGGGTCCGAGTGGCGGCGGGCCGAGGCGCTGCCCGGGATCACGGTGAACGGCAAGTCCGCGGAGGTGCGGGTCTTCCCGCCGGTTCCGCTGGACGGCTGGCCGAAGGATCTGGCGAAGCTGCAGGTGTCGGGAACGGAGCTGGACGATCCGGAGCCGCCCGTCGGGGCCGATCGCGGCCAGCCGGTGCTGTGGCTGAACCCGGACCTGGAGATGTCGGCCGGGAAGACGATGGCCCAGGCGGGGCACGGCGCCCAGCTGGCCTGGTGGGCGCTGTCCGACGAGGAGCGGACCGCGTGGCGGGAGGCCGGGTTCCCGTTGGCCGTCCGCACCGCCGATCCCGCCGAGTGGGGCCGACTGACCGGCAGCGGGCTGCCGTTGGTGCGGGACGCCGGCTTCACGGAGATCGCGCCGGGCTCCTGCACGGTGGTCGCCGACCACCCCGCGCTGCGGTAGGGGGCGCCGGGTGACTCGGCTCGACGGGCGCGTCGAACGGGGCAACCGAACCCGGCAGTTGGTGCTGCGCCGGACCGTGGAGATCGCCTCGGTCGAGGGGCTGGAGGCGCTGACCGTCGGCCGACTGGCCACCGAGCTGGAGCTGAGCAAGAGCGGGGTGTTTGCGCTCTTCGGCTCCAAGCAGGAACTGCAGCTGGCCACCGTGCGGGAGGCGGCCCGGATCTTCACCGAGCGAGTGATCCGGCCCGCGGACGAGGTGCCGGCCGGCGTCGGACGGCTGTGGCGGCTGTGCGAGTTGTGGCTGGAGTACTCGCGGGGTCGGGTGTTCCCTGGCGGCTGCTTCTTCTACGGCGTCATGGCCGAGTTCGACGCGCGGACGGGCCCGGTGCACGACGCGGCGGTCCGTGCGCAGCGCGACTGGTCGGCCCATGTGGAGCGCACGATCGAGGAAGGCCGTGAAGCGGGTGAGCTGCGTGCCGACACGGACGTCGCCCAACTTGCCTTCGAGCTGGAGGCGTTGATGGAGAGGGCGAACGCCCTCTCTGTGCTGCACGACGAGGAGATCGCCTATCGCAGAGCCCGGGTGGGTATGGCGCGGCGGCTGCGGGACGCGGCGGTGGGAGAGGTCCCGGTTCCCGAAGTCCCTTGAGGAAAGGAGCCGATGAGGACTGCGGTGGAACGCCGTTAAAAACAAGCACGATCGTTCGCACAGTTTTATGCTCGTCCGCATGACCGTCACCGAGAGCGACATCGTGGAACTCGACCGCATCGCCGTGCGCGAGGCCGTACGGGTGGTGGGACTGGCGCAGGAGTCGGACTGGGAGCGGGGCACCCCGTGCGCGGGGTGGACCCTGCGGCAGCTCGTGGCGCACATGACCGCGCAGCACCTCGGCTTCGCGGCGGCTGCGCGGGGCGCGGGGCACGAGGCGGCGTACTGGCGGGAGCCGGAGGACATGCGGGAGCCCGCCGGGGTGCACCGGGTGGCCGCCACCGCCGTACTCGCGGCCTTCGCCGAACCGGGCGCGGCCGAGCGCGAGTTCGCACTGCCGGAGCTGGGCGGGAGCTTCCCGGGCGGCCGGGCCATCAGCTTCCACTTCATCGACTACGTGGCGCACGCCTGGGATGTCGCCGCCGCCCTCGGGGTGCCCGTGGAGCTGCCGGAGCCCGTGCTCGACGCCGCGCTCGCCGTGGCCCGGCGAGTGCCCGTCGATCCTGCCCGGCGCGGGCCGGGATTCGCCTTCGCCCCGGCGCTGGGGGTGCCGGAGGGGTCCGGGCCGTTGGAGGAGGCGTTGCGCCTGCTGGGCCGGGTCCCGCAGGAGTGGCCGGTGCGGGGGTGAGGCGCGGCGAACCTCAAATGTTGCTCTGAAGGCGCGGGCGCGGGGATTGGGTGCCGCGCGCCGGGGCCATACCCCCGTCACTCGGAGAAGGAGGGGGTGGAGCGGTGCGGCGACTGGGGACGGGAATCGGCTGGCGGCCGGAGATCGCGGACGCCGTGGAGCGCATGCCGGGCATCGACTGGGTGGAGGTCGTGGCGGAGAACGTCTGCCCCGGCCACCTCCCGGACTCGCTGCTCGCGCTGCGCGAGCGCGGGGTGACCGTGATCCCGCACGGCGTCTCCCTCGGCCTCGGCGGTGCGGACCGGCCCGACGAGGGCCGGCTGAGGGCGCTCGCCGAGCGGGCGGAGGCGCTCGGCGCGCCGCTGGTCACCGAGCACATCGCGTTCGTGCGGGCGGGCGGCGCGCTCACCGCCTCCCCGCACCTGGAGGCGGGCCATCTGCTGCCCGTGCCGCGCACCCGGGACGCGCTCGACGTGCTCTGCGAGAACGTGCGGATCGCACAGGACGCGCTACCGGTGCCGCTCGCCCTGGAGAACATCGCCGCGCTGTTCTCCTGGCCGGGCGAGGAGATGACCGAGGGCCAGTTCCTTGCCGAACTGGTCGAGCGGACCGGGGTAGGGCTGCTCATCGATGTGGCCAACCTGCACACCAACCACGTCAACCGGGGCGAGGACCCGGCCGAGGCGCTCGCCGCGCTGCCCCTGGAGGCCATCGCCTACGTCCATGTCGCGGGCGGCTTCGAGCGGGACGGCGTCTGGCACGACAGCCACGCGCACCCCGTGCCGCGTCCGGTGCTCGACATCCTGACCGGCCTCGCGTCCCGGGTGGCGCCGCCCGGGGTGCTGTTGGAACGGGACGAGAACTTCCCCGAGCCGGCCGAGTTGGAGCGGGAGCTGGAGGCGATCCGGGGAGCCGTGGCGGCCGGCCGGGCGACCGCGCTGGTCGGCGGCGCGGCGAAGCCCGTCGGAGGTGCGGCGAAGCCCGTCGGAGGTGCGGCGAAGCCCGTCGGAGGTGCGGCGAAGCCCGTCGGGGATGGGGGCGTCGCCGTCCTGGCCCCGCCCGGGGCCCGGCAGCGGCTCGGTGTCGCCCAGGCCGCGGTGCTGTCCTCGCTGGTGGCCGGGACGCCGGTGCCGGAGGGGTTCGACCGGGTGCGGATGGGGGTGCAGGCGCGAGCGCTCGCGGCGAAGCGGGCGGATGTCGTGGCCAAGGTGGCGCCCGAGCTGCCCGTGCTGCTCGGGGAGGGATACCGGGGGACGTTCCTCGAGTACGCGCGGGTGCGGCCGATGAGCGGGGGGTACCGACGGGACGCGCTGGACTTCGCGGAGCATCTGCTGAAAGTCGGGCGCCCGGAGGATGCGCGGGTACGGCGTCAGCTGCGCGAGTGGTGGCTCGACCGGGCGGGTCCGGCGCCGCGGTCCCCGGGGTTGGCAGCGCGGGCGAAGGTACTGCTGCAAAGACGCTGAACGGCACTGGCACGGACCGGGGGTGGGTCCGCTCCCCGGCGCTCCCGGGGCGCCGCTCGCCCCTCTTCATCGCCCCGGCGGTACGGCTGCTCGCGGCTACGTGGAGTTGCCACGGGCGCCATGCGGCCGATGGAGCTGCAACTCCACAGGGGCGCGTGGCTGTATCGATATGCGGCTCCGCCGCGTGGGCGCGACCAGCCGCAACGCACCCGCACCCGGGGGACGCCCCGCAGCCGGACAGGCACCCACAGCGACCAGGCGGCCGGCAGTGACGCAGCTCCACGGCGCGGTGCGAGGTCACCCCGAACCCCGCAGTAATATGCCAAGCCCGCCCCCGCCGCACGAACCCCCGGGGCGCGGAGCAGGAGGCACCATGCGACCGCGACGCCCCATCAAGGGCCGAGGCATATTCAGCGGCACAGGACTCATCATCACGGGCCTGGCGGCGACAACCGCTGCGCTGCTCTTTCCGATCTGGTCCTACGCCGACCGATCGGGCACGACCGACGCGAACACACTCAGCGCACAGACCGTGACGACCCCGTACGGCCCGCTGTCCGCGCAGGACCGGGACCTCGTCACGAAGGTCCGGCTCGCGGGCCTGTGGGAGCTGCCCGCCGGACAGCTGGCGGAGCGGAAGGGGACCACACAGGCCGTACGCGACGCCGGGCAGCACCTGATCGACGGCCATACGTCCCTCGACGCACACGTCCGCACCGTCGCCACCCAGCTCGGCGTACCCCTGCCCAACGAGCCCAACGAGCAGCAGAGGCAGTGGCTCGCCACCCTGTACTCGGCACAGGGCCAGGACTTCGACCGCAAGTTCGCGAGCATCCTGCGCCTGGCGCACGGCCGGGTCTTCTCCCTGGTCGCCCAGATCCGCGCCGGCACCCAGAACACCCTGGTCCGCGACCTGGCCGACGACGCCAACGCGACCGTGCTGGACCACATCAAGATCCTGGAGGCGACCGGGTACGTCGACTTCTCGGCGCTTGCCCGGGACCTCGCGGCGTCCGCCTCCCCCGTGTCCACTCCCCCGGCGGTCGACCCCGCCTCCGCGGTGCCGGTGGCACCCTCGCCGTCGACGACGTACTCCCTGCCGCCCGCCGTCGCCGGCCCACCTCCGGCGAACAGCCCCTGACCTGCAGGGGAAACGGAACGTCACGTACCGGCAACACTCGGTCCGGATGGTGAACAGGGCATGGCGTTTCCCAGGCCCCTGGCATAGAAACACGTCATGTTCTGGGTCCTCCTGCTGCTCCTGGCCTGGGCGTTGGCCGGCATCGCGTGCACCCGGCTGTGTCTGGCCGCCGTACACGCGGCGGCCGTCGACACGGACGGCACCGTCGCGGACCACGGGCACGCCCTGACGCTGTACGAGGCGGCGTTCCTGTCCGGCGGCCCCGCGCGTGTCGCCGATGTGACCATGGTGTCCATGGCCCGGCAGCGGCGACTGCTGCTCGCGCACACCGGGTGGGCCACGGTGGTGGACCCGCGGGGCCACGACGAGATGGAGCAGTCCGTCATAGGGGCGATAGGGCCCGAGGGGCAGTCCCGGATCGCACCGGTGCGCGCCGCGGCTGCCGGCGCGGAGGCCGTACGCCGGCTCGCCGACGGTCTGGTGCGCGCGGGACTCGCGGTGCCCGACGGCGCGCGTACGACCGTGGCGGCGGGAGTGCGCCAAGTGCGTGCCGCCGCGCTGGTCGTCCTGGCACTGGGTCTGACCGCGCTGCTGATGCCCGGTCAGACCGGCATGCCGCGCCTCCTGGTCGCCCTGTGGTTCGCGCTGCCGCTCGTCCTCACCCTGAGCTGCCTGGCCATCGCCCGGGTCGAGGTGCATCCGTACTCACGCTGGGCCTCCCCCGCCGGACAACGGCTGCTGGGGGCGCTGACCCGGCGTTCGGCCGGCGCCGGCGACGAGCGCTCCTTCCTCACCTCCGTCGCCGTACGCGGTGTCCGCGCGATCGGCGAGCCCGAGCTGCGCGCGGCTTTCACCCACCGCGACCAGCCCTGGCGGGAGTGAGACCGGACCCGGGGGCGCATCGGGGGCATTGACCGCGACACCCGCCGGGCGGTGCTTGCCTTCGCCGACGACCGAACGAAACATCCCTTTTGTCGTCGCCGGGGCCGTGGCAGCCGTGCCATCGCCGCCGCGCACGGAAGGGATACGCGATGAGAGCTGCCGCCCTGTACTCGGCCGCCGGTTCCTTGCTCCTGACCACCCTGGCCGCGGCCCCGGCGGGCGGCGCCCCCGCCGTTCCCGGCGCGGCGGAGCTGCACGGGGCCGCGGTGGCCGCCGCGCGCGCCCGTACGGCCGGCGTCGACTTCGCCACGTGCGCCGCCGAACTGCACGTGCCGGCCGCCCTGCAGTGCGGCACGGTGAGCGTGCCACTGGACTACGCCCACCCCTACGGCGAGCAGATCAAGCTGACCGTCAGCCAGGTGAGGGCCACCCACAAGGACCCGCACAACAGCAAGCGGAAGGTGCCCCGGCAGGGCGCCCTCGTCTACAACCCTGGCGGCCCCGGCGCGTCCGGCATGTACTTCCCGATGATCGGCACGTTCCCCGAGTGGAAGCGGATCGCCGCCGCCTACGACCTGGTCGGCTACGCCCCGCGCGGGGTGGACCGTTCGGCGCCGCTGTCGTGCGTGGACCCCAAGCACTTCTTCAAGGGACCCACCCAGTCGCCGACCCATCCCTCGGAGCAGTACAAGCGACAGCGCATCGACCGGGCGAAGGCGTACGCGCGCGGCTGCGGCAGGCGGTCGGGCGGCAGGCTGCGGTTCTACAACTCGCTCAACAACGCCCGTGACCTGGACGTCCTGCGGGCGGCGCTGGGCGAGGACCGGCTGACCTTCATGGGAGCGTCGTACGGCACCTACCTCGGCGCGGTGTACGCGACGCTGTTCCCCTCGCACGTACGGCGGATGGCGCTGGACTCGGCGGTGGACCCGGACCCGGCGAAGGTCTGGTACCGCAACAACCTCGACCAGTCGGCCGCGTTCGAGGACCGCTGGACCGACTTCCGTGAGTGGATCGCCCGGCACGACGACGTCTACCGGCTCGGCGACACGGCGGCGAAGGTGCAGCGCAGTTACGACACCGCACGCGGGCGGCTGGCCGCGAAGGCCGCGGACGGGAAGGTCGGGCCGGGGCAGTTGCAGAACGTGTTCCTCAGCGCCGGGTACTACGACGATTTCTGGCCGAGCCGGGCCGCCGCGCTGGCGGCCTATCTGAAGGGCGATGCGAAGCCGCTGGTCCGGCTCGCGGCGCCGAGCCCGGACACGGCCGCCGAGGCCGAGAACGGCAGCGCGGTGTACACGGCTGTCGAGTGCAACGACGCGGCCTGGCCGACGGACTGGAAGGTGTGGGACCGGGACAACACCCGGCTCGCGCGCGTGGCGCCGTTCGAGACCTGGGACAACGCGTGGATGAACCTGCCGTGCGCCTACTGGCCGGCCCCCCGGCAGCAGCCGCTGGACGTGCGCACCGGACCCGGTGAGCTGCCGCCGGTGCTGATCCTGGCGGCCGAGCGGGACGCGGCCACACCGTACGCGGGCGCGCTGGAGATGAACCGGCGGCTGGCCGGCTCGGTGCTGGTGACCGAACGGGACGCGGGCACGCACGGGATCGGGGGCGGCCCGAACCAGTGCGTCAACGCACACCTGGACGCCTACCTGCTGGAGGGCCGGCTCCCGGGGCGGCACACGGCCTGCGCGCCGCGCCCGGAGCCGCAGCCCGAGGCCCCCGCGGACAACGCCCCCGGGGAGTCCCTGCGGGACTCCCTGAAGGGCAAGGCCGCCTAGGCGAGCCCGGCGACCAGCTCGGCCACGGACTTGCGGCGTCCCGTGAAGAACGGAACCTCTTCGCGGACGTGCATGCGGGCCTCGGAGCCACGCAGGTGGCGCATGAGGTCGACGATGCGGTACAGCTCGTCGGCCTCGAAGGCGAGCATCCACTCGTAGTCGCCGAGCGAGAACGAGGCGACCGTGTTGGCGCGCACGTCCGGGTAGCCGCGGGCCATCTTGCCGTGGTCGGCGAGCATGCGGCGGCGGTCCTCGTCCGGCAGCAGGTACCAGTCGTAGGAGCGCACGAACGGGTAGACGCTCACGTAGTTGCGGGGCGTCTCGTCGGCGAGGAACGCCGGGATGTGCGAGCGGTTGAACTCGGCGGGGCGGTGCAGCGCCATGTTCGACCAGACCGGCTCCAGGGCGCGGCCCAGCTTGGTGCGGCGAAAGAGGTTGTACGCCTCCTGCAGCTGGTCGCTGGTCTCGGCGTGCCACCAGATCATGAGGTCCGCGTCGGCACGCAGGCCGGAGACGTCGTAGGTGCCGCGGATCGTCACGTCCTTGGCGGCGAGCTGGTCGAACAGCTCCTGGACCTCGTCGGCGTAACCCGCGCGGTCCTCGGGCAGTACGTCCTTCAGCTTGAAGACCGACCAGAGGGTGTAGCGGATGACCTCGTTGAGGTCCTTGGCCAGCTTGCCCTTGTTCGGGATCCTGCCGGACTCGGTGGTGGGGGCGTCGTCACTCATGGTCCCTATTCTCCCGCTCCGCCGTGCAGGCTCTGCACCGGGTTGGCGGTCAGCTCCTCGACCCCGCCCGAATCGCCGCCGAGCTGGTCCACCGCCGCGTACGCGCTCGCGATGCACGCGGGGATGCCGACGCCGTCGTACTGCGCGCCGCACACCGCGAGGCCCGGCAGCTTGGCGACGTGCTCGCGGATGCGGGCCACGCGCGCGTGGTGGCCCACCGGGTACTGGGGCAGGCCGTCGGTCCAGCGGGTCACCCGGGTCTGCAGCGGCACGGCGTCCAGACCGGTCGCCTCGCGCAGGTCGTGCCGGGAGACGTCCACCAGGTCGGCGTCCTCGCGCTGCAGGATCTCCGTCTCGCCGTGGCGGCCCACGGAGGTGCGCAACACCACCACGTCCGGGTCCTCCTCCGCGATCCAGCCCCACTTCTGGGAGGCGAAGGTCGACGCCTTGATGGTGCGGCCGTCGACGGGCGGGACCAGGAAGCCGCTGCCCTCGGGGAGGGCGAGGTCGGCACGGCGGTAGGCGAGGGTGATCAGGGCCATGGAGGCGTACTCGACGGTGGCGAGCTCGGCGGCCGCGGCCGGGGCCTCGGCGCGCAGCAGGCCGGCGGCCGTGTGGGCGGGGACGGCGAGGACGACGGCGTCCGCGTACAGCACGCGGTCACCGGCCACGACGCGCCACGCGGCGTCCGGCCGCGCCGCCCCGGCATCCTCGTGCGCACCCGTGGCCACGCCGTCGCGCGACCCGTCCGAGGCGCCCGGGTCCACCGCCCCGGCCCGGCGCAGCTCCGTCACCGGTGTCCCGGTCAGGATCTCGCCGCCGCGCGCCCGCACCGCCTCGGCGACAGCGAGCGGCAGCAGGCCCACCCCGCCCGCGATGCCCATGAACACGGGCCCGGTCTGCCGGCCGGCGGCGGCCTTGGCCTGGATGTCGCGGACGGCGGCCGTGAGCGAGTCGTGGGTGCGGGCGGCCTGGAAGAGCTGCGGGACGGCCGAGCGCATCGAGATGCGGTACGCGTCGCCCGCGTACACCCCGCCCAGCAGGGGCTCGACCAGGCGGTCGACGACCTCGCGGCCGAGCCGCTGCGCCACGTACTCCCCCACCGCCACGTCGTCGCCGACCTCCGTGCGGGGCAGGGCGGCGTCGCGCCCGATACGGGCCAGGCCCTCGTCGGAGAGGACACCGGCCAGGGCGTTCGCCGTACCGGGGACGCCCATCACATGGCCCTTGGGCATCGGGCGCAGGGCGCCGCGCGTCCAGATCGAGGCGGTCGCGGTGGCCGGCGGCCGGAGCCGGTCGGCGAGGCCCACCTCACGGGCCAGGGCCACCGCCTCGGGGCGGCGGGCGAGCATCGACTCGGCGCCCAGGTCCACCCGGACGCCCGCGATCTCGCCCGGCAGCAGCTTGCCGCCGACCCGGCCGGAGGCTTCGAGGACGGTCACGCGCAGCCCGCGCTCCAGCAGCCGGTGGGCGGCGGCCAGCCCGGCGATACCGGCTCCGATGACGACGGCGTGCCCCGCGCGCGTACCCGTTGTGCTCATGGCCCCACTCTCTCAGACCCCTCCGGCACTCCCGCCCCAGGCCCGGTGTCCGGGACGAGTCCGGACCGTGACCGCATCGGAACCGGGGCGATCCAACGTTCCCGGCGGCACCGGCGTCGAAGGAGCGTCACAGGTCACCGTCATCGGGGGTACCGCCCATGCGCACACCACGCTCCGCACGTTCCGCCCAGGTCCTGGCCGGGGTCCTGCTCGCCGCCTCCCTCGCGCTCGCCGGGTGCAGCGGCACGGACGACTCGGGCGACGCGAAGTCCGCCGGGGGGCGCTCGGCACCGCACGCGGGCGCCGCCGAGGCCGGGGCGGAGGACGCCAAGTCGGCGCCGAGAGCGCCGAAGCTGACCCCGAGCGCCATCATCCGCACCGCCTCCCTGACCGTCGAGGTCAAGGACGTGCCCAAGGCCCTGGAGGCGGCCCGTACGACCGCCGAGAGCGCGGGCGGCTACGTCGGCAAGGAGAGCACCAGCCGGGACGCCGAGGGCCACGAGCAGACCCGGGTCGTGCTGCGCGTGCCCACCGACAAGTACGACGAGGTCCTCGCCGACCTGCAGGGCTCCGGCAAGCTGGTCGAGCGCACGGCGAAGGCGGAGGACGTCACCGACCAGGTCGTGGACGTGGACAGCCGGATCAAGTCGCAGCGGGCCAGCGTGGCCCGGATCCGCGAACTGATGGACAAGGCGACCAAGCTGAGCGACGTCGTCACCCTGGAAGGGGAGCTGAGCAGCCGGGAGGCGGACCTGGAGGCGCTGCTCGCACAGCAGGCGTCCCTGAAGGACCGCACCAGCCTCGCGACCATCACCCTGGCCCTGTCCGAGACGCCCGAGAAGAAGGCCGCCGAGGACGACACACCGGGCTTCGTGGACGCCGTGTCGGGCGGCTGGCACGTGTTCGTCACGATGCTGCGCTGGATCGCCCTGGCCCTCGGCGCGGTCCTGCCGTTCGCCGCGCTCGCGGCACTGCTGACGCTGCTGTGGCTGCGCCTCGTACGCCCCCGCCTGCCGCGCCCCGCTCAGCCGGCACCCGCGACGCCGACCGCCGTTCCGTTGCCCCAGGCACGCCCGGTGCCGGACCCTTCAGGCACGCCCGACCAGGACTGAAATGATCGCGCCCCGTAGCGTGTTCGCATGAGCATGAGGAGCGGGCGGGGCGGCAGGGAACGGCTGGTCGTGATCGGCGGCGACGCCGCGGGGATGTCCGCGGCGTCGCAGGCGCGCCGGATGCGGGGGCCGGACGAACTGGAGATCGTGGCCTTCGAGCGCGGCCACTTCTCCTCCTTCTCGGCGTGCGGGATCCCGTACTGGGTCGGCGGTGACGTGCCCGAGCGGGACCGGCTGATCGCGCGCACACCGGAGGAGCACCGCGCGCGGGACATCGACCTGCGGATGCGGACGGAAGTCACGGAGATCGATGTCGCGGGCCGTCGGGTACGCGCGCGGGACGTCGATTCCGGGGACGAGTCCTGGGTGTCGTACGACAAACTCGTGATCGGGACCGGCGCCCGCCCGATCCGCCCGGACATGCCCGGCGCGGACGCCCCTGGCGTGCACGGCGTGCAGACACTCGACGACGGCCAGGCCCTGCTGGACTCGCTGGACCACACGCGCGGCCGGCGCGCGGTCGTCGTCGGCGCCGGATACATCGGCGTGGAGATGGCCGAGGCGCTGATCAACCGCGGCTACGAGGTGACCGTCGTCAACCGCGGCAGCGAGCCGATGTCCACGCTCGACCCGGACATGGGCCGCCTGGTGCACCGGGCCATGGAGGGACTCGGCATCACCATGGTGAACAACGCCGAGGTCACCAAGCTGCTCACCGGCGAGGACGGCCGGGTACGCGCGGTGGCCACGGAGGACGCCGAGTACCCCGCGGACGTCGTCGTCCTCGGCATCGGTGTACGCCCCGAGACCACGCTCGCCCGGGCGGCGGGACTGCCGCTCGGCGCCCACGGCGGCCTGCTCACCGACCTTGCGATGCGCGTACGCGGCCACGAGGAGATCTGGGCGGGCGGCGACTGTGTCGAGGTGCTGAACCTGGTCTCCGGGCAGGGGCAGTATGTCCCGCTGGGCACCCACGCCAACAAGCACGGCCAGGTCATCGGCACCAACGTCGGCGGCGGTTACGCCACGTTCCCGGGTGTGGTCGGCACGGCCGTCAGCAAGGTCTGCGACCTGGAGATCGCCCGCACCGGCCTGCGCGAGAAGGACGCCCACCGTGTGGGCCTGCAGTTCGAGGCCGTCACCATCGAGTCGACCAGCCGTGCCGGCTACTACCCCGGCGCCTCTCCCATGACGGTCAAGATGCTCGCCGAACGCCGTACCGGCCGCCTGCTCGGCGTCCAGATCGTCGGCAGAGAGGGTGCGGCCAAGCGGGTCGACATCGCGGCGGTGGCCCTCACCGCGGGCATGACGGTGGAACAGATGACAGCCCTGGACCTGGGCTACGCCCCGCCGTTCTCACCGGTATGGGACCCGGTTCTGGTGGCGGCGAGAAAGGCTGCGTCGAAAGTACGGGCAAGGTGACATGCTAAGGGGCGCGGGCCGTGCCGACATGCGGCTCCGCCGCGTGGGCGCGCGACCAGCAACAGATCACCCGCGCCCCGCAACGCTCCTAGGCAGTCCCGCTGCTGATCCGCGGCAATGAAGTGACACCCGCACCCGACGTCACGGCCGCGGGCTGCTCGGCCGAAGGCTTCGCATGTGAGGCGGACGCCCGAGTCGACCGCAGCCGATAGCTCACCGCCTCGTCCAGCGTCACCGGGCGCTGCATCTGCGAGGCCAGCCGCCCGGCCTCCTGACCGAGCCGCGCAACGTCCTCCCAGGGGAGCCGTACCACCAAAGACAGCTCGGCCTCACCATCGGGCAGAGCATGCATCGCCGAAACCTGCGGAGCTTCCATCGCCTGTCCTCACGTCGGTTGAGAACAGATACGCAAGCCCGCCCGACCGCGTTCACCGATTCACGCGCCGCATCGCGGGCACTACTTCTGTGTGGTCATCCCCGTCCATGACGTGAACCCGGCACGCCGCACGCCGTACGTGACGTACGCGCTCATCGCCGCCAACGTCCTCGTCTTCCTCACCACACCCGGCATAGCCGGCTCCGTGGCGGGCGGCAGCGATCTGGCGCAACTGTGCCATCTGCAGGCTTTCATGGACCACTACGCGGCGGTCCCCCGGGAGTTGATCCACCATCAGTTGCCGCAGCTGGTCCCGACGGGCGACGTGGGCGTGGGCGCGCACGGCCCGGGCTGTGTGGTGGGACCGGCCCGCTACCGCAAGTCCCCGCCCCTGTCCGTGTTCACCGCGATGTTCCTGCACGGAAGCTGGCTGCACCTGCTGGGCAACATGCTCTTCCTGCTGATCTTCGGCAACAACGTCGAGGACCGGATGGGCCACATCCGCTACTTCCTCTTCTACGTCGTCTGCGGCTACGCGGCCGGTTACGGCTTCGCGTTGCTCAACGACTCCTCCGGCGACCCGCTGATCGGCGCGTCCGGGGCGATCGCCGGAGTCCTCGGCGCCTATCTGGTGCTGTATCCGAGGGCGCGGGTGTGGGTCCTCGTCCCGTTCCTGGTCTTCCTGCCGCTCAGGCTGCCCGCCTGGCTGGTGCTGGGCTTCTGGTTCGCCCTGCAGGCGGTGTACTCCTCCGGGCACGGCGTCTCCGGCGCCGGAACCGTGGCCTACGCGGCCCATGTGGTCGGCTTCGTGACGGGCATGCTGCTGGCCTGGCCGCTCAAGCCCGGCACCCCGCCCCCACCGGAGCCGCCCCGCCTGCTGTTCGGCAGGCAGGCCCGGCCCCGTCAGGTGTGGTGAGCCGGTCCCCTACGAGCGGGACCCCTCGGCGGTGCGGGCCCCCTCCGTGCGGGGCCCCGAGCGGGTCCGCTCAGCGGGCGCTCGCCGTGTGGACGTAGTCCACGAGCCGGGTCAGCGCGTCCGGGTCGGTGTTGGGCAGCACGCCGTGGCCCAGGTTGAAGACGTGCCCCTCGAGACCGGCGGCCGCGTCCAGCACCTCGCGGGCCCTGGCCTCGACGGTGTCGTTGTCGGTGAACAGGACGGTCGGGTCGAGGTTGCCCTGCAGCGCCTTGCCGGGGCCGACACGGCGGACGGCCTCGTCCAGCGGGACGCGCCAGTCGACGCCGACGACGTCCGCACCGGCCTCGCCCATGAGCTTCAGCAGCTCACCGGTGCCGACACCGAAGTGGATACGCGGGACGCCGTACCCGGCGACGGCGTCGAACACCTTCGCCGAGGCGGGCATCACGGAGTTCACGTAGTCGGCCGGGGCCAGCGCGCCGACCCAGGAGTCGAAGAGCTGGACGGCCGAGGCGCCCGCCTCGATCTGCACCTTCAGGAAGGCGGCCGTGATGTCGGCCAGGCGGTCCAGCAGGTCGGCCCACAGCTCGGGGTCGCCGTACATCATCGCCTTGGCGTTCTCGTACGTACGCGAGGGACCGCCCTCGACCAGGTAGCTCGCGAGGGTGAAAGGCGCGCCCGCGAAACCGATCAGCGGGGTCGAGCCCAGCTCACGGGTGAGCAGGCCGATCGCCTCGGTGACGTAGGTGACGTCCTCGGGGGTGAGGTCGCGCAGCCGGGCGAGGTCGGCGCGGGTGCGGATCGGCTGTTCGACGACCGGGCCGACGCCGGGCTTGATGTCGAGGTCGAGACCGATCGCCTTGAGCGGGACGACGATGTCGCTGAAGTAGATCGCCGCGTCCACGTTGTGGCGGCGCACCGGCTGCAGCGTGATCTCGGTGACCAGCTCGGGCCGCATGCACGACTCCAGCATGGGGATGCCCTCACGCACCTTGCGGTACTCGGGCAGCGAGCGGCCGGCCTGACGCATGAACCACACGGGGGTGTGCGGCACGGGCTCGCGCCTGCACGCCTTGAGGAAGGCGCTGTCGTACGTGGCTGTCGGCTGCTGGCCCGTGGAGGCGTCGTTGGCGGTCACGGGGCAAGTCTCGCACGACGCCGGTGAGCGGAACGCACGTGGCCACGGCAACAGCGGTGCGGGGTGTCTTGCCCTGCACAAAGCCCCGGTTCCCCTTACTCTTCCCCGCATGGCTGCGGCTCAGGGACGACTGTCGGACGGCGCTGGCGAAATGGACGACGCGAAGGGGAACGCGGAGGCGGAGGGGCATGCGGGTAAGGCGGGGCCGCCGGCGTTCCGGGCTGCGGTGGAGGCGCTGCGGGCCGCGCGCCTGAGGCCGCAGGTCGAGGTGGAGCCGACGCCGGCTCCGCAGCGGCTGGCGCCGTACGCGTACGCGGTGGAGGCCGTGGTGGTCGACGGCGAGCAGGAGCTGGCCGACGGGCGGCTGGTGCTGCTCCACGACCCGGCCGGGCACGATGCCTGGCACGGCACGTTCCGGCTGGTGACGCTGGTGCGCGCGGAGCTGGAGCCGGAGATGGCGGCCGATCCGCTGCTGCCGGAGGTGTGCTGGTCGTGGCTGACCGGCGCGCTGCAGTCGCGTGGGCTGACGTACGGCGAGCCGAGCGGCACCGTCACGCGCGCCAGTTCGCACTACTTCGGCGGTCTGGCCGAGCGCCCCGCCGCCTCTCAGATCGAGATCCGGGCTTCCTGGACGCCCCGCGAGGGCCTCGGCGGAGTCCCGGACACCGCCGGCCACCTGGCCTCGTGGTGCGATCTGCTGGCCCAGGTCGGCGGGCTGCCCCCGGCCGGACCGGGCGACGCCTCGGTGGTGACCCTGCCGCAGCGCAGGGGTCCGCAGTCCCGGTGACGTGATCCCGGCCGTATCGACGTACTCCTCACAGGGCTCCGTAATCCTCACCGACCCCTTGTTGACCATCTCTTTGTCGATACGGCCACTTTCTGTACTCGAATCGCACCGGCCCGAACCGACTCGATCTTCGGATGATCGATCGCGTGTCCGAATTGCACGGATTGTTACTCACTAGATCGTGATCATTCTCTAAAGGCGGACGCGTTTGCTGCCGAAGACGACTGTGACCTTCAAAGCACGGTTCGTCCCGGCTTCATCCCCACAAGCCGGCCCCGTCCCCCCACCCCAGGAGGCCTGGTGTCCGTTCTCCTCGAGCAGCCCGCAAGCCTGGTCGCCTACCGCCCGAACAAGCCGACCGCCATGGTGGTCGTGGCCGACCCGCGCGTCCGTTCCACCGTCACCCGCCATCTGTGGGCGCTCGGTGTCCGTGACGTCATCGAGGCCTCGTCCGTCGCGGAGGCTCGTCCCCGCATCGGCAACCCCCGCGACATCTGTGTCGCCGACGTCCACCTGCCCGACGGCTCCGGCCTGACCCTGCTGTCCGAGACCCGCGCCGCGGGCTGGCCCAACGGGCTGGCGCTCTCCGCAGCCGACGACATCGGCGCCGTCCGCAACGCCCTGGCCGGCGGGGTCAAGGGCTACGTCGTCACCGGCACCCGGACGAACATCGGGCTCCCCACCCGACCCGGCGCCACTCCCCTCGGCGCCGGCGCCCGGATGCACCGCCGCCCCCCGGGTGCCCCGAGCCACCCGGGCGGCTACCGCGAGCTGTCCGGACGCGAGGTCGAGGTGCTGCGACTGGTCGCGGAAGGCCAGTCGAACAAGGCCATCGGCGTCTCGATGGGCCTGTCCGCCCTGACCGTGAAGAGCCACCTCGCCCGCATCGCGCGCAAGCTCGGCACGGGCGACCGGGCCGGAATGGTCGCCGTGGCCCTGCGCACCGGAATCATCCACTGAGCCCCCGCCCCTGAACCCGCCGTCCCCCATCCCCCATCCCCCATCCCCCCCTGAACCCCTGATCCCCTGAACCGCTAAGCCCTTGAGCCCCGGCCCCTGACCGACACCGCCGCCGAGCTGTGCGACGGAGCCCCTGGTTCACTCATGTGAACCGTGAGTTTCACCGGCCTGACTGGTTTACGACCCTCCGGCGCCCGTCGACGGAACGTTCCGTCGACGGGCGCTGTCCACACACGGATACCCTTGACAGGTGACCGACGCCCAAGAGACCGCAGCAGACAGTGCCCTGCGCACCACCGGAGGCACCCCTCCGGACGACGCCGGATCTTCTGTGACGGAGGCGCCGACGCCACTTCTCGAACCCCGCGAGGGCATTCCGCCGGTGGTCACCGACGAGAACGCCCTCGCCGAGGTGATCGCTGCCTTCGCCGCCGGCTCCGGCCCCGTCGCCGTCGACGCCGAGCGCGCCTCCGGCTACCGCTACGGCCAGCGCGCCTATCTGGTGCAGCTGCGCCGCGACGGCGCCGGCACCGCGCTGATCGACCCCGTCGCCTGTCCCGACCTGTCCGGTCTCGGCGAGGCGCTGTCCGGCGTCGAGTGGGTGCTGCACGCCGCCACCCAGGACCTGCCCTGCCTGCGCGAGATAGGCATGGTGCCGACATCGTTGTTCGACACCGAGCTGGCCGGGCGGCTCGCCGGGTTCCCCCGGGTCGGCCTCGGCGCCATGGTCGAGGGCGTCCTCGGCTTCGTCCTGGAGAAGGGGCACTCCGCCGTCGACTGGTCCACCCGTCCACTGCCCGAGCCGTGGCTGCGCTATGCCGCCCTGGACGTGGAGCTCCTCGTGGACCTCAGGGACGCCCTGGAGAAGGAGCTGGACCGGCAGGGCAAGCTGGACTGGGCACGCCAGGAGTTCGACGCGATCGCGTCCGCTCCGCCCGCCGAGCCCCGCAAGGATCCCTGGCGCCGTACGTCCGGCATGCACAAGGTGCGGCGGCGCCGGCAGCTGGCCGTCGTGCGGGAGCTGTGGCAGACGCGGGACCGGATCGCCCAGCGACGGGATGTGTCGCCGGGCAAGGTGCTGTCGGACGCGGCCATCGTCGAGGCCGCGCTCTCTTTGCCGCCCAATGCGCACGCCCTGGCCACGTTGAACGGGTTCGGGCACCGGGTCGGGCGGCGACAGCTGGAGCAGTGGCAGGCGGCGGTCGACCGGGCCAAGGCCCTGCCGGACGCTGCGCTGCCTCAGCCGGGCCAGCCGGTGACGGGTCCGCCGCCGCCTCGCGCCTGGGCCGACAAGGACCCCGCCGCCGCGGCTCGACTGTCCGCTGCGCGGGCGGGGGTGTCGGCATTGGCCGAGCAGCTCAATATGCCGCAGGAGAATCTGATCGCTCCGGACACGGTGCGCAGGATCTGCTGGGAGCCTCCGGTCGGCCTGGAAGCCGTGGAGGATGCGCTTGCCCGGTATGGCGCGCGGGCTTGGCAGGTGGAGCAGGTCACGCCTGTGCTGGTGGCTGCGCTTTCGGCCAAGGGGGCCTAGCCGCCGTAGCGCTCGGTCGCGTGCGGCGGCTGCGGGTGCGTTGTGGCTTGTCGCGCAGTTCCCGCCCCTGACGGCAAGTCACCCGGTCGCTCCTCTCATGAAACCGTTGCAGATGGCGCCGTACGGGCCGCGGAAGCGGAACAGGGGCGTCGATATCACGCCAAGATCCTGGGAGGGCAGGTAACAGGGATCGAGCGGACGAACCGCAGGAAGATGCAGATCGAGACGATGTCCGTGCCCACGCCGTCGTCCGCCATCTCCCGCGAGGACTTCAGGGACGTCAGCAGCACGCCCCCGAGGGGCAGCAGGACGACGATCGCCGCCCCACCGAGGATGTGACGTTCGCCGCTCCCGCAGCCGGGACTGGGCAGCTACGTTACTCATAAGTAGCATGGGGCCTGAGCGCGCGCTCAGCGCATCGCAGCAGTGCCATCCCGCACCCTGGAGGAGAGCCATCGTGCCTCGTACCGTCAGGGACGTCGTCTTCGTTGACGGCGTCCGCACCCCGTTCGGCAAGGCGGGCCCGAAGGGCATCTACCACGAGACCCGCGCCGACGACCTCGTCGTGAAGGCGATCCGGGAGCTGCTGCGCCGCAACCCCGGGCTGGACCCGAAGAAGATCGACGAGGTCGCCATCGCCGCGACCACGCAGATCGGTGACCAGGGCCTGACCCTCGGTCGTACGGCCGGCATCCTCGCCGGTCTGCCGCAGTCCGTCCCGGGCTACTCGATCGACCGCATGTGCGCCGGCGCCCTGACCGCCGTGACGACCACCGCCGGTTCGATCGCGTTCGGCGCCTACGACGCCGTCATCGCCGGTGGTGTGGAGCACATGGGCCGCCACCCGATGGGCGAGGGCGTGGACCCGAACCCGCGCTTCGTGAGCGAGAAGCTGGTCGACGAGTCCGCCCTGTTCATGGGCATGACCGCGGAGAACCTGCACGACCGCTACCCGACGATCACCAAGCAGCGCGCCGACGAGTACGCCGTGCGCTCGCAGGAGAAGGCCGCCAAGGCGTACGCCAACGGCAAGATCCAGCAGGACCTGGTGCCGATCTCGGTGCGTCGTACCAACCCGGAGGCCGGCGAGACCGGCTGGGGCCTGGTCACCGCCGACGAGCCGATGCGCCCGGGCACGACCCTGGAGAACCTCTCCGGCCTCAAGACGCCGTTCCGCGTCCACGGCCGGGTCACCGCCGGTAACGCGGCCGGTCTGAACGACGGCGCCACCGCGTCGATCATCGCGAGCGAGGACTTCGCCCGCGAGAACAACCTGCCGGTCAAGATGCGCCTGGTCTCCTACGCCTTCGCGGGCGTCGAGCCCGAGGTCATGGGCTACGGCCCGATCCCGGCGACGGAGAAGGCCCTCGCCCAGGCGGGGCTCAGCATCTCCGACATCGGCCTGTTCGAGATCAACGAGGCCTTCGCCGTCCAGGTCCTGGCCTTCCTCGAGCACTACGGCATCGCCGACGACGACGCGCGCGTCAACCAGTACGGCGGCGCCATCGCCTTCGGTCACCCGCTGGCCTCCTCCGGCGTCCGTCTGATGACGCAGCTGGCCCGCCAGTTCGAGGAGCAGCCGAACGTCCGCTACGGCCTGACCACCATGTGCGTCGGCTTCGGCATGGGCGCGACGGTCATCTGGGAGAACCCGCACTTCGAGGGGGACAAGTGAGCACCACCGCTGAGCTTTTGAAGGGTGCGGCCGAGCTGTTCCCCGACGAGGTCGTGACGTCCGCGCACGTACGCCACCTCGACCTGCCGTTCGGTGCGGGGCGTTTCGCGCTCATCACCCTTGACAACGGCTTCGACCACACCAAGCCGACCACCTTCGGTCCGGCCTCGCTGGCGAACCTCAACACCGCCATCGACCAGGTCGAGAAGGAGGCGGCCGAGGGCACGATCGTCGGTGTCGGCATCACCGGCAAGCCGTTCATCTTCGCGGTCGGCGCCGACCTCAAGGGCGTCGAGCTGCTGAAGAAGCACGAGGACGCGCTCGCCATCGGCAAGGGCGGCCACGAGGTCTTCAAGCGCCTCGCGGCCCTCGCGGTCCCGACCTTCGCGTACTACAACGGTGCGGCGATGGGCGGCGGCGTCGAGGTCGGCCTGCACTGCTCCTACCGGACCGTCTCCAAGGCGATCCCGGCGTTCTCCCTCCCCGAGGTCTTCCTGGGTCTGGTCCCGGGCTGGGGCGGCTGCGCGCTGCTGCCGAACCTGATCGGCGCCGACAAGGCCGTCTCGGTGATCATCGAGAACAGCCTCAACCAGAACAAGCAGCTCAAGGGCCAGCAGGTCTTCGACCTCGGCATCGCGGACGCGATCTTCGAGGGCGCCGACTTCCTGGAGCAGTCGCTGATCTGGACCGCGAACGTCCTCAAGGGCGACGTCGAGGTCGAGCGTCCGGTGATCGACCGCGGCGAGGCCTGGGACCAGGCCGTCGCCAAGGGCCGCTTCGTCGCGGACTCCAAGGTGCACGGGGCCGCTCCGGCCGCCTACCGCGCCCTGGACATCATCGCGGCCGCCAAGAACGGCGACCTGCAGCAGGGTTACGACGCCGAGGACGTCGCCCTCGCCGACCTGATCATGGGTGGCGAACTGCGCTCCGGCATCTACGCGTTCAACCTGGTGCAGAAGCGCGGCAAGCGTCCCGCGGGCGCACCGGACAAGAACCTGGCCCGCCCGGTCACCAAGGTCGGCGTCGTCGGCGCCGGTCTGATGGCCAGCCAGCTCGCGCTGCTCTTCCTGCGCCGCCTGGAGGTGCCGGTCGTCCTGACCGACATCGACCAGGAGCGCGTCGACAAGGGTGTGGGCTACGTCCACGCCGAGATCGACAAGCTGCTCGGCAAGGGCCGGATCAACCAGGACAAGGCCAACCGCCTCAAGGCGCTGGTGACCGGTGTCCTGGACAAGGCCGAGGGCTTCTCGGACGCCGACTTCATCATCGAGGCGGTCTTCGAGGAGATCGGCGTCAAGCAGCAGGTGTTCGCCGAGGTCGAGGCGGTCGCCCCGGCGCACGCGATCCTCGCCACCAACACCTCCTCGCTGTCGGTCACGGAGATGGCGTCGAAGCTGCAGCACCCCGAGCGGGTCGTCGGCTTCCACTTCTTCAACCCGGTCGCGGTCCTGCCGCTGCTGGAGATCGTCCGCGGCGAGAAGACGGACGACGCCTCGCTGGCCACGGCCTTCGGCGTCGCCAAGAAGCTGAAGAAGACCGCGGTTCTGGTCAAGGACGCCCCGGCGTTCGTCGTGAACCGCATCCTGACCCGCTTCATGGGCGAGATCCAGAACGTCATCGACGAGGGCACCCCGGTCGAGGTCGCCGAGAAGGCCGTCGAGCCGCTCGGTCTGCCGATGTCCCCGCTGGTGCTGCTGGAGCTGGTCGGCCCCGCGATCGGTCTGCACGTCTCGGAGACCCTCAACCGGGCCTTCCCGGACCGCTTCACGGTCTCCCCGAACCTCGCGGCCGTCGTCAAGGCGGGCAAGCGCGGCTTCTACGTCTACGACAGCGGCAAGCCGGAGCTGGACCCCGAGGTCGCGGCGCTGCTGCAGCAGGGCGACTCCGTCCTGACCGAGGAGCAGGTGCGCGAGCGCGTGCTCGACGCGGTGGCGCAGGAGATCGGGCTCATGCTCGACGAGGGCGTCGTCGCCGAGGCCCAGGACATCGACCTCTGCCTCATCACGGGCGCGGGCTGGCCCTTCCACCTGGGCGGCATCACGCCGTACCTGGACCGTGAGGGTGTCTCGGAGCGCGTGAACGGCAAGAAGTTCCTCGCTCCCGGCGTGGCGAGCGTTCCCGCGTGACGCTTCGCTGATGTGACCGGGTGCCCGTACTCCCGCTGGGGGTGCGGGCACCCGGCGTTTCGTCGTCGGGGGCTCCGCCCCGGTTCGGCCTTCGGCCTCGTCCTCGAACGCCGGACCGGCTAAACCTCGCGCCACGCCTGTAGCGCCAACCCCGGCTCGTCCTTCCGTCCGGTCAGCAGGAGTTGGCCGGTCGACGGGGACAACGTTGCCGCGACCACCCGGTCGCCCTCGTCCACGGCCAGGGACACCAGCGCGTCCACCGGCAGGTGCGGACCCGACTCCGTCCACCATGCGCCGGCCGACTCCAGCTCGGTCGGGTAGGCGGCGAAGGCGACCCGACCGCTCGCCGAGCGTTGGGCCAGCAGCGTGCAGTCGTGCCCGTCGAGCTCGCAGCGGACCGCCGCGACCGGGCCGGAGCCCGCCGCGGGGAGGAGCGTGACCGGCTTGGTGCCGGGGCGCCAGGCGCACAGGTCGCCCGAGTCGTCGGTGTAGTAGGCGGTGGTGCTCTCGGGGGACGTGGCCAGGGCGTGCAGGGTGCCGGGGCGCACTGCCGCCTCCAGCGCCTCCTGGAGCACCGGCTGGGCGCCCGGCTCCTCCTGACGCCAGTGCAGGACGACGCCCGGGGCCGCCGCGTACAGCTCGACCCTGCCGGACTCCCCCGTCACCGCCGCCAGGCCCTCCTGGACCTCACGGCCCTTCAGGTCCCGCCAGGGGTCCCAGCCGCCCTTCTCCTTCTGCGCCAGCAGGCTCACCCCGCCGTCCTTGTTCCGCACGAAGACATGGGCGCGGCCCTGCGCGTCCACCGCGACGGCGGGGGTGCCGGTGCGCTCGCCCTTCTTGTCCGGGTGGCCGATCGGGGCCCAGTCCAGGGCCGCGAGGCGCGGGCGGAAGTGGGTGGAGTGCACCAGACCCGACTCGCCCTTGGTGGTGGGCCGCCAGGAGACCAGGTGGGCGTAGCCGTCGGCGCCCTGACCGACGGCGAGGACGGGGTGGAGCTTCTGGTCGCCGCCCACCTTGTGCGGGTCGGTCCAGGGGCCGTCCGGGCCACGCTCCGCCCGGCACAGGACGGCGTCGCCGGACAGCTGGTAGACACTGAGCCGGCCGTCGCGGCCGCGTAGGAGCCAGTCGCCGTTCACCGGTTCACTCTAAGCGGCCCTGGTCACAGGCCGGGGCCCGCCCCCTCGCCGACGGCGTGGGACCCTTGCCCCATGGACGACCCCCTCGGCTCCCGGGACCCGGACGGCCCGCTGCTCGTGATCGTCGACGGCGCGAACGTCGTCGGGTCGCGGCCCGACGGCTGGTGGCGGGACCGCAGGGGCGCCGCCGAGCGGCTGCGGGACCGGCTGGCCCGCGAGGGGCTGCCCGGTCATGAGGGCGCCGTGGAGCTGGTGCTCGTGGTCGAGGGCGCCGCCCGTGGGGTGGAGTCGGTGCCGGGGGTACGGGTCGCGGAGGCACCCGGCAGCGGGGACGACCGGATCGTGGAACTGGCCGCCGAGAATCCCGGCCGGGCCCGTCTCGTGGTCACGGCCGACCGTGAACTGCGGCGCCGGGTGACCGAGCTGGGCGCGGAGGTGACCGGTCCGCGCGCGGTCCTCGGCTGAGCGTGCGGGCCGCCGCCCTACCACGTGGTCAGCGCCACGATCAGGGTGAGGACGCCGCCCACTCCGGCGGCTGCGAGGGTGGTGCCGGCGACAGCGGTCCACATGCGGCCGATGCCCTGACGGGCGTAGTGGATGCCCGCGAGACCGAAGGTGAGGGCGAGCGGTGCCGCGATGAACGACCACGGCAGTACGGCCAGCATCAGGGAGGGCCATGCGCCGATGGCCGCGACGGCCCCGAGGACGAGTGAGGTGGGGCCCAGGGCGACGGCGGGTGAGTCCTTGTGGCCGGGTGCGATCGGTGCGGACATGAGATCCCCCTGAATTGAACGTGTTCAAATCGCTGCTGCGAGCATAGCAGCGAACCCGTCCGGCACCACGGCCAACTCCCCCTCAGCCGCGTGGAATCCGGGCATAGAGCACCGCCCCGTCCACCGTCCCCACCTCCTCGTACCGCGCGTCCAGCATCCGGCGCAGGCTCGGCACGCGGTCGGGGGCGTACGGCTTGCCGCGGGAGTCGTCGACGACGAGGGCGGGGGCGTGCGCGGTCAGCTCCGCCCGGAAGACGGGCCAGGCGCCCTCGACCGCGTACTTCTCGCCGACCTGGAGGCCGTCACGGCCGCCGCTGTAGTTGGTGAGCAGGCCCGCGGTGAGGTAGCGGGTGGCGGGGGTGCGACGGGCCAGCCAGTACGTCTCCGGGTGCATGCCCCACACGAGGACACGGTCGGCGGGCGCGGTGCGCTGGGCGAGAGCGGCGGCGAGGCGCTGGGCGTGGGCGAGTTCGGGACGCGGCACGAGCAGGCCCCAGGCGACGAACAGGGCGCAGCAGCAGGCCGAGGTGAAGACGGCGGCCGACAGCCGTTGGCGCGGCGATGCCCGCAGCGCGGCCGTGGCCAGCAGGGCCGTCGGCGGGGTGAGTTGCAGATAGTAGTGGCCGAAGAAGTGGAAGCCGAGGGTGACGGCGACGGCCGAGGCGGCCAGCCACAGCCACAGGTCGGCCGAGTCAGCCACGCCGGTGCGGGCGGTGCGGGCGGTGCGCAGGGACCGTACGACCGGCGGGATCAGGCCCGCGCAGGCCACGGCCAGGAGCGCGGTGTTGGCCAGGCCACGGCCGAGGACGTGGAGTTCGGAGCCGGTGAAGGAGGCGTAGGCGGCGGAGCCGGTGACCGTCCAGAACAGGAATCCGGCGGGGTTCGTGACCAGGGCCGCGCACAGCACCGGAACGGCGAACCCGGCCCCGAGCCGCAGCACGCCAGCGCCCGGGGTGCCGGCGCGGTGCAGCAGCCAGGCCACCGGCAGCAGCACCGCGCCACCGGTCTGCTTGGTGAGGAAGGCGCAGGCGACGGCGGCCCCGGCTGCACCCCAGCGGCCGCGGTCCGCGCACCACAGGGCGCCCGCCGTGGCGGGCAGTATGAACACCTCGAAGGTGGCGGCCTGTGCGTCCTCGGGGTTGAGGCCGACGGACACCAACAGGTACAGCACCCCCGCGGTACGGCCCGCGGTGTCGCCCCAACGGCGCCGTGCCAGGGAGGCGAGCAGGACGGCGGTGACCGTCTGCGCGAGAACCGCCAGCACCCGGACCGGGGCGAGGGAGCCGGAGCCGCAGACCGCGAAGGCGGCTTCGTACAGCCAGGGCACCAGCGGGGGTTTGCGGTCCACGACCGTCTCGTACAGGTGCCCGCCGTGGGCGAGGAGGCGGGCCTGTACGGCGAGATAGCCCTCGTCGGGGTTCCACACCGGCCGGACGAAGGAGGGTACCCGGGTGACGCAGGCCAGGACCGCGAGGGCGGGCAGCAGCCGCGTCCAGTACGCCGTCCGGGTCGTCACGGACCGTGCGGGGGCGAGCGGGGCGGCAAGCATGGGGAGCACGTTATCCGGCCCCGCGGTTCCCACCGAAGCAGGACATACATGGACGGACCAGAGACTGGGGCGGTTACTTGTTGTTGCCGTTCGGCGGGTGGATGACCTGATTGACGGTGGTCTCCTCGCGGCGGCCGAGGCGGCTGTGCGAGCGGCCGTAGAGGAAGTAGACGAAACAGCCGATGACCATCCAGATGGCGAACCGGAGCCAGGTCTCGGCGGGCAGGTTCAGCATCAGCCACAGGGTGGCGGCGACGGACAGGATCGGGATGAACGGCACCCACGGGGTGCGGAAGGCCCGGTGCAGGTCCGGGCGGGTGCGACGCAGGACGACCACGCCGACCGCGACGACGACGAAGGCGAACAGCGTGCCGATGTTCACCAGTTCGGCCAGCTCGCTCAGGCTGGTGAAGCCCGCGATGACGGCGATGATCACGCCGAGCAGGATGGTCGGCCGGTGCGGGGTGCGGAAGCGCGGGTGGACGATGGAGAAGAAGCGGGGCAGCAGGCCGTCGCGGCTCATCGCGAAGAAGACCCGGGTCTGGCCGAGCAGCAGGATCATGCAGACCGTGGTCAGGCCGACGACGGCGCCGAAGCTGATCGCGCCCGCGTACCAGGGGTGACCCTGGGCCTTGAAGGCGTCGGCGAGCGGGGCGTCGACGGAGAGCCGGGTGTAGTGCTGCATGCCGGTGACGACGATGGACACCGCCACGTACAGCGCGGTGCAGATGAACAGGGAGCCGAGGATGCCGCGCGGCATGTCCCGCTGCGGGTTCTTGGTCTCCTCGGCGGCGGTGGCCACGACGTCGAAGCCGATGAAGGCGAAGAAGACCACGGAGGCGGCGGTGAAGATGCCCATCACGCCGAAGTTGGACGGCGCCCAGCCGGCGATCAGCTGGATGAGCGGTGCCTTGAGAGTGCCCCCGGCCGGCACCGCCTGGGCCTTGGGGACGAACGGCTTGTAGTTGTCGCTGTTGATGAAGAAGGCACCCGCGACGATCACGATCAGGACGACCGTCACCTTGATGGCGACGACGACCTCGGTGACCCGCGCGGACAGCTTCATGCCGATGACGAGGATGGCGGTGAGCACCAGGACCAGCCCGGCCGCGAGGATGTCGAAGCCGAAGCCCGTGGCCCCGTCCCGGCCGGCGAGGTAGTCGGGCAGGTGCCAGCCCGCGTTGTCCAGCAGCGACCGCATGTATCCGGACCAGCCGACGGCGACCACCGCCGTGCCGAGCGCGAACTCCAGGACCAGGTCCCAGCCGATGATCCAGGCGGGCAGTTCACCGATGGAGGCGTACGAGAAGGTGTACGCGGACCCGGCCACCGGGACCGTGGAGGCGAACTCCGCGTAGCACAGTGCGGCGAGGGCGCAGACGACGCCGGCCACCACGAAACCCAGGGACACCGCGGGACCAGCGGTCTCCTTCGCGACCTTGCCGGTGAGGACGAAGATGCCCGTGCCGATGATGACACCGACACCGAAGACCGTCAGATCCAGCGCGGTCAGGGACTTCTTGAGCGCGTGTTCCGGCTCCTCGGTATCGAGAATGGACTGCTCGACCTTCTTCGTTCGGAAGAGGCTGCTGCTCACGGGGCTACCTCCCACACGCTCGTCGTCCTCGACATGATCGAGAGGGCTGGGGATGCGTATGCCCCGGCACAGGCAGATTCACGCAAAAGGGCCGGCTCCGCCACCTGGGAAGGGGGCGAAACCGGCCATACGGGGGCTTTCCCGAAAGTGCCTAGTCGCGCGCGGTTTCGACGGAGCCGACCTCGTCGCCCGTGCGGTCGAACCGGCCGTCCAGCTTGGCGACCAGCCCGGTGACCTGGCGGGCGATGTCGGGCGCGGTCAGCCCGATCTCGGCCATCACCTCCGCGCGGGAGGCGTGGTCGAGGAAGCGCGGCGGGATGCCGAAGTCACGCAGCGGCACGTCCACGCCCGCGTCCCTGAGGGCCTGGGCGACCGCGGAGCCGACCCCGCCGACGCGGCTGTTGTCTTCGACGGTGACGACGACCCGGTGCCGCTCGGCGAGCGGGGCCATCGCCTCGTCGACGGGCTTGACCCAGCGCGGGTCGACGACGGTGGTGGAGATGCCCTGCTTGTCGAGCAGGTCGGCGATCTCCAGGCACATCGGGGCGAGGGCGCCCACGGAGACCAGCAGCACGTCCGGGCGTTCGGCGCCCGGCTCGCGCAGCACGTCCATGCCGCCGACGCGGCGCACGGCCGGTACGGCGGGGCCCACGGCGCCCTTGGAGAAGCGCACCACGGTCGGGGCGTCCTCGACGGCGACGGCCTCGCGCAGCTGCGCCCGCACCTGGTCGGCGTCGCGCGGTGCCGCCAACCGGAGCCCGGGCACGACCTGCAGGATCGACATGTCCCACATGCCGTTGTGGGAGGCGCCGTCGGTGCCGGTGACGCCGGCCCGGTCCAGTACGAAGGTCACCCCGCACTTGTGCAGGGCCACGTCCATCAGGACCTGGTCGAAGGCGCGGTTGAGGAAGGTGGCGTAGACGGCGAACACCGGGTGCACACCGGCGTGGGCCAGTCCGGCCGCGGAGACGGCGCCGTGCTGCTCGGCGATCCCGACGTCGTACACGCGCTCGGGGAATCGTCTGGCGAACCGGTCCAGGCCGACCGGCTGGAGCATGGCCGCGGTGATGGCGACGATGTCCTCGCGCTCCTCGCCGAGCCTGACCATCTCCTCGCCGAACACCGAGGTCCAGTCGGCGCCGGAGGACGCGATCGGCAGGCCGGTGTCCGGGTGGATCTTGCCGACGGCATGGAAGCGGTCGGCCTCGTCCTGGAGGGCGGGCTGGTAGCCACGGCCCTTCTCGGTCAGGCAGTGCACGATGACCGGCCCGCCGAACCGCTTGGCCCGCGCCAGCGCGGACTCCAGCGCCTCGATGTCGTGTCCGTCGATGGGACCGACGTACTTCAGACCCAGGTCCTCGAACATGCCCTGCGGGGCGATGAAGTCCTTCAGCCCCTTCTTGGCACCGTGCAGGGTCTCGTACAGCGGCTTCCCGACGACCGGGGTGCGGTCGAGGATGTCCTTCGTCCGGGCCAGGAAGCGCTCGTAGCCGTCGGTCGTGCGCAGGGTCGCCAGGTGGTTGGCGAGGCCGCCGATGGTCGGGGCGTAGGAGCGCTCGTTGTCGTTGACGACGATGACGAGCGGGCGGTCCTTGGCCTCGGCGATGTTGTTCAGCGCCTCCCAGGCCATGCCACCGGTCAGCGCACCGTCACCGATCACGGCGACGACGTGGCTGTCCCGCTTCTTCAGCTGGTTGGCCTTGGCGATGCCGTCGGCCCAGCCGAGCACGGTGGACGCGTGGCTGTTCTCGATGACGTCGTGCTCGGACTCGGCCTGCGCGGGGTAACCGGACAGACCGCCCTTCATCTTCAGCCGGGAGAAGTCCTGCCGGCCCGTGAGCAGCTTGTGCACGTAGGACTGGTGGCCCGTGTCCCACAGCACCTTGTCCTTCGGGGACTCGAAGACGCGGTGCAGGGCGATGGTCAGCTCGACCACACCGAGGTTGGGGCCGAGGTGGCCGCCTGTCTTGGAGACGGCGTCGACGAGGAAGGTCCGGATCTCCTCTGCCAGCTGGTCCAGCTCCTCCAGGCTGAGCCGGTCCAGATCGCGCGGTCCCCTGATGCGGGTCAGCAGCGGCACCCGTGCCTCCTTGCAAGTAGAGCTGATCGAGCTGTTGCCGGGCTTGACGAGTCTAATGTTCCGGCTTTGTAGGACACGACAGTGCCCGGCACCTTTGAGGCACCGGGCAACTGGTCCAACCTTAAGGGGCGCTACGCGCGACCCGCGGTCTTCTGTGTCTTGCGGGTGATGGAGTCGATGACCACGGTGGTCAGCAGAACCGCGGCGGTGATCATGTACTTCACCGGCTCCGCGATGGACTCCAGCTGGAGACCGTACTGGATCGACACGATCACCAGCACACCCAGCAGGGCGTTCCAGGTGCGACCCCGGCCACCGAAGAGCGACGTACCACCGATGACGGCCGCGGCGATCGCGTTCATCAGCAGGTCGCCCGTACCGGCGCTCTGGTTGGCGGAGGCGATCTTCGAGGCCAGGAAGAGGCCACCGATCGCCGCGAACCCACCGGAGATGGCGAACACGGAGATCCGCACCGCGGTGACGTTGATACCCGCACGGCGCGAAGCCTCGACGCTGCCACCGAGCGCGAAGATCTTGCGGCCGTAGGCGGTGCGCCGCAGGAGGAAGTCGGTGGCGACCAGGAACGCGAGGAAGATCACGGTGGCCAGCGGCAGGCCCTTGTACTGGTTGTACATGTAGGCACCGGCGAAGGAGACCACGGCCAGCAGGGCCGTGCGCAGGATCGTGTCGCTGAGCGGCCGGGACGGGACACCCGCGGCCTCCCGGCGGCGGTTGCCCAGGAAGGAGCTGATGAAGAACAGCGCGACCACGACGACCGCGAGCCCGTAGGCGGCGGCCACGTCCTCGAAGGTGTACGTGGTCAGCTTGCCGATCAGACCGTCGCTGTCGAGGTTGATCGTGCCGTCCTCGCCCAGCACCTTGAGCATGAAGCCGAGCCAGAACAGCAGACCGGCCAGGGTCACGGCGAAGGCGGGCGCGCCGAGCACCGCGAAGAAGAAGCCGTGCAGCGAGCCGATGGCGGCACCGACGGCGATGGCGACGAGCACGGCGAGCCACTCGGGCCAGCCCTGGTTGACCGTCAGGACGGCCGCGAGCGCGCTGGCCGCGCCGCTGACCGAGCCGACCGACAGGTCGATCTCACCGAGCAGCAGCACGAAGACGATGCCCACGGAGATCATGCCCGTGCCGACCATCGTGACCGTGATGTTGCTGATGTTCTGCGCCGAGAGGAACTCGGAGTTCAGGACCTGGAAGATGATGCAGATGATCGCGAGGCCCAGGACGACCGGGAGAGAACCCAGTTCACCGGCCTTCATCTTGCGCTTGAACTCGGTCCAGTAGCCGAGCAGGCCCTGCTCGCGCACCAGCAGGCGCGGGTCGACCGCGGTGACCGCGGCGGCCGCGGCCTCGGGGTTCACGACGGGCGCGTCGGGGGTCTCGTCCACGTTCGCGGAGGTCTTGTCGATGCTCACTTGGAAACCTCCCCGGACGTGCGCGCCGCACGGCGGGTCACGGCGTTGTCGGTGGCGCCGGTGATGGCGGAGATGATCTCCTCCTGCGAGGTCGACTTGACCTCGAAGACGCCGTTGTTGCGGCCGAGGCGCAGGACGGCGACCTTGTCGGCCACCGCCTTCACGTCCGCCATGTTGTGGCTGATGAGGATGACGGCGTGACCGCGCTCGCGCAGGCGCTCCACGAGGTCGAGGACCTGGGCGGTCTGCTCGACACCGAGGGCGGCGGTGGGCTCGTCCAGGATGACCAGCTTGGGGTCACCGAGCATCGAACGGGCGATGGCCACGGTCTGGCGCTGACCGCCGGAGAGCGAGGCGATCGGGATGCGCACGCTCGGGATGCGGATCGAGAGCGTGGTGAGCAGCTCGCGGGCGCGGCGCTCCATCTCGACCTCGTCCAGGACGCCCCACTTCCTCAGCTCGCGGCCGAGGAACAGGTTGCCGACGACGTCGATGTTGTCGCACAGCGCGAGGTCCTGGTACACCGTCGCGATGCCCAGGGCCTGGGCGTCGTGCGGCCTGCCGATCGAAACAGGCTTGCCGTCCCATTCGATGACGCCCTCATCGATGGGGTGCACGCCGGCGATCGTCTTGACCAGCGTGGACTTTCCGGCACCGTTGTCGCCCACGAGGGCGACCACCTCACCGGCGTGGATCTCAAGCTCTACGTCGGTGAGCGCCTGAACGGCACCGAATCGCTTGGAGACCCCGCGCAACGCCAGCACGGGCGTAGCGGACACGTGAACCATCTCCTTCGCCGCCTGACCCGGCGGGAGGTTGTGCAGAAGTTTGGGGGAGTTCCGTCCGGCGCCCCGCACCGAGCTTGCGGGGCTGTCTGATGCGCGGGGCGCCGGAGGAGCCTGGGGCAGTCCGTCCGGTCCCGGACGGGCGTTCGGGGAGCGAATGCCCGTGACCGGGAAGGGACTTGGGGACTGCTTAGCTGATGCCGAGCTTGTCGCAGGCGGACTTGTACTTGCCCGTGCAGATGTCGGCGGCCGTGTAGACGCCGTCCTTGATGACGGTGTCCTTGATGTTGTCCTTGGTCAGCGAGGTGACCGGGACCAGGACCGACGGGACGTCCTTGGCGGAGCCGGAGGAGACCTTGTCCTTGGCGACCGAGTCGAGCGACTTGCCCTGGGCGAGCGCGACGGCCATCTCGGCGGCGGCGTCGGCCTCGGGGGCGTACGGCTTGTAGACGCTCATGTACTGCTCACCGGCGACGATGCGCTGCACACCGGCCAGCTCGGCGTCCTGGCCGGTGACCGGGACGGAGAGGCCCGCGGCCTTCAGGGCGGTGATGATACCGCCGGCCATGCCGTCGTTCGCGGAGTAGACACCCGCGATCTTGCCCTTGCCGACCGCGGAGATCGCCGACTCCATCTCGGAGTTGGCGTTGTCCGGCGACCACTCCTTGGTGTCGTACTCCTTGGCGATGGTGACCTTGCCGTCGAGGACGGAGTGCGCGCCCTTCTTGAACATGGCGGCGTTCGGGTCGGTCACCGAGCCGTTGACCATGACGATCTTGGAGGACTTGGTGGCCTTGCTGCCCAGCGCCTTCAGCAGGGCCTGGCCCTGGGTCTTGCCGACCTCCTCGTTGTCGAACGAGGTGTAGGCGCTGATCGGGCCCTCGGCGAGGCGGTCGTACGCGACGACCTTGATGCCGGCGTCCACGGCCTTCTGGACGGAGTTCTGGATGGCCTTGGCGTCCACCGCGTCCAGGATCAGGACGTCCACCTTGTTGGTGATCATGGTGTCGACCTGCTGCGCCTGCAGGTTCGCGTCCTGACGGGCGTTGTTGTACTGGAAGTCCGCCTTGTTGTTCGTCAGCTCCTGGATCTTCTTCTCGATCAGCGGCTTGTCGAACTTCTCGTAGCGGGCGGTCTTGTTCTCCGGAAGCAGGAGACCGACCTTGATGTTGTCGCCCTTCTTGGCGGACGCCGAGGAAGAGCTGTCGCTGCCCTTGGACTCCTTGGCGCTGCCACAGGCGGCCAGCGAGACGGCCATGGCACCAGCAGCAACGGCGAAGGCCGCACGACGCATACGCATGTTCACTCTTTGAAACCTCCCTGACGAGGCCGCGTCGTTGCGGCCGAGGTGGCTGGAAGTCAACTCGGCCACACGTGCGACGTCAAGAAGTAAATCCTTAACGAGATGGCAACGGTGCCATCCGTTCTCTAAGTGAAGGCAGGCGCGGCCGCGGACAGCGAGCCGGCCGCAGAGCCGTCCAAAAGGGTCGAATCGCCCATCTCGCTGAGCGCGAGAGCGAGCGCTCCGAGCACCTCCGCACGGCCCCCAAGTGCCCCCGGGAGAACGGACAGTTGGCGCGCCGCACTGGGGATGGCATAGCGGCCGACGGACTCCCTGATGGGCCCGAGGACGAGCTCTCCGGCCTCGGCGAGATCACCGCCCAGGACCACCCGGCTCGGGTTCAGAAGGTTGCAGAGATTGGCCACTCCACTGCCGATGTGGCGGCCGACGTCGGCGATCACCCGACGACAGCCCGGGTCTCCGTCCCTGGCCAGCCGTACGACGCCTTCCATCGTCAGATCGGTGCCGTGACTGGACTGGAGCAGCGGGAGCACGTATCGCGCGGCCGCAAAGGTCTCCAGGCAGCCGCGGTTGCCGCAACGGCAGACCGGGCCGGATTCATCGAGTGTAATATGTCCGATTTCACCCGCGGTGCCACCCGGGCCGCGATAGATCTTCCCGTTGATCACCAGACCGGCGCCGACACCACTCGCGACCTTGATGTAGGCAAGATCACGCACGCCCTTGCCGCTGCCCCAGACCAGCTCGCCCAGGGCGCCGAGGTTGGCGTCGTTGTCCACGTGCACCGGAACGCCGAGGCGCTCGCGCATCTCCTCGGCGGGCTTGGTGCCGCCCCAGCCGGGCAGGATCGCGGTGGACCCGAGGGTCCCCGACTCGACGTCGATCGGGCCGGGCACGCCCAGCCCCACTCCCGCCACCTTGGACCGATCCACGCCGGTTGCCGCGATCAGGCGATTGACCAGCTCTTCCGCCCGGTCGAAGCCCTGGGTGGCGGAGGCGTCGACGTCCAGTGGCTCGGACTCCTCGGCCAGTACCTGGTGCGCGAGGTTCCCGATCGCGACGCGCAGGTGCGTGTGCCCGAAGTCGACGCCGATCACGATGCCGGCGTCCCCGCTCAGCGACACGCTGCGGGCCCGTCGCCCGCCCGCCGACGTGGGCGTGACCTCTACCGTCCCGCCGTCCTTCAGCTCCCGCACGATGTTGGAGACCGTCGCCGCGGACAGGCCGGTCGTCCGCGCGATCTCCGCCTGCGTGAGCGACCCGGCCAGCCGCACGGCCCGTACGACTCGTTCCAGGTTGGCTCGGTGCAGCGACGACTGCGACCCCGGAGTCTCCATCGACCCATCCACTCCCGCCATCGGCCGGGCGGCCCCTGCGCCGCCCGTGGCCCAGGTCACATCTGCGGAACCGGGCCACTTACAAGTTATGAACTCCAAGCTCGGCTGTATGGGTTACCGCAGTCAAGTACTTGACGGAAATCGCTGTCACTTCCGTGGTCCGCCCCGGACACCTCAAGGACACGTGAATGCCACCCTGAGCAGGGCGGAAGACGTCCCTCAGGGGGCTACGGAACGGGGTGCGAGGCACACCACTCGGACACCACACGGAAACCGGCAGGTTGTTCGGCCGCGGAATCCGGGGTCGGTCCGTGACTGTGGCGTGACCGAAGCCGGCCCGCCCGCGAGCGAATCGCGGCTGCGAAGCGGCACTGCCGCGCAGCCCCGACCGACTCCCTGCCCACCAGGCGGCTCGGCGGGGCGTCGGGCAGCGGCCGCGAG
>NZ_JBITSQ010000004.1:446736-662351 GCF_044541035.1 Streptomyces sp. NPDC085866
GAGGCCGCGAGGCCGCGAGGCCGCGAGGCCGCGAGGCCGCGAGGCCGCGAGGCCGCGAGGCCGCGAGGCCGCGAGGCCGCGAGGCCGCGAGGCCGCGAGGCCGCAGCAGCGTACGACTCGGGGGTCGGCGGACGAGATTTGCGGCTGGCGGCTGGCGGCTGGCGGCTGGCGGCTGGCGGCTGGCGGCTGGCGGCTGGCGGCTGGCGGCTGGCGGCTGGCGGCTGGCGGCTGGCGGCAAGACCGTAGGGCCGGGAGACCTGCAGCGACGTAGAACTTGGCGCTGACGGCAGCGAGACTGCGGCCGGCAGCAAGACCGCCAGACCAGCGGCAGCAGACCGCGAGACCTCAGGGCCGCCAGGCCGGCGGCAGCGTAGGGGGGCCGTGGCGGTGGAGGGCTCGGGGGGGGCGGGCGGCGGCCTCTGCCTCGGCGGGCTGGTGCTACCGCTTCCCGAAGAGCGGTGGCCCGGGTGTGCGGCAGGATGGGGCTGTGCTTCCGGAGCGACTGTCGTGGTGCGACCCGCGGCCCATCCCCCGGTTCAACCGGCAGGAACCGGTGACCGTGATCGTTCGTGACCCCGCGTTCCACGAGCCGGGGGACGAGGACGACTGTGTGCGGGTCTGGTACGCCTGCCGGACGCACGGGCGGCCCTACCTGCACGAGGGCTGCGGGGAAGGCGCCCACCTGATCGCGCTGCACTGCGAGGCACACGGGCCCGAGAACCTGTGGCCGGACCCGCGCATGCTGATGTTTCCGGACGGCTTCACTCCCCCGCTGAGTGAGGCCCAGCTGAGCTGGGCCCGCTCGTGAGGACGCTTCCTACTTCAGCGCGCCGGCGGTCAGGCCCGCGACCACCTGGCGCTGGAAGATGATGTAGGCCGCCAGGACGGGCAGCATCGCCATGACCAGCCCCGCGAAGAGGCCGGACCAGTCGCCCTTGTAGCCCTGGCTGACCGCCAGCTGGACCAGGCCCTGGGTGAGGACGCGCTTGTCGGGGTCGGTGTTGAGGACCGTCGGGAGCATGTACTGGTTCCACTGGCCCAGGAAGTTGAAGATGCCCACGCTGATCAGGCCCGGCTTGGCCATCGGCAGCATGATCTGGAAGAACGTACGCGTGTGCGAGGCGCCGTCGACGAAGGCCGCCTCCGCCACCGAGGTGGGCAGCGTGCGGAAGAAGGCGGTCAGGAAGAACACCGTGAACGGCAGCGAGTACGCGATGTAGACCAGGATCAGGCCGTGGATCGTGTTCAGCAGCCCCATGTTGTTCACGACGTAGAACAGCGGGACCAGCGCCAGCATGATCGGGAAGCTCATGCCGCCGATGAAGAGGTAGTAGATGAAGCGGTTCCCGGGGAAGTCGAAGCGGGCCAGGACGTAGGCCGCCATGGAGCCGAGGACCAGGGTGCCGATCAGCGAGCCGCCGACCACCAGGATGGTGTTCAGGAAGTAGTCGCTCATGTTGGCCTGGGTCCAGGCCCGCGACCAGTTGTCGAAGTGCAGTTTGTCCGGCAGGGACCAGGGCGAGCCGAAGATGGCACTGTCGTCCTTGAAGGACGTCATCACCGCCCACAGCAGCGGCATGACCACCATGATCGCCCACAGGATCAGCATGCCGTGGGAGAAGACGTTGAGGACGCTGCCCTCTTTCTTCTCGGCGGCCGGCTTCGCCGACGGCACGTCGACCTTGGAGACGGTCGCACCGGACTCGGCCGGCAGCGGAGCGGAGGTCTCGGTCGTCTTCATCGCTTCAGTACTCCAGCCGCTCGCGACGGCCCAGCCGCATCACGATCGCGGCGAACGCGAGCGTGACGACGAGCAGGGCGACGCCGATGGTGGTGGCGTAGGCGGCCTGACCGTCCCGGAACGCCTTCTGGTACACGTACAGGACCATCACGGTGGTCGAGTAGTCGGGACCGCCCGGCCCGGTCGTCATGATCTGTACGACCGCGAACGACTCGGCGCCGAGCGCGAGGATGCCCATGTAGACCCAGCCGGACTGCACCGTGTCCCACAGCAGCGGCAGGGTGACGCGGAAGAACGTGGTGGCGCGGCTCGCGCCGTCCAGCAGGGCCGCCTCGTACAGCTCGGCCGGGATCGACGCCATGCCCGCCGAGAACAGGACCACGAAGAAGCCGACCGTGGACCACACGAGCACCGCCATCACGCACCACAGTGCGAGACTCGGGTCGCCGAGCCACAGCGGCTGGACGCTGTCGAGCCCGATGCCGCGCAGGAGTGAGTTGATCGCGCCGCTGTCCGGGTTGTACGCGAAGGCGAACAACAGCGACACGATCGCGATCGACAGGACCTGCGGGAAGAAGTAGACGATCTTGTAGAAGGACGAGCCCCGGACACCCGAGATCACGGGGCCGCCCCTTCTCCGCCGTCCGCCCACATTGATCATGAAGGCGAAGAACAGCGCCAGACCGAGTGTCACCAGTGGCAGCACCAGGGCGAAGAGCAGACTGTGCTGCAACGACTTCCAGAAGATGTCGTCATGGAACATCCTCTTGTAGTTGTCGAAGCCGACCATCTTGAATTCGGGGCTGAGGCCGGTCCAGTCCGTGAACGAGTAGTAGATGGACTGGATGAACGGCCACACCACGAATAGCGCGTACAGTCCCAGGGGCAGTGCCAGAAACCCCACGATGAACCGGTACTTGCCGTGCTGCATCGCCACTCCGGTGCGGTAAAGGTGCTGGTTACTGGTGCTTGTAGTGCTTGATCGAGGTGTCCTTGGCCGCCTCGTCGGCAAAGCCCTGGATCTTCTTGATGGCCTCGGCCGGGGTGAGGCGGCCGGCCATCATCTCGCCGAGACCGGCCACACCGATCTTCTCCTTCTGCAGCTGCACATACCAGTCCTGCAGCCGCGGGTTCACCACGTTGGATCCGGCCTTGTCCAGCGCCGCCACACCCGACTTCAGACCCGGGGTGAGGCTGATGCCGCTGGTGCCGCCGTTGTACGCGGTCAGCGACTTCACCTTGGCGGTGAAGTTCTTCGAGGACGCCTCGGAGAGCATGATGCGCAGCTGCTCCATGCCGCCCTCGGCGTTGGCCGCCTTGGCCGGCACGACGAAGGGCTCACCCCCGGAGGCCCAGATGGTGCCGAACGGCATCTTGTCCGAACTGTCGATGCCGGTGGGCGCGGACACCGCGAGGTTGAAGTCGGCCGGGATGACGTTGGCCGACTCGTTCTCCACCCAGGAACCGTTCGGGATGAACAGCGCCTTGCCCTTGGCCCAGGCAGTCTGCGACTGGATGTGGTCCAGGCCCGGGGTGCCCTTGAGGATGTAGCCCTTCTTGTAGAGCTCGTAGTAGGCATCGAAACACGCCTTGACCGCCGGGTGCTTCCAGGCGTTCGGCTCCAGGTTGTCGATGGCGTCGAGCACCTCGCGGCCGCCGACCTTGCCGATCATCGGGTACAGCGAGAACGGGAGGTAGTACGGGTACTTGCCCGCGTACGTCCAGCCCGCCATGCCCTTCTTCTTGGCCTTCTCGCACACGGCGAGCATCTGGTCCCAGGTCTCGGGGTACTCCGCGTCGAGGGAGTCCAGCGCCTTCTGCGAGTACCAGACGCCGTAGACCGTGTAGGCGTAGTACAGGATCCAGACCGGCTTGCCGTCGAACTGCCCCATCTCCACGATGCCGGGGCGCAGCGTGTCGCGGACCTTCTTGCTCGGGTCGTCGTACGACGGCGCGTCCAGCAGCGGGGTGAGGTCCGCCAGCTGGTTCTTGCCGACGAGGACGCCCATGTCCATCTGCTCGGCGCCGGAGTTGTCGATGAGGTCCGGCGGGTTGCCCTGGTTGAAGCGGGGCTGCAGGGTGGACTGGATCTTCTGGGTGGCGGAGAACTTCACCGTCGCCTTGGGGAAGTCCTTCTGGTAGATCTTCACGGCGTCCTGGGCGTACTCCTTGCCGAAGCCGCCGTCGAAGAGGACGAACTCCATCTTCGCCGTCTCGTTGACGCCGAGCGGGTTCTTCGCGGTCTTCTTGCCCGCCTTCGCCTTGTCCTGGCCGTCGCCGCCGCTGCTCGCGCAGGCAGACAGCAGACCCATTCCGGGGGCCGCCACCAGACCGAGGGCGGCCGAACGCTTGATCAGATCGCGGCGGCCGACGCCTTCGCCACCGTGGTGCGCAGTGGATCCCATGCTCAAGTCCTCGCCTTCTCCAGGACTCAGGCGGTGAACCGGATCCTCCCCGGCACCGCTGTCGGGTAGTGCAGGGTCATGCGGGAAACGCCGACAGGTATAGTCCACTTCCCGCCAGCGGAGCAAGATCGAATGCAAGGTTGGCGATGGGTCTTTTCCGAGTTGAGACCTCTCGGAAATATGAGCGACCTGTGGGTGTCGTGGCGGAAAAATTGGCGACATAGGCCCCTGAATGCCACACCCAACACCCTTGACATCAAGGGCCACTTGACCACCTACTGGTTCCTGCGCATCGAAGTTGACAACGTTGTCCAGAGCGGGCGCAGGAGGGGAATCCGTAGATGCAGCGCAAGAGGCAGCGGAGAACTCGGCACAGATACGGTCCGGCGGTCGTCCTCACGGCCGCCTTTGTCATGGCCGTCGGCGCGCAGGGCGCCGCGGTCGCCCAGCCGGCCAAGGCCGCGGCCACCGACCAGGAGTTCGCATCCTCGTTCGAGGCCGGTGACCCGGCGCCGGACTGGTTGAACACGGTCGACACGGCGCCGGACGGGAGCAAGCGCGCCTCGGGCGTGGACGGCGGCTACAGCACGGGCATTCCGGGCAATGTCACCGACCATGTGACAGAGGTCCGGGCCAGCGGCGAGAACGAGGGCGCGGGCGAGGTGAAGGAGAACCTCGTCGACGGCGAGCCCGGCACCAAGTGGCTGACCTTCCAGCCCACCGGCTGGGTCGAGTTCGACCTGGACAAGCCCATCAAGCTGGTGACGTACGCGCTCACCTCCGCCAACGACTTCGACGAGCGCGACCCGAAGGACTGGACGCTCAGGGGCTCGACGGACGGCAAGGACTGGAAGACGATCGACACCCGCTCCGGTGAGTCCTTCTCGGAGCGCTTCCAGACGAAGTCGTACGACCTGGCCGAGCCGGCCGAGTACCAGTTCTTCCGGCTGGACGTGACGCGGAACAACGGCGCCTCGGACATCCTGCAGATCGCCGACATGCAGTTCTCGACCGGCGGCGGGGGCGGCCCGGTGCCGCAGGACATGCTGTCGCTGGTCGACAAGGGCCCGAGCGGCTCGCCCACGGCCAAGGCCCGGGCCGGCTTCACCGGCAAGCGGGCCCTGCGCTACGCCGGGCGGCACACGGCGGCCGGCCGGGCATACTCGTACAACAAGGTCTTCGACGTGAACGTGAAGGTCGGCGCCGACACCCAGCTGTCGTACCGCATCTTCCCGTCGATGGCCGACGGCGACCGCGACTACGACGCCACCAACGTCTCCGTGGACCTGGCCTTCACCGACGGCACCTATCTGAGCGACCTGGGCGCGCTGGACCAGCACGGCTACCCGCTGTCGCCGCGCGGGCAGGGCGCGGCGAAGGTGCTCTACGTCAACCAGTGGAACAACGTGCTCTCGCGGATCGGCTCGGTGGCGGCCGGCAAGACCGTCGACCGGATCCTGGTGGCCTACGAGTCCCCGGGCGGCCCGGCGAAGTTCCGCGGCTGGATAGACGACGTGGCGCTCAGGCCGGTGGCTCCCGAGAAGCCGAAGGCGCATCTGTCGGACTACGCGCTGACCACGCGTGGCACCAACTCCAGCGGCAGCTTCTCACGCGGCAACGACTTCCCGGCCACGGCCCTTCCGCACGGATTCAACTTCTGGACGCCGGTGACCAACGCGTCCTCGCTGAGCTGGCTGTACGAGTACGCACGTGCGAACAACGACGACAACCTGCCGACGATCCAGGCCTTCAGCGCGAGCCACGAACCGAGCCCGTGGATGGGCGACCGGCAGACCTTCCAGCTGATGCCGTCCGCCGTGCCCGGCACCCCGGACACCGGCCGTGAGACACGGGAGCTGGCCTTCCGACACGAGAACGAGACCGCGCGGCCGTACTACTACGGCGTCAGGTTCGAGAACGGCCTGAAGGCGGAGATAACGCCGACCGACCACGCGGCCGCGCTGCGCTTCACCTACCCGGGCGACGACGCGAGCGTGCTGTTCGACAACGTCACCGAGCAGGCGGGCCTGACCCTGGACAAGGAACACGGGGTCGTCACCGGCTACTCGGACGTGAAGTCGGGCCTCTCCACGGGCGCCACCCGGCTGTTCGTGTACGGCGTCTTCGACAAGCCGGTGACGGACGGCTCCTCCAGCGGGGTCAAGGGCTATCTGCGCTTCGACGCGGGCGCCGACCGTACGGTCACCCTGCGCCTGGCCACCTCCCTGATCAGCGTCGACCAGGCGAAGGACAACCTGCGCCAGGAGATCCCGGACGGCACGTCCTTCGACACGGTGAAGAAGCAGGCCCAGCGGGCCTGGGACGGGCTGCTCGGCAAGGTCGAGGTGGAGGGCGCGACCCCGGACCAACTGACCACGCTGTACTCCAGCATGTACCGGCTGTACCTGTACCCGAACTCCGGCTTCGAGAAGGTCGGCGGCAAGGACCAGTACGCCTCGCCCTTCTCCCCCATGCCGGGTCCGGACACCCCGACGCACACCGGCGCGAAGATCGTCGACGGCAAGGTGTACGTCAACAACGGCTTCTGGGACACCTACCGGACCACCTGGCCGGCGTACTCCTTCCTGACGCCGTCTCAGGCGGGCGAGATGGTCGACGGGTTCGTGCAGCAGTACAAGGACGGCGGCTGGACCTCGCGCTGGTCCTCCCCCGGTTACGCCGACCTGATGACCGGCACCTCCTCGGACGTGGCGTTCGCCGACGCGTACGTCAAGGGCGTGCACTTCGACGCGAAGGCGGCGTACGACGCGGCGGTCAAGAACGCGACGGTCGTTCCGCCGTCCTCGGGCGTGGGCCGCAAGGGCATGAGCACCTCGCCGTTCCTCGGCTACACCAGCACCGACACGCACGAGGGCCTGTCGTGGGCGATGGAGGGCTACGTCAACGACTACGGCATCGCGAAGATGGGCGAGGCCCTCTACAAGAAGACGGGCGAGAAGCGCTACCAGGAGGAGTCGCAGTACTTCCTCAACCGCGCCCGGGACTACGTGAACCTCTTCGACCCCAAGGCGGGCTTCTTCCAGGGCCGGGACGCCAAGGGGGCCTGGCGCGTGGACTCCGCGAAGTACGACCCGCGCGTGTGGGGCTACGACTACACGGAGACCAACGGCTGGGGCTACGCCTTCACCGCCCCGCAGGACAGCCGGGGCCTGGCCAACCTGTACGGCGGCCGCACCGGCCTCGCGGAGAAGCTCGACGACTACTTCGGCACCCCGGAGACCGCCTCGCCGGACTTCGTCGGCTCCTACGGCGGTGTCATCCACGAGATGACCGAGGCCCGGGACGTCCGGATGGGCATGTACGGCCACTCCAACCAGGTCGCGCACCACGTGATCTACATGTACGACGCGGCCGCCGAGCCCTGGAAGGCGCAGGCGAACGTCCGCGAGGCGCTGTCCCGGCTGTACACCGGAAGCGAGATCGGGCAGGGCTACCACGGCGACGAGGACAACGGCGAGCAGTCGGCCTGGTACCTCTTCTCCTCGCTGGGCTTCTACCCGCTGGTCATGGGCAGCGGCGAGTACGCCATCGGCTCCCCGCTGTTCACGAAGGCGACCGTGCATCTGGAGAACGGCCGGAACCTGGTGATCAAGGCGCCGCGCAACAGCGCGCGGAACGTGTACGTGCAGGGTCTGAAGGTCAACGGCCGTCCCTGGACATCGACTTCGCTCCCCCACTCGCTGCTGGCCAAGGGCGGGGTGCTGGAGTTCTTCATGGGGTCCAAGCCCTCGACCTGGGGCACGGGCAAGAACGCGGCACCGGTGTCCATCACCCAGGACGACAAGGTGCCGACGCCCCGTGCGGACGCGCTGAAGGGTGACGGCGCCCTGTTCGACAACACGTCGGCGACGAGCGCCACGGTCACCTCGGTGGACCTGCCGGTCGGCGCCGCCACCCGGACCGTCCAGTACACCCTCACCTCGTCGGCCGACCACACCAAGGCGCCGACCGGCTGGACCCTGCAGGGTTCCACGGACGGCACGACCTGGAAGACCCTGGACCACCGCTCCGGCGAGTCGTTCACCTGGGACCGCCAGACCCGGGCGTTCACCGTCGCCGCACCGGGCTCGTACGCGAAGTACCGCCTGGTCCTCGACGGCGAGTCGACGCTGGCGGAGGTGGAGTTGCTGGCCTGACCGCGGCACGGAAGAGGGGGCGGGCCCGCTCGGGTCCGCCCCCTGTCGTGTGTGCGCTCAGCCGGTGGCGAGGGTGAACACGTGCAGGTCCGTGTTCTCCGGCAGCCGGACGCTCCTGACGGTCTTGCCTGCCGGTGCCGCGAACGGCTCGGTGGCGAAGACGTATGTCGCCACCGGGTCCTTGTCGGCGCCCGCGACGTTGCGGTACGCGGTCTTGGCGACGACCTCGTTGCCGTACTGGACGGTGCCGCCCCCGCCGCCGACGGTCCAGTCGGTGAAGGAGAGGTCGACGGTGTCGGTGGTGCCGTCGGTGTAGGTCACGGTCGCCTTGGTCTGCTGGTTGCCGTTGACCGCGCTGCCGATGAAGGACAACCGGGCGGAGGGCTTGGCGAGTTCGATGGTCTGGCCGGTGGCCGAGGCGTTGTCGGGGCGGGCCGCGGACGAGGCCGGCCAGGTGAAGGTCAGGCCGTCGACCGTGCCCCGGCCGCCCGGGGTGAGGCCGGCCGCGGCGAGGGCCTGGCGGGAGTAGCTCCAGCCGCCGCCGTCGTAGTCGGCCTCGTCGTGCTCGCCCTCGTCGTCGGAGACGCCGGTGTTGTTGTAGGCGGCGAGCAGGGTGCCCGGTGCGGCCACGGTGAGGGAGACCGGCTGCTCGTAGGAGGTGTCGCCGGAGGTCACCGTGACCTTGACGGCGTAGAAGCCCTGGGTGGCGTCCTCGGCCGCGGTGAGGGTGATCTCCTGGGAGCCGTCGGTGACCGTGCCCTCGGCGGGCGTGGCGGTCACTCCCGAGGGGGTTTCGACCCGGAAGCGCACCTCCGGGCCGGTGCCGCCGCCGAGCGCGAGGGCGCGGACGCCGAGCTTCGTGCGGTCACCGGGTGCGACCGTGGCGGCGGTGGGGCCGACACCGATCTGGTACGGCTGCTCGCCCTCCCGGAAGGAGGGCGGCGGGGAGGCCGCGCCCCAGGTGCGGTCCGGGGTGGTGGCGAGGGTGTAGTCGAGGCGGCCGCCGTCGCGCACGAAGGAGGCGGGCAGCCAAGGCCGTTCGCCGACCCGCCCGTTGACCTTCAGGGACCGGATGTACGGCGCGTCGGCCGCCGCCCCGGTCGCGTGCACAGAGATGTCGTTGCCCTGCGGACGGTCGATCTCGATGCGCTCGAACAGCGGTGAGGCGAGGACGAGTTCGGCCCGGGAGGGCACCTGCGGGTACATGCCGAGCGCGGAGAAGACGTACCAGGACGACATCGCCCCGAGGTCGTCGTTTCCGGGGATGCCGCCGGGCGCGGTCGACCAGAGCTGCCGCATCGCCGCACGGACGGTCTCCTGCGCCTTGTAGGGCGCGCCCGCGTAGTCGTACAGGTAGGGCACGTTGACGGACGGCTCGTTGTCCAGCTCGGACTTGGTGCCGCCCTGGCCGGTGAAGGCCCAGCCGCCGTCGCTCGTGTGGAAGAAGTCGTCGAGCCGGGCCAGCGCCTTGTCCGTGCCGCCCATCGCCGCGAACAGGCCCGCCGGGTCGTGCTGGACCATCCAGGTGTACTGGGCGGCCGTGCCCTCCACGAAGCCGTTGCCGGTGTCGGGTGTGAAGCCGGTGACCCAGCTGCCGTCGGCCCTGCGGTTGGCGACGTAGCCGCCGCTCCGGTCCGCCGCGATGTTGAAGTTGTTCTGCCACCACTGCGCGCGGCGGGCGAAGGCGGCCGCCGTGTCCTTCTCCCCTGCCGCCATGGCGAGTTGGGCGAGGGAGAAGTCCGCGGTGGACATCTCCAGGGTCTCGGCGGCACCGCCCCAGGCATTGGAGACGCTGGGCATGTAGTGCAGCTTGAGGTACTTGTCGAGCGACGGGCGCTGGCCCACCGACAGCACCGGCTTGCCCGCCGCGGACAGGTCCTGCTGCGTGGGTACGGTCGCCGCCCGGACCAGCGAGTGCAGGGCGCCCTTGAGGTCGAAGCCGGTGCCGCCGAAGGCGTGGATGCCGGCCAGTGCGGTGGGCGACGGGTCGCCGTTCATGACGTGGGTGCCGCTCGCGCCGTGCAGCCAGCGGTCCCAGATCCCGCCGTTCTGACCGGCGAGTTCGTACAGCGACTGGGCGATGTCGGAGCCGGTGCGCGGGTCGAGGAGGGTGAGCAGCTGCACCTGGTCGCGGTAGACGTCCCAGCCGGAGAAGGTGCCGTACTGCGCGCGATGGCGACGGTCGACGGTGTGCGGCCGGCCGTCCGCGCCACGGTATCTGCGGTCGGCGTCGCTGATGACGTTCGGATGCAGCAGGGAGTGGTACAGCGCCGTGTAGAAGGTGGTGCGTTCGGCCTCGGTCCCGCCGCCGACCCGGACCGCGCCCAGCCGGTCGTGCCAGGCCCGCCGCGCCGCGTCCGCGACGGCGTCGAAGGAACGGCCCGCCGGGTTCTCCGCGGCGAGGTTCGCCTCGGCGCCTGCCTGACTGACGTAGGAGATGCCGACCTTGACGTTCACCGGGCCGGTTCCGGGCGCGAACTGCACATACGCTCCGGCGCCCTTGCCCGCGACCGGCCGGCCGCCGTGCGAGAAGCCGCCCGTACCCCCGGAGGCCTGCAGAGAGCCGGGGCTCAGCCTGTCGTCCTGCCAGGTGCCGGTGGCCGTGAACGCCCGGTCGAAGCGGGCGGTGAAGTACAGCGTGTAGTAGGAGCGTTGGCCCTCGGGGTCGAGGTAGCCGCAGAAGTTTCCGGAGGTGACGGAGCCGGAGACGGTGCGGGTCGCCGGGTCGACGGTGACCGTCGAGTCCGCCGAGCCCACCTCGGCGTTGGCGGTGCGCACGAGCAGCGAGGCGGGCTTGTCCGCCGGGTAGGTGAAGCGGGCCGAGCCGGTGCGGGTGGTCGCGGTGAGGTCGGCGGTGACGCCGGAGGCGAGGCCCACCTTGTAGTGGCCGGGCTCTGCCGTCTCGTCGGAGTGGCGGAAGTCCGCTGCGTAGACGGCGTCCTTGGTGTCGTTCGCCGGGGAGGAGGTGACCTCGCCCGCGTACGGGAAGAGCGGGATGTCGCCGCTGCCGCCCGCGCAGCCGGTGCCGGACATGTGGGTGAGGCTGAAGCCGCGGATGCGGGTGGCGTCGTACTGGTAACCGCCGGGCGCGGCGGTGCGGGTGGCGTCGCCTCTGGTGTTCTCCGGGCTGAAGGAGAACATGCCGAACGGCACGACGGCGCCCGGGAAGACGTTGCCGCCGTTCCTGGTGCCGATCAGCGGATCGACGTACGGGGTAGGGTCCTTGACGAGGCCGGGGGGAGCTGCGGTCGCCGCGAGGGCGGGGGTGGCACCGCCGGTCGCGAGCACCGCGGCCAGCAGCAGGGACGTGGGACGGAATCGCATGACGCGGCCCTTCCTCCTGACGGACGGGTCGCGCACCACAGGTCGCACAAGCCGCAGGGACAGTAACGCGCGCCACCCGTAGCACGGAAGACCGCGTTCGCCCCGGCGGGCGCGCGCCGGGATCACTCGGTCGGGCTACCCCAAGTACCTTGACATCGTTGTCGGTTGAAGCGGTAGAGTCATGTACAGACCATACGACAACGTTGTCGCGCACCACAGGGCAGAGGCCCGCCCACGGCCTCGCCGTCACAAGCCAGCACCACCCGGGCAGGGACTCACCCCCTCGCCTGCCCGGCTCGCGGACCCGGTGTGCACGGCCACCGGGTCCGCCCAGAGCGGCTCAACCGACCTGACGGGGAAGGATCGTGGAGTCGTCACCGCCGGAGCCCCGGACGACATGGCCGAAGGTCGTGCTCCGCCCCGGACTCGGCGAGCCGTCCCGGTCCGCGTTGTGGACCGTCACACCCTGTCCGGTGCACGTGGCGTTGCCGTGCCAGAGGCCGGACACCACCTGCCCGGCGGGCGGCGCCCGATCGACCATCCAGCCGAGCATCGGGGCGTCACCGCTGTCGGTGACCGTCACCTCGGGCCGGTGACCGCCGGGCCGGGTGCCGGCGGTCCGGCTCGTCGCGGTACAGGTGCCGGGCGGGGGGGGTTCGGTGGGGTTGCCGGGGTCGTGGACGCCCGCGACCTCTCCGCTGCCGCCGTCGAAGACGACGCCGGACCAGGAGTAGCAGGAGCAGGAGCAGGAGGTCTCCGTACTGTCCGAGCGCTGTCAGACCATGTGGATGATGTGCCGCCCCGTCCTGCCCGACGGGAGCTTTCCGGCCCAGGAGCAGTCGGCCTCGACCGTGCCCGGGGTGCCGCTCAGTGGCGGGTGGTCGACGGTGAGGAACGGATGGCCCTCCAGTCACCGGCCGGTCGTCGCGGGCCAGGTCGAAGCCGGTGAAGTCGGGGTTGCCGCCGCTGCACGGCCTGCCGTCCGGCACGAGGCCGCGGGTAGCGGCCTGCGCCGACCGGGCGGAGCACCGAGAACCAGTCATGGAACGACGTGGTGCCGCCCGACTGCTGCGCCGCCTTGCGGGCCGGGCGGGCGTCTCGGGAGGCCCGCATCGATTGCCGCAGGCATGACATTTATGCCCTCGGTGCGTTCTCAGTCGTACCGTAGGAAGACAGGTGCGGGAGCGTTCGCGCGATCCGGGCGGGTTCCGGTCCGCCCGGGCCGCGCCAGGGCCCTCAGGAGCCGTGGGAGCGCTCCCAGCCCTTGTGCGCGAAGCTAGCGCACACGGCGTCAGGTGTAAACGCCTGACGTCGGCGTTGTGACACACGGACCGGCATACCGGTCGGGATGTGATGTCCATCGCTTGGACCAGCCGTAGTCACTCAGAAAAGCCGGTGCTAGAAATATCGCATGTGGGACCTTTTGGCCCGATTCAGGCACCTCTCAAGGCGTGCGATGGTCGGCAAGAGCCCTCGTAGCGTCGCCGGGCAGGTCTTCGTCCTGCAGGTGGCGCTGGTGGTGGTGCTCGTGGTCGGCGCCGTCTTCGCCCTCGTCCTGCAGTCGGAGCGTGACACCAGCACGGAGGCCAAGCGGCGGTCCATCGCCGTCGCGCAGACCTTTGCGCACTCTCCCGGCGTCCTCCAGGCCCTGCAGACCGCCCAACCGTCGAAGGTGCTCCAGCCGCTCACCGAGGCGGGGCGCAAGAGCGCGGGCGTCGACTTCATCGTGGTCATGGACACCAAGGGGATCCGCTACACCCACCCCATTCCGAGCAAGATCGGTCATCGGTTCGTGGGCCGGATCGGGCCGTCCCTGGCCGGGAAGGTCTACACCGAGAGCGTCCACGGCCCGCTCGGCCACGAGGTGCAGGCGACCGTGCCGATCAAGGACGACCACGGCAAGGTGGTCGCCCTCGTCTCCGCGGGACTGAAGGTCAAGAACGTGGCCAGCGAGGTGAACCGGCAGCTGCCGATCATCCTGGCCGCGGGGGCCGGAGCGCTGGTGCTGTCGACCGGCGGGACGGCCCTGGTGGGCAGGCGGCTGCGGCGGCAGACCCACAGCCTGGCTCCGGCCGAGATGACCCGGATGTACGAACACCACGACACGGTGCTGCACTCGGTGCGGGAAGGTGTGCTGATCGTCGCCGACGACGGACATCTGCTGCTGGCCAACGACGAGGCCAGGCGGCTGCTGGAGCTGCCCCCCGAGGCCGAGGGACGCAACGTGCGGGAGCTGTCGGTCCTCGACGCGGAGATGGTGGAGCTGCTGGTCTCGGGGCGCGAGGCCACCGACGAGGTGCACTTCGCCGGTGGACGGCTGCTGGCGGTGAACCAGCGGCCGACGGACCGCGAGGGAGGCCCCAGGGGAACCGTGGTGACGCTTCGGGACTCCACCGAGCTGCAGGCGGTGTCCGGCAGGGCGGAGGCCGCCCGGGAGCGGCTCGAGCTGCTGTACGACGCGGGACTGAGCGTCGGCACCACCCTCGACGTGGTCCATACGGCCGAGGAGCTGGCGCAGCTCGCCGTCCCACGCTTCGCCGACTTCGTCACCGTGGACGTGGCCGACGCCGTGCTGCACGGAGAGGATCCGGCCCCCACGGCAACGGACATGCGACGCGTCGCCGTGAACGGCATCCGGGACGACCACCCGCTCTACGAGAAGGGCCGGCTGATCGACTTCCTGCCCTCCACCCCGCAGGCGCGCGGCTACGGCGCCGGCCGCTCCGAGCTGGTGACCGACCTGTCGACCGCAACGGGCTGGCAGGCGCAGGACCCGAAGCGGGCCCGGCAGATCATCGACTTCGGCATCCACACGCTCATCGCCGCCCCGATCAAGGCCGGCGGTTCCGTGCTGGGCATGGTCAACTTCTGGCGGTCCAAGCGGGACACCTTCGACGAGGAGGAGCTGTCGCTCGCCGAGGAGCTGGTGGCCCGGGCCGCGGTCAGCATCGACAACGCCCGCCGGTACACCCGCGAGCACGCCCTGGCGGTCACCCTCCAGCGCAGCCTGCTGCCGCGGGCCCTGCCCGAGCAGAGCGCCCTGGAGGTGGGCTACCGCTACCTCCCGGCCCACTCGGGTGTGAGCGGCGACTGGTTCGACGTGATCCCCCTGCCGGGGAGCCGGGTGGCGCTGGCCGTCGGAGACGTGGTCGGGCACGGTCTGCACGCGGCCGCGACGATGGGCCGGCTGCGGACCGCGGTGCACAACTTCTCCACGCTCGACCTGCCGCCCGACGAGCTGCTCAGCCATCTGGACGACCTGGTGGGCCGCATCGACCAGGACGAGTCGGCGTGCGCGGAGTCGGCCGGTGACATCGTCGGCGCCACCTGTCTGTACGCGATCTACGACCCGGTGACGCGGCGCTGTGTCATGTCGCGGGCCGGGCACCTGGCGCCCGCGCTGATCCACCCCGACGGCAGCGTCACCTTCCCCGAGCTGCCGGGCGGGCCGCCGCTGGGCCTCGGCGGCATGCCGTTCCGGACGGCCGAGCTGGAGCTCGCCGAGGGCACCCAGCTCGTCCTCTACACCGACGGGCTCATCGAGGACCGCAGGCGCGATCTGGACGTGGGCATGGAGCTGCTGCGCCAGGCGCTGACCGGGCACCCCGACCGGACGCCGGAGGACAGCTGCCAGGCGGTGCTGGACGAGCTGCTGCCCGAGCGGCCCAAGGACGACGTCGCCCTGCTCATCGCTCGCACCCGGGCGCTGCCGCCCGAGAACGTGGCCGACTGGGACGTGCCGCGCGACCCGGCCGCCGTCTCGGGGATGCGTGGCGCCGTGTCCGAGAAGCTGGAGGAGTGGGGCCTGGCCGAGCTGGGCTTCGCCATGGAACTGGTGCTGAGCGAGCTGATCACCAACGCCATCCGCTACGGCTCCGACCCGATCCACGTCCGGCTGATCCGTGACCGCACCCTGGTCTGCGAGGTGGCCGACGGCAGCAGCACCTCGCCGCATCTGCGCTACGCCGCGACCACCGACGAGGGCGGCCGGGGCCTGTTCCTGGTCTCGCAGATGACCGAGCGCTGGGGCACCCGCTACACACCCCAGGGCAAGGTGATCTGGGCCGAGGTGGCGCTGCCGCACTTCACGGAGCTCTCGGACTTCTCGGACTTCTCTGCCGACTGACGGGGTTCATCAGAAGTCCGCTGAACGTGTCCAGGCCCGCCTCCGTGTTCAGGCTCGCGGAAGCAGCAGCTGAAAGTGTGCGCCCCGCAGGACGGGGTGCCCCAGTGCGCGCGACCGCACGCTGAGGTCGCCATCGACACCGCGGGCCAGCCTGCGAGCGTTGTACAGACCAAGGCCGCGATCCGGCCCTCGGCTCGACTCCCGCTTGCGGAACACCACGTGCTCCGTCCCTTCGACGTAGGTCAGACCAGGACCGCTGTCCTGGACGTCCACGACGAATTCCGTCCCCAGAGGCGTCACCGTCGCCCGTACGGTCTGCTCGCCATGCCCGGTGCAGGCCTCGGCCGCGTTGGTCAGCAGTTCGTAGAGGATGACCTGCAGGCTCTGGGCGGAGACGGCGACCGGGGAGCTGTCCGGTGCGTGGATCTGCAGCTTGATCTCGGGATAGTGCGCGGCGAACGACTCTTCCATCTCGCCCAGCGTGGCAGTGACGTCGGAGACTCCGTCCACCGGGGCCGCCGGGAGTTCGGTGCTCCCGGCGATCAGTTCGTTCGCGGCTGCGGTCAGCTCCTCGGGTTTCGTGGTGGGTGTGTCGGCAAGCTCCCGGTAGCGTCGCAGCTCGGGACGCAGGGCGTGCCGGTACAACCGCCAGTCCCCGGAGCTGAGCGGCCGGCCGTTGCCCTCGCGGGCTGCTGTGGCCTCCTCCGTCAACCTGAACAGGGCATCCTGTACCTTCCGGTCTGCTTCACCGGCAAGGACCAGAAGGACACCGCAGCGGTCGAAGTGAACCTCCTCCTCGCCGGCTCTGACGACCAACGGCAGTGCCTCAAGCCGGGCCAGGCCCCGCCGGATCTCGGATACGTGGCCGTTGTCGGCCATCTCGTCCCCCGCGATCGTCGCGGCGCTCAGCAGGATCTCGTCGAGGGTCACCGTCTGTCCCGGGACGGCCGCCGACAAAGCGGCCCAGAAGGCGACCTGGGCCGCCGGGGAGTCGGCGATCGGGCTGAGCACCACCTTTTCGACGGTCCTGGCGAACTGCGGGTCCTTCGACCAGCCGCGTACGTCGTCGTAGGCGCTGCTCTGCGACCGTTCCACTCGCTTCTTGCGAGCCAGGAACTCCAGGAAGAGGTGGAGCAGCGCCGGGTCGTCACCCACCTGGAATGCCAGGGCGTCCGCCGTCGTCAGGTCCCCGAGACCGGCGAGATCGATGATCCAGCGCAGGACATGCCATCGCTCGCCGGGCTCACTGCCGATCAGTGTCTCCAGCGAGGCGACCGACCCGCCGGTGAACGCGGCCAGCGGCCATTGCCGTCCGAGGACCCTCAGCAACTGCAGGCGTACGTGGGAGCGCAAGGTGACCAGCTCGACGAGGTGTCCGAGATCGAGCACCGCACAAGCGCCCCGCTCAGGCGCGTCGGCTGCCGACAGGGAACGCCCAACCGCGATGTAGGGCTGCTGCAGACTGAGTTCCGGCCTCTCCCTGGTCTCCGGATCGGCAATGAAGAGTTCCGCCCTGTCAGCGGGGCGGAACCGGGAGATCTCAGCTTCGGCGAATACCCCGGTGATGGTCGCGAGATACCCTCCGTCGACGCGATGCACCGAGACCGCAGGAGATTCCTCCGGCCCCGTGCCGAGGAGCCGGGCGAGCGCACGGGCGAACTGGGCGGCGGCTGCCTCGGTGTTGTCACCAAGGGCTTCGAACGCCTCCAAGAGTTCCTGCCCCCGCTGGTCAGCAGGGGCCCAGCGCTCGTAGGTCCGTGGTCTCAGCGCCGCGTTGAGATGCCACTGCATGACCTCCGAGGGAGATTCCGCGACATGCGACCAGCCGCGCAGCGGCGGCACGCTCTCCGGTCCCGGGCGTGGTGAGGCCCCGCTGGCCAGAAGTAGTTCCACCGCTCGCAGTTGCCCGGCTTCCAGCAAGGTGCTGACACCGCGCAGGGCGTCCGACTGCCAGCCCAGTGCGTCGTCCCACTCCCCAGCCCGTCGGGCGGCCTCCTCGCAGCGCGCGCGCAGCGTCGCCCGTTTTTCGCGCAGGCTGTCCCGCAGCGCGTCCTCTTTCGCCTGCAGCCGCTCCTGGACCTGCGGCCACGACCGCTCGCAGAGCGCGATCAGCGCGCCTCGGTCCAGATCGAAGTCCACCTCGGCGGCCCCGGCCCGGTCAAGGAGCTGCTGCACTGTGCCCAGCAGGTTCTGCAGGCATTCCGCCCGGCGTCGGCGCAGCCGGGTCCGCAGTTCGTCGATCTGTGCCGTCTCCAGGGACTGGCACTCGGCGAGTGCCTCCTCCACGACCTGGAACTCGCCGGTGGAGATCAGCCCCAGGAAGGTCTGGTACTCGTTGCCGTCGGCAGCGATCCCCTCCAGGCCGAGGAGGGCCAGATCCTCCGGGGAGGTGACCCGACCATCGGAGAGCGCCACCAGCAGTCCGGGGAATCTGAATCGGCCGGACCACAGGGCGAGGGCTTCCGTCAGGAAGGTGTCGGTCTCGTTCGTCATCCTTCGGTCCTCCTCCTGCTCTGCGCCCTGTGCCACTGGGCGAGCGGATCTAGCCGGTCCAGCAGGGCGAGGAGTGGTGACGCATACGGGCGGGCCAAGCCATTCGCCTCGCTGAACAGGGCGTCCCACCTCGCTGCGATCAACTCTGCGAGCTCGGCGCAGTGGTCCAGCTCGACAGGATGGCCCAGGGCGGAGCCGCGCTCCCTCGGCAGGGCTGTGAGAGACCTCGCGCGACGCACGATGTCCTCGATGGTCTCCAGGAAGGTGCGCTGGTTGCCCCACTGCATATCGGGTCGCCCGCCGTCGGCCACGATCTGGTCCAGATGGCGACGGACGTGCGTGGGGAGGCCGGCCTGCATCCGTACGCACTCCTCGGCGCCGGCCTCGGCCGCCGCCCGTATCCCCGACAGCAGCCCGTCCTTGGCGAACAGCTCCCGATGCAGGAACTTTCCCGAGTCGAAGGTGAATCGGTGCAGCCGTTCCATCCGGTTGATCCGGTCGACGAGATCGGCCCACTGTTCGGCGGTCTCGCTGAGTTCCGTCATCCGCGACAACTCGGCGTCCAGCAGGGCGAGCGGGAGCGGGCCACGGCCGCTGGGCCCGCGGTGACGCTCGGCAGCCGCGGCGAGGTCCTGCCACGCGGGTGGCAGCTTCTCCCTGAGCAGTTCGAGCGCGGCCAGTCCTCCGTCCGGAACGGCGCGCAGCAGTGTCTCGGCAAGTCCGCCGGCGGCACCCACCGCCTGCGCCCGTACGTCATCGCAGTAGGCCAGTTCGAGCGCCGCGTCCACCAGGACCGTGCTGAGGGGGCCGGTCTCGATGGCCGCGGCTGCTGTGCAGGCGGCGGGGGGCACTGTCCCCTCGGAGTCCCGCAGCAATCGGCCCATCAAGGCGGCCTCGACGAAGGCACGGCGCTCCCAGGCGTCGGCGACCAGCCAGCCGGCCCAGCGAGTCCACTGCTCTCCCCTGCTCTCACGCTCCTGGATGAGGGCCGCGGCCACGACCGGCCGGAGGTCCTTGGAGGCGACCTTCTTCTGCTCCCAGACGCGCAGCACTCCCCACAGGTCGTCCACTTGGCGAAGGCGCGCGGCAACGGTCTCGGCGTAGCGCACGCCGCCCCGCTCGGCGCCTGCGTCGACGAGCAGTGACAGCGCGACGGCGGTGGCACCGCTGAGCCGCCCGCCTGGCTGCACGGTGCTCTGGGGCTCGGCGCTGCGCTCCGCGACGACGCCGAGTTCCGCGGCGATCCGGTTGGCCGCTTCCGCGCCTCGGACATGGACGCCGACGTGGCTGGTCCGCTCGGAGGGCCGCTCGACGCGCCGACGGTCGCTCAGCAGCGACATGCTGCCGAGGACCGCTTCGTCGTCCCAGACCGCGGCGCGCGCCCCGGCCCGCTCGTCACGGACCCGCAGACCGCGACGGACGAGATCCTTCAAGGCCGACTGCGCGGTGGGGTTTTCCGGGCCCCGGGTGCCGGGCCTGATCAGTTGTACGGCCACGCCTTGGTCGATCCGCTTGGCGAGCGCCACGATGAACCGTTCGTCGGAGGCGTGGGCCCCTTGGACGTCGTCGGCCAGCACCAGGCGTCGGGACGCGGTCTGCAGGGCTTGCTGAAGGAGGTCTCGCGGTGCTCCGTCCTCCAGGATCTCGACGACGGGGTCCCCCTCGGTCGCGCGGTGCAGCGCGTCGGCGAGCACGGCATGGTGTTCCGCCCAGCTCTCGGCCCACAAGGCACGGGCGGCAGGGTCGTGGCGAAGCAGGTCGAGCCGGCCCTCGTCCTCGCCCGGTGGCGGGGCGGCGGCTGCCGGTTCGGCGCGCCGGGCTTCCGTCGCGGTGGCGAAGCGGCCGTCCTCGATGAGGATGCGCTGCCCGAGCTGCCAGTAGGGGAAGGACTTGCGGGCCCAGACCAGCAGATCGGTGACGCACTGCGGCCTGCTGTGCGGCCCGTCCTGGGCGATGCCCTCGACCAGGAGGCCCACTTCTCCACGCTTGTCCCGGACCGTGCCCACATCGAGCGGGCTGTGGGTACCGATGAATGCCCGCTGGTTGTCCTGGATCACCAGACAGGCCGAGGTACGGGCACTGCGGTCGGTGAACAGGACCCGGGGACGGTGGTGTGCCTCCAGGTCGAAGAGCGCGGTGCTCACCCGGTCGGGCAGCGTGTCGCCGTCCCTGCGGCCCCACAGGAAGACAAGCTGTACCCCGCGTGCGAGCGCCTTGCGCAGCAGGGGCAACAGCCCACTGAGGGCCGCGTAGTTGATGACGGGCGCGGAGAAGACCAGCTGGGTCGTGGCGGACTGGATCAGGTCCTCGACCGTCCACTGGTGGCCGGCCGCATGGGACACGACGGTGACCGCCGCCTTGCTCTGCCCGATGTCGGCGATCCGGGCGGACACCCGGCGGGAGAGGTCGGCAAGGAACCTCTGCCTCTCCTCGACCTTTTCCTCCTCCGTGCGGGACAGGTTACCGACGGCTTCGCCCATGCGCCGCAGCAGACTCTCGGCGCTTTCGGCGGGCACCAGCTGAGGCTGTGCTCTTCCCCGCAGTGCGCGCACGAACTGGTGCTCGGGCTGCCGGTCGGCAAGGTCGGCCAGATGCTGGCGCATGCGTTCACCGGCTCGCGCGTTCCAACCGGGCTCGTCGACGAGCCGGACCGAGAACCTGTCGGTGTCGGGGTCCAGGGACACCTGTGCGTGCGCGCTCAGCCACCGCAGTTCACTGGCCGGGCGCAGCACGGGACTGCTGAACCCGACGTCGAGGACGTTCTGCCGGAAGCCCCTGGTACGGCGGTCGTTGCGAATGGCGGTCTGGACCGCCCTCAGGAGTTCGGCGGCCGGTACGTCGGTTTCGCTCAGAACCTGATGGAGCGGAACCTTGAGGCTGCTCTGCGACGGTCTGCGGATACCCTGATCGGCTGGGAAGACCCGGCCTGTCACAGGTTCGAAAAGGAACTGCCGGTGCTCCTGTTTCGTGGCGCTGTCACGCAGCGATCCGCCAGAGGTGATCACCTCCCTGGCTCCGTCGGTCAGTTCCAGGCTGCCGTCGGTGAAGTCGACCATGACGTGCCCCTTGCGCCAGAGGCTGTGGACCACGTCGAGAACGAGTCTGCGAGGCAGCGAGAAGAGTTCCGCCTGGTCCTCGACGGTGGTGCGGCCGGCCGCAATCGCTTTCGCGACCAGGTCCTCCAGCGTGGTGAGTCCGTCTTCGGGTCCCAGGAGCAGGGACAACGTGACCAGTCTGCAGGGGATGGCGAGTTCGACTTCCTGTGCCATGGTTCACGTCCAGTCGTCGGCGTGGACGACCTTGCCGAACCGCTTCACGGTGTCCGTCACCAGACGCCAGTCCGTTCCGCCGTACTCCGCGAAGTGCTCGAGGCTGCCGACGATGACCAGAAGATGGCGGGCCCTGGACATGAGGACATTGATCACCTCTGCCTGGCCGACGTGTCCGACGCTCTGCAAGGTGTTTCCTCGCACGGTCGAGCGGACGAGTGAGACCACCACTCGATGCGCCTCGCGGCCCTGGAAGGAGTGGACGGTGTGTACTCGGCCCCGCAGCGAACCGCGCTGGTTCAGGAGTTTGACCTGAGCGGCGTAGGGAGTGAGGACCGCGAGGCTGCCCGGTGCGTCGGACTCGGCGAGTTTCGCCGGAGCGGGTCTCATGTCGGTCACCAGCCGGTCTACCAGCTCCACCTCTCCGGGGTTGCTCCAGTACCCCTGGTCGGCGCAGTCCGGCCGCCCGGCGGTGTCGATCCAGACCAGGGGACGGCCCTCCAGGAACTCCGGCTGCAGAACCCTGTGCGGCTCGTTGGCGGTGCTGTGGGTGGTCAGGAAACTCACCGGCAGCCCCAGAGCCGGGTCCATCTCGGCGGGTTCCTTGGGATAGAAGGACCGGCTGGCCGGTTCGGCGATGGTCTCATGCATCCGGAACTGCTTCTCCAGACTTCCGAGCGGCGGGACCTGTCTGCTGTGCGGCGGCCGTGCCCGCTGGGTGCCGAACAACTCGCCGAAGAGTCCCAGCACCTTCAGATAGCTCTCGCGGGCGTCGTAATGCCGCTTCACGTCGGGGTTCCCATGTCCGGCAAGGCTGGTCAGGAAGGCCCGCACATCGCTCTCGCGGTGCGGGCCGAGCTGCCGGTGGTCTCCGATGAGCGTCCAGCGGACGCCCAGCACCAATGGCGTCACGACCTCCGTCGGCCACGCCTTCGCGGCCTCTTCCAGGAGCACCCAGTCGAAGAGGTCGGAGGGGTTCCGGACGGTGTCGGTGATGGTGGCGGCCATGGAACAGGTGGCGAGGACGAGGTTGGCGCCGGCCTTGATCCGCTCGGAGATCTCGACCTGGTCGGCCTCCACCCGCTCCAGCCACTGCTGCGCGAGTGCGGCCTCACCTGACGTGAGGGAAGGCCGCCCGGACGTGCCCGACCTCTTGCCCAGCGTGTCCTGGATGGTGCTCACGACCTTCCCCGTCAGTTCCGGCAGCGTGTGCGGGATCAGTCGTTCGTCCACCTTGTCGACACCACGCAGCTCGGAGGTCTCCCTCAGCAGGAGGATCTGGCCCTTGCCGATACCCTCGGACAGCTCCTCCGCCAAGCGGATGCCGAGGTTGTCCAGGGCGAAGTTCGACTGCGCGCTGACCAGGACTCGGGCGCCCTTCTCCAGCGTGACGTAGCGGCTGAGCGCACGGGTGGCCACCGTGGTCTTGCCGGTGCCCGGCGGGCCTTGGAGGGCGTAGAAGGGGTGCAGCGAGAGCATGTCCCTGATCACGGTGGGAGCGTTGCCCTTCAGGTCCCCGCCGTCGTCGTTGTAGCGTCCGCGGCCGAGGTCGATGGAGAGCGGCTCGCGCAAGGCCCTGATGAGACCCGGAAGGTTGCCCAGGGCATGGCGGGCGCGCGCCTGCCGGCCGAGTTGAATGTAGGACCCGGAGTCCGACGAGGGTCGAACCCATCCCGAGTCCGGAATCGACCCTCCACCGATCCTGCGCACCCTGACCGACCGGGCGTCGAGGCGTTCGAGGAACTGCAACTGGACCGGATTGCGGCCGAAGTGAGTGGTCTCCGAGAGATCCAGCTTGACGAAGTCATCCTCGTCGGAGCGGAGGTCGGCGAGGAAGTCGCCGAATTCCGGGCGGCGGCGGGGGTCCGATGCGTAGGCGGTGAGCAGGGCGTCGCGGTGCAGGCGTACGTCGTCGAGGCGTTGTTCGTAGGTCAGGACGGCCGTGCCGGTGACCGCCCCGGTCTCGGTCGCGCCCGTCCCGCGCCGTTCGACGCGGAACGGATACCTACGGGCGTTGAGCTCGATCATCTGGTAGTCGATGAGGAAGTCGAGAGCGCGCAGGAAGGCCTCGTCCTTGTCGTCCTTGGTCCGCCTGCCCGTCGAAACGGAATCGGTGAGCCTGGTCCACGAGGGACGGCCGGCCCTGTAGTGGGACAGGTCCTGGCCGGCCCGGTAGGCGACCAGGTCGATCCGTGGCAGCCGACGGCGTGGCTGGGCGTTGACGAGTTCCTGGGCGTAGTCGCGGTCACGGAGGTACTTGATGACCAAGGTGTCGTCGTACCTCCGCTGGCGGTCCTTGGACGTCGAGTCGTCGTACAGGTAGGCGCAGAACCACACCGCGCTCTCGCCGATCAGGACCCACTCGGCCTCACGCAGCTTGTCCTCACGGCCCGTGGCGTAGCCGAAGGCGCCGTTGGGCGACCTGACCAGTTCGGCCTGGCGCAGCTCCTTCTCGAAGAAGGCCTTGAGTTCCTCACGGCCGGCTGAGTCGTCAGGACTGCGGGAAATCCAGTTACGCGCCTTGTAGATCGTCTCCACCGACTCGTCGGGCATGAAGGCGACGAGGTGGGGACGGCCGGTGTCCTCCTTGTCCTCCCACACCCCGCAGACCGCCTCCCAGTCCCGTTCGATCCGGCGGGCCGTCTCGAACGAGGTGATGCGCGCTTCGGGACGTGGTTCCAGCATCTTCCTGAGCACGCGGGTCAGCGCGGCGGGGAGGTCGGACCGCTTGGACAGATACGTCCGCATCCCGCGGTGCAGATCGCCCAGGGCCTTGCTCAGCTCCGCGTCTTCGGCCTCCGCCTCGGCCACACGGGCGTACTCGTCGGGCAGGCAGCTCTTGATCGGCCCGCAGAAGAGCTCGAAGCCCAGGACACCGAGGCCGAAGACGTCGGTCGTCTCCCAGTCCCGGCGGGAGACCGGCATCACCTCGAAGAGCGAGGGATGGGTCTCGGGCGCCAGATAGGTGAGGTGCCGCGCCCGCTCGACGTGCTCCGGGGGCGTCAGATAGAGCTTCCGGATGCTTTGTTGGGCCTCGTCGGCCTGGGACTGGCTGCCCATGGAACGCAGCAGGTTGCCGATGAGCGTACTCATCTCGAAGCGTTCGAAGCCCAGAGCCATGTGCTCGGATCCCTCGGAGTGCCCCGTTCTGACCCTGAGGGCGCCGAGGGTCAGATTGCGGTGCATGATGCCCGAGCCGTGCAGCTGGCTGAGCGCGTCGACGAGTACGCTGAACTGTTCGAAGGCGGCGATCCGATGTTGTTGCGCCCACTCGACGGCACGGTCGATGTTCAGCGGCCGGCCGTTCGCCTGAGTCATGGTGAAGGCGATCGACTCCGTCGCGTCGAAGCTGCCGTCGGTGATCTGCGGCAGGGCCGGATGATTGAGTGCCTGGAGCCGCAGCAGACTGCGGACTTCGTGCTCCCACAGTTCGCCGGCGAATCCGTGGATGCCGTCGAACAGCGACATCTCGAAGGTCTCATACGCGTCGCCCGGAGTCTGCATCTGCACACGCATCAGCCGGTTCTCGAGCACGACCTCCGGTGCGGAGATCCTCTCGTACGGGCCGTAGGAGGCACCCGGACGACAGAAAAGCCGGTCCACCATCTTGGCGTACCACTCACTGCCCTTGCGCGGTCCGGACATCTCGGCCCCCTTCCGTCCGTCCTGTGAGCAACCAGGACTCCATGCGTACGACGAGCACGCCCTCGTCGGTTCCGATCGCGAGCCGGCCGTCGCCGAGCGAGGCAAGGCTGAAGCATCTGGTGTCGAGCGAGAGGGTGTAGAGCGGTGTCCGGTCGACGGGCTCGGCAGGGCCGGCCGGAGTGGCGGGGCCGGTGGGGTCGGCGGGGTCCCAGAATCGCACCGTGCAGTCACGGCCGTCTGCGCAGGAGACGACGAGGTTGCGTCCGTCGGCGGTCGTGAATGCGACGACGTCGGTCACCCAGTCCTGATGTGCCCGCAGCGGTGTGCCGTACCGTCGCCCCGTCGCTTCGACGGTCAGTTCGAACGTCTCGCTCCTGCCGTAGGAGGCGCACAGCGCCAGCCCGTCCGGGCCCGTCAGCCGGGACGTCCGCTGAGCGGGCGGCGGCCCGGCCGGGCCCTGGTCCGCCGGGGTTGCGACGCGCTCGCCGGTGAGCGCGTCGTACGCCGCGAGGGTGCCCCGGTGGCTCTCGGCGAGCAGCAGGGTACGACCGCCTTCTGCGCTGACCGTCGTCAGCCGCACGATCCGCTCCGCGTGCGGATCGGTGGCGGCTGGGGCCTCCTGGTCGCCCGCCGTGTGCCGGGGGTGCGGGTGCCAGACACTGACCGTGCCGTCGGCGGTGCTCGTGGCCAGCAGCGTGTCCCCGCTCGGATCCTCGAAGGCGACGATGGCAAGACCTTGGTGGTCGGGGTCGTTGGAGTGGGCGTCCTCCTTCTCCGCCCGGCTTGCCGCTCCCTCCGCCGTCTCCCCGGTCAGCGCGTCCCAGACACGTACGGCACCGTCCTGTGTCACGGCGGCCAGCAGGGGGCGGTTGCCGTCGACCGAAGCGAGGACGGCCAGTGCGTGAACCGGGCCGTCCGAAACGAACGCTGCCGCCCTGTCGCCGGTGACGGGATCCCAGACCTCTATCCCGCCGTCGTCCCATCCACCGGCCACGAGTGCTCCCCCGCCGTCGGGCCGTTCGAAGGCCACGACGGCGCGTGCCGTCGCCCCGGCCCGTCGCACCGCGTCGCCGCGACGGCGGCTGGCGACCGTGTCCCAGACCTGTATGCCGTTGTCCGCCACGCTCGCCAGCAACATGGATCCGGTGCCGTCGGTGAAGGTGGTGAGTGCCCAGACCGGTGCGCCGTCCTGGCTCCGGAGGCATCTTTGCCTCATGTGTCCGGTCAGCGGGTCCAGGAAGCGAATCGCCCCTCCGTACTCCCCGATCGCCACCTCGGGTTCCTGCAGCGGGACAGCGTCCGGGAGGTTGTCACCACCGCTCCTCGGCGCCAGATAGCCGTGCAACGCATGCGGCCACATGCCGCTCTCCACCTTGCGACGGAGCTTCGGCCGTTCCGAGGAGAGGTCCCAGATCCGAACGCATTTGTCGTGTCCCGACGTGGCCACCAGTGCCCTGCCGGGCAGCGCGGTCACCGTCGTCACCGGGCCTGTGGCTAAGGAAGCGGCGGTGGTCGCCGCGTACTCGCAGGAGGGATCCCAGACGTGGAGGTTCCCGTCGTCGTCGACACCTGCAAGTCGCGTGCTTCCATCCGCCCCGGTGACGGCCGCGAGGGAGCGGACCGGCGCCGCGTGGCGGGCAAGGGTGAGCCGGGACGGGCGGGGCCGCAACCGGGCCCAGCACACCTGCCAGCCGGCGCTCTCCGCGCCGGGATGCCGTTCTTCGACAGGCGCGACCCCCGCTGCGCGCGTCGTGCCAAGCTGCCGCAGCCCCACTCGATCGGCCGGTCCGCCACGGCGCAGCAAATAGGCGGCGTCGAGCACGCCGAGGACGCTCGACGGCAACCGGTCCGACATACCCACTGCCCGCAGGACGTCGGTGGCCATGGCCGGAACGGACAACCGGTCGAGCACCGCGGGACACTCGGCGAGCGCGACCCATCCCGCTGTGCCGACGGCGGCGGCATGACCCGACAGATGCCGTGCCAGATAGGGGTTCAGAGGCTGACCGGGGTCCTCGTCCGCCAGGCGCACCAGCGCCACGGTGATGCGCCGCGCCCGCTCGCTCACGTCATCGGTGGCGATTTGCGTGAAATACTCCGCGAAGGTGCGGTGGGCCAGTCTGTGGACGCTCTGTCCGTCCTCTCCGTCGAGCATGATGTAGGGCGCCGCAACTTCGAGGACCTCGTCGATGTCCTGCGCGCCGATCGAGTCGTCAGGCCCGCTTCCGAGCGCGGTGGCGGCAGTGGCCCAGATGCGGTCCGCCCGGGGAAGACCCCTGCCCTGGGCGTGTGCGAGGGCCTCCAGCAGTTGTGGTGAACTGGGGTGTTGTGCGGCCAGCCGGCGAAGTGTGGTCGTGAAGAGGGTGCGGTGGTCTCCCAGCAGCAATTCGGCGAGTTCACGCACTCGTTCGGCGAGGAGCAGGCCCGGGTCGGCGAGGATCTCGTGCACGGCGAGGGTCGCGTACAGGAAGTCCCGGTCCGCCGTGGCGTCTCCGTCACCGACGATCAGCACGGCGGCACGCCGCACCGCGTCCTGGAAGTTCTCCTGCGATTCGGGAAAATCAGCTCTCGCCCGCTCCAGACTCCGCGTGACGAAATCGGTCAGTGCCTGCGGGTCACGCCGCAATCGGTGCACCTGGACGTGGTCCTCGGCGATGCCCAGGGCGTCAAGGAGATCCTCGTCGGCGCGTGGGAAGGACCCGACGCGCTCGGTGGACGAGGCGCGCGTACCCACCAGGATGCGGATGCCCGGCAGTGTGCCGAGTTCGCGGAGGAGCCGTGCGATCAGGGGCGGTTCGTGCGCCTCGTCGAGGGCGTCCACGAGAAGGGTGTAGGTACGGTCCCCGTCAGGACGCGATCGCAGGGCCTGAATCAGGGCGTTGGAGCGTTCGGCTGGGTACAGGATGTCCGGGGGCAGCTCGACGTCGAACACCTTGGAGAGCCGCGCGGTGATGTCATGCGTGGTCGCCCCGGCCAGGTGGATCGTGGCGTCGAACGTCGGCAGGTCCAAGCTTTTCTCGTCCTCCCCGTCCGTGAGGTGCGCCCTGGACAGCAGCGGCAGCAGTTCGACGAACCGCGTGTGGGCGTGCAACAGGAGGTTGCCGAGCAGGGCGGACTTCCCGCAGCCCGCCCGCCCTGTGACGACCAGGACACCGGAGTGGTGACCGGAGAGCCATGCGGCGATGGCGGTTCGGTCTGCCCCGCGCCCGGCGAAGCACCAGGCGAGTTCTCCGAATTCCGAGCCGAGCCCCTTGCGTGCGAAGTGGGTGCGTTCCTCCTCGGAGAGCGACTGAAGCGCCTCGCGCAGCCGGGCATGGTTCTCCACTGACGTGGTGACCGCGAGCGGGGTGCGGCGGCGCAGTGGGGGGAGGCCTCCCAGGTTCTGTGAGGACACGTAGAACGTCTGAGCATCGTCCAGGTGCTTGGCAAGTCCGGAGACGGTGATGACCGTGTCGTGATCGCCGTAGACGTGGGTGAGGATGTGCTCGAGTGTGCGCCGGAACGTGCCGAGATGCCCGCTGCCCTCGTCCCGCCCCGACCCGACGAGCAGGAGACCCTTGCTCAGACCCGCCTGAGTGATCGGACCGAGCGCAGCCTCCACGAAGCGCGCGGCGCCGCACGCCTCGACGACGACGATGTCCCACAGGCGGTCGTAGGACCGCAGTCGGCGGGCGTCCTTGACGTGCTCGGCGAAGGCAGCGGGTGAGAACTCGCTGTCGTCCGTCCCGGAGGAGTGCCCCCTGATGAACAGCACGGCCTCTTGGCCGTTCGATGTGCCATGCCCGATCCACAGGAGGACACCGTTGCGGACGGGTTCGGGCTGGGCCCACCCCTTGAGCCGCATGTCGACCCGCGCGAGGTCGCGCTCTTCGGGCTCGACGTCCCAGGTGACCGGGGTGCCGCCGAGCTGGGTGAGGAGCGCACCGATCTCCCGGGCTTCCGCCTCAGCGTCAAAGTTCTCCTGCCGAAGGTAGTCACCGAGCGCCACGGAATAGACGTCGAAGCCTTCCCCGTCCGGCGCCTCCTCCGAGTATGCATCCCCCCACACGAGTCAGCCGCCGATGTCCGGATCCTCGGAGCTGGCCATCACAAGGCTGGTGACCGGTTCGGCCCCTCCGGAGACCTTGACGCGGTACAGGCCGGGTGCACGCAGCCGGCACCGGGCCCGCAACGCGCCCGAGGCATCGCGGCGTGGGGGCAACGAAGGTGCGGTGACGACGCGATCGGCGTCACTGGTGTCCTGCACCTGGCAGGTCAGCCGACGCGGATCGTCCTCGCCGGTCACGACGATCTCGAAGTCCTCATCCACGCCGACCAGATCGGGGACCTGCAGCCCGGTCTCGCCGTGCCCGAGCCGCTGTCCCAGCTCTTCGGGACGACGCAGCCCGTTCAGCAGGGCGCGCGATCGGTCGATCACGCTCCCGCAGGTGGCCAGCGCGCCATGCTGTTGAGCGTACGCACCGCCTTCCGCGACGCCGTAGGCATGCCCCGCGTAGCGGTAGACAGTGCCGTCACCCGCGCAGTCGTCCTTGAGTGGCCGCCCGATCTCGTCACGCCGTACCTCGCCGTCCTCGTGGCGTCGGAAGACGTACGACTGAGGAGTGACCGCCCCGTCCGCGAGTCGCATGCTCTGCATGGTGTCCTGGGCTATGCCGACGATCATCACGTGCTCCGGCAGACGCGCGCTGCGCAGTGCCGATGAACGGCTGAAGGATCGCTCGGCCAGCTCGCGGTCCCCGCCGAAGGCCACCACGTCGGATGGAGTCAGCACAGTCATGTCGTCGTCGGTCTCGAGGCATCGGTACGTCGGCAACAGGTCGTGCAGCCCCGGGAGCGTACGGGCGAGATCCCGCAACTGCCGGTGGGGAAGGGGGACGGGGGCGCCTCGGCCGGAGTTGAGGATCGCAGCGGCTTTGACGGCGCCGTGGAACGGGGTTCCGATCGTGAGCGAGGCTCGGACGCGATCGGCCGCCCCGGGGATCTGAACCATCTCCCGTACGAGGAGTCCGCCCATGGAGTGGGCGATGAGCACGACCTCAGCGGGTCGGCCTTCGGCGTCACCACGGCGAGCCTGCTGATAGGCGGGGTGCGCGGTCCAGGCCTTGAGATGCGAGTCGACGGCATCGGCAAGCCGACGGGCGTTGTACTCGACGGGCAGCCGCCAGTCGTAGGGGAACTCCAGGATGGCCGCCGGGTCGGCCACGGCGGGGGCCAGACCCTGTACCAGACGCGTATACGGCTCCAGGCCGCCCAGAATGGGTGACCATGAGGCGAACTTGAGCAGGCGCCGCGCCTTGACCCTGCCGAGTCGTCCGGCCCGTTCGGCCTCCGTGACGGCCAGTGCCGCCATTCCGTCCTTGTGATGCCAGCGCGCCGCATAGGCGAGCGCCGTCTTCATCCCCCACAGGACACGACCCGTTTCGGCTTCTACGAGTTCACTGCCCATGATCCCCGGAATGATCACCACGGCATCGTGCGTCACGGCCCTGGAGACACCCGGCGCATTGACTGGATCTAAATGCTGCACAAGCACAGAGCGTACGGTGAAACGTGGCCGTCATGTGGGCGTTCTCAGCTCTTTGAAGGTTCGGAGGAAGCTGACGGCGAATGGGACACCGGATTCAGTCCGGAGAGGACCACGGGCGGTGAAACGGCGTCCGAGGCCGCCGGCACGTCGACCGTGAACTCCGTGCGCCCGGGCACGCTCGTCACGTCGATCCGGCCCTGGTGGGCCCCCACGATCGCCGCCGCGACGGCCAGCCCCAGACCAGCACCCCCCTGCGCCCCGGGGCCCCGGGAGCGTGAGGTGTCGGCCCTGGTGAAGCGTTCGAAGACGGTCGGCAGGAGGTCGGGCGGTATTCCGGGGCCGTCGTCGCGGACACGGATGAGGTGGCGGCCTGCGGTGGATTCGACGGTGGCGGTGACGGTCGTACCGGGCGGGGTGTGCGTGCGCGCGTTGGCCAGCAGGTGGGCCACCACCTGGTGCAGCCGGGCCGCGTCCCCGGTGACCGAAGCCGGGGTGTCCGGTCGCAGTTCGAGGCGCCAGAAGTGATCGGCGCCGGCCGCCCGGGCGTCCCACACGGCCTCGGCGACCACGGCGGCGAGGTCCACCTCGGCGGTCTGCAGCGGGCGTCCCTCGTCGAGGCGGGCGAGCAGCAGCAGGTCCTCGACCAGGTCCGTCATGCGGGCCGACTCGGTGAGGACGCTGCGCCAGGCGAGGTCGGGGGCGACGCGGTTCATCAGCTCCGCGTACCCGGCGATGGAGGTGAGCGGGGTGCGCAGTTCGTGGCTGGCGTCGGCGACGAAGCGGCGCATGCGTTCCTCGCCGCGCCGGCGTTCGGCGAGCGAGGCCTCTACGTGGTCGATCATCCGGTTGAGGGCCGCGCCGACCTGGCCGGCCTCGCTGCCGGGGTCGGTGTCGCGTGCGGGCACCCGGGGCAGCGCGGTGACCTGTCCGTGGCCGAGCGGGACCCGGGTGACCTCGACGGCGGTGGCGGCGACCCGGTCGAGCGGGCGCAGCTGCCTGCGGATGACGATCGCGCAGACGCCGCCGGCGAGCGCGAGTCCGGCGGCCCCGACGATCGCCTCGATCTCGACCAGCCGGCCGAGCGTGGCCCGGACGTCGTCCATGGGCAGGCCGGTGAGGACGCGGATGCCGCTCGCGTCGAGGGCGGTGACGCGGTAGGTGCCGAGTCCGGGCACCGTCCGGGTGTGCACCGAGCCGTCGGCCCGGATGCCGGTGAGGCCGGCGCGCTGGGCGGAGGTGAGCGTGCGCGGGGCCGCGTCCCGGGTGACGACCGCGGCGGAGACGAGGTGCCCGGCGGCATCCAGCCGGGCGGCGAGCAGCCCCTCGGTGTGGCCGCCCTCGTGGAGGAAGGCGAGGTCGGCGGGGAGTTCGGGGTGGAGTGCGGCCCCGTCCACGCTGCGTTCGGCGGCGGCGTTCACCCGGTCGTCCAGGGTGCCCATGAGATAGGCGCGCTGGGCGAGGACGGTGGTGAGGGCGAGCGCGGCGCACACGCCCACGAGGGTGACGGTGACGAGGACCAGCAGGCGTGTGCGCAGCGAGCGGGCCCACGGGCGGCGGCTCATGTACCGATCCTGTCCCGGTCCGCTGGGGGAAGCCTGTGTTCCGTCTGAGGATGGGTGATGACCTTCGTGATGACCTTCGTGATGACCTTCGTGATGGCCTTCGCCGTACCCGGATCGGACACGGCGAAGGGCCGCACCCCCGTCACCGGGGATGCGGCCCTGTACCGCCGTGCGCTGCCGCTTACTTGCGGATCAGGTTGCGCAGCACGTACTGCATGATGCCGCCGTTGCGGTAGTAGTCGGCCTCACCGGGGGTGTCGATGCGGACGACCGCGTCGAACTCGACGCCCGTGTCGGTGGTGACCTTGACCGTGCGCGGGGTGGTGCCGTTGTTCAGCTCCTCGACGCCGGTGAAGGAGAAGGTCTCCTCGCCGGTCAGGCCGAGGGACTCGGCGGAGGCGCCCTCCGGGAACTGCAGCGGCAGGACGCCCATGCCGATGAGGTTCGAGCGGTGGATGCGCTCGTACGACTCGGCGATGACGGCCTTGACGCCGAGCAGCGCGGTGCCCTTGGCGGCCCAGTCGCGGGACGAGCCGGAGCCGTACTCCTTGCCGGCCAGGACGACCAGCGGGATGCCCTGCTCGATGTAGTTGCGGGAGGCGTCGTAGATGAACGACACCGGGCCGTCGGCCTGGGTGAAGTCGCGGGTGTAGCCGCCCTCGGTGCCCGGCGCGATCTGGTTGCGCAGGCGGATGTTGGCGAACGTACCGCGGATCATGACCTCGTGGTTGCCTCGGCGGGAGCCGTAGGAGTTGAAGTCACGACGCTCGACACCGTGCTCGGTCAGGTACTTGCCCGCCGGGGTGTCGGCCTTGATGGCGCCGGCCGGGGAGATGTGGTCGGTGGTGACCGAGTCGCCCAGCTTGGCGAGCACGCGGGCACCGGCGATGTCGGTGACCGGGGCCGGCTCCATGCCCATGCCCTCGAAGTACGGGGGCTTGCGGACGTAGGTCGACTGGGCGTCCCACTCGAAGGTGTTGCCGGTCGGGACCGGGAGGGACTGCCACTGGGCGTCGCCCGCGAAGACGTCCTGGTAGGACTTGTTGAACATGTCCTCGCCGATGGCGTTGGCCACGACGTCGTTGACCTCGGCCTCGGTCGGCCAGATGTCGGCCAGGTAGACCGGGTTGCCGTCCTGGTCGGTGCCGAGGGCGTCCTTGGTGATGTCCACCTTCATGGAGCCCGCGAGAGCGTACGCGACGACCAGCGGCGGGGAGGCCAGGTAGTTCATCTTGACGTCGGGGTTGATACGGCCCTCGAAGTTCCGGTTGCCGGAGAGGACCGAGGTGACCGCGAGGTCGTGGTCGTTGACGGCCTTGGAGACCTCCTCCGGCAGCGGGCCGGAGTTGCCGATGCAGGTGGTGCAGCCGTAGCCGACGAGGTTGAAGCCGACCTTGTCGAGGTACGGGGTGAGGCCCGCCTTGTCGAAGTAGTCGGTGACGACCTTCGAGCCCGGGGCGAGGGTGGTCTTGACCCACGGCTTGCGGGTCAGGCCCTTCTCGACCGCCTTCTTGGCCACCAGGGCGGCGGCGACCATGACGTACGGGTTCGAGGTGTTGGTGCAGGAGGTGATGGCCGCGACCGTCACCGCACCGTGGTCGATCGTGTAGGTCGTTCCGTCGGGGGCGGTGACCTGGACCGGGTTGGACGGCGCGCCGTTCGGGTGGATGGCCGGGGCGTCGGAGGCCGGGAAGGACTCCTGGCCCGCCTCGTCCACGGTGTCGACGTAGTTGCGGACGTCCTGCGTGAACTGCTGGGCGGCGTTGGCGAGGACGATGCGGTCCTGCGGGCGCTTCGGGCCGGCGATCGACGGGACGACCGTCGACAGGTCCAGCTCCAGCTTCTCGGAGAAGTCCGGCTCGGCCTGCGGGTCCAGCCAGAGGCCCTGCTCCTTGGCGTAGGCCTCGACGAGCGCGACCTGCTGGTCGCTGCGGCCGGTCAGACGCAGGTACTTCAGGGTCTCGTCGTCGATCGGGAAGATCGCGGCGGTGGAGCCGAACTCCGGCGACATGTTGCCGATGGTGGCGCGGTTCGCGAGGGAGGTGGCGGCGACGCCCTCGCCGTAGAACTCGACGAACTTGCCGACGACGCCGTGCTTGCGCAGCATCTCGGTGATGGTGAGTACGAGGTCCGTGGCGGTGGTGCCGGTGGGCAGCTCACCGGTCAGCTTGAAGCCGACGACGCGCGGGATGAGCATGGAGACCGGCTGGCCGAGCATCGCGGCCTCGGCCTCGATGCCGCCGACGCCCCAGCCCAGCACACCGAGGCCGTTGACCATCGTGGTGTGCGAGTCGGTGCCGACCAGGGTGTCCGGGTAGGCCTGCCCGCCTCGGACCATGACCGTGCGAGCCAGGTGCTCGATGTTGACCTGGTGGACGATGCCGGTGCCCGGCGGGACGACCTTGAACTCGTCGAAGGCGGTCTGGCCCCAGCGCAGGAACTGGTAGCGCTCCTTGTTGCGGCCGTACTCCAGCTCGACGTTCTGCTTGAAGGCGTCGTTCGTGCCGAACTTGTCGGCGATGACGGAGTGGTCGATGACCAGCTCGGCCGGCGCCAGCGGGTTGATCTTCGCCGGGTCGCCGCCCAGCTCCTTCACGGCCTCACGCATGGTCGCGAGGTCCACGACACAGGGAACGCCGGTGAAGTCCTGCATGATCACGCGGGCCGGCGTGAACTGGATCTCCTGCGAGGGCTGGGCCTGCGAGTCCCAGCCGCCGAGGGCGCGGATGTGGTCGGCGGTGATGTTCGCGCCGTCCTCCGTGCGGAGCAGGTTCTCCAGCAGGACCTTGAGGCTGTACGGCAGGCGAGCGGAGCCCTCCACCTTGTCCAGCCGGAAGATCTCGTACGACTCGTCGCCCACCTGCAGCGTGCTGCGGGCGTCGAAGCTGTTCGCCGACACGACAGTCTCCTTCATTGATGTGCGCGTACCACCGCAATCCTGCCGCCACACTGATCCGGCCGATCCGCTAAGGTAAGGCTAAGTTAGGTAACCCTTACCAGGGTGGTGGCTGCGGTGCGCCTCGGCAGATATCTCGATGTCGAGATAACTCTAGTACATGGGGGCTGGCTGGTCATGTCCGGCCGGGCCCGGCCCTGCCGTTTTTCGGTGGCGTCGACCACAGAACGACAGGCGAAGATCGCTACATGCCACTCGATACCGCACTGATCGGCCGCTGGGACAGCTCCCCCTTCGACTACGGAGTGATGGAGGCGTCGGAGCTGGCGTTCCTCGACGACGGGCGGGGCACCGGCACGCTGGCCAACGCTCTGGGCGAGGACGTCACGGAGTTCGCGTGGCACTGCCCGGAACCGGGGGTACTGGAGGTGCGTGACGAGTACGGCGGCGTCGAGCGGGTCCGTTACACCGTCGCACCCGCCGTACCGGTGTACGCGACGGACCCCGTGCCGGCGGTCCGCTTCGAGCCGGCACTGTTCTTCGCCCGGGAGTACGCGAGGATTTGTGCTGCATCCGTGTGATTGCGAGGGAAACCAGGACAGGGGATGAGTACCGGGCGAATCCCCCACATCATCCCACACCACCCGCATCTCCGCTGGTCACTGACGTCCCATCACCCGAATGGACCCCCCAACAGGCGCCATCTCATATCTGAGATAACCTCAACCTCATGGCAGACGACTACCTCGTACGCATCGGCAAGCTCATCCGTGATGCCCGGCAACACCGTGGCTGGACACAGACGCAGCTCGCGGAGGCGCTCGGCACCAGCCAGAGCGCGGTCAACCGCATCGAGCGCGGGAACCAGAACATCAGCCTTGAGATGATCGCCCGCATCGGTGAGGCCCTCGACAGCGAGATCGTGTCCCTGGGCTATGCGGGTCCGATGCACCTGCGCGTGGTCGGCGGCCGTCGGCTCTCCGGCGCCATCGACGTGAAGACCAGCAAGAACGCGTGCGTCGCCCTACTGTGCGCCTCGCTGCTCAACAAGGGGCGCACGGTGCTGCGCCGGGTGGCCCGGATCGAGGAGGTGTACCGCCTGCTGGAGGTGCTCAACTCCATCGGCGTGCGCACCCGCTGGATCAACGACGGGGTCGACCTGGAACTGGTGCCGCCGGCCGAGCTGGAGATGGCGGCGATCGACGCGGAGGCTGCCGTACGCACCCGCTCGATCATCATGTTCCTGGGCCCGTTGCTGCACCGCATGGACGCCTTCAAGCTGCCGTACGCCGGTGGTTGCGACCTCGGCACCCGGACCATCGAGCCGCACATGATCGCGCTGCGCCGGTTCGGTCTGGACATCGCGGCCACCGAGGGCCAGTACCACGCGCAGGTCGACCGCACGGTCCGCCCCGACCGCCCGATCGTGCTGACCGAGCGCGGCGACACCGTGACCGAGAACGCGCTGCTGGCCGCCGCCCGGCACGACGGCGTGACGGTCATCCGCAACGCCTCCTCCAACTACATGGTCCAGGACCTCTGCTTCTTCCTGGAGGCGCTGGGCGTCAAGGTCGAGGGCATCGGCACCACCACGCTCACCGTCCACGGTGTGCCGAACATCGACGTCGACGTCGACTACTCGCCCTCCGAGGACCCGGTCGAGGCGATGAGCCTGCTGGCCGCCGCGGTCGTCACGGAGTCGGAACTGACCGTCCGCCGCGTCCCCATCGAGTTCCTGGAGATCGAGCTGGCGGTCCTGGAGGAGATGGGCCTCGACCACGACCGCAGCCCCGAGTACTTCGCGGACAACGGCCGTACGCGCCTGGTGGACCTCACCGTCCGCCCCTCCAAGCTCGAGGCGCCCATCGACAAGATCCACCCCATGCCCTTCCCGGGCCTGAACATCGACAACGTCCCCTTCTTCGCGGCCATCGCAGCGGTCGCGCAGGGCCAGACGCTGATCCACGACTGGGTCTACGACAACCGCGCGATCTACCTGACCGACCTCAACCGCCTCGGCGGCCGTCTGCAGTTGCTGGACCCGCACCGGGTCCTGGTCGAGGGCCCGACCCGCTGGCGCGCCGCGGAGATGATGTGCCCGCCGGCCCTGCGCCCCGCCGTGGTCGTCCTGCTGGCGATGATGGCGGCCGAGGGCACGTCGGTCCTGCGCAACGTGTATGTCATCAACCGGGGTTACGAGGACCTCGCGGAGCGCCTGAACTCGATCGGGGCGCAGATCGAGATCTTCCGGGACATTTGATTCATGCTCCCGGGGCGGCTGCCGCACACGAGTACCGTCGGCGCTGCCCTCCTCCAGCGAAGCGAGCACGCCCGCCGTGGCCGGAGCAAGCTTCCACACGTGGGGCCGGCGCCCACGGCGCTCATGCCGCGTCGTACCGAGTGGCGATGCGGGTCACGGTGACCGTGACGGTGACCGGCTCCGGGGCGGCGAGGTGGGAGATGACGGCGGTCCGCACCCGGTCGTGCACGTTACGGGCGACGTCCAGCGCCCGTCGGCCCTCAGCGAGGGCGCAGCGCACTTCGATGTGCCATCCCGAGCCGTCCGGCGCCCGGTCGGCGCGGACGCCTGCCTCGGGCTGCGTGCGGTGAGATGTGGTGTGCGTCCCGGTGGGCGCGGTGGCTGCCGCGAGGCGGTGGGCGAGTCGGGGCTGTAGGCCGGTCACGCCGGGAACCGCGAGGGCTGCCTCGGCCGCGACGCCGAGGAGCGTGGTCGGGCCGACGGTGGTCATGACGCACCACCACCGGTCCGGAGTCCGGCGCCGGGGTGCGGCGGCCACGGCTCCAGTACGTCGACCACGGCGATGTCGACGGCCGTCGCAGCCAGACCCAGGTCCTGACCGGCCGAGCGAAGGACCGATCGGCGTACCTGATGAACGCGCTCGGGCAGCGGACGGTCGAGGGCGGCGGCCAGGGTCATGGTCACCCGAACGTCGGTGCCCTCGCCCGCAGATGTGAGCCGGCAGGTCGCCGCCCTCGCACCGGGGACCGTGTCCGCGGCCTGCCTCAGTACCTTCGCCGCGGCGCTCTCGGCGATCCGCAGGTCCCGGTCCGGGTCGGCCAGGGGCAGCAACCGCCCGAGCCGTACCTCTGCCCTGACGATGTTCATGACGCGGTCGGCGAGTGCGTGGAGGCCGGAAGCGTCCTCGGCCCACAGCGCCCGGGTAACTGCGTTCACGGTGGCCAGTCCCTCGACGGCCTCGCGGCAGTGAGGACAGGACACGGTGTGCGGATCCGCGGCCGGCGCCTCGTCCTGGGTCTGTTCCCAGACCCGGCTGAGGAGGCGGCCGCAGGGCAGCACCTCGTCCCCCGGGAACGGCACGTCGGCGGCGGCCGATCCGGTGCGGGGGCCGTCGGCTCCGGGCGGTTCGGGAGGCCGCGTGTGCGGGTCGTCTAGCGCCATGGGCCCATCGCCTCCTGCAGGGATCGGCGTGCCCGGAACAGTCTGCCGCGCACCGTCGGCTCGCTGGTCCGCGTCACGTGGGCTATCTCCTTGTAGGGCAGGCCCTGCACCTCCCTCAGGATCCAGCAGATCCGCTGCCCGGCGTCCAGCTCGGCGAGCGCGCGGGTCAGGGCGGCGGTGGCCGCGTCCTGCTCGGCGGACCGGTCGGGCTGGCTCCACGCGTCGCCCGCCACGGGTTCGACGACGGTGTTCAGGGAGAGGGGCGGCAGCCGGCGCCGGCGCATGGTCAGGCAGCGGTTGACGGTGATCCGGTACATCCAGGTACGGAACTCCGCGCCGTGGCGGTATTCCGGCAGTCGCCGCCAGGCGCTGACGAAGGCGTCCTGGACAGCGTCCTCGGCGTCCTGGGGGTTGCCGAGCATGCAACGGGCCAGGCTCAGGAGGGACCGGCTGTGCCGTCGGACGAGAACGGCGAAGGAGTCCTCGTCACCCTCGGCCGCCCGTACGGCCAGCAGTCCGTCCGGCAGGTCGCATTCAGGCCGTGGCGAAGCAGTGCGTTCGATCATGACAACTCCCGCACAGGGCTCGCTGAGCGTTTACCCCTTCACCGGAATGTGATGCACATCACATGTGATGAGAGTGAGAAGTACGCCGCCACGTGTGTCCAACCTTTCGACGGCACCACGCAGGTGTCTCCCACTGACCGATCGAGGCGACCGCCATGACGGACAACATCACCAGCGTCGGCGGGGGCGGTCGGTCCGATGCGGGCGTGAGCGCGCTGAAGGGCCGCACCGGGGCCGGGACTCCGGCCGAGACACGAGGGAAGACCACCATCGCGGACGGGGTGGTGGCCAAGATCGCGGGCATGGCCGCCCGCGAGGTACCGGGGATCCACAGCCTGGGAGCGGGGATGGCCCGCGCCTTCGGCGCCATGCGGGAACGCGTCCCCGGCGGCGGCGGAGGCGTCACGCGCGGAGTGAAGGTCGAGGTCGGCGAGCGGGAGGCCGCAGTGGACCTGGATGTCGTCGTCGAGTACGGCGTCTCCATCGTCGACGTCGCCGGCGGTGTACGCACCAACGTGATCAGCGCCGTGGAGCGGATGACGGGACTGGAGGTCGTCGAGGTGAACATCGTTGTCGACGACGTCCACCTCCCCGACGACGAGGAGGGGCAGACCGAACCGGACGAGGGCCGTGTGCGGTGACCGCTGCCGTGACCACCGTCGTGCCCTCGGGCATGAGCGGTGATCACGACGAAAGGACGCTCGCGAGACGGGTGAGTGCATGATGAACACAGCGACGACGGGCCTCGCGGCCGGCATGGCCCTGGGCTTCGCCGGTTACTTCGGCGGCTTCTGGGCATTCCTGCTCGTTCTCGTCCTGGGGACGGCGGGACTGATCGTCGGCCTCGCCGTGCAGGGCGACCTCGACCTCCGTGCACGGAGGCAGCGGTGAACACCGGGTCCGGTTCCCCGCCCCTCGGCGAAGAGTCCGGCCCACCGGCGCGGGCCGCCTGCCTGCCGTCCCCGGCCGAGCGGGGCGCCACCGTCATACCGGACAGGGTGGTCGCCCGTATCGCCGCCCAAGCTGCCCGCACGGCCCAGTCCCGGCGCGCCGCCATACCGCCCGACCGGAACGGACCGGCGGCGCCCGCCGCCTCCGCGGTCACCCGTACCGGATCGGTGCGCCTGCACCTGACCATGGACCTGCCCTACCCCGCCGACATCCCCCAGGTCTGCGAGCGGATACGGCAAGACGTCGCCGAACGGGTGGTTCAGCTGACCGGTTTGGAGGTAGGAGAGGTCACGCTCACCGTCCGGCGGCTGGTGACCGCCGCCGGCGCGAACCGGGGACGGGTCCGGTGAGCCGCCCCGCGTCCGGTGCCGCCGGTCACGCCACGCAAGAAGGAGGACCGGAATGACATCCGACCCGGCCCCTCCCGCCCGCAACTCCGCGCCATCCGCGCGCCCTGCCACGGTGCCGCTGACGAAGGAGCCCGAGGAGCCGAGGGAGCCGACACAGCCCGGTCCGCCCGAACACGACGCGCCCCCACCGAACCTGACGGCGGGTGAGCCCGACAGAGGGCACCGGACCTACCGGCCGTGGTCCGCGCGCCGCCTTCCGGCCGCGCTGGTCGCCTCGCTGATTCTCGTGGCGGCAGGCGCAGCACTGATCGACGTCGTCGCCGTACGGGCGGGACGCCCTGCGGCAGCCTGGCGCCGGCACCTGGCCGACGAACTGGCCACACGCCCCATGAACGACGTGTGGATGCTCACGGGAGCCGCTGTGGCGGCCGCCGTCGGCGTCTGGTTGATCGTGCTGGCCCTCACTCCTGGCCTACGCCACTGGCTCCCCCTGCGCTCCCCCGCGCCCGGGCTGCGGGCCTCCCTGGACCGAGACGGCGCCGCCGATCTGATACGCGACGCCGCCATGCGGGTACCCGGGGTCAGTAGGGCTCGCGTCCGGGTGCGCCGCCACCGCGTCAAAGCCCGCGCGGACGTCCGCTTCCGCGAACCCCGCCAGGTGAAGGACGACCTCACCGCCGTCCTCGACGACGAGCGCGACCAACTCGCCCTCGCCCGTCCTCCCCGCATTGTCGTACGGGTACGGCGACGCGCCGACTGACCGAAACCCCCCTGGACCGGAGCCCGCACCATGACGCCGCAACCCGTGGTCAACCGCAGTCTGCTGGCCCTCGCCGGGCTGGTACTGCTCGGCGGCGGTCTGCTGATCCTCTTCGCCGGGCTCGACATCTACCGGCGACACGATCTGGTGCCGCCCGTCGGCTGGCCCCTGACCACCCCGGACGACGTCCTGTTCGGCTCCGCCGACCGGGCCCGCTGGAGCAGCCAGGGCTGGTGGTGGTGGCCCGCGGTCATCGCCACCCTCACCCTCATCGCCCTGCTCGCCCTGTGGTGGCTGCTCGCCCAACTGCGCCGACGCCGCCCCGGAGCACTGCCCGTCGGCGGCACACCCCCGCAGGAAGGCATCGAACTCCGCGACCGCGCGCTCAGCGACGCGATCGCCGCCGAAGCCGGTGCCCTGCCGGGCGTGGAGCACACGGCCGTACTCATCACCGGCCGCCCTGCCCACCACCTGACCCGCGTCGCACTCACTCTCACCCCTCAGGCGTCCCCCGGCGCCGTCCTCGATGCCCTGCGCGAGGGCCCGCTCCGAACCGCCCGTCGGTCCACCGGCACCCCTGGCATGCCCACCGAGGTCCGCCTGCAGGTCGCAGGCCACAAACCGCACCGCGCGGAGTAAGGAGGAAACCGACCATCCCCGTGCCCACCGCCCTTGCGCTCTCTCGCAGTTCACAGGGACACCGGCACCACTCCCCAAGGGAGAGACCATGATCATCCTCGGCATCATTCTGCTCGTCGTCGGCTTCCTCACCGGGATATCCATCCTGTGGACCATCGGGATCATCCTGCTGGTCGTCGGAGCCATCCTGTGGATCCTCGGCGCGATGGGACATGCCGTCGCCGGTCGACGCCACTACTGGTGATCGCCCCACGTGCCCGCGCGCCTGCCCCGATGGCAAGGGGCGGCAGGAAGTCCCACACGGCCTACGGAGCGGGTAGCCGGGGGTACCCCTCCGACCTGCTGTGCAGCGCCCGACTCGGCTTCGGTCGGCTCAGGCGCTGTCTCGTTCTCGGCCCTCGACGGTCACCGAGTGAACTGTGGCACCTCCACCTCTGCGCCCTCGTTCCACCGCACGGACAGCGGTATTGCCGCGTTGCCGGGGGTTCAGTCGGAGGGCGGAAGCAGTGTGCCCAGCGGCCCGAGGTCGAGGTTGAGGTCCTCCATGGTCAGTCCGTACTGGGCGCACAGATCGCTCATGCGGTCGTGGAGGAGCATGAGTGTCGCTCCCAGGCGTTCTTCCTGTTCGTCGGTGAGGTCTCCTTGGTCGACGCGGTGCAGGGCCTGTCGTTCCATGAGCTGGCGCAGCAGTTCCACGAGGGTGAGGACGAGCCTGAGGAGGTCCCGTTCGACGGTGTCACGGTCGGAGCTGATCCGTCGAGCCGGGGAACGTGGGCCCTTGCCGGCCGGCGGGTCCAGGTCGCGTGGGGCGGCGGGCAGCAGCCGGAAGGCGCGTGCGGCGGCCTCCGCGACCTCGTCGGCGCGGCACGGCGGCCGGCTCTCACCCTCAGCTGTCATGGTCGCCGCCTCGCAGCGGGCTGGTGCTCGTCCATGGCGAGGGGTTCTGCTCGCTGACGGAAACGATCAGGGCACGCAGTGAGACGCGTACCAGATCGATGTCCGCGATGGACAGCACGACGTCACCGGTGAGGACGACCCCACCGGTCAGCAGCCGGTCCAGCAGATCGATCAGAGCGACCTGACGCTGAGGCAGGCGCTCCGCTTGCGGTGGCGGGCTGGGCGTGCTCACGGGGGTGCTCCCTCCGCGGTACCGCCGGACTCACCGGGTGGCATGGCGAAGGAGTACGGAGCCCAGGGGCCGGTGGCCTCGACCCGTACCCCGTCCAGCCCGTCGGCGGCGCGCGTCACGTCGGCCAGGAAGTCGTCGCAACGGATCAGGGGCACAAGGTACGCGTCATTGACGACGTTCTCGCCGGCACCGGGGGCGCTGCCGGCGGCTTCGGCGAGAAAACCCTGTTGCACGCGGTGCCGGACCCGGTCGGAGGCGTGCTCCCGGCCCGCGGCCTCCACCCGCTCGGCGGCCTTCTGCGCCGCCTGGTACACGGTGTCGCGCACACTCTGCTGCTGCCGGCGGTTCCGCAGATAGGCGCGCCCAGGGGTCAGGTCTGCCGCGGGAACGGCCGGGGCCGCGGGGACCGCGGACGGCTCGACATAGATCTTGACCCCCCATTCGACCTGTTCGGAGAGCCGGGCCAGGCGCTCGGCGAACACGGTCCGCCCGGCTTCCAGGACCTCCCGGGCCCGCTGGTCGTCGAGGTAGACGGTTGCCAGGCGCAGGGGAAGGACGGTGGTGCGCTCGGCCAGGGCCTCTATGACGCCGTGGTGGGCTCGGGCCACCGCCTCCAGCCATTCCAGGTCCTCGAGATGCTGCTTGAGAGCGTCCTCCCCGAAGTCCTGCGCCGGCACATGACTCACCACGAGCCCCAGCTGATCGTCGCCGGTGTCGGTGACGAGACCGACCGGGGCGTCGGCGACGCCCCGGAGCGGAGCGGCCGCCTCCTGCAGCCCCTCGGCGGCGCCCACCACCGCATACGCGTACGTCAGCAGGTCACTCATCGCGAGCACTTCCCCGGCGACGGCCGCCCGTGACCCGGGGCGCTTCCTCCTCCATGGGGAGGGCCTTGCCCTGGCGGAGAGCATCGATCTCGGCCCGCAACCGGCGGTTCTCCTCGGCCAGTGACCGTTCACCGCGGGCCCGGGAGGAGAGCGCGGGATCGTGCTCCCACCAGTCGATGCCCATTTCCTTCGCCTTGTCGACGGAGGCGACCAGGAGGCGCAGTTTTATGGTCAACAGCTCGATGTCGAGAAGGTTGATCTGTATGTCGCCCGCGATGACGATGCCCTTGTCGAGTACCCGTTCAAGGATGTCGGCGAGATTGGCGGAGGAGCCCTGCCCGTAGGGCGGCGCCGCTCGGGACGGGTAGGAACCAAGCCTGTTGGCCAGGGGTTCAGTCACGGTTGCGGCCTCGAATTCCCTCGTACCGGATCAGGAGTGTCAGCCCTGCCGGTAGGCACGGATCTCCTCCAGCCGGTCGAGCAGTTCGTCCTCGCGCTGGTCGAACGTCTCCTCGTCGATGTCCCCCGCGACGAGGAGACGCTCGAGCTCGGCGAGTTCTCGGTGCACCGGTGCGGGGTCGTAGTACTGGTTCTCGGCTTCCTCCCGGACCCGCTCCACGACCCATACGACGCCCCGCACGGGGGCCAGGGGGAGGGTGACGAGCTGGGTGAACAGGCCCATGAGAACTCCTTCAGACGAAGCTGTAGGGGGGCAGGGGGCCGTTGAGCCGGAAGTCGACGTCGTCGCCCATCTGATGGGCGACGCTCAACTCCGTGGTGAGGAAAGCCTCTTCCTGGTCCCCGGTCACCAGGAACGACACGTTGAGGAAGTCCGAACCCGTCGGCTGGGATGATTCAAGCGTCCGGGCGAAGGGCCGCAGTGCTTCGACCACACCCGCCGCCAGCGCCTCTTGCCGTGCCTGTACCTCCTGGGCGACCAGCTCACCGAGTCGCAGCGATGCGTCGGGGGCAGCGGTGCCGCCACGGATCTCGTCATTGAGTTCTCGTGCCACGTCCGACTCCCGCAGGATCTGCCGCAGCAGCGCGTCCTCGTCCTGCGACGCCTTGAGGTGGTACTCGCTGCACCCCTCCAGTGCCTGAAGCCGGTCCGTATAGTCCGAGGCATTCTGCTCCAGGGCCACCAGGACGGCCTCGTCGTTCTCGGCGATGAGACCGAACCGCATGGGGAGCACGGTGCCGTCGGCCATGAGGCGCTCCTGTACCTCCTGGTGCGCGATGACGTCGCGACGCTTGGGGCGCAGATCCTCTGGCGCGTCGCTGACCACAGCACACAGTGGTCCGGCCGTCACTGTCCGCAGGCCCGCCGGGGGTTCACCTACACCGTTGAGACCGTCGAGGCGGAGCGGATGCTGCTTGCCGGTGATGGAGTAGATGTATACGGCCATGGCTCATTCCTTCTCGCGCGGCGAGCCTCATTCGCGCTCACGTCGGGAGGCGCGCCGAACCGGCCGCCGTCGCCTCTCCACGGGTTCCCTTTCCTTGCCCTCGTCTTCTTCCTCGGGCTCTTCTTCGGCTTCCTCGGCGTCGTCACGGCCGGTGATCCCCTTGAGGGAATCGGTGACCGCCTCCGCCGCGCCGGAGAGGGCCCCCTTGGATTTGCCTTTGGCACCGCTCTCGACCGTATCTCCGACGATGTCGGTCAACTGGGCGGGCGCCTTCCTCCCGGATTCGAGGTCAAGGCGGTTGCACGCCTCGGCGAAGCGCAAATAGGTGTCGACGCTGGCCACGACGATGCGAGCGTCGATCTTGAGGATTTCGATCCCCACCAACGACACGCGGACGAACACGTCGATGACAAGCCCGCGGTCAAGAATGAGTTCCAGAACGTCGTAGAGGCTGCTGGTCCCGCCACCGCGAGCGACACCGCCTCCACTTTGCGGCACCACTGTCATGGCGCCTCCCTTCACCGGCTGTGCCGCCTCAGCCCCGCCGGTCGATTTGGCCACGCGTATAGCGGCGCTTCCGTTCGTAACCCACCAGATCGCCTTCCTCGTCGAGCGTCACTCGATAGGTGGCCATCACGCTGGTGGTTTCGGGGACGCGCTCCAATTCGAGTACCTCGACATCGGCTTCCCAACCGGTTTCGGTCGGTTTCACTGCCGAGACGGACTCGGGGGCACGGCCGAGCAACTCCTGAAGTTGTCCGACGGCGGAGCGTATGGCCCAGCCGGCGTTGCCCTTGCCGGAGCGGCGACGGGAACCACTCGTGCCGTCCCCGTCGGAGCCGCGGCTCCGACCGCTGGATCGCCTTCGGGGTTCTGGTGCGGCCATGGTCTCTCCGGTGGTCGGAGCGGGCGCGCGGGCGCCATATTCCACCCACTAACCCTATAATTTCATCATATAGGGACACATATCGCCCTAGCGTGGACGACTTCGCGGCGACCTGCCCGGTGGTTGCATGGTGTGTCTGTGACACAGCGGGCTGTGAGGCACGGTGCGTGCGATCCGCCTTCTGTCTCCATCGCGGGTTCGGGACCGGGACGTTGGTCCGGACGCGGGCGTTTTCATCTGCCCTTTCGGAAGGGAATCGCTCATGAACGACACGACCAAGGTCGGCCTCGCCGCCGCCGTCGCGGCGGGCTATGTGCTCGGACGCACGAAGAAGGCGCGCCTTGCCTTCACCATCGCAACTTACCTTGCCGGCCGCCGCTTTGGGCTCGACCCTCAGCAGCTGCTGACGACCGGACTCCGCAAGATCGGTGATGTTCCAGGGGTCGCCGAGTTGAACGAGCAGGTGCGCGGCGAACTGCTGGGCGCCGGCCGCCAAGCCCTGGCAGCCGCTGCCGATCGGCGCCTCGCCGACCTCGCCGACTCGCTCCACGAGCGGACGCTGCGCATTGGCCAGGAAAAGGACGAGGCCGAAGAGGACGAAGACGAGTACGAAGAGGACGAGGAGGAAGAAGAGGGAGAGGAGGAAGAGCCGGAGGACGAACTGGAGGAAGAGCCCGAAGAGGAAGAGCCCGAGGAGGAGGAACCCGAAGAGGAAGAGCCCGAGGAAGAGGCCGAGGAAGAGGCCGAGGAAGAGGCCGAGGAAGAGGCCGAGGAGGAACCGCCGGCGCCACAGCGTCGCCATCGGCGGACGGGAACCGCGGCGCGGAAGCGCCCGGCCGAACCCGCTTCCCGTAAGGCGGCCGCCAAGAAGGCTGCTCCTGGAAGGAAGGCGGCCCGGGCGAAGAAGACCGCAGCGCGCAGGCCCCCCGCCAAGAAGGCGGCGGCGGCGGCGAAGAAGACTGCGAAGAAGTCTCCGCCTCCCGCCAAGAAGGCTGCTGCGAAGAGGCCCACTGCCAAGAAGGCTGCTGCGAAGAGGCCCACTGCCAAGAAGACTTCGACGAAGAGGGCGGCCGCGAAGAAGGCCCCCGCCAGGAAGACGGCCCCGGCGCGGAAGACCGCTGCCAAGAAGACGACCGCGCGGCGGAGGTAGATCATGGCCGGCACAGTGCGTGACACCAACCACGAAGAAACTTCGGGTCTGGACCTGCTGCGCGAAGAGTTCGTCGACTACCTCGGCGCTCAGATGGAACATCTCGTCGACAAGGCAGGGGACAAGTTGGGGGATGTCACCGACCAGCTTCTCGACGTGGCCGAGAACGGGGGAACACTCGCCGGCATCGGCAGTCGGATGCTCCAGGGCGACTCCCCGCTGAAGGCGTTCGTGGGTCAGAAGGCCAAGGGGCTCAAGGACAGCGTGATGGACAAGGCCAAAAGCGTTTTCGGCGGAGGGAGCGGGGGCAAGGCCGGCAGCACCAAGGTCATGAACATCATCGAAGTGCTGGACGTGGGTGTCCCGATCCGCACGGCGTACAACTACTGGACCCAGTACGAGGAGTTCAGCGGCTTCACCAAAGGCGTACGCAGTGTGTCCAAGAACGACGAGGTCGCCAGCACCTGGAAGGTGAAGGTCGGCCCCTCTACTCGCGGCTGGAAGGCGACGGTTGAGGAGCAAGTGCCGGACGAGCGCATCGTATGGAGCTCCGAGGGCGCGAAAGGCACCACTCACGGCTGTGTCAGCTTCCACGAACTCACACCCACCCTGACGCGCATCGTGCTCGTCGTCGAGTACTACCCCTCGGGCTTCTTCGAGAAGACCGGCAACCTGTGGCGGGCCCAAGGCCGCCGTTTGCGGCTGGACTTCAAGAACTTCCAGCGCTACGTCACGTTCGCCGACGAGGAAGTCGAGGGCTGGCGCGGAGAGATCCGCGACGGCGAGGTGGTTCGCAGCCACGAGGAGGCACTGGAAGAGGAGGAAGCGGCAGGGGAGGACGAGGACCAGGAGGCAGAGGAGGACGAGGACCAGGAGGAGTACGACGAAGAAGACGGGGAGGCACCCGACGAAGAAGAGGAAGAGGAAGAGGAAGAGGACGAAGAGGAGCCAGAGGACGAGTACGACGAGGAGGCCGACGGGGACGAGCGCTGACGCGACCCGCCAAGCGATTCCCCTCGTTCAGATCCGTTGTGCGCGGTGGAGGAGGGTGTGCAGTGCGTAGGGCCGTAGCGCGGCTCGTGCGGCGTTCGCTCCGGGAGCTCCGTGGACTCCTCCGCCGGGGTGGGCGGCCGCTGAGGCGAGGTAGAGGCCCTTGAGGGGGGTCTCGGGTCGGCCTGTGCCGGGGACGGGGCGGAAGACGGCCTGTTGGTGCAGGGCAGCGGTGCCGTTGTTGATGGCGCCGTTGTGGAGGTTCTCGTTCATGGCCTGGAGGGTGGTGGGGGCCAGGATCCGGCGGGCGAGGATCCGGGTACGGAAGCCGGGCGCGAACCGCTCCACCTGGGCCTCGATGCGGTCCGCCATCGCTTCCTGTTCGCGGGCGTCCCAGCGGCCGGTGATGCGGTCGGGGCCGGCGTCGGAGGTGATGTGCTGTGGGACGTGGGTGTAGGCCCACGCCGATTCCGTGCCGACGGGTGAGCGGCTGGGATCCGCCGTCGTCATCTGTCCGAACAGGGCGAACGGCTCGTCGGGGACATGTCCCATGGCGATCTGCGAGGCGAACCGGGTCAGGCTGTCCATGCCGTCGGCCACGTGGACCGTGCCCGCGTCGGCGGCTTGCGGGGCCGTCCACGGCACCGGGCCGGTCAGCGCCCAATCGACCTTGAAGGTCGCGAAATCCCACTGGAAGCGTTCCACGTCCCGTAGGAGTCGGGACGGAAGGTGTTCCTCGCCCACAAGCTCCCGGTACAGCGCAGGCGCCGACGTGTCCGCGAGCACGGCGCGCCGCGCGCTGACGGTCTCGCCGCCGGCCGTCCTGACGCCCACCGCCCTACCACCCCGTACGACGACGGACACGACGCGCTCCCCACAGCGCAGGACGCCGCCACGGTGCCGAAGGCGGCTCACGAGCGCCGCGGTCAGGGCACCGGCCCCGCCGACGGGGACCGGGAAGCCGTGGCTCTGTCCGACCATCGACATCAGCCAGCCGAATCCGCCGCTGCCCACCGCCTCGGGAGCCAGGTCGGCATGCAGGGCGTTCCCGGCCAGCAGAAGCCGTCCGCCCTCGCCCCGGAACTCCTCGTCGCCCAGCCGGCGCACCGGCAGGGCCAGCTTCCGGGCCAGCCGCAGTCCGCCCGCGGCCCGGAGCTTCGCCGCCAGACGGAGCCCGGAGCGGACCGGCGGGAACGGCGTGAACATCGCCTGCACCAGGTCCCGCCCGATACGGCTCCACACTTCGTACATGTCCCGCCAGGTATCACCGTCACCCGACGCGAACTCCTCCAGCCCGGATGCGGTCTCCTGCACGCGACGCTCCAGCACGGCGCACCTCCCGTCCCTGAGCGGGTGGGCCAGCACGCGCGGGGCGTGGCTCCATCGCAGTCCCTCCGCCGCAAGATCGAGGCAGGCGAGGACCGGCGACACGGCAGCCAGCGGGTAGAAGGCACTGAAGAGATCGGATACGTAGTCGGGATGGACACCGCGGTCACTGCGCACGGCGCCGCCGGGCTCCTGCTGAGCCTCCAGGACTTCCACGTCCCACCCGGCGTCCGCCAGCAGGTTGGCAGCCACCAGCCCATTGGGTCCGGCACCGATCACCACCGCGTCAGGCATGGCGAGCCCCGGCGTGATCCTGTCCGACGGGATCCTGTTCCACGAGTCTGGCCAGGCGGGTCAGCATGCCGCGGTGCCGTAGCTGAAACACCGCTTCACTCGCGGCGCTGTGGAGGGTGCCTCCCAGGCCGCGCAGGGGGTGCTCGTCACAGATGACGAGGGTTTCCTCCTCGCCCCACGGCCGGAGCTGGAGGAAGATTCTCGCAGTGCCCAGCGGCTTGAACGAAGCTTCCAGTTCCAGCTCGCCTCCGGATTCCTGGTGACGGACCGTCGTCACGCCGTCGGCCGACCAGGGACCCAGCCGCAGGGTGTAGCGGAGCCTGGATCCGACAGCGGGCCAGGTCTGGTCGAGCGGGATGGACCTGGTGGGCCCTACCACCCACTCTCCGTAACGAGTCGGGTCGGCCAGCACCGCCCACACCGCGTGCGGGGGACGCCGGATCAGCTGATGACGGACGGCCACGAAGGAGCCCCTTCTGTGGGTAGTAGCGGACGAGGTGTCGCACAGCCGCGTCAAGCGGCACTCGGAGCGCCTGCCTGTGTACGTACCGGCGCTCGCACAGGGCTGGAACACTCGGGTACGGCTGACGTCTTCGTCCGCCATGCGGTGTCACGGCCATGGTGCGCGTACTCGAATGCCCTCGCATCTCACCCAGGCCGGAGGAGAGTGCCGCGCGGCGCCCACCGGGAACCGGGCAGGACAGCCGATCATCCGTACCAGCTGCGAGGAAGCAGCGACGTTGAGCCGCGAAGCAAGCGATGACGCTTGGGTGGCCCCATCACCGCTGACCTGGTCATACGCCGTTCGAGCAGCAATCCTGCCCGGGCTGAAGGAACCGCTGCTGACCGTGTTGCCCGCAAAGACCCAGGGCTTGTATCGAAAGTGCCTGGTTGTGGCTCTGTGGCCTGTGCTTCTATTCCGGAGTGAACATCAAGAGCTCCGGGGTGCCTGATGAGAGGTCGAGCCTCTGCGTCCGGCAGAGGGCTGATGGCGATGTTGAGGAGTGTGTGCGGGTCCTCGCGGAGGTCCATCGGTTTGACGGCTATCCGGTGAACTGGCCTGATCAGCCCGGCGCGTGGCTGTCACGCGGTCCTCTGCTGGGCTCCTGGGTTGCCCACCTCGAAGGCCGCCTGGTCGGGCATGTCAGTTTGTCGCACGTCGGCGAAGGCGATCTGGCCCCGACGTTGTGGAGCGAGCGGAACGGGGCGCCGCGGGCCATGGCCGCCGTGGTCGGCAGACTGTTCGTTGCCCCGCAGGCGAGGGGACATCGGATCGGTGCACTGCTGATCGGCCAAGCAGTGGAGGAAGCACGGCGTCGTGGCCTGCATCCGGTGCTCGACGTCGTCACATCCGATACTGCCGCGGCAGCCTTGTATGAGCGGCTGGGCTGGGAGCTGATGGCTACAGTCGAGCAGCAGTGGAGCCCGCATCAGACGGTCGCCATCCGCTGCTACGCAGCTCCATCGTGACGTGGCCAGGAAGAGAATTTCGGCGAGCGGCGGCCCAGGGCCGTCAGGGCGCGGGGCCGGACAGGTCGAGGTCGGCATGCCTCCGGAGGATCTGTCGCCCAGACGACGTTTGACGTGGCTGCTCGGGGTCACGCGCCTTGTGGGTCCCGAGAGGGCCACCGAAACCGATGCCGGCTTGTCTGCCCGATGTGCGGCGCAGAGGTCCACACCGCCACCGATACGCCGGTCTTCTTCGTAAAGGATCCGATGAAGTTCCAGCACTTCATCCGGTCCCAGAAGCGCCGCAAACCCGAGAGAGGAGAACCTCATGCACACCCCCGGTGAAAACGACAGACCTCCGGCCGACGACAAGACGCGGCAACGGTCCGCGGAGCAGCGGAATGTCACCGCGCCCACACCGCGAGATGTCCGGGACAAGGCCAAGGATGAGGACGAGCCCGAGTTCCCGACCGAAGACGCCTCTTGACCGCCGGTTGCCGCATCTCGAGCACCCGCGTTCTTGGCTACGCGGGACGGCATGACGGAAAGGCCGTTGGCCTACGGCGGCTTTCCCGTTCGCCCGCGCCTTTGGGGTCGGCCGTCACCGGGTAGCCCGCCGTCGGCACACCCTTCCAGTTCAGAGGGCCACTACCCGCCCACCAGGCTCGGCCAGCCCTCCACGACCGCATGTCCGACCTGTGCGCCGGCTACGGCCTGACCATGAAGGACCTCAACCTGGACCTCGGCCCGCTGGGAACGGTTTTACTGCCCTATATGGGGTACTCGGAATAGGTGCACGATTTCCCACGGGCGTAGGAGAGTGAACGATAATGTCCGGAGAGCAAAAGGCAAAGGGCAAGATGGAAGAGGCCACGGGAAAGGCCAAGGAGACGGTCGGCCGTACCGTGGGCAACGAGCGAATGGCGGCCGAAGGGCAGGCCAAGAAATCGAAGGGCGCGGCCCGTCAGGCCAAGGAGAAGACGAAGGACGTTTTCAAGCACTGACAAGGCAGATGCTGAGCGGGATCCCATTTCGGGGATCCCGCTCCTTCGTGCCATTGCTCCTTCCGGCGGACCAGCCTCCCTCGCAATCACAGGGGCATCCGGTCTTCCATGTCGCGGACCGTGACACCGCGAACGCCGACTTCGTGGTGCTCGACGAGGGGCTGGCCGAGCGGATCCGCGTGGGGAAGGCTCGGCACTGATCCCGGCATCACCGAGAAGGGCATGTCCGGCGGGACCGCGTTCCTGTACCGGGGCACCATGGCCGTCGGCGTGACCGGCGACGACCTCATGGTCCGTAAGCAGGGGCCGTTTCACCGGGAGGTCGGCGGGGGCCCACGTGCGTCGGCCCGCGCGACGGGCCCTGGAGCGCGTCGCGCAGCGCTCCCCGGGTCCGGGTACTCACGGCCTTTCGGGTGACGTACGTCCAAGGCGCCGGACGGCCTGGTGGATGTCGAGGGCCGCGGTCGACCTGTTGAGCGTGATGTAGTGCAGGCCCGGCGCACCCTCCGCGAGCAGGCGTTCGGCCATGGCGATGGCGTAGTCGACGCCGATCCGGTGGCCCGCCGCCGGGGTGTCCCTGGCCGCTTCCAGGCTGCGGGCCAGGCTCTCCGGGAAGGCGGCACCGCTCAGTTCGGCGAAGCGGCGGATCTGCCGTACGTCGGTCGCGGGCATGATCGCCGGGATGACGGGGATGTCGCAGCCGAGGGCCGCGACTCGGTCCCGCAGTCGCAGGTAGTCCTCCACGTGGAAGAACATCTGGGTGATGGCGTAGTCCGCGCCGGCCCGGCACTTGGCCACGAAGTGCCGGATGTCGCTGTCCGGGTCGGGTGAGCGTGGATGTCCTTCGGGGAAGGCGGCCACGCCCACGCTGAAGTCCCCCGTCCGCCGTACCAGCGAGACCAGTTCACGGGCGTACCGGAAGCCCTCCGGATGCGGGGTCCAGGGGCCGGCCGGGTCACCGGGCGGGTCGCCGCGCAGCGCGAGCACGTCGCGTACCCCGGCGTCGGCGTAGCGGCCGATGATGTGCCGCAGCTCGGTCACGGAGTGGCCGACCGCGGTGAGGTGGGCGACGGGCCGGAGCGTCGTCTCGGTGGCGATCCGCTGCGTCAGCTCGACGGTACGGTCGCGGGACGAACCGCCCGCGCCGTAGGTGACCGACACGAACGTCGGCGACAGGGCCTCGATCCGGCGGATGGTGTTCCACAGGGTGCGCAGGCCCGCCTCGTTCTTCGGCGGGAAGAACTCGAACGAATAGGTCGGTGAGCCGCCGGCGAGGGCGGACCGGAGGGTGGTCGCGGGCACCGGGGCCGCCAAGGCGGCGGGCGCGGTCATGGGCCCTCCCCCAGGTAACCTGCGATCTCGTCCGTCGCCGCACTGCCGTAGGCCTCGCCGATCGAGGTGAGCAACTCGGCGGGCACGAGCTTGTACTCCTGGGTGCCGACCGATCCCAGGACGACGGTCGCCAGGGCACAGCCGAGTTGGGCGGCGCGTTCGTACGACAGCCCCCAGCCCCACGCCGCGAGGAATCCGGCGCGGAAGGCGTCGCCCACGCCGGTCGGGTCGGCGACGGCGCCGACCGGTACGGCGGGGACGGCCAGCCGGGTGCCGTCCGCTGTGAGAAGGACGACTCCGTCGGCGCCCCGCGTCACGATCCACGTTCCGACGCGGGCCAGCACCTCCTCCTGCGTCCAGCCCGTCCGCTCCAGGAGCAGGGCGCTCTCGTACTCGTTGGTGAAGAGCAGGAACGCGCGGTCCACCAGGTCGCGGGTCTGCCGCGAGGTGAGCCGGGCCAGTTGCTGGGAGGGATCGGCGGCGACCGGGATGCCGAGGCAGTGGGCGGTCGCGGTGTGCCGCAGCATCGCGGCGGGGTCGTCCGCGCCGACGAGGACCAGGTCGAGGCCGCCGCCCCGGGCCTGGGCCCCGGCGAGGTCGATCAGGGCCGCCTCGGCCATGGCACCCGCGTAGAAGGTGGCGATCTGGTTCTGGTCGAGGTCCGTCGTGCACACGAACCGGGCCGTGTGCAGCGATTCGCTGACGCGGACGGACGCCGTGTCGACGCCGGCCTGCTCCAGGCGGTCCCGGTAGCCCGCGAAATCGGCGCCCGCCGCGCCGACCAGGACCGGCCGCAGACCCAGCCGGCCCAGGCCGAAGGCGATGTTGGCCCCGACCCCGCCCTCACGGACCTCCAGTCGGTCGGCGAGGAAGGACAGCGAGACCCGGTCGAGCCGCTCGCTCAGCAGTTGCTCCGAGAAGCGGCCCGGGAAGACCATCAGGTGGTCGGTTGCGATGGAACCGGTCACGGCGATGCGCATGTCACAGCCCGGCGGCGCTGCGGAGTGCGTCGACTCGGTCGGTCCGCTCCCAGGTGAAGTCGGGCAGCTCACGGCCGAAGTGGCCGTACGCCGCCGTCTGGGAGTAGATCGGGCGGAGCAGGTCGAGGTCGCGGATGATGGCGGCCGGACGAAGGTCGAAGACCTCGTCGATCGCCTTCTCGATCTTCTCGGCCTCGATCTTGGCCGTGCCGAAGGTCTCCACGAACAGACCCACCGGCTCGGCCTTGCCGATCGCGTACGCGACCTGGACCTCGCAGCGCGAGGCCAGGCCCGCCGCCACCACGTTCTTCGCCACCCAGCGCATCGCGTAGGCGGCCGAGCGGTCCACCTTGGACGGGTCCTTGCCCGAGAAGGCACCGCCACCGTGGCGGGCCATGCCGCCGTAGGTGTCGATGATGATCTTGCGGCCGGTCAGGCCGGCGTCACCCATCGGGCCGCCGATCTCGAAACGGCCGGTCGGGTTGACCAGCAGACGGTAGCCCTCGGTGTCCAGCTTGATGCCGTCGTCCAGCAGCGCCTTCAGCTCCGGCTCGACCACGAACTCGCGGATGTCCGGGGCCAGCAGCGACTCCAGGTCGATGTCCGACGCGTGCTGCGAGGACACGACCACCGTGTCCAGACGCACCGCCTTGTCGCCGTCGTACTCGATGGTGACCTGCGTCTTGCCGTCCGGACGCAGATAGGGGATGGTGCCGTTCTTGCGGACCTCGGAGAGGCGCTTGGACAGGCGGTGCGCCAGGAAGATCGGCAGCGGCATCAGGGTCGGCGTCTCGTCCGAGGCGTAACCGAACATCAGGCCCTGGTCGCCCGCGCCCTGCCGGTCCAGCTCGTCGGTCTCTCCTTCTGTGGCGGAGCCCTCCACCCGCGACTCGTACGCGGTGTCCACGCCCTGCGCGATGTCCGGGGACTGCGCGCCGATCGACACCGACACACCGCAGGAAGCGCCGTCGAAGCCCTTCTTCGACGAGTCGTAGCCGATCTCGAGGATCTTGTTGCGGACCAGGGTCGCGATGTCCGCGTAGGCCTTGGTCGTGACCTCGCCGGCCACGTGCACCTGGCCGGTGGTGATCAGGGTCTCGACGGCGACCCGGGAGGTCGGGTCCTCGCGCAGAAGCGCGTCGAGAATGGTGTCGCTGATCTGGTCAGCGATCTTGTCGGGGTGACCCTCGGTCACGGACTCCGAGGTGAAGTAGCGGCTGGCCATCGGTGAACCCCTCCGAACGATGCCGCGGTCAGGAACGGAACTGATCGTGCGCATCGTGGGCGGGGGCGCTAAAGCAGCGCTTGTGTCCGCCTCGCACCGGCGAGCCGCGCGCCGACGCCGGGTGCCGGCCTCGTGTGCTCGGGGCCGTCGCCGGACAGGATCGCCTGGTGCAGTCTGCGCAGCCGGGAGGAGGGTTCCAGCCCCAGCTCCTCCACCAGGGTGTCCCGCAGGCGCCGGTACGCCTCCAGCGCGCGCCAGCGGTGGCCGGTGCGGTGAAGTGCGGTCATGAGGTGCGCCCAGAGGTTCTCGTTGAGGGGGTAGGCCGCGGTCAGGGCCGTCAGTTCACCGAGCAGGTCGCCGTGCAGTCCCCGCTCCAGATCTGTCTCGATCCGGGCGTCCAGCAGGGAGAGCCGTACCTCGTTCAGACGGACCACCTCCCGGCGCAGGACGGGGCCCGTCCGTACGTCCGCCAACGGCGCTCCGCGCCACAGCCCCAGTGCCCGCGCCAGGGTCCGGGAGGCGGCCTCGGTGTCGCCTCGGTCGGCGGCGGCCCGCCCCGCCTCCGCGAGCTGCTCGAAGGCGTGCACGTCCACGTGGTCCAGGGGCACGTCGAGCGAGTATCCGCCGTAACGGGTGGCCAGCACGCTCTTGCCCGCGCCCGGTTCGCCGAGAGCCGCGTCCAGGCCCTTGCGGATCTGGAGCACGTACGTCTGCACCGTGGTGGCGGCGCTCGGCGGTGGGGCGTCCTTCCAGAGTTCGGTCATCAGGGTGGAAACGGTCACCATACGTCCGGCTCCGAGAGCGAGCAGGGCGAGGATCTGACGCGGCTTGGCCGCGGTGGGTACGAAGGTGCCGCCGCCTGCCTGGGCTTGTAGAGGTCCGAGTAGCGCGATGTCCATCTGCATGAACTCCCTCTCCAATCGGCGTGCCGTGCAACAGCCCGCATTCCCAGGAGGCTTGCACCCGGGCGTCGCCGAGCCCAGTGCGCGCTTCATGCCGCACCCCGTGAAAAACGCATGGTGTGCAAGTGACGAATGCACTGTCGTGTACTCGCCATGCGGAGCAACAATCCCTCGCGTCACCCCCCTCTCGACGCGGTCTCCGAACCGCCGGCTGCCCTCTGGAGGAAACGTGGACGCCCTGTGCCCCGCCTCGCCCCTGCCCGCTGCCGTCCGGCCCGTGCCCGACCCGGCACCCGACCCGGCCGGCTCCGAGGAGCTGACCGTCGTGAGCCTGCGGCATCCGTCCCCCGAGACGACCGCCCTGTTCACCATCTGCCTGCGTGACGAGTACTCGGTCGGAGCGTGAACACCGGGGAGCCGTCCGCCGCCGACCCGCTCGTGGGCTTCAAGAGCCACCTGCGGGTCGACGTGCTGCCCGGCCAGGCCGTCTATCTGTCGTCGTCCCGCGATGTCCTCGCGGTGCGCGGCGCCGGAGCCGAGACGCTGGCTCCGCTCCTGGACGGTACGCGGACCGTGGCGGACGTGGTCACGGCGGCGCGTCCCGTCCTCGGGCCCGCGGACACCCGGCGCGGCCTGGAGCAGCTGGACCGGGCCGGGCTGCTCAGTGCGACCGTGCCCGGCGCACCGCCGCCCGGCCCGGCGGAGCGTGCGTACTGGGATCTGGCGGGAGTCCCCGGCACCACCGCGGACCGCACGCCGGTGACCGTGACGGTGTGCGGCGCCGCCGACGCCGAGGAGATCCGGGAGCAGTGCCGGGCTGCCGGTCTGACCGTCGCGGCGGCGGAGTCGGAGGCCGCGCTCGGTCTGGTCGTCTGTGACGACTACCTCGACCCGGCGCTGACGGACGTACAGGCCCGGCAGCGCTCGGCCGGCCGGCCCTGGCTCCTCGTCTCCCTGAACGGCCCGGACCTGTGGATCGGGCCGTTCTTCGGCACCGACGGCGGCCCCTGCCACTCGTGTCTCGCCCATCGGCTGCAGGCGCACCGGCGGGGTGAGCTGCCGGTGCGTGACGCGCTGGGCCTCACCGGTCCGGTCGCGGTACCGCGGGCCTCGGTGCCGGCGAGCCGGGGGGTGGGGGTGCAGCTCGCCCTGCTGGAAGCGCACAAGTGGCTGGCGGGGCTGCGTCATCCGGGGCAGCAGGCCGTGCTCGTCCTGGACACGCTCACCCTGGAGTCACGGCACCACCCGGTCCGGCGGCGGCCGCAGTGCCCCGACTGCGGGGATCCCGGCCTGGTCGCGGCGCGGACCCGGCGACCGGTGCGCCCCGGATCCCGGCCGAAGACCACCACCGGGGGCACCGGGCACCGGACGGCTTCCGCGGAACGGATGCTGGCGGAGTACGGCCATCTGGTCGGCCCGGTGGCCGGGATCGTCCCGGAGTTGCGGCGCGACGCCCGGGCACCGGAGTTCCTGCACTGCTACCTCTCCGGGCAGAACCTGGCCATGCCCGCGGCGAGTCTGACGGCGCTCACCTCGAACCTGCGCGCGCTGAGCGGCGGCAAGGGCGTCACGGACGTCCAGGCGAGGATGAGCGCACTGGGTGAGGCGGTGGAACGTTACTGCGGCACTCTGCAGGGCGACGAGGAGGTCGTCCTCGACAGCTTCAGCGCCCTGGGCGAGAGCGCGGTCCACCCGAACGACTGCCAGCTGATCGACGCCAGGCAGTTCCGGGACCGCGCCCGCTGGAACGCGGGGCACTCCCCTTTCCACCATGTGCCGGCGCCCTTCGACGAGCATGCCGAGACGGCCTGGACCCCCGTGTGGTCCCTGGTCGACGGCCGCCACAAGCTCCTGCCGACCTCGCTGCTCTACTACGGCGGCGGCACCGGGGCGGGCGGCACCAGCGGTCTCCTGGCCGACTCCAACGGCTGTGCCGCGGGCAGTTCGCCGGAGGACGCCCTGCTCCAGGGTTTCATGGAGCTGGTGGAGCGCGACGCCGTCGCCGTGTGGTGGTACAACCGGCTCCGCCGGCCCGCCGTCGACCTGGACGCCTTCGACGACCCGTGGATCGCCCGGCTGCGCACGGGACTTGCGGCCCTGCACCGGGAGGTCTGGGCCCTCGACGTCACGTCGGACCTCGGCATCCCGTGCGTCGCGGCCCTGTCCCGGCGCACCGACGGCCCGCGCGAGGACATCGTGTTCGGGTTCGGGGCGCACTACGACCCCCGGGTGGCGCTGTTCCGGGCGCTCAGCGAGATGGGGCAGCTGCTCCCGGCGGTGCTCGGCGCGCGCGAGGACGGGACCGGGTACGCGGTCGCCGACCCGACGGCCGTGGCCTGGTGGTCCGGTGCGACGACGGCTAACCAGCCCTACCTGCGGCCGGATCCCGGGCACGCGCCCAAATCCCCTGCCGGCTACGGCTACAGGCCGCGGCAGGACCTGGCCGACGACATCGACGCCATGGTGGGTCTGATGCGCGGCACCGGGCACGATCTGCTGGTCCTCGACCAGACCCGGCCCGATGTCGGCCTGCCCGTGGTGCGCGTACTGGCCCCGGGACTGCGCCACTTCTGGGCCCGCTTCGCGCCCGGCCGGCTCTTCGACGTGCCGGTCCGGCTGGGCCTTCAGAAGCGTCCCACCGCGTACGAGAACCTCAACCCGATCCCGATGTTCGTCTGACCGCCGACCGGACGACATCCCCCTCGACCCCTTGAGTGGCAACCGTGACCCTGCGCCTGACTCCCTGCAGCGACTGGCCCGAACTGTGGTCCCTGAGGGAAGACATCTCCCTGTCGGTGCCGCCCACGGGACAGGCGGTCGAACTGCACAGCCCCGGGATCGCCGTGCGCCTGGCGGATCCGACGGGTGTCATCGGCATGGCCCTGTACCGGCTCTGCCTGGGACCGATCCGGCTCGGGAACGTGCTGGCGGGGCTCACCGATCTGCAACGCAGTGAGATCCAGCGGCTGTTCATCACCGTCGAGGGCCTGCTCGTACGCTCGCTGGCCACGCAGACGGGCCGCCCCCTGCTCTCGGTGGTTCCGCTGTCGCCGCAGGCGCAGTTCCGGCCGGCGCTCCTGCCCGCCCACCGGACCGTGATGCTGTCCCGCTCCGCGGCGCTGCGACGCCAGGGGCACGCGCACGTCCTGCAGGCGCCGCCGGCCCTGCACCAGGTGGTGCTGCACCTCGCCGACACGCTGCGGATCATCGAGTCGCTCAGGGCTCCGACGCGGGTCGAGGACATCACGGGTGCGGTGGGGGCGCCACCGTCCGCGGCGGCGGTCCTGGCCTTCCTCACCGCCAGCGGCACGGTCACCACGGGTTCCGTCGACGGGGCGCCGGCGGTCGGGTTCGGCGAGCAGCACGGCACCGCACCGGCCCATCCCCCGCCCGGGGCGGCCGAGGTCCAGGGGCATGGCGGCGGGGTGTGGGACGACGATCCCCCGGTGCGTCCCGAGCCGGTCGAGCGCTCTGCGCTGCGCCGTCCGGGCCGGCAGGCGGCTGCGGGAACCACCGGTGCGGAGAATCCCTTCCTTGCCCGGGGTGTCACCGGAACGAATCGCCCGCTTACTCACTAAACCGCTTGCCTGCGCCCACCTCCGCTTACCGGAACGAGCCGTTCGCCGCTTCTGCGAGGCTTACCGAATTCTCATCCCGACTCGCCCCGCGCGCCCCTGCCCTGCCTGCAGGGACTCCACAAGTCGCCCTGGTCCGAGTGGAGTTCACGGGCCCACGCAACAAACGATTCCAGCCGCATCGGGGGTGGTACTTTGTAACGGGAACGGGGGAGGGAGAACGGACGTGTCATATCACCCAGTGGATTTAGCCCTTTCTGAGTCCGCTGGCAGCGGGAGTCCTCCCTTTTCCAGTCATCACGACATTCCGGCTCCACGACTGGCACGCAGCATCCTGCTCGTCGTCCTGGCCTGCTTCTCCGTCGTGATCTTCCTCGACGTGCTCGCCGAACGTCCGTCCGCGCACGCGGTGCCGTGGTGTGCGGTCGGCCTGGTGGCGGCGGTCGCGCTGCAGATGCAGCACTCGTCCCCCGCGGCGACGCACTGGAGCATGCCGCGCCGCGCGATCTCGCTCGGCCTGCAGGCGCTCGTCACCTATCTCCCCCTGCTGGTGATCAAGCAGGAGTGGGGCGGCATGGCGGGCTTCCTGGCCGGATCGGTTCTGCTGCTGGTTCCGGGGGTCCTGGCATGGATCCTGTTCGCCGGCGTGGTGTTGAGCATCCTCGTGCCGGGGCTGATCCTCGGCCTGGACACGCTCGACATCGTCTACCTGAGCCTGTCGACCTCGGTGATCGGCCTGATCGTCTACGGCCTGTCACGGCTCTCCGGTCTGGTGGCCGAACTGATCGCCGCTCGCGAGGACCTCGCACGGCTGGCGGTCGTACGGGAACGGCTGCGCTTCGCCAGTGACATGCACGACCTGCTGGGCTTCAACCTCTCGGCCATCACGCTCAAGAGCGAACTCGCCCACCGTCTCGTCGCCGCGCAGCCGGAACGGGCGCGCGCCGAGATCACCGAAATCCTCGACATCTCCCGACAGGCGCTGGCCGACGTCCGGGGCGTGGCCCACGGCTACCGCCGGCTGTCCTTGGCCACGGAGGCCCACCACGTCCAGGCGGCGCTGACCGCGGCACGGATCAGCACCCAGATCGACTTCCGCCACGGCGCCCTGTCCCCGCAGGCCGACACCGTACTGGCCATAGTGCTGCGGGAGGCGGCGACCAACGTGCTGCGGCACAGCAAGGCGACCCGGTGCCGGATCGCCACCGCGGTCATCGGCAACGTGAAGGGCCGCATCCGGCTCTCGATCCGCAACAACGGTGTGGCCGCGCGCCGTTCGGCACCGCGCACCGTCGGCGGCACCGGCCTGGCCAGCCTGACGGACCGGCTCTCCGCGATGCACGGCACGCTGACGGCGGGCGTCACCGACGACGAGGAGTTCGAGCTCGTCGTCGAGATGCCGTCCCACGCCGACCAGCGCGCCGTTCGCCAGTGGAGCGCGGCGTCCCAGGACACCACCGTGGCCTGAGGGGCCTGTCACCTTCCCCCAGTTGTCCGCTCCACCGCATCCAACCTGAGGATCCACCTTCCCGCGCGGGAAGCCGTTGAGAGGGAACGGTGCAATGGAACTTCGCATTCTGCTTGCCGAGGATGTGCAGATGGTCCGCGGCGCCCTGGTCGCCCTGATCGAACTGGAGCACGACATGACCGTGGTCGCGGACGTGTCGAGCGGTTCCGAGATCGTTCCGGAGGCCCTGCGCGTAAGACCGGACGTCGCCGTCATCGACATCGACCTGCCGGGCCTCGACGGACTCACGGCGGCGGCGCAGCTGCACGAACAACTGCCGTCCTGCCGCACCCTGATCCTGACCAGCCTGGACCGCCCCGGCACGCTGCGGCGTGCGCTGGCCACCAACGTCGGCGGATACCTCCTCAAGGACGCGCCGCCCGCCGAACTCGCCTCCGCGGTCAGACGCGTGGCGGCGGGCCAGCGCGTCATCGACTCGGAGCTGGCCCTCGCCGCCTGGCATGCCCAGGATGCACCGCTCACCCCGCGTGAGGTGGAAGTGCTCCGGCACGCGGCGTCGGGCGCCGCCCCCTCCGAGATCGCCAGCACGCTGAACCTGTCGACGGGCACCGTGCGCAACTACCTGACAGCCATCGTGATGAAGCTGGGGGCGCGCAATCGCGTGGACGCGATACGGCTGGCCACGGAGGCCGGCTGGATCCCCTAGGGCGTGTTCGGCCGATCATGCCGGACCGGCCCCTGGTCCGGGCCCAGCTCCCGGGCCAGTTCGGCCTCCAGAGGGCTGAGCGGGATGTCCGCCCGGACGCGTTCGGGGTGGTACAGGAACACCGTCCCCTCCGCTTCCGGAGCCTTGGCCCACGGGTTGCCGAACACGCCGGCGTCCATCGGTCCGAACAGCATGCCGACGGCCGCCAGTCCGCGGCCGAAGGGTGACTGCAGAAACCGCCACAGTCGGTCGTGCCAGGGTTCGTCGCCAGCCACCGGGTCACCTCCAGGCCGATGCCGCGCCCTCACGCGGCCCGCGGCAGGTTCCGTCTCGCGGCTAGAGGTTCCTTGGAGCAGCGCTCGGGATCCCGCTACGCGTAGCCGGCCGCCACCAGTACGGCGACCTGCACGCGCGTGGCGCAGTTCGACTTGGCCAGGATGCGCTGGACATGCGTGTCCACCGTGCGCTCGGCGATGCTCATGCGCTCGGCGATCTGCCGATTGGTCAGCCCCGAGGCGACCAGCAGGGCGACCTCCCGTTCGCGCCGGGTCAGGCTCTGCAGGCTCGTCTCCGGCCGGGCGGGCTCCTGCTCGCGCCGTGCGGCGGGCAGGCGACGACCGGTCGGCGCGAACCCCGGCACTCGTGGGCCGCCGGCACGGGGTCCGCCGGCGGATCTGCCGCCGGTCTCCAGGGCGGAGAGCATCCACAGCGCGGTGAGCGCGCTGCCCCGGGCGCCCGCGACACGGAAGGCCTCCACGGCGGCCAGCAGGTGTTCCCTGGCGCCGGCGTCCCCGGCTTCGGCCGTCACCACGGCGAGGGCCAGCCGGGCGTGACCGCCCGCACGGACGTCCCCGCGGTCCCTGAACAGCCGCTCCGCGGCGCCCAGTCGGGCCGTGGCGAGGCCGGCCTCCTGCGCGGCCCGGTACACGGCACCCAGGGCGTAGCAGGCATAACCCTCCTCCCAGCCGGCGCCCTGTTCCCGTGCGGCGGCGAACGCCGCGGTGAGCACGGCCGACGCGCCGGGGCCGTCGCCCAGGTGGAGCCGGGCGAGGCCCGCGTTGACCCGTGCGCGCAGTCCCGCTCCGAGGTCGCCGGCCGCGGTGAGGCGGCGGGCCGCCAGCTCGGACTGGCGCAGCATCTGGTCGAGTTGTCCGCGGAACGCCGCGTGCACCCGCTCGGGCCCGGGGGCGTCCCACAACTGCCAGAACTCGAAGTTCTCACCGGTCGGGCGGAGACCGGGCGGGCGGTACGCGCGCGCTGCCGGACCTTGGATGCCGCTGTGCATGAACTCCCCCGGGTGACGCGACGAGTGAGGCGAAGCGATGTGGCCGTGCCTGGGCCCTGTCGTCGGACTCCCGCCCGCCGTGCGACGCCATGCACGCTCCCCCGCTGCCTCAAGGGCGTGGGAGGTGCCCCGCGACGGGCGCGGCCCGTCCTTCGGACGGACGACGGGAGTTCGACGAGAGGACCTGGCGCCCGCCTCCGCGCCGCATCCTGACACGGTTCGTCCCGCCCGACCACAAGTCGCCCGGCGGCACGGGCGGCCGCTCAAGCGGCGTTCGAGCGGGGCTGGAGCCGGCGTGTACACGGCCCCTCGGCGCCGGACGTCAACGCACGGCCGGGTGCGCGCCACCGCGCAGGCGCTCGGCGTACGACCGGCAGGCCGCGTAGGACGGCAGCAGGCCGAGCCGCTCCGCCTCGGCCAGCGACGGGGCGGCGGCGTCCCGTGCGGACAGAACGGGCGTCACGTCCTCGGGCCACCGGATGCCGAGGCCGGGGTCGAGCGGATGGATGCCGTGCTCCCGCTCGGGCGTGTACGGCGTGGAGCACAGGTACACGGCCGTGGCCTCCTCGGAGAGGGCCATGAAGGCGTGGCCGAGGCCCTCGGCCAGGTACACGGCCTGCCGGTCGCGGTCGTCCAGCCGGACCGCCTCCCAGCGGCCGTACGTCGGTGAGCCGACCCGTACGTCCACGATCACGTCGAGGAGCGCCCCGCTCACACAGGTGAGGTACTTCGCCTGTCCCGGGGGGACGTCCGCGTAGTGGATCCCGCGCACGGCTCCTCGGCGGGTCACCGGACAGTTGGCCTGGGCCACCGCCAGGGGGTGCCCCACGTCCTCGGCGAACTCGCGGCCGCTGAACCACTCCAGCACGCTGCCGCGCTCGTCGTGATGGATGCGCGGGGTGTACAGCCACGCGCCTTCGATCCCCAGTTCCCGCACGGAAATGCCTCCGCCCTACAGTGCCCGGCAATGGCCGCGTCCAGGTTCGGCCGCTGTGCCGGGAGCGTCCCAGCCCCGGGTCGACACCGTCTCGACCGGCACCTGAGCACTCTTGTAGAACTCCTCGAGCGGGACTTCCTAGCGTGTCGGCGACCTCGACACCGGCGATGGAAGGACCCTCATGAGCACTGCGGAAGCTGTTCGGGCCCTGTATCTGGATCTGATGAAGAAGGCCCTGTCGGGTGTCCTCTACAACGACCCGCCCAACGCGGCCACCCCCACCCTGCCCGGTGAGGCCGCCCCGCCCGCGGGGGTCTTCCTGGCCGAGCGACGGGAGGGCGGCGAGGACTGGCCCGCCAACGCCCACACCATGATCGGGTCCAAGCGCCTGGACAACCTGCAGGAGTGCGCCGAGCGGGTGCTGGCCGACGGCGTTCCCGGCGACTTCGTCGAAACGGGTGTCTGGCGCGGTGGCGCGTGCATCCTGCTGCGTGCCGTCCTCAAGGCGTACGGCGTGACGGACCGGATCGTGTGGGCGGCCGACTCCTTCGAGGGCATGCCCGTCGCCGACGAGTCCAGCGGCGGCCGGGACTTCCAGATGCAGCTGCACAAGTACAACGAGGTGCTGGGCGTCTCCCTGAAGGAGGTGCAGGAGAACTTCCGCAGCTACGACCTGCTGGACGACCAGGTGCGCTTCCTGCCCGGCTGGTTCAAGGACACCCTCCCGGCCGCCCCGATCGAGAGGCTGGCGGTGCTGCGGCTGGACGGAGACCTGTACGACTCCACCATGGACGCCCTGACCCACCTGTATCCGAAGCTGTCCCCCGGCGGCTTCGTCATCGTCGACGACTTCGGGCTGCCCACCTGCGCCGCCGCGATCCACGACTATCGCGCCGCCCACGGCATCACGGACGAGATCGGGCGCATCGACAGGTTCGGGGCGTTCTGGCGGCGGTCGGCCGAGCCCACGGACGCTTGAGAACCGCTCTTCGGAAGGACGTCGCGCCATGATCCGGTACCGAGTGCTCGGCCCGTTCTCCGTCACCGTCGACGAGGAGCCACGCACGCCCAGTGCGGCCAAGGTGCGCCAGGTCCTGGCGCTGCTGCTGCTCCGCGCCAACCAGGTCGTCAGCCTTGACTCGATCATCGAGGAGCTGTGGGGGGACCGGCCCCCGCGCAGCGCGGTCACGACGACGCAGACGTACATCTACCAGATCCGCCGGCTGCTGGACCGGGCCGGCGGCACGGAGCACGACGAGCAGACCGTCCGCACGGTGCCGCCCGGGTACGGATTCTCCGTGGGGCCGGGACAGCTCGATTCCTGGGAGTTCGAGCAGTGTGTGGACCGGGCACGCGCGCTGCTGGACGACGGCCGGGTCGACGCGGCCGCCCCCTTGCTGGCCCGGGCCAGGTCGATGTGGACCGGGCCGGTGCTGGCCGACGTCTGCCAGGGACCGGTGCTGCGGCGTTACGCCGCGCGCCTGGAGGAGAAGCGCAATCTGGCCCAGGAGTTGAGTCTGTCGGTGGACATGCGTCTGGGTCGCCACCGCGAACTGGTGCCCGAGCTGAAGTCGCTGGTGATGGCGAACCCCTTCCACGAGTGGCTGCACGCCCAGCTCATGATCGCCCTGCAGCGTTCGGGGCGGCGCGCGGAGGCACTGGCCGCCTTCCACGACGCACGGCGGCTCCTGAACGACCAGTTGGGGATCGAGCCGTCGGGAGACCTGCAGCGGATCCACCAGGACATCCTCAAGGAGGACGCCCTGGCTCCGTGACCCGTACGGACCGTGCCGCGGTCGACTACCCCGGGTACGCGGGGTAGTCGACGTAGCCGTGGGCGTCGCCGCCGTAGAAGGTGGCGGCGTCGGGGTCCGTCAGCGGGAGCCCGTCGCGCAGGCGCCGCGGCAGGTCGGGGTTGGAGACGAACAGCCGGCCGAAGGAGACCAGGTCGCCGGCGTCCTGCCGGAGGACGGCGCGTGCGCTCTCCGCCCCCACCGGGGTCCTGCGGTCCGAGGCGTGCGGATTGAGGATGAACGTGGTGGGCCAGCGGTCGCGCAGCCGCTGGGTGCCGACCCGGTCGAGCGTCTCGTACACGTGCAGGAACGCGATGCCCACGGCCGCGACGGCGTCCACCAGTGCGGGGTACAGCTCCTCGGCGTCGCGCTCGTCGATGTCGTTGAAGGTGTTGTGCGGGGAGATCCGCAGGCCCACCCGGTCGGCCCCGACGGCGTCGGCCACGGCCTCGGTCACCTCGACGACGAAGCGGATCCGGCCGGGCACGGAGCCGCCGTGGGCGTCGGTGCGCACGTTGCTGTTGCCGGCCAGGAACTGGTGCAGCAGCATGCCGCTGCCGCCGTGCAGTTCCACCCCGTCGAAACCGGCCGTCAGCGCGTTGTGTGCCGCGGTGGCGAAGTCCTTTACCGTTTCAGCCAGTTCCGCGGACGTCATGGCGCGCGGTGCGACGAACTCCTTGGGTCCGTCGTAGGTCTTGGCCGCACCGGCGGGCCGTACCGGCGACGGCGCCAGCGGGATCCCGTCCGCGGGCGCACCGGGCCGGCCCCGCAGCAGGTCGGGGTGGCTGATGCGGCCCGCGTGCATGAGCTGGGCGTAGATCCGGCCGCCCGCCGTGTGCACCGCGTCGGTGACGTGGCGCCAGGCGGCGATCTGCTCCCCGGTGTGCAGTCCGGGGGTGGCGAAGAAGCCCTGCCCGGCCACGCTCGGCTGGATGCCCTCGCTGATGATGAGCCCGGCCGAGGCGCGCTGGGCGTAGTACGTCGCCGCCAGGGGTGAAGGCACTCCGCGACGGTCGGCCCGGTTGCGGGTCAGGGGGGCCATCACCACGCGGTTCGGCAGGGTGAGGGCGCCGAGTTTCACTTCGTCGAACAGATCTGCCATGCCTGGCTCCTGGTCGTTGTCGGTGTCAGACCGGCCCCAGCCTCGGCGGCAAGGCTCGAACCACGGTCAAGGGCCGCCCGAGCGACCGTTCTCGAGGGATTCACGACCGGTGGGCCACATCCTCTGCGCGTCCACATCCCCTGCGCGTCCACGCCGTGCGTACCGGAGTTGAGGAGAAACGCATGAAGGCCCTGATTCTGTCGGGCGGTTCGGGCACCCGCCTGCGGCCGTTCAGCCACTCCATGCCCAAACAGCTGATGCCCATCGCCAACCGCCCGGTCCTCGAACACGTGCTGACCCGCGTGGTCGAGCTGGGTGTCACGGAGATCGGCATCGTGGTCGGCAACCGCGGCCGGGAGATCGCGGACGCGCTGGGCGACTCCTCCCGGTTCGGGGCGCGGATCGCCTACATCCCCCAGGAGCGGCCGCTGGGCCTCGCCCACTGTGTCTCCATCGCGCGGGACTTCCTGCGGGACGACGACTTCGTGATGTTCCTCGGCGACAACATGCTGAGCCATGGCGTGAGCGCGATCGCCGAGGACTTCCGGGTCCGCCGGCCGGCCACCCAGCTCGTCGTGCACAAGGTAGCCGATCCGCGGCAGTTCGGCGTCGCCGAGATCGAGGCGGACGGCACCGTGACGCGTCTGGTGGAGAAGCCCGCGGCGCCCCGCTCCGACCTGGCCGTGGTCGGGGTGTACTTCTTCACCCCCGCGATCCACGAGGCGGTCGCCGCGATCACCCCCAGTGCGCGCGGGGAGCTGGAGATCACCCACGCCATCCAGTGGCTGATCGACCGCGGGGACGCGGTGTACGCCACCGAGTACTCGGGGCACTGGAGCGACACCGGGCGCCTGGAGGACGTGCTGGACTGCAACCGGGAGGTGCTCGACGGTCTGGCCCGCCGGATCGCGGGCGAGGTCGACGGGGACAGCCGGCTGCTGGGGCAGGTGGTGGTGGAGGCAGGTGCGCGGGTGTACCGGTCGCACATCGAGGGCCCCGCGATCATCGGGGCACGCAGCACCGTCTCCGACAGCCGGATCGGGCCGCACACCTCCATCGGCCGGGACTGTGTCATCCAGGACGCCGGCCTCGGTGACTCGATCGCCCTGGACGGAGCCCGGGTCACCGGTGTCACCGGCGTGCACGGGTCGGTCATCGGCCGGGACGCCACCGTGACCTGTGTCGCCGGCGCCCAGCAGCGGCTGATCGTGGGCGACCATTCCACGGTGGTGGTGGCGGCGTGAAGATCCTGGTGACCGGCGGTGCCGGCTTCATCGGCTCCCACTACGTCCGGACCCTGCTGGAGGGCGGCTACCCGGGTCACGCGTCGGCCCGGGTCACGGTCCTGGACGCGCTGACCTACGCGGGCGACCGCGCCAACCTGCCCACCGGGCATCCCCGGCTGCGTTTCGTCCGGGGTGACGTGTGCGATCTGTCCCTGCTGCTCTCGCTGCTGCCGGGGCACGACGCGGTGGTGCACTTCGCCGCGGAGTCGCACGTGGACCGTTCGCTCGGGGACGCGGCCGCCTTCTTCCGCAGCAATGTCGTGGGCACCCAGACCGTGCTGGAGGCGGCCCTGGTGTCCGGGGTGGGGCGCGTGGTGCACGTCTCCACCGACGAGGTGTACGGCTCCATCGAGCGCGGGGCCTGGACGGAGGAGTGGCCACTGGCGCCCAACTCGCCGTATGCGGCGTCCAAGGCGGGTTCGGATCTGGCGGCCCGCTCGTACTGGCGGACGCACGGGCTCGATGTGCGCATCACCCGCTGTTCGAACAACTTCGGCCCCTACCAGCACGTGGAGAAACTGATCCCGCTGTTCACCACCCGGCTGCTCGCGGGACTGCCCGTGCCGCTGTACGGGGACGGCTCGAACGTACGGGAGTGGCTGCACGTCGACGATCACTGCAGGGCCATCCAGCTCGTCCTGGAGCGCGGGCGCGCGGGCGAGATCTACAACGTCGGCAGCGGCGACGCCCACACCAACCTGGAGCTGGCCGAGCACCTGGCCGAGCTGTGCGGCGCCGACGCCTCGCTGATCCGGCGCGTCGCCGACCGCAAGGGCCACGACCTGCGGTACGCGCTCGACGACAGCAAGATCCGGCGGGAGCTGGGCTATGCCCCGCGCGTGCCGTTCGACCGCGGTCTGGCCGACACCGTCGACTGGTACCGCCGGCACACCGAACGGTGGCCGCACCCGGCACCCGTCCGGGCGGCGCTCGACTGAGCGGACCCAGTCCGGCTCAAGCGGCATTCGAGGTGGGGTTGCCAGGCTGTGTCCGGTGACCGGTTCGCCGGACCCTGTACGCGCACGATGCGCGGCACCCCCCCATCCACAGCACGTCACATCCGATCTCACCCGGCAGGGAAGCGAGGGATTCACGGTGGTGGACATCACGCCATGGGGCACGGTGGACCAGTTGGTCGTGGCGGCCGGCGGCCGGTACGACCAACTGCAGCAGGCGATCGTCGAGGCAGGACCGGACCGCGTCGCGGAGCTGCTGGCCGCCGAGATACGGATCAGGACCGCGGCACCGGACGACGTCACCGACGTCCATCTCAATCTGACCATGGAGTTCCGCGGCGAGCTCTTCCGCCACCTGGTCTCCTTCAAGGAGGGGCGGATGTCCGTGGAGGCCGGCAGCTCCGACGGCATCCTGGCGGACATCCGCTACGAACTGACCGATCTCGTCCAGCTGTTGTACTCACCGCGCGAGGGCATCCAGTCGCACAGCCGCGACGTGCACGTGGTCACCTGGCCCTGGACGGGGCAGAACAACCGGTTCAGCCCGCTGTGGCCGGACAAGGTCGTCGACCGTGCCGCCCTCTCCCAGGAGCAGCGCGCGGCGCTCGGCATGTCGCGGATGGCCATCCTGTTCCGGGCGGTGCAGGCGGTGATCGCGGCCACGTCCAACGGACCGGTGAGCCTCGACGAACTGGCCGCGCGCTACGGCTCGGACAAGTGGGGTGCCCTGCACTTCTACACCCCGCACTACGCGAACCACTTCGGTCCGCTGCGCCACGAGCCGGTCCGCATCCTGGAGATCGGCATCGGCGGGTACGACTCGGAGACGCTGGGCGGCGAGTCGCTCTACATGTGGCAGCGGTACTTCCCGCGCGGCCTGGTCTACGGTCTCGACATCTTCGCCAAGCCCGGTGTGACGGGTCCCCGCATCCGGACCGTGGTCGGTGACCAGAACGACCCGGCGTTCCTGCGCGAACTCGCCGAGCAGGAAGGGCCGTTCGATATCGTGGTGGACGACGGCAGTCACGTGAACGAGCATGTTCGCACCAGTTACGAGACCCTGTTCCCCTATGTGCGGCCCGGCGGCTTCTACGTCATCGAGGACCTGCACACCGCGTACTGGCCGGAGTTCGGCGGCGAGATGCCGCCGGGGTCGTCCGCGACCACGACCGGTCTGCTCAAGGATCTGATCGACGACCTGCACCGCTGCGAGCTCGCCGAGGACGACGAACTGCCCGCCGGAAACCACCCGTCCGACATCTCGATCTACCACAATCTGGCAGTCCTCAGAAAGGGGATCGCCCACGAGCGGGGCATTCCCGCTTGGGTCCAGCAGCGCGCGGACCAATGGATTCACCCCGGCCGGAAGTGATCGGTCGAGCAACCAGGAATCGCGGTAACCGTGGTACACCGCACCGCAGTTGCCGCCCCCCCCTTCCCTGACATGAAAGACGCACGTGCAGATGAGTGAGCCCAAACGAGTGAGCTTCGGCCTCAAGACCACCCCCATGCATGTCGATTACGACGACATCCTGCGGGTGTGGCTCGAGGCGGACGAGATTCCCGAGATCGAGCACGCCTGGCTGTGGGACCACATGCTGCCCCTGGCCGGCCCGAAGGACGGCAAGATCTACGAGGGCTGGACGCTTCTGGCCGCGCTGGCCGCGCAGACGCGGCGCCTGCGGCTCGGACTTCTGGTCACCAGCAACCGCATCCGCCAGCCCGCGGTGCTCGGCAAGATCGCCACCACCGTCGACGTGGTGTCCCGGGGCCGGCTGGTGATGGGCCTCGGCGTGGGTGGGACGCACCAGCCCACGGGCGCCGGCGGCATCGCCGGTGACAACCCGGCCATCGCCGAGTACGAGGCGTACGGGCTCACCCTGGTGCCGCCGCGTGAGGGCATCGAGCGGCTGGAGGAGACCGTCACGATCCTGAAGCGGATGTGGACCGAGAAGGAGTTCGACTTCGAGGGCCGCTACTACACGCTGAAGGGCAACCGCAACGAGCCCAAGCCCGTCCAGCCGTCGGGTCCGCCGCTGCTCATCGGCGGCTGGGGCAACAAGACGCTGCGGCTCGTGGCGGAGCACGCCGACATCTGGAACATCCCCGGCCCGCCGCACAACCAGATCGACTACATCACCGAACGCTCCCGCGTCCTGGACGAGCACTGCGCGGCCATCGGGCGGGACCCGTCGGAGATCAGCAGGTCCGTCCAGGTCGTCATGTCCTACGACAACATCGAGACCTCCCGTCGGCAGGTGCTCGAACTCATCCACGCCGGCCTCGACCACATCGTCCTGAGCCTGCCCCGCGGCTACCCGCAGGGCGTCGCCCAGTGGCTGACGGACGAGATCATCAAGCCGGTACGGGCGGAACTCCCGGACGCATAGCGCCACTTCGTCACTCCGGGCCCGGCCTGCTTCCGCAGGCCGGGCCCTTTTTCCGTAACGGACCGTGTGAAGGGCCAGGCAACCATGACACGCGTACTGTTCACGACCGCCGCGATGGCCGCCCATGTCCGGCCGACCGTGCCCCTGGTGAAGGAACTGGTCAGCGGGGGCCACGAGGTGGCCTGGTACACCGAGCCGGAGTTCGAGGACGTCGTCACGGGCACCGGAGCCCGCTTCGTCCCGGCCCGGGCCGGGGTGGACACCAAGGAACTGCTGCTCCGTACGGGGGGACGGGGGCGCGGCTTCTCGGGGCTCAACAGGATGGTGCTGGAGCTGTTCCTGAAGCCCATTCCGGCCCATGCGAGGGATCTCGCGCCCGTCTTCGACTCCTTCCGTCCCGATGTGGTGGTCTCGGACCACAGTTTCCGCGCCGGGCTGCTGGTGGCGGAGCAGCGGGGCATCCCCCGGGTGGCGTTCTCGGCGGGCCCGCTGAACCTGTCCAGCGTGGACACCGCCCCGTTCGGGCTGGGCTGGCAGCCGTCGTCGTCCGCGCCGGGGCGGCTGCGCAACCGCTTCACGGCCTGGCTGATGTACGGCATCGCCTACCGGGAGCGCCAGCGGGTGCTGGGCCGGGTGCGGGCGGACATGGGGCTGCCGTCCCTCGGCGGGTACAGCATCGACTGGGTCGCGCGCTCCTGCGACCGCTATCTGCAGACGGGTGTGCCCGAGTTCGAGTACCCCCGCAGCGACCTGCCCGCCTCGGTGGAGTTCATCGGCCCGACGCAGCCGGAGGAGGACGGGGCCGCTCCCCGGCCCGAGTGGTGGCCGCAGGTCCTGGAGGCCCGCGCGGCCGGCCGCCCGGTGGTCTTCGTCACCCAGGGCACGATCGCGACCGGTCTGTCCCGGCTCGTGCTGCCCACCATCGAGGCGCTGGCCGAGGAGGACGTCCTGGTGGTGGCCACGACGAGCGGCCGGGATCCCGACACGGTGCTGCCCGCCGAGCGCCGGCCCGCCCATGTGCTCCTCGCGCCCTTCGTCCCGTACGGCGCCATGCTGCCGCTGGCCGACGTCCTGGTCACCAACGGCGGCTACGGCGGCGTCCAGCACGCCCTGACGCACGGTGTGCCGCTCGTGGTGTCCGGGACGAGCGAGGACCGTATGGAGACCAACGCCCGTGTGGTGTGGGCCGGGGTGGGCATCTCCCTCAAGACCGACACCCCGTCGTCGGCCCGACTGCGGCGCGCGGTCCGTACGGTCCTGCGCGACCCGTCGTACCGGTCCCGTGCCCGGGCCCTGCAGAGCGCCCATGCGTCGATGACCGGGACCGGCCGGGCGACGGCCGCCATCGTGGCGGCGGCGGCCCGGCGCCCCCTGACCGCCGAAGCCTGACGGCCGGGACCGCACGGCGGAGGCCGGCACCGGAAGATCCGGTGCCGGCCTCACTCCGGGGTACGGAGTCGGACGTCAGGAGGCGGAGCACAGACCGCTGGGCGACGACGTACCGCACGCGTTGTGCGAGAAGGTGATCCCGCTGCCGGCGCCGTCCCACACGAGGTCGGCCGGCCCGTTGCCGCGCAGCGCGTTCGACGTGACGCTGATGTTGCCCTCCTCGGTCGGGTCCGCCGGGTCGAAGGTGTGGCTGGTGACCACGACGATGCCGCCGGACATCGGGTCGGGGCCGGCGTTGTCCGAGATGGCGTTCTGCTGGACGGTGGCCCGGGTCGCGCCGACCAGGATCACGCCGGACCCCTGCACGGCCTGCGGGAAGCCGTACTGGCCGGGGCAGTTGGAGTTGTTGGAGGTGAACGCGTTGTTCGCGACGTTGAGCAGTTCGCCGCCGGGGACCCGGTAGCTGTCGGAGAAGGAGAAGAAGCCCGAGCAGCTTCCGGTCACCACGTTGCGGGTCACGTCGACACCGGAGCTGTCGTACGACGAGATGCCGTACGCGGAGCGGGTCACCTTGTTGCTCGTGACGACGGTGTGCGAGGCCGGGATGTTGTAGTTGCCGACGTAGACGGCCGCGCGCGCCACGTCGCTGATGACGTTCGCGCTGATCGTGCTGTTCTTCGAGACGGTGTCGGTCACGCCGTACGAACCGCTGTTGAGAATGGTGTTGCCGTCGGCCTTGGTGCCGTCGGTCGCGGACAGCGAGATGCCGACCCGGAAGCCGTCGATCCGCACCCCGGTCACCCGGCCGCCGGTGACGAAGCTCGTGGCGTGCGAGGTGGGCCCGTCGGTGCCGTCCACCGTGCCGCGGAAGCAGACGGCGGCCTTGTGCGAACCGCAGTGGTTGGTGGGGAAGGTGGCGGGCGGCGTCAGGACCGTGCCGTCGGTGCCCGATCCCGCGCCCTTGATCGTGATGTTGTCCTTCTCGACCTGCACGCTCTCCTGGTAGGTGCCGGCGGCCAGCTGGATCGTGTCGCCGGGCTGGGCGGCGTCCACGGCCGCCTGGATGCTCTGTCCGGGGCTGACGGTCCATACGGTCGCCGCGTGCGCCGTGCCCGCGGTCGCCACCGTTCCGGCGGCGACCACCATGGCCGCGGCCACGGACAACAACGTCTTTTTCATGGATGCTCCTCGGAGAAGATGACGTCGACTGCGCGCACTCGCCTCCGGGCGGGAGGGGGCGCGGGTCGGATCCAGCCACCACGGGTGGCGGTCGGCCACCGACGATACGGCGACCGACGCCTGACAACATCAGCACAAAGGCGTACCCCAACTCCTGCTGTTAGTCGGTCAGTTCGGTCCGTACGGACTCCAACGCGGGTCCATCCCGGCGCGAGCGTGAACCCTTTGAATCCGTGCTGCTCCGGGCGCCCGAGGCCCGGCCGCGCGAACAGAATGGGGTGAGGGTGTGCGAGTCGTGGTGATCGGCGCCGGCGGACTGCTCGGCACCGCGTTCCGCCGGGTCGCCGGCGAACTTCCGGACGTCGAGGTCGTGTTGCCCGGCAGGCGGGAACTCGACGTGACCGACCGGCTCTCGGTCGAGAAGTACCTGATCAGCAACGGCCCGGACGGCGTCGTGAACGCCGCCGCGCTGCTCCCTGCGGACCTGTGCGAGACCCATCCGCGGGCCGCCTACGAGATCCATGCGCTCGGCGCCCGCTGGGTGAGCCGGGCCTGCGACCGGATCGGGGCGGTCTCGGCCTACATCAGCACCGACTTCGTCTTCGACGGGACGAGCCCGGACGGCTACGCACCCGACTCCCCGACCAGCCCGGTGCTCACGTACGGGGTCACGAAGCGGGCGGGCGAGGTCGAGGCCTGTCTGGGCACGGCACGGCATCTCGTGCTGCGTACGGCGGGTCTGTTCGGGCCGCCGCCGACCGGCTCCCGGGCCCGCCCGTGCTTCGTGGACCGGATCCTCGCCCAGGCCGACGCGGGCAGGCCGGTCGGGGTCGTCGACTCGGTGGTGATGTCCCCCACCTACACCGTCGATCTGGCCCGCATGACATTCGCGATGCTGCTCGACGAGGCCGCTCCGGGCGTCTACCACGCCGTCAACCGGGGTGCCGCCTCCTGGTACGACGTGGCGGCGACGGCGGTGCGGCTGTCGGGCCGGCAGGTCACCGTGGCACGCCAGCGGGAGCAGACGCACGTGGCGGCCGGCCGGCCGGCTCGCACCCCGCTGACCGGGGCGCTCCCGGGCCGTGCCGCCGCACACCAGCGCCCGTGGCAGGAAGCCCTCGCCGAGTACGTCGGGGAGCGATGGCCCGCACCCGGCGGCCGGCCCCCGCACCCCGCCGCGGAACCGTCGGCCACCCGACCGCACGCCCGGACCTGACCGGTCCGCCGCGTCGGCCGACCGTACGGTCGGCCCGTGCCGCCGTACGGTCGGCCCGTCCTCGAGGCGGATCCGAGCGCGTTCTCACCGGTGCACCAGTGGCGTTCGAGACGCGTTCGAGGGCAGGGGCGAAGACTCCAGTCGTTTCCCGAATCCGAGCGAAGGGGACTCGAGTGGCCGACTACCGGAGCTTCGCGGAACTGATGTGGGAGCGCGTGGACCTGCTCGGCGACCGGACCGCATACCTCAATCTGCCGGTGGACGGCGGCACGGCGGACCCGGAGCCGGTGACCTACCGGATGCTCGACCGCGCCGCCCGCTCCGTCGCGGCCGGCCTGCAGAACCTGCCGGGGCGCCCCGCCCGCGTCCTGGTGGCGCAGAGCCGTGCCCGGCACGTCGCCGAGAGCCTCCTGGCGTGCTGGTACGCCGGGGCGGTGGCGATCCCGGTGCCGCCGGGCGGCGGGCGGCACCATACGGAACGGCTGCAGAAGATCCTCAAGGACGCCCGCGTCGACGCCGTCCTGTCCGACCGTTCCGGTGCCTCGGAGCTGTCACGGCAACTCGCCTGGGTGGGCCAGGAGCGGGTCCCGTGCCTGGCGGTGGACGGCGCCGCGCCGGCCGACCCGGACGACTGGCGGCGGCCCGGCCCCGCCACCGCCGAGGCGGCGCTGATCCAGTACACCTCGGGCACCTCGGGGGAACCGAAGGGCGTGCTGGTCTCCCACCGGAATCTGCTGGCCAACCAGCGGGCGATCAGCGAGGCGTTCGGCACGCACGAGGGGACGGTGGTCGGCGGCTGGCTCCCCCTCCACCACGACATGGGGCTCATCGGGCAGTTGCTGCATCCGCTGTGGCTCGGCACGCGCGGTGTCGTGATGGCGCCCTGGGTGTTCGCCCACGAGCCGGTGCGCTGGCTGCGGATGATCGGCGAGCACGGGGTGACCGCCACCGCCGCGCCGGGCTTCGCCTACGACCTGTGCGTACGGCGGGTGCCGGCGGAGCGGATCGGCGAACTCGACCTCTCCGGCCTGGAGACGGCCGTCGTCGGTGCCGAACCGGTGCGGGCCGGGACCCTGCGGGCCTTCACCGAGCGGTTCGCCCCGGCGGGCCTGCGCCGCGGCACCCTGCGCCCCGCCTACGGGCTCGCGGAGGGGACGCTGCTGGTCACCGCCACCGAGCGCGCGCCCGAGGTCCGCGAGCGCGTGGTCGACGCCACGGCGATCGAGGAAGGACGACTCGAACCCGCGGACCACGACGGCCGGCGGCGCACCCTGGTGAGCTGCGGACCTCCGGTCGGCGCGCGGCTGCGGATCGTGGACCCGGAGACCCGCGCGGTACTGCCGGACGGGCGGATCGGCGAGATCTGGGTCCGCGGCGACGGCGTGGCGACCGGCTACTGGGGGCGGCCGCTGGACACCCGAGGTGTCTTCGACGCGCGTACCGGCGACGGCGAGAGCGGCTTTCTGCGGACCGGGGACCTCGGCGTGCTGGACGGGGGCGAACTGTTCGTCACCGGGCGGCTGAAGGACGTGATGTTCATGGAGGGGCGGCATCTGCACCCGCACGACCTCGAACAGTCCGTGCAGAGCGCGAGCCCCCTGTGCGGGGCCGCCACGGTGTTCAGCGTGGCGGCGGACCACGAACACGTCGTCGTGATCCAGGAGGTGGCCCTGGGGCACGGCGCCGACCAGGACCTCGGCCGGCTCGGCGAGACCCTGCGGGACCGGCTCGCCGGCGACTTCTCGGTGACCTCCTCCAGCATCGTGCTGGTACGTCCGGGCACCATCCGCCGGACCACCAGCGGCAAGGTGCGGCGCTCGCGGATGCGGCAGCTGTTCCTGAGCGGCGCACTGGATCCGCTGCACATGGACCTCGCCGCGGAGGTGCGGGATCTGCTCTGCGTCTGCCACCCGTGACCTGGGAAGACAGCGCAAGGTTGAACACATGAATATCTCACTGTCCGGTTCGATCACCCGCTGCGAGACTGTGCGCGTCGCTTCGCCCCTGCCAAGCACGAGTCGCCGAGGGAGACGCCCACCGTGGACATGGAGATCGGTTTGCTCGGTCCGATGTCGGCCACCGTTGACGGACGATCCATGTTGCCCAGTGCCAGCAAACCCCGTCAGGTCCTCGCCCTGTTGTCCCTGCACCCTCGCCGCGTGGTGCAGACGGAGGTCCTGATCGAGGAGCTGTGGGGAGCCGCGCCTCCGCGCAGCGTGCTGACGACGCTCCAGACGTACGTGCTGCAGCTGCGCCGGGGGCTCTCGGAGGTCCTTCCGCTCGACGGACCTCCGGCCAAGGACGTGCTGGTGACCTCACGGGGCGGATACCTGCTGACGATCGACCACGCGGACACGGAAGTGGGCCGGTTCGACGACCTCTTCACCCGCGGCCAGCGGGCCTTCCGGGCGGGCGACCACGTCGCCGCGTCCCGGCTGCTGCGCCAGGCGCTGGATCTGTGGCGCGGCCCTGTCGTGGCGGACGCCCGGCACGGCCGCACTCTCGAGATCGAGTCGGCGCGCCTGGAGGCGGACCGCCTCAGCGCCCGGGAACTGCGGATCTCCGCCGAGCTGCGGCTCGGCGGCCACCTCGCGCTGCTCGGTGAGCTGACGGCGCTGGCCGGGACGTATCCCCTGCACGAACGCCTGCACGGTCAGCTGATGCTGGCGCTGCACCGCGCGGGGCGCACCGCGGACGCCCTGCAGGCGTTCCACCGGCTGCGCCGCACCCTCATCGAGGAGCTGGGCCTGGAGCCGACCCGGCACATCCGGCAGCTGCACCAGGCGCTGCTCTCCCCGGACCCGGCACCCATCGCCAGGGGCGGCGTGCTGGAGGAGGCCGTGCTCATCGGCTGACCAGCGGCACCCGCACCACCGGACCTGAGGGCTCCAGCAGGCGTCGAGTCCCCGTCCAGCCCCCGCGGTGACCGTTTGACCCCACGCCGATCCGTACCCGGGTCACGGACGGATCGGGCATCGGATCATCGGATTCCCGGTCGGGGGCCTGTCATGAATCCCACTGTCCTCGCCCCATCCCCTCCCGGTTCCCCGGTCCGCCTGCTGTGCTTCCACCATGCGGGCGGCGGAGCTTCCGCCTTCGCCTCCTGGCCGCGGGCCCTGGGCCCCCGCTGGCAGCCGCTGGGGGTACGGCTGCCGGGCCGGGAGACCCGGCTGCACGAGGCTCGCATCACCCGGCACGAGGCGCTGCTGGACCGGTTGGACGACGACCTCGGGCCGCTGCTCGATGCGCCCTACCTGCTCTACGGGCACAGCCTGGGCGGACTGGTGGCGTACGCGTTCGCCGGGCGGCAGGCCCGGCGGGGGCGACCCCCGCTGGCTGTGCTGGTCGGCGCCTGTCCTCCCCCGCACGTGGTGCCGGCGCTCGCGCTGACGGGGGACACGGACGACCGCCGACTGCTGGCCGAACTGAGCCGGCTGGGCGGCCTGCCCGCGGAGGTGCTGAGCCGCGCCGGGCTGCTGCGCCGGACGCTGGACGTGATCCGCGACGACCTGCGGCTGGCCAAGAGCCTGCGCACGGCGTGCCACGACCGGCTGGCCGTACCCCTGTTCGCCTTCGCCGGCGACCGGGACCCCGTGGCCGGGCCGGCCACCATGCTCGGCTGGGCCCGGTACACCACCGGCCCGTTCCACTGCCATGAGGTGCCGGCGGGTCACTTCTTCCACACCGACCCGGACTTCCTCGCACTCCTCCGCACTCACCTCGCGCGGCTGCCCACCGGCTCCCCGCGCACGTTCCCGGAATCATCCACGGACCACAGGGAGGCGCAATGACGGACATCAGTGTGCTCGGATCGCTGACGGTGACCCACGCGGGCCGCTCGATCGTGCCCACCGCGGCCAAGCCCCGCAAAGTGCTCGCTCTCCTCGCGCTCCGCCCGGACCAGACGGTGTCGGTGTCGGCCTTTCTCGAGGAGCTGTGGGAACAGCGCCCGCCGCGCAGCGCCCTGACGACGCTGCAGACGTACATCCTGCGGCTGCGGCACCTCATCGACGAGGCGGAGCACGGGCGGGCGGGCGCCGGCGCCGGCTCGCGTCCGCCGTCCAGAGAGGTTCTGGCCACCTGGGGCAACGGCTACCTGCTGGGCACCCACGGCGGCCGTATCGACATCCAGGAGTTCGAGCAGTTCGCGTCGGCCGGACACCGGTCGATGGCCGCGGCCGACCACCGCGCGGCCAGTGGCTACTTCCGGCGCGCCCTCGCGCTGTGGCGGGACGAGGCGTTGGTGGACGTGCAGGCGGGGCCGCTGCTCAGCACGGCGATACGGCATCTGGAGGAGCAGCGGCTGAGTGTGCTGAGCCGGCGGGTCGAGGCGGACCTCAAGCTCGGCAGGCACCACGAGCTGCTGAGCGACCTGGCCAGCCTGTGCGCCCAGTACCCGCTGCACGAGGGGTTCCAGGCCCAGTACATGCTGGCCCTGTGCCGGGCGGGCCGCCGCAGCGACGCCCTGCAGACCTTCCAGCGGCTGCGCAGCCGTATCCGCGAGGAGCTGGCGATGGATCCGTCCCCGGCCCTGCACCGGTTGCAGCAGGCGATTCTCAACGGCGACGCCGGGCTCGACCTTCCCGAACACCCGGTGCAGGAGTCGGCCCTGCGCATCGCGGGCTGACCGGCCCGGTCAGTCGGTATTCGAGCACCCGTCGAGACCCGGTTGTCACCTTCGGTCCGCAAGGACGCGCCGTACCGGAGACCGGACGACGCAGGTGCTGACAGAGAGAGCTGACACAGAGAGAGAAGGTCATGGCAGAAATGAGGCGGCGGGTCGTCGTCACGGGCATCGGGGTGGTCGCTCCCGGCGGAGTCGGCACCAAGAACTTCTGGTCGCTGATCACCGAGGGCCGTACCGCCACGCGCACGGTGACCCTGTTCGACGCATCGGCCTTCCGTTCCCGGGTGGCCGCCGAGGTGGACTTCGACCCGGTCGTGCAGGGCCTGACCCCGCAGGAGGTCAGGCGGCTGGACCGGGCGGCGCAGTTCGCTCTGGTCAGCGCCCGTGAGGCGGTCGCCGACAGCGGGCTCGCCGACGCCCTCGACCCCACGCGCACCGGTGTCTCCATCGGCAGCGCCGTCGGCTGCACGATGAGCCTGGACGCGGAGTACGGCGTGGTCAGCAACGGCGGCCGGGACTGGCTGGTCGACCACAACTACGCGGTCCCGCACCTGTACGAGTACCTGGTGCCCAGCTCCCTCGCGGCCGAGGTGGCCAAGGACTTCGGGACCCGGGGCCCGGCCGCGGTGATCTCCACCGGCTGCACCTCGGGGCTCGACTCGCTGGGGCATGCCGTGGAGCTGATCCGGGAGGGCGCGGCGGACGTGATGATCGCGGGTGCGGCGGAGGCCCCCATCTCCCCGATCACCCTGGCCTGTTTCGACGCGATCAAGGCGACGACCCCGCGCAACGACGACCCCGAGCACGCGTCGCGGCCGTTCGACCGCACGCGCAACGGCTTCGTCCTGGGCGAGGGTGCCGCGGTCCTGATCCTGGAGGAGCTGGAGCACGCCAGGCGCCGTGGCGCCACGGCCTACGCGGAGATCTCGGGGTACGCCTCGCGCTGCAACGCGTACCACATGACGGGGTTGCGCCCCGACGGCAAGGAGATGGCCGAGGCCATCCGGGTGGCCCTGGACGAGGCGCGGCTTCCGGGCGGCGCGGTGGACTACATCAACGCGCACGGCTCGGGCACCAAGCAGAACGACCGGCACGAGACGGCGGCCTTCAAGCGCAGTCTCGGCGAACACGCCCGCCGCACCCCCATCAGTTCGATCAAGTCGATGATCGGTCACTCCCTCGGTGCCATCGGCTCCCTGGAGGTGGCCGCCAGCGCCCTGGCCGTCGCCGGTGACGTCATCCCGCCCACCGCCAACCTCCACGAGCCGGATCCGGAGTGCGACCTGGACTACACGCCCCTGACGGCACGGGAGGGGCGGTACGACACCGTGCTCAGCGTCGGCAGCGGCTTCGGCGGGTTCCAGAGCGCCATGGTGCTCACCCGTCCCCGGCTGATGGCGGCCGCCTGATGCGGACGTCCGGTCAGTGCCCCGAGGGTTTCCCGGAGAGAGGCGGAACGACATGACGAGGCCGACCAGCACCGCGGAGCGGCTCCCCGCCGGTGCCCCGGTCCCCACCGGCGCCGCGGTGGTCACCGGCATCGGCGTGGCCGCGCCGAACGGGTTCGGGCGCGAGGCCTGGTGGGCGGCCACGCTCCGGGGCGACAACGGCATCGCGCGCATCAGCCGCTTCGACCCGTCCCGGTATCCCGTGCAACTGGCGGGCGAGGTACCCGGATTCGAGCCGACCGAGCACATCCCGAACCGGCTGCTGCCGCAGACGGACCACATGACCCGGCTGGCCCTGGCCGCCGCCGCGGAGGCGGCCGGGGAGTCCGGTCTCGACCCCGAGACGCTGCCCGAGTACGCGGTCGGGGTGGTCACGGCCAGCTCCGCGGGCGGATTCGAGTTCGGGCAGCGGGAGCTGCAGGCCCTGTGGAGCAAGGGCGGTGCGCACGTGAGCGCGTACCAGTCCTTCGCCTGGTTCTACGCGGTGAACACGGGCCAGATCTCGATCCGCCACGGGCTGCGGGGGCCCAGCGGCGTGGTCGTCACCGACCAGGCCGGCGGGCTGGACGCCGTCGCGCAGGCCCGCCGGCACCTGCGCAAGGGTGTCCAGGCGGTCGTCACCGGCGGCGTGGACGGTTCGCTGTGTCCCTGGGGCTGGGCCGCGCACCTGGCGGGCGGCCGGATGAGCCGTGTGACGGACCCGCAGCGGGCCTACCGGCCGTTCCATCCCGACGCGAGCGGCGAGATCGTCGGTGAGGGTGGCGCCATCCTCGTACTCGAGGACGAGGCGTCGGCCCGCGCCCGGGGCGCCCGCGTCTACGGTGAAGTGGCGGGCTGCGCGGCCACGTTCGACCCGGACGGCGGTGCTCCCGGGCTGCTGCGCGCGGCCCGGACGGCTCTGCAGCAGGCGGGTCTCGAACCCTCGGACGTGGACGTCGTGTTCGCCGACGCGGCAGGGCTGCCCGACGCCGACCGCGCGGAGGCCGAGGCCCTCACCGAGCTGTTCGGGGCGCGCGGGGTGGCCGTGACCGCGCCGAAGACCATGACCGGCCGACTGCAGGCCGGCGGTGCGGCGCTCGATCTCGCCGCCGCCCTGATGTCGGTGCGGGACTCCGTCGTCCCGCCCACCGTCCATGTGGGGGCCGGATCGCACGACCCGCGGCTCGACCTCGTCTGTGACACCCCTCGCCCCGGCCCGATCCGTGCCGCGCTGGTCCTCGCCCGCGGTCACGGCGGGTTCAACGCGGCCACGGTCGTCCGCGCACCGCACTGACCTGACCTGACCTGCCCCGCACACCTTCCCGGATCCGTCAGCCGTGGATCCGTCAGCCGAAGAAAGGAAATCCCATGTCCGCCTCGTCCTCCTTCTCCCGTTCCGACCTCACCCGGCTCCTGCGCGAGAGCGCCGGGGAGGAGGAGCCGGGGCTCCTGGACGGCGACGTCCTCGACGTCTCCTTCTCCGACCTCGGTTACGACTCGGTCGCCGTGCTCCAGCTGATCGGCCTGATCGAGCGTGAGCGCGGCATCCAGCTCGCCGACGAGACCGTCTCCGAGGCGCAGACGCCCCGCGCGCTCCTGGAGGTCGTGAACACCGTGCAGGGGCAGGCGGCGGCCTGACCCACACGTGCCGAAGGCCCACCCTCCGTCAGGAGGGTGGGCCTTCGGCACTTACCCGGCCGGTGCCGTCAGACGAGGTCGTCCCGCGTGACCCCGCGATGGCTGACCAGCCAGCCCTGCGGACCCCGTTCGAGCTCGTCCTCGCACAGGGTGCTCAGCCGCAGGGCCGCCTGGCCGCCCCGCGGGATCTCGAAGACCAGCGCGTAGCAGCGCGCCCGTACCCGCGTGCCGTCCTGGCCGTCCACCGCGACCATGCCGAGCCAGTGGCGGCGCCGGATGCCGCCGGCGGCCAGCTGCTCGTGCGCCGCGCGGGCGGCCGCCGCTATGGCCTCGCGGCCCCTGGTGGGCTCGGGGTGCGCGTTGGCGGCGAAGACCCCCTGGGGCGCGAAGGTGGCGGCCCACTCGTCGACCCGGCCGTCGTCGAGCAGCTGCATCTGCCGGGCGTAGAACTGCTGGATCTCGTGGTAGGTGTCGGCGCCGACACCGGTCGGGGGCTGTTCCGTCACTGTCATGGGGCGTCCCTTCGCTCGGGTCCACGGGGCCGCGGTCGGCACGGCACCGCCCGCCACGCTCGGCGACCCGGCTCGCGACGGTGTCCAGGGCCGGTGGGGCAGCGCGCCCGGGATCGATCCCCTCTCCAGGTGTTTGCGAGCCGGTTCGGTGAACCTCCCCGACGACGCTCAACCGCGCCCGGGGACACCGGGCGTCAGCCGGACCGACAAGCGGAGGACAGCGTGAGCGAGCAGCGAAAAGTGGCTCTGGTGACCGGCGGCACCAGCGGAATCGGACTCGCCGTGGCCCGGCACCTCGGCGGGTCGGGCTTCCGGGTGTTCCTGTGCGCGCGCAGCGCCGACGACGTGGCGCGCACCGTCAAGACACTGACCGACGAGGGCCTCGAAGTGGACGGCACCACCGCCGACGTGCGCCGCCCGGACGAGGTGCGGGCCCTGGTGTCGGCCGCCACCGCCCGCTTCGGTCCGGTGGACGTCCTCGTCAACAACGCCGGGCGCAGTGGCGGCGGCGTCACCGCGGACATCAGCGACGAGCTCTGGTACGACGTGATCGACACCAATCTCCACAGCGTCTTCCTGATGACGCGGGAGACGCTGCGGCAGGCCGACCTCACCGGGCGCGGCTGGGGGCGGATCATCAACATCGCCTCCACCGGCGGCAAGCAGGGTGTCGTGCTGGGTGCCCCCTACTCGGCCTCCAAGCACGCCGTGGTCGGCTTCACCAAGGCCCTCGGGCTGGAGCTGGCGAAGACGGGCGTCACCGTGAACGCGGTCTGCCCCGGCTACGTCGAGACGCCGATGGCCCAGCGGGTGCGGGAGGGATACGCGGCCGCCTACGACACCACGACGGACGAGATCCTCGAACGCTTCCAGAGCAAGATCCCGCTCGGCCGGTACTCCACGCCTCAGGAGGTGGCCGGCATGGTCGGCTACCTGGTCTCCGACAGCGCGGCCTCGATCACCGCGCAGGCCATCAACGTCTGCGGCGGCCTGGGCAACTACTGATCCCGCAGCCCGTGCACCCGTCCCGCACCGCACCGACCTTCCGGAGGACACAGATGGCCCAGACCGACCAGCGGCAGCTCGCGGCCACGGCCGAGCCCGCCGTGCACCACACCTCGCACACCGTCGACGTGCAGGCACCGCCCGAGGCGGTCTACGCGATCGTCTCCGACGTCGCGCAATGGCCGCTGCGCTTCGCCCCCAACGTGCATGTCGAGCACCTGGAGCGGACCGCCACGACCGAGCGCATCCAGATCTGGGCCACCGCCAACGGCGAGGTCCGCACCTGGATCTCACGCCGTGAACTCGACCCTGCGGCACGGCGAGTGACCTTCCGTCAGGAGGTGTCCTCGCCTCCGGTCGCGTACATGCAGGGCGAGTGGATCATCACGCCCGCGGCGGACGGCACCTCGCACCTGGAGCTGACCCACGACTTCCGGGCCGTGGACGACGACCCCGCCGGCGTCGAGTGGATCACCCGGGCCACCGACCGCAACAGCGCCGCCGAGCTGGATGCCGTCCGGGCGCTGGCCGAGCAGTACGCCCGGCTGGGCGAGCTGGAGCTGACGTTCGAGGACACGGTGCGCGTCGACGGCTCGGCCGACGACGTCTTCGACTTCCTCTACCAGGCGCAGGAATGGCCCTCCCGGCTGCCGCACGTGGACCGCCTGGAACTGCAGGAGGACACGACCGGCATCCAGGTGATGAGCATGGACACCCGGACCGCGGACGGTTCGGTGCACACCACGCGTTCCATCCGTGTCGCGCTCGGCCGGGAGCGGATCCTGTACAAGCAGACGGAGACCCCCGCCCTGATGACGGCCCACACCGGTGAGTGGTCCCTGGCGGCGGACGGTGACGGGGTCCTGGTGACCTCCCGGCACAGCGTGACGATCAGGGCCGAGGCCGTCGCGAAGGTCCTCGGTGAGCGTGCGACGGTGGCGGACGCCCGGGCGTTCGTGCAGAAGGCCCTGAGCACGAACAGCACGACCACGCTGCGGCACGCCAAGGCGTACGCCGAGGCACGCCGTGGCTGAGCCGTCGCCGGAGCTGCCCACGACCGCGGGGTTCGTGGCCCTGGACGACTCCCGGCTCCCGGAAACCCTGGACGGACTGCTCTCCCGGGCCGCCGCCGCGCGGCCCGGGCACCCGGCCGTCGTCGCCCCGGACCGGGTCGCGACCTTCGCCGAACTGGACGAGTCGGCGAGCGCGCTGGCCGGCGTGCTGCGCACGGTGCTTCCGGGGCGTGGCCAGGTGGTGGCGGTCGCCGCCCTGCTCGACCCGGACTTCACCGTGGCGTACTTCGGGGTGGCGCGCAGCGGACATGTGGCCGCCGTGGTCAACCCGCTGCTGCGCGAGGACGACCTGGTCCACGTGCTCGGCCTGTCGGGTGCGCGTGCGGCCTTCGTCGACAGCGGCCTGTACGCACGCCTGGCCGCGGTCCGGGACCGTCTTCCCGAGCTGGAGCACGTCTTCCTGCTCGGTCCGGCCGGCGCTCCCGCCCCCGCACCACGGCTGGCGGAGCTGCTCGTCGCGGCCTCGCCGGATCCGGCGGGGCCGCCGGCCGCCCCGGGCCCCGACGACGTGGTCTGCCTCCATTTCACCAGCGGTACGACCGGGCGCCCGAAGGCGGTCCGGCTGACCCACCGCAATCTCGTGGTGAACGCCCATCAGATCGCGGTGGCGCACGCGCTGGACGGCGACTCGGTGACGGTCAATCACCTGCCCACCTACCACCCCATGCACCAGAACTCGGCCCTGCACGCGCTGGCGACACAGGTGCTGTGCACCGAGCCCGACCCGGCGGCGCCGGTGCTCGCGGCCAACCGGCACCGCGCCACGCACCTGTACAGCCTGCCGTTCCGGCTGGCGCTCCTGGCCCGGCACGAGCGCCTGCCGGACCTGCGGCTCGACACGGTCGCCCACATCGCGTCCGGCGGTTCCGCGCTGTCCCCGGATTCCGCGTCCCGGCTGTCCGAGCACTTCGGTGTCTCGGTCTTCCAGGGATACGGGCTGGCCGAGACGTCCCCGCTCACCCACTGCGACGATCCGCGCCGGCCGGTGCCGGGCTCCGTGGGCCGCCCCGTCCGGGGGACGGAGTGCAGGGTGGTGGACGTGGAGACCCGGCAGGTCCTGCCGGGCGGCGAGACCGGCGAGGTCCAGGTGCGGGGGCCGCAGGTGATGCGCGGCTACCTCGGCGCCCCGGAGACGGGCGGGGTGGAGCCGGACGGCTGGTTCTCCACCGGGGACGTGGGCCGCATCGAGCCGGACGGCCGGCTGTTCCTCGTCGACCGGCTCAAGGACGTGTTCAAGTACCACAACTGGCTCGTCTCACCGTCGGAGACGGAACGCGCGCTGCGCCGGCACCCGCTGGTCGCCGACTGTGTCGTCTTCGACCACCCCGAGGGCGACGCCGGCGCGGTGGCGCACGCCCTGGTGGTGTTCCGCACCGGTGCCGGGACGGAGGGGTCCGGCGCACTGGCCGAGGTGTGCCGGCTGGCGAACTCCCGGCTCCCGTATTTCCAGCAGGTGCGGTACGCCGAGGCGGTGCCGTCGATTCCCCGCTCCCCCAACGGCAAGGTGCGGCGCCGGGAGTTGCGCGACCGGCACCTCGACGGGTCGGGCGAGGCCCTGGTGGTGCAGGGCGCGGCGGCCGTCCCTGAGTGAGCCCTCCCGATACGACCACGGGCTTCGGCCTCCCCGAGCGGGGAGGCCGAAGCCCGTGGTCGTATCGGGGGCGAGGGGTCAGTCGGACAGCAGCGCGACCGCCCGCGCCCAGCCCGCGCCCGCGCCCTTGATCTTGACCGGCAGGGCGCTGACGGTGAAGCCGTACGGCTGCGGCAGCTCCCCCAGGCCGGACAGCCGCTCGATCTGGCAGAACTCCCTGCGGCGACCCGCCATGTGGGCGGGCCAGAGCACGTCCCGGTCGCCGGTGCGCCGGTAGGCGTCGACGACGTGGGTGAAGGGGGCGTCCAGGCTGAAGGCGTCCGTTCCGATCACCCGCACCCCGAGATCGAGCAGATGGTCGGTGGCCGATCCGTCGAGGCCGACGAAGTCGGTGAAGTACTCCATCGTGCCGGCCCGTCGGTCGGCGCCGGTGTGCAGCAGGACGATGTCCAGGGGCTGCGGCCGGTAGTCGATCCGCGCGAGTTCCTTGGCGATGACGTCGGCGTCCACCGTGCCGGCCGGGCGGCCGGTGAGGTCCAGGACGACGCCGGGCCGGTGGAACCAGTCCAGGGGCAGTTCGTCGATGTTCCGGGGGCGGCCGCTGCCGTAGGTCGTGCGGGAACCGTAGTGCGAGGGGGCGTCGACGTGGGTGCCCGTGTGGGCCGACAGTTCCAGGAAGTCGTTGTTGAGGAACTCGCCGTCCGGGAAGTCGTCCTGGGAGATCCGCATGCCGAAGTGTTCGTGCATCTCGGACGCGCAGTGCCGGGCCCCCTCGGCGGGCGACATCACACGGTGCCGGACCGTGTCGGGCTCCCAGCCCGCCGCGTCGATGGGGGACGAGAGATCGACGATCCTCACGCTGCCTGGCTCCCTGTCTGCTCGGTGAAGAGGTCCGCGCGCACGCGCACGGGGGTGCGCCCGAAGGCGATCTGCTGAAGGACTTTCCGGTAGACCGGCGTGTGGGCGAGGAGACGGGCCACGAGCGGCCGGATGCGGTCGCTCAGCCCGCCGTGGGTGAGCATCGCCGCGCTCTGCCTGGCCTGCAGGGAGAACACCGCGTCGATGTCCGGGCGGCGGGCCGTCTCGTACGCCGCCAGGCGCTCTTGCCCGGCGTCCTTGTCGTGCCACGAGGCGATGAGCACGGGATGCAGCACGGCCGCGTCCTGCAGGGCGAGGTTGATGCCCTGGGCGCCGATCGGGCCGTGGGTGTGGGCGGCGTCTCCGATCAGCACGAGGCCGTCGGTCACCCAGCTGTCGGCGCTGCCGGCGAACACGTCCAGCAGGCTCAGGTCGCCGGGACCGGTGAGGGTGGCCCGGATCCGGTCGGCGTAGATCGGCACCGCCTCCTCGATCCTGCGGACCAGGGCGGGGAACCCCTCGGCCGACAGCTCCTTGTATCCGCCGTGCGGCAGGGTCCAGCCGATCTGGATGCTGTCGGGGTAGGAGTCGTAGATGAGGACGGGGTTCCCCGCGGACCGGTAGACCCTGATGTCGTGCGCGGTGCGGCCGTCCGACGGCACCTTGAACCACAGGACGTCGTGCTTGAACGCGTCGACGCGGGTGTAGCCGAGTCCGGCGAGCCTGCGCACCTTGGAGTAGCGCCCGTCCGCGCCCACGGTGACGTGCGCGTCGATCCTCAGGCGCTGCTCGCCGCGTCCCACGACGGCCCCGGCGACCCGGCCGCCCTCCTGGTGCAGTTCGGTGACGGACTGGCCCTCGAGATAGCTGAAGTCCGGGTGCTCCCGGCAGGCGGTGAGCAGTTCCTCCAGCAGGTGCAGCTGGGGCATGCTCAGCAGGAAGTCGTGCGGTGCGGGCAGCTGGCGGTAGTCGATGTCCATCAACACCCGTTCGTGCTCGACCAGTTGGAAGCGGCGCAGCGGGTAGCCGCCGCGCCGCCGGGCCCGGTCGAGCACCCCGAGCTGCTCCAGGAGCAGCATGCCGCCGGGCTGGAGGATCTCGCCGCGGAACTCCCGCTCGAAGGACCGGGTCCGTTCGACGACGGTGACCCGGGCTCCCGAGCGCAACAGCAGCAGGGCCAGGGCCAGCCCGCCGGGGCCGCCGCCCACGACGCAGAAGTCGGTTTCCATGTGTTCCATCGGTGCTCCTAGCGGGACTTGCGGGCGAAGAGGGCAAGAGGGAGGAGCGGGGACGGGGCGGGGGTGCTCAGGCCAGCAGGCCGAGCCCGCCGTCCACCGTGATCACCTGTCCGTGCAGCCAGGCCGCCTGGTCCGTGGCCAGGAGCGTGATGAACTCGGCCACGTCCTGCGGGGTGGTCAGCCGCCCGGCCGGGGTGCGCCGGCCGAGGAACTCGGCGATGCTCCGGTTCGCCGTGAGTTCGCCCTTGTCCAGCAGAGCGGTGGCCACCGCGTTGACGGCGATGCCCTGCCCGGCCAGTTCCACGGCGAGATAGCGCACCAGGTTCTCCAGGGCGGCCTTGGCGACACCGACGTTCAGATAGCCGGGTATCACCGAGTGCGCCCCGTTGCTGGAGACGACGACGATGCGCCCCGGCCGTCCCGCCATCAGCTCGGCGAGCCTGGGACCGCCCGTCAGCAGGGGGTTCAGCGCGAGGTCGAGCTCGGAGCGGAAGGCGTCCAGGTCGGGGCCGACGGCCGTGTTGTGCCGGAAGGTGGCGGCGTTGTGCACGAAGACGTCCAGGCCGCCCCGTTCCGCCGCCACCTTCTCCAGCAGGCCCTGGAACTCGGCTCCGTCCCGTACGTCGGCGCGGACCGCCACCGCCGTGCCCTTCAGCCCGGCCAGTTCCTCGACGGTGCGCCGGGCGCTCTCCTCGTCGCGGTGGTAGTTCAGGTACACGTCGCAGCCGGCCGCGCACAGCTGGGCTGCGATGGCACGGCCCAGACCGCGGGCGGCCCCGGTGACCAGGGCCACCCTGCCGTCGAGCCCGAGCCGCGCCGGTTCGCCGCGGACCGTGTCGTCGTAGGTGGTCATGGCTTCGCCTCCATGAGGGGGGACGGGTGGAGCGCCGGATCCTGCGGGCCGGCCTCCCCGGTGACGATGACGGGCTCGCCGCGCAGCTCCGCGTCGGCGCCGGTGAGCCGGAGCACGGCGTCGGCCACGCGTTCGGGGGTGGTCGGGGGGATCGGCGAGGGCGGATGCCCGACGCCTGGCCGGGCGATCGGGCCGGGCGCGACACAGCGCACGCCGATGCCCTCGGCGGCGAGTTCGGCCGACAGCCCCAGGGCCAGGCCGTTCACCCCCGCCTTGGCCGCGCACAGGTGGACCGCCATCGGCCGCCCGCGCAGTCCGGCCACCGAGGAGACCAGCACCACGCGGCCGGCCGGCGCTGCCCGCAGCAGCTTCAGCCAGGCCCGTACGAGCAGGAAGCTCCCGGTGACATCGGTCTCCAGGACCCGGCGGAACTCCTCGGGCGACAGGTCACCGGCGGGGACGGGACGCCCCTGGTATCCGGTGACGAGGTTGACCACGGCGTCCAGCCGGTCCAGCCCCGCCGCCTCGGCCCGGCGCACGGCGCGGTCCAGCGACGCCGGGTCGGTGACGTCGGCTTCCAGGGACAGCACGGGAACGCCGTGTTCGGCTTCGAGCCGGGCCGCCGGCGCATTCAGCCGGTCGGCCGAGCGGCCCAGCAGGACGAGTCCCGTCCCCTGGGCCGCGGCGGCCTCCGCCAGGGCGGTGCCCACGAGGCCGGTCGCACCGGCGATGAGCAGCCGGCGGCTCACTGGGCCGGAGCGCCTTCGAGCACCACGGTGTACAGGTCGGGGTCGGGAACGGCGACGGCCGCGAGTTCCTTGATGTGCTCGGCGAACTCGGGGCTCGCCAGGACCCGCTGATGGTCGGCCTGCGACTCCCAGAGCGCAACGTTGACGTAGACGTCGGGGCGGCTCAGCGAGCGGTGCAGCTTGAAGCCGATGAAACCCTTCTGGGAGCGCATGAAGTCGGCGCTCTGTGCCCAGATCCGCTCGAACTCGTCGAAGTCGCCGTTGACGGTGAACTTGTTGATCAGGGTGACCATGGTCGTTCCTTTCGGCGTGGTGTGCGGTCGGAAGGTGCGGTGGTCCGGCCCCGGTGCGGGGCCGGGCCGGTCGCTCACGCGGCGACGGTGCTCCGAGCGGCCAGCCGCTGGAGGCGGTCGCGGGCGTCCGCCGCGAGACAGGAGCGCAGCCGCTCGGCCACCCGGTCGTGGCCCGGCAGGCCGTGCCGCGCCGCGGACAGCAGCGCCCTGCGGTGGACGCCGGCCTGCGGTCCGCCGGCGGAGCCGGTGCCGGGGTTCACCGTCCACTCGTCGACGAGGGCGAGCAGGGCGGCGGGCGGCCTGAGCCGCTTGGTGACGACACGGCCGCCGGGCAGGCCGAGGCAGACCGTCAGCCGGAAACCCCGCCGCCCGGGCTCGGCGGCCAGGAAGGCGTCGGGGGCCAGCGGAACCCGCAGGGTGTCCGAGGTCGCCGGCAGCGTGTCGAGGTTCGCGAGGACGTCGTGGGGGGCGGCGGTGCCCCCGTGAACGCCCACGGCAGCGCTGAGGTCGGCCACGGAGCGGTCGATGCCGTACGGCAGGTGCGCCGCGGCCCGCAGGCCCGCGAGCTGGGAGTCGGTGGCGCCTTCGACCATGGGCCGGACCCAGGGGTGCCGGTCCGTGCCGCCGTCGGCCTCCACCTCGTGGGTCAGCGTCACCTCGCAGGTGTCCGTGCCCGGCACCGCGCGGAACTCCCAGGTGCCGCCCATGGACAGCAGCGGCGGCTGCGGCGCCTCCTGGCGGAAGGCGATGGTGGGCACACCGGTCCGCCCGAAAGTGCGCCGGGCCGTCCAGCTGCGCAGGACTCCGGGAGCGGCGGTGTCGCGGCCGGTCGAGGCGGCTGCCGCGAAGGCCGCGTCGACGTCCACGGCCCACAGCCGCAGCCGGTCCGCGTCGTCGGACCGCGCCAGCACCTCGACGTGCACGATGTTCTCGAACAGCAGCGGCCACCACCGGACGTCCGCCACCAGTTCCCGCACCTGGGCGGCGGGCGCGCGCACGGCGGTGGTGTGTGTGACCTTCATGGCAGCATTCCTTTCGGGCCGTGGTAGGCGAGCGCGGGAGGCCGTCCGCGCGGATGACGGACGGCCTCCGGCACACCGGGGAGCGGGAAGGAACAAGCCGCGTCAGACGTCGATCGTCCTGAGCAGCGGTGCCGGGTAGCGCTCGCCCCGGGCGGCGGGGATCGCCTCGGCGAGCCCCTGGACCTCGTCCGGGGTCAACTCGACGCCCAGGGAGGCCGCGTTCTGCTCCAGGTAGGTACGGCGCTTGGTGCCCGGGATCGGAATGACGTCCTCGCCCCGGGCGAGGAGCCAGGCGAGCGCGAGCTGCGCCGGGGTGACGCCCTTGTTCTCGGCCAGTTCGTACAGGACCGGGAGCAGCGTCATGTTCTTGTAGAGGTTGTCCCCCTGCAGCCGGGGGTCGTTGCGCCGGAAGTCCGCCATGGCCAGCCGGTCCATGGTCAGGTCACCGCTCAGGAACCCGCTGCCCAGGGGCCGGTAGGCGACCAGGGACACGGCCAGTTCGCGGAGCGTGGGCAGGATCTCCCGCTCGACGTGACGCTCCCAGAGCGAGTACTCCGTCTGCACCGCGGCGATCGGATGGACCGCGTGGGCCCGGCGCACCGTGGCGGCGGAGGCCTCGCACAGGCCGATCTGCCCGACCTTGCCCGCCGCCACCAGCTCGGCGAGCGCCCCGATCGACTCCTCCACGGGTACGTCGGGATCGACGCGGGCGAGGTAGTACAGATCGATGCGGTCGGTGCCGAGCCGGGTCAGCGACGCGTCGATCCGTGTCTTGATGAAATCCGGCCGGCCGTTGACGCGCGGGGGGCCGCCGGGGACGGCCACCATGCCGGTCTTGGAGGCGATGACCGCCTCGTCCCGCCGGCCGGCCAGTGCCTTGCCCACGGTCTTCTCGCTCGCCCCGTCGGGGCCGTAGAAGTCCGCGGTGTCGACGAGGGTCACGCCCAGGTCGAGGGCGCGCCGTACCGTGGCCACCGCCTCGGCCTCGTCGGCCGGTCCGTACGAACCGCCCATGCCCATGGTGCCCAGGCCGAGTGCGGACACCTTCGGTCCGCCGCCGCCCAGTTGCCGGTCGTCCATGGAGCCTCCTCTCCAGTTGCTGCTCGTGCGGGACCAGTACGGGCCGTCAGGCCGGTTCCTGGTCGTAGCGGTCGAAGATCTCCTTGAGCACCTCAGGGGTGGCCTGTCCGGGCGGGACGGCGTCGATCTCCCGGAAGTGGTTCTCGTATCCGGCCGGGTTGATGACGCTGAGGAGCGTGCCCGGCTCGTCGCCGATGTTCCTGAAGGCGTGCGGCACACCGCGCGGGGCGTAGCAGAACGCGCCGGGTCCTGCCTCGATCAGCTCGTCGCCGGTCAGCACCTCGAAGCGCCCGCTGACCACGTAGAACGCCTCGGTGTGGGTGCGGTGCAGGTGGGGCGGGGCGTTGCCGCCCGGCGGGAAGACGGCCTCGATCATGGCGAGGGAGCCGTCCGTGTCGTCGCCGCTCAGCTTCATCGAGAAGCTGTTGCCGAAGATGTTCATCTGCTCGCCGATCCCCGGCGGCAGCAGGACGTACTTCCGGCCGGTGGCGGAGTGGAAGCCGGTCACTTGATCCGGCCAGGGAACAGCGCCTGGGCGTTGGCGAAGTTGATGCCGTCACGCTGCTCGGACGTCATGTCGTGCGTGTCGAGGAAGCCGTTGTAGTAGGGGATCTCCTCCTCGGCGAACGGCCAGTCGCTGCCGTACAGGACGTGCCCGGGCTTGGCGAACGCGAGCAGGCTGGGCAGGCTGGAGGGGCTGGCCGTGAGGGCCGTGTCGAAGTAGAAGGAGCGCATCTGCTCCACGACGTCGGCCGTGCTGAGGTCGCCCCAGGTGGCGGGCGCGGTGGCCATGCGGTGGGCGGCGAACGGCACGAAGCCGCCGCCGTGGGACAGGATGATGCGCACGTTCGGGTACTTCATCGTGCGTCCGGTACGCACCAGGTCGATCGCCGTGCGCACCGTGTCCAGGAGGTAGTCCGCGACGTACGAGGGGATGCCCGGTGCCGGGGTGCCGCCGACGCCGGTGGGGTGCGTGAACAGGACGGCGTTGCGCCGGTTCAGCTCCTCGAAGACGGGCTCGAACTCGGGGTCGCCCAGGTAGCGTCCGTGCACGTTGGTCGGCAGCAGGACGCCGTCGGCCCCGAACTCGTCGTAGGCGACGCGGATCTCCTCGAGGGCGGCGTCCACGTTCGGCAGGGGCAGGGTGGCGAAGAAGCCGAACCGGTCCGGGTAGTCCTTCGCCATCTCGGCCGTGAACTCGTTGACCTCGCGCGCCTTGGGGGCGAGGTCCTCGGCGTCCAGCCGGAGCCCGATCGGTGCCGTCGAGACGATCGCCGTCCGGATGCCGTGGTCGTCCAGCATCCGGACGGTGCGGGGCACGCTCCACGGCACGGGCCGCGCCTTGTACAGGCCCTTCTCGATCAGCCAGTTCCGGTAGGCGGGCGGCAGCACGTGGTGGTGGGTGTCGACGCGGCCTTCAGCCATCGGTTCTACCTCGCTTCGGTGACGGAGACGCTGACTCTGTGGGCCCGCGGCAGCAAGCCGAAGCGAGATTGACAACGGGGACTAGCGGCGGATTGGAGGATGGGTGGGACGGCCGTGGCGGACGTGCGGGGCACCCCCGTGGTCCCGCACGCCCGCGTCGGCGAGGCGCTTCTGCATCCCCGCCGGTTGATCCGCCGGACCGGCGCTAGCTCAGCGCGGACGCCGACGGTACTACCACCCCGTACAGGTCCTCGATCGTGGCGAGGGCGCTGTGGTGGAGCTGCTCGGCGCTCACCTGGGCCACCGTGGTGTGCGGCGGGCGGGTCGCGGAGGCGTCGGCCACGACGGTGGGCCGGTTGCCGCGCAGGAACGCGCCCTGGGCGGTGAAGGCCACGCACATGTGGGTCATGAACCCGGCGATGACGACGTCCGTGTGGCCGGCGGCGTCGACGCGGTCGCCCAGGTCGGTGTGGCGGAACGCGTCGGGCAGCTGTTTGACGACGACCGGCTCGCCCTCGGCCGGGGCGACGCGGGGGTGGATCTGCCCGATCTCGGCCCGGATGTCGTACGGGGTTCCCTCGCCGCCGTCGTTGATGACGTGGATGACCCGCGCGCCGGCGGCGCGGGCCCGGGCGAGGAGGTCGGCGGCGGCGTCGAGGGCCTCCGGCCAGCCCGCCAGCTCCATCACGCCACGGGTGTAGGTGTTCTGGTAGTCGATCAGGATCAGCGTGGCATCGGCCAACGAGGCCGGCGTCCGGTCGAGTCCGTTGAGTTCACGCAGAGTTGTCGTGGTCACGGCTCCACGCTAGGAGCCGCCCCGGCATGGCAACAATGTCATGTAACTTGCAGATCCGGACACCACGGGGGACGGAGCTCATGGGCGGCATCAACCGGCTGATCGTCATCATGCTCTTCACCGACGTCGACCTGCTCGACGTCACCGGTCCACCGGAGGTCTTCTCACTGCTCCGGCGGGAGACCGACGACGAGACCGGGTATCAGGTCGTCCTGGCCGCCGAGACCATGGACCCGGTCACCACCGCCGCCGGGGTGCGCGTCCTGCCCGACACCACCTTCCGGGAGGTGTCGGGGCGCGCGATCGACACCCTGCTGGTTCCCGGATCGGTGGAGGTCGACGACGAGCGGCGGGTGCACGCCCTCGCCGATCCGTCCGTCGTCGGCTGGGTGAAGGAACTCGCCGGCCGGGCGCGGCGCGTCGCCTCCGTGTGTGTCGGCGCCCATCTCCTCGCCGCCGCCGGGCTGCTGGACGGCAGGCGCGCCACCACGCACTGGTCGACCGCGCAGCAGCTCGCCGCCGACCATCCGGCGGTCGAGGTCGACGCCGACCCGATCTTCGTCCGGGAGGGCGCCGTGTGGACCGGTGCGGGCATCACCGCCTGCCTCGATCTGTCGCTCGCCCTGGTCGCCGAGGACTACGGCGAGGCCCTCGCCCTGCGTGTCGCCCGGCAGCTGGTGATGTACCTGAAACGGCCCGGCGGCCAGAGCCAGTTCAGCGTCCCCATCGAGCCGGCGTCGACCACGCGCCGCATGGACGACCTGCGGCACCACATCGCCCGGCACCTCGCCGCTCCCCTGACCCTCGCCGACCTCGCCGAGCACGCCCATGTCAGCGAGCGGCAGCTCAGCCGGATCTTCAGGACCGAACTCGGCATGACCCCCGCGGCCTACGTCGAGTCCGCCCGCGTCGAGGCGGCGCGCAACCGGCTCGAGACGACGGACGACACCCTCGAACGCGTCGCGTCCGCCTGCGGTTTCCACACCCTCGACACGCTCATCCGCGCGTTCCGCCGCAGGCTCGACACGACGCCGACGGAGTACCGGAGCCGGTTCCGGTACTCCGTCTAGTGCCCCGGTACGTCACCCGGCCGGCACCGGGACCCGGTCCCGCCACGGGATACGGGTGGCGGCCAGAGTGACGATCAGGGCCGAGGCCGCGACCGTGGCCATGCCCAGGGTCAGACCGCCCGCACCCGCGACGAAGCCGATCACGCCGGGGCCGGCCAGCAGTCCCGTCGTCCCCATCGCGGCGACCAGGGACAGCGCGTCCGAGCCGCGTTCGGCGGCGGCGACGTACACGCACGGCGTCACGGCGGCCGCGCCGAGTCCGACGCAGGCGAACCCCAGCAGGGTGGGCACCACCCCGCCGGCCGAAAGGGCCAGGGCCAGGCCGAGGCCGGCCACGGCACTGCCCGTGCGCACCACGCGTCCGTCGCCCCAGCGGCCGCGCCAGCGGTCCGCGCGCACCCGGGCGAGCAGCATCATGACCGAGACGACCGCGATGCCCAGCGGCGCCACCGTCGAGGAGGCCTTGACGACGTCCCGCATGTAGAGCGTCGACCAGTCGTTCATGGCGCCCTCGGTGATGGTGCCGAACGCCATGGCACAGCCCATCAACAGGGTCTTCCCGGACGGCAGGGTCAGGCGCCCCCGCCGCTTCGGTGCCGTCTCCGGGTCCGCGGGCCCGGCATCCGGGTGCGGGAGGAGGCCCGGGCGCGCGTAGGCCAGCAGAAGCAGCAACAGCGCCGCCGCCACCGCGAAGTGGGCCGGAACGGACGCCGTCACGGCGGTGATGCCGGAGGCGAGCAGGGCGGCGGCGAGCAGGCCCGCACTGAACGTGGCGTGCAGCTGGGACATGGCGGTGCGGCCGTACGCCTTCTCCAGGGCGGCACCCTGCGCGTTCATGGCGACGTTGAGGCAGCCGACGGCGACACCGTCACCGCAGATGACCAGCAGGGCGAGCGGATAGTCCGGCACCACCGAGAGGGCCGCCAGCAGCGCCACCAGGCACAGGGCGGAGGCGAGGGAGAGCCGTCGGGAGCCGAGCCTGCGCATCAGGACGGCGACGAGCGGGAAGGAGGCCGCCGCGCCCGCACCGCAGGCCATCAGCAGCAGACCCAGTTCCCCCGCGCCCAGGTCCAGCCTGGTCTTCAGCGCGGGCAGCCGGGCGGCCCAGGTGGCGTACTGGAACCCGAGGAAGCAGAACAGCGCCGCGATCGCCCACTTGGCACGGCGGAAGTCGGAGTTCTCCATCAGCTCGCCTCCCGGTACGCGGCCACCCGGGCCGACATGTACACCGCGTCGCTGCCGTAGCTCGGCGGCAGCCGGGCCTCGCGGTGCGCCCGGTAGCCGTTGGCTCGCCAGAAGGGCTCCTTGCCGCCGACCGCGATCAGCGACATCGTCCGGAAACCGCGGGCGCCGGCCGCGTCCGTCAGATGGCGTACCAGCCGGCTGCCCAGCCCCCTGCGTCGCAGGGGCGCGCTGATGACGAGGTCGTGCAGGTGGAGGTTGGCCGAGTGCTGGGCCACGCGCTCGGGCCGGGTCAGGTCCGGATAGCGGAACATCGGGTACGGCAGGGCCAGGACGTAGCCCGCGATCCGGCCGTCGAGGTCCAGGACGAAGCAGGTGCCCGCCGCGGCCCGGGACCGCAGCGCGGCCTCGCCCTCCGTCAGCGCGGTGTCCGCGTACGCCCCGGCCTCCAGGGCGGCGACCTGGGGCCAGTCGGCCTCGGTGATGCCCCGTACGAGGTCTCTCATCTCAGTGTTGTCCTTCCGGGCCGCGGGTGCAGACGCACGGCAGCGGGCGGATGCCGTTGAAGCCCTGGGTCGTGTAGCTGGTGGCGTAGGCGCCGGCGGACAGGATCCAGACCGGGTCGCCGGAGGCGAGCGCCCGGGGGACGCGCACCGGGTGCCGGCCGCCGCCGTAGGCGTCGTCGCTGTCACAGGTCGGGCCCGCGACGACGGCGGAGACGTACGCGCCGTCGTCCTCGTCGGCCTGGGCGGGAAAGACCAGCTGGTAGCTCAACTGGTCCATCTCGTAGAGGCCGTTGAACTTTCCGACACTCAGGTACAGCCAGCGGGCGTGGGTCCCGTCCGGCTGCGCTCGCCCGGTCAGCCGGTACACGTGCGCGCGGACCGCACCATGGTCGGCGACCAGGTGCCGCCCCGGTTCCAGGACGAAACGGAGCGGTGCGGCGGCGAGGCCGCTCAGGCGCTCCATGCCCTCGCGGATCACGGTGAAGATCTTGTCCAGGGGCGGGTCGAGGGGGTTGCCGTGACGGTCGAGGTAGCCGAGCGCGGGCAGGCCGCCGCCGAGGTTCACGTGGTCCGGTACGACTCCCAGCGCCTCCAGCGTCACCAGCACCTCGGCGAGGGAGTCGAGGGCCTGCTGCCAGGCCTCGCAGGTCAGCTGCTGCGAGCCGACGTGCACGGACAGGCCGGCCGGGACGAGCCCGGACGCGCGAGCCGTGGCCAGGATCGCGGCGGCGTCCTCGGCCGAACAGCCGAACTTGCGGCTCAGGCCCCACAGGGCGCCGTCCCCGCTGGTGGCGAGGCGGCAGAACACCCGGGCGCCGGGGGCGTGTTCGGCGATCGCCCGCACGTCCTGCACGCTGTCGGTGGCGAAGGTGCGGACGCCGAGCCGGTGGGCCGCGGCGATGTCCGTGTCGGACTTGACGGTGTTGCCGTAGTGGATCCGCTCCACGGGCACGCCGGTGTGCAGGGCCTGGACGATCTCGGCGGGACCGGCCGCGTCGAACCCGGCACCCCGGTCCGCGAGACACCGCAGCACCTCGTCCACGGGGCAGGCCTTCAGGGCGAAACGGACCTGGACGCCGGGCAGCTCGGCCAGCAGCCGGTCGTACTGGGCCTCGATGCCGTCGAGGTCGTAGACGATGCGGTCCGCCGGGGCGGCGGCCAGTGCGGCGGCCAGCCGCGCGCTGATCTCCACGCTCACCAGTCCTCGTGTCCGGCCGCCTCGACCAGATGCGGCCAGGCCTCGGTCAGCAGGGCGAAGTCCTCGATGTCCCGGCAGGCCTCGGCCAGCAGCTGCAGGCGGCGCGCGGCCAGTCGCTCCGCGAACTCCTCGTAGCGGCCCCCAAGTTTGCGGTAGGCGGTGTCGACGCGGTCCAGGCGCCACACGTTCTCGGCGCGGTCCAGGGCGGTGCTCTCGCGCAGGAACTCCACGATCCTGTCGGCCCGTACGTGCTGCCGGTCGTCGAGGAGCCGGGCGCCCTCGGCGGCCATCCGGTCGTAGACGTGGTGGAAGTAGTGCATCGACAGCAGGAACTTCACGAACCGGGTCTGGTAGGCCAGGAAGCCCGCGTCGGTACGGCGTTCGGGGGTGTAGAAGTTCTCGATGTGCCGGTTGTGCAGGATGCCGGGGAGCGTGGCGTCGTGGACGAGGTGGATGAGGAAGTAGTCGCTGCCGATGGTGTCGGTGGCCGGGGGCAGCGGGATCCGCTCGTACACGTCGCGGTGGAAGGCGATGTTGCACATGTCGACCCGCATCGGGTCCACGAGGGCCAGCGTGGCGTGGTCGCCGGTGAAGGGGGCCGTGCCCGCTCCGGTGAAGGACTCCTCGACCAGCTGCCGCCGGTCCTCCGGTGACGAGTCGGCGGGCGCCCACAGGCCGACCACGTCGTGGTAGACGCCCTCGTCCAGGCTTCGTATCTCGGCTATGTCGACGGAGAGTTCACCGATGAAGGAGGCACCGGCCAGGGACACCGGACGCGTCGCATGGGCCGGGTCGAGGTCCGTGCGGGTGACGGAGGCCGAGGCCTGCGCGGCGGGCCTGCCCAGCCACGGAAGTTCGTGGTGGACCGGGAAGACCGGCTCTCCGTCGAGGAGTTGGTAGGTGCTGTCGGAGTCCCTGCGGTGCACCGAGTGGCAACCGAGGGCGGTGGCCAGCAGGAAGGCGCGGTCGGTGCAGGAGCCGTAGGAGACACCGTCGGGGAGCAGGAGGCCGAGAAGTCGGTCCGGGTCGGGCAGGCCGGCCCGCCGGATCACGCGGCGCAGGAAGTCGCGCTGCGGGTCCTCGCCGAGGTGGTGCACGGTGACGTTCGCCACCGGGGGCAGTGCCGCCGCGACGCGGGCGTGCTCGGCGCGGGTGAGGTCGTCGCAGGAGTCCAGGATCAGGAGTTGGACGTCCGCGCCGAACTGCTCGGCGGCGTAGGCGGCCTCCCGGTGGATCGCGGTGATGGTGGCGGAGCAGGCCCGGTTGGTGGGCAGGCACAGGCAGATCCGGTTCACCGTGCCGCCCAGGGGTCGAGGCCCAGCAGCTTGCGGCCCAGGTCGTCCAGTTCGGCGGGGCCGTACCGGAGGGCCTCCGGCCTGCGCGCATCGCCGAGCAGGGTGCCGTTCCAGTCGGGGGTGCCGAGCGTGCGCCAGGACTCGACGCGCGACCTCCGCAGCTCCGTGTGCTCCTCCAGGGCGGGCATCATCGACAGATACTGGACGGCCCGGACAGCGTTGTCGGAGTGGTTCGGTGCCACGCCGTGCGCCAGCAGACCGTTGAAGATCAGCAGGTCGCCGGCCTGGAGGTCGGGGCGGACCACGGGGAACTCGGCGCGGTCGAGCGCGGGCCGGATCGGGTCGCGGCCGGCCGGCTGGGCGACGCGCCACTCCTCGAAGCGACGGAACAGCTCCGGCGCGCACTGGAAGCCGCCGAGTTCGGGCCTGGTGTCGTTGAGGGCGATGATGCCCTGGACCCGCTGCGGGAGCACGGCGAGGGTGGTGTCGACGTCCCAGTGCAGCTCGATGTCGAAGCCCTCGTCGGTGGGTTCGATCAGGGAGCGGGAACGGGTGCGGACATTGGGCGGGTTGAGGTTGAGCCGGTCCAGGGTGACCCACAGCTCCTCGCAGTCCCACACGTCCACGAAGGCGTCGTACACGCGCCGCGTCCGGCGGCTGTCCCACATCAGCTGGTGGTGGTACGCCTCCACGAAGCCGTAGATGAACAGGTGCTGGTCGAGCTCGGAGCGGAACTCCGGTTCCTCGTACCAGGTTTCGGGGCGGTCGGGGTCGAGGCCCTGGAAGTCCCAGGCGAACTCGAGCAGGCTCTTCGCCTCGCCGGGGGTGATGGCCTCCCGGACGACGACATAGCCGTACGTCTGCCAGAAGGCGAAGTCCTCCTCGGACAGCACCCGCAGGGGCCGGGACTTCTCGAGGTCGCGCAGGGGTGTCGGGGCGAGGTAGGTCTCGCCGTCCGCGCTGAAGTAGGGGCGGCCGGAGGCCGCTCGGTGGAGGTAGGGGGTGGGCTTGTGCATGCCGTCACTCCGTGGTGATCGAACTGAAGCGCCCTCCCAAGCTGGACTAGACCAATTGAGGGTGTCAACGATTACCGGTCGGTACCCCCGTCAAAGTGCCGCCCAACTGCCGCTCAAATGCCGATGGTTGAACAAAGCAGAGGCCGACACCGGTGAGACTTCCGGTGTCGGCCTGAGCGGGTGACGGCGAGGTTCAGCCCCTGACGACCGCCTCCGCCGCCGCGATCCCGCAGACGCGGGCCGCGCCATGGGTGGCGATGTGCAGGGAGCCGCGCGGCGGGGCCTGCGGTATGCCCATCTCGACCACGACGGTGTCCGGCCCGGCGGCGAGCAGCGTGTCGAGGGCGGAGCCCATCCAGGCGTGCCGGTGCTCGTCGCGGACCACGGCGACGACCCGGCGCCCGGCCGCGGCCGCGAGAGCCTCCCGGCCCGCGTCGGGCCCGCTGAAGGACCCGGCGGTGCTGCCCGGCAGCAGCCGCAGCAGCTCGGCGGCCACGCCCCAGGGGGTCTCGTCGCCGACCGCGATGTTCGGGGCCGGGTTGAACTGGGCCACGTGGACCGGCTCGGTGACCGGTGCGACCGAGCCGTGACGGGTCACCGTCAGCGCTCGGCGGGCCGCGACGAGCCCGATCTCCGGTTCGGGTACGACGGTTTCGGCGTCCTTCTTGGTCTCGGCCGTCCATCGCGCCAGCTCCCGCACCCGGGCGGCCGCGTCGGCCAGGCGCTCCTCGGGCAGTTCGCCGGAGCGTACGGCGGCCACGAGCGCGTCCCGCAGGTTCAGCACGGTCGCCTCGTCGCAGAGGCCGCCGCCGACGCAGATCGCGTCCGCGCCCGCCGCGATCGCGAGGACCACGCCGTGCTCCAGGCCGTACGTCCCGGAGATGGCGCGCATCTCCATGCCGTCCGTGACGATCAGGCCCTGGTAGCCGAGTTCGCCGCGCAGCAGCTCGGTGAGGATGCGCCGGGAGAGGGTGCCGGGGCGGTCCGGGTCGAGGGCGGGGACGAGGATGTGCGCGCTCATCACGGCCCGGGTGCCGGCCGCGATGGCGGCGCGGAAGGGCGGCAGTTCGCGCGCGTACAGCGTCTCCGCGTCCACGTCGATGCGCGGCACCGCGTGGTGTGAGTCGACGTTGGTGTCGCCGTGCCCCGGGAAGTGCTTGGTGCACGCGGCGACACCGGTGGACTGCAGGCCCTCGACCCAGGCCGCGGTGTGCCGGGCCACCAGCGCGGTGTCCGCGCCGAAGGAGCGCACGCCGATGACGGGGTTGTCGGGGTTCGCGTTGACGTCGGCGGACGGCGCCCAGTCGAAGTTGACGCCGCAGGCGGCCAGCCGCCGGCCCAGCTCGCGGGCCACGCCCCGGGTGAGACCGGGGTCGTCGACGGCGCCGAGGGCGTGGTTGCCGGGGAAGGAGGAGCCGGTGCGCACGTCCAGGCGGGTGACGTCGCCGCTCTCCTCGTCGATGGCCACCAGCAGGTCGTCCCGCTCGGCGCGCAGCTCGGCGGTGAGTGCGGTGACCTGCTCCTCGGTGACGACGTTGCGGCCGAACAGGGCGACGGAGGCGAGGCCTTCGCCGAGGCGGCGGCGCACCCAGTCCGGCGCGGTGGTGCCGTCGAATCCCGGCTGCAGCACCGCGAGGGCGTCCCGGGTGAGGGTGTCGCCCGAGGCGGAGCCGCTGTCGGATGCAGTAGTGGCGAGCGGTGTCATCGGCGGTGTCATCCCTTCACGGCGCCGTCGGTCAGACCGCTGACGGCCTTGCGTTGCAGGAAGATGAAGAGGATCAGGATGGGCAGCGCGAACAGGGACGAGGCGGCCATCGTGGCGCCCCAGTCGTCGCCGAAGGCGGTCTGGAACTGGGAGAGCCAGAGCGGCAGGGTCTGCTTCTCGATGTCCTTGTTGAGGATCAGGACCAGCGGGAACTCGTTCCAGGCGGTGATGAAGCCGAACAGCGAGGTGGCCATCAGACCGGGGGCGAGCAGCGGGAAGATGACCTTGATGAAGGCCTGGGTCCGGGTGCAGCCGTCGACCATCGCCGACTCCTCCAACTCCTTCGGCACGGCGGCCACGTATCCGCGCAGCGTCAGGATGGTCAGCGGGAGCACCATGATCGCGTAGAAGACGGTGAGCGGGACCAGGCTGTCGAGCATGTCGTTGTCGCGGACCAGCATGTAGATGGCGATGACCATGACCTCCCAGGGCGCCATCTGCGCCAGCATGAAGGTCACGATGAACCCGCGCCGGCCCTTGAACCGCATCCGGGCGAGCGCGAAGGCGGCGAACAGGGCGATGACGAGCGACAGCAGCACCGCACTGACCGTGACGGTGACGGAGTTGAGGACCAGGGTCCAGAAGTGGTCGGCGTCCACGGCCTTGGCGAAGTGACCGACCGTGAGGTTCGTCGGGAACCACACCGGGTTCTCGGAGATGATGTCGCCGGTCGGCTTGAAGGCCGTCGCGAACATCCAGTAGACGGGGAACGCGAAGCCGACGAAGAGGATGACGGCGGTCGCGTTGGGCCAGATGCGGCCGAAGACGGAGCGGTTCACAGCTCGTCCTCCTCTTGCTTGAGCACCATGCGCAGGTAGTACGAGGTGAGAGCGAGCAGCACCAGGATGGTCAGGAAGGAGATCGCCGCGCCGACGCCGAAGTGCTGGTTGCCGACGCCCTCGACGAAGGCGTAGACCGGCAGGGTCTCGGTGAGGCGGTCGGGGCCGCCCTCGTTGATCGCGAAGATCTGCGGGAACGCCTTGAAGACCCAGATGACTTCGAGGAATGTCGTGGCGTACAGGAAGGGCCGCAGGAACGGGAAGGTCACCGAGGTGAAGCTCTTCCAGGCTCCGGCGCCGTCCAGGGACGCGGCCTCGTACAGCTCCCTCGGGATCGTGGTGGTGGCGGCATACAGGTTGATCGCCACGAACGGGATCGACTGCCAGACGATGATCAGCGTGATCACGGAGAAGGTGGAGAACTGGGAGCCGAACCAGTTGTAGTCGGCCATGGAGTGCCAGCCGAGCTTGTCCAGGCACCAGTTGACGACGCCGAAGCGCTGGGCGAACAGCCACTGGTAGACGGTGGTGGCCGCGATGACGGGCATGGCCCAGGCGAGGACGAGGCCCAGCATGAGCAGCAGCCGCATCTTCTTGCCGAGCCGGGCCAGCAGCAGTCCGATCAGGGTGCCGAGCAGCATGATCAGGACGACGTTGGCGGCGGTGAAGACGACCGAGCGCTCGACGACCTTCCAGAAGTCCGAACCGCTCAGGACCTCTTTGTAGTTGTCGCCGCCGTTCCACTCGGTGAGGTGCTGGATGAGCTGCCGTGGGTTGAGGTTCTGGAACGACAGCATGCCGTTCTTCACCAGGGGCCAGCCGAGCAGGATCAGTGTGGCCAGCAGCGCGGGCAGCAGGAGCAGATAGGGGGCGGCGGCACCGCGGCGGGACGGGGACCCGGAGCCGTGGTCCTCGCTCCTCGGCGGCCCTGGTATCCGGGCCTTGCGGACAGCGGGCTCCCCGGCCGTGTCCGTGCCTTCGGTCTGCACTGACATGAGTTGCCATCTCTTCCGTGGCGGTACCGGCCTTGCCGGCCGTATTGAACGACTGAGCCGGGGGCGTCCGCCGACGCCCCCGGCGCGGGTCATCAGTTCTGCTGGGCCAGGCGCTTGTTGATCTCGCCCTCGACCTGCTTGGCGGCGTCCGCCGGGGACTTACCGTTCAGCACCGCGGTCATGTAGGACTTGATCGGGTTCGGGGTGTTCTCCACCGCGGCCCACTCGGGGATCAACGGGGTGGTGCCACCGACCGAGGCGCCGGGCGCGGCGGCCTCGGCGACGGCGTTGCCCTTGAGGTTGGTCTCCAGGGACTGCTTGTTCGGGATGACGCCGTTGAGCTTGGCCAGCTCGCCCTCGAACTCGTCGGACAGGGCGACCTTCAGGAACTCCTTGGCCAGGGCCTGCTTCTTGCTGCCCTGGGCGACGGCGAGGTTGGAGCCGCCGAGGAAGACGCCTTCGGGCTTGTCGGCCGTGGCGCCCGGGATGGTGAAGTAGCCGAGGTCCTTCTCGATGGCCTTGTTGGCCTGCACCGCGGTGCCGGCCTCCCAGCCCATGCCGATGAAGGCGCCGGTCTTGCCCTTGGCGAAGACCTGGGCCTGCTGCGGGGTGGCCTCGTCCTTGTCCTTGGGGGCCTTGGAGTAGGAGGCGTACTTCTTGTAGGTCTCCATGGCCGCGGCGACCTTCGGGTCGCCCAGGTTGGAGACGTACTTGTCGCCGTCCTTCTTCACCAGGTCGGCACCCTGGCCGATGGTCAGGCCGTCGAAGAAGTACCAGTTCTGGCCCGGCATGTAGAGCGGCTCGGCGTCGGTCTTCTTGCCGATGGTGTCCAGGTCCTTGAAGAACTCGTCCCGGGTCTTCGGGGTGTCCTTGATGCCGGCCTTGGCCCAGATCTTCTTGTTGTAGATGACGACGCGGTTCGCGAAGTACCACGGGGCGGCGTACTGCTTGCCGTCGTACACGGAGGACTGGGAGACCGACGGGGTCCAGTCCGAGCCGATCTCCTTCTTGAGGTCGCCCAGTTCGGCGAGGCCGCCGGTGGCGGCGTAGGCCGGGGTCTGGGTGTTGCCGACCTCGATCACGTCCGGCGGGTTGGACTCGGAGAGGGCGGTGGTGATCTTCTGCTGGATCCCGTCCCACTTCTGGATCTCGAACTTCAGCTTGGCGCCGGTCTTCTTCTCGAAGGCGGCCTGCACATCCTTGGACCACTGCGGCGGAGCCGAGCCGTCCATCGTCCAGACCGTCAGGGTCTGCCCCTTGAAGCTGTCAGGACCCGCGTTCTTGTCCGTGCCCTTCCCGTCGTCGCCGCCGCACGCCGAGACGGAGACCATCATGCCCGCGATCACGATCGCGGCAGCAAGCTTGCGCTTCACGCCACCCTCCTCAGGGATGCCACTAATCCCCCCACGCCCTCGGCGGTGACCTGCGTACGACGCTGTTGCACGTAGGGCTCGGGACCTGGCCACTAATGGTGTAGACCAGTACGGTGGAGCTTGGCCTAGACCTTTTGAGGTGTCAAGGGTGGTTCAGGAAGGCGATCCGGCCGTTACGAGAAAGTCACCGGAGCGCCCGTCCCCTTTTGCACGCACCGCGGACGGCGCGCCTGCTGGACTAGACCTCCTGCACTGGTTGGACTAGACCATAGGGCAGTTGGTCGCTATAACGGGAGCCCACCCACACAGCCGGGAAGGCAGGCATGGCCACCGACGTCAGCAGCGCCCAGCACCCCACGGGGGCGCCCGGCCGCGCCGCGCGCGTGCCGAAGTACTACCGGATCAAGCAGCAGGTGCTGGAGATGACGCAGGCGCTGGAGCCCGGCTCCGCCATGCCCGCGGAGCGCCTGCTCGCCGTCCGGCTCGGCACCTCGCGCACCACCGTCCGGCAGGCACTGCAGGAACTGGTCGGGGAGGGCCGGCTCGACCGCATCCAGGGCAAGGGCACCTTCGTCGCCCAGCCCAAGCTGTACCGGACCCTCCAGCTCACCTCGCACACCGAGGACATGCGCGCCCAGGGTCTGGAGCCCGCCTCGCACATGCTGGACATCGGCGAGGTCGCGGCGGACGCCAAGCTGTCCGGTCTCCTCGGCATCGAGGTCGGCGAGCGCGTCCTGCGCATCGAGCGGCTGCGGCTCGCCAGCGGCGACCCCATGGCGATCGAGACGACGCATCTGTCGGCGCGGCGCTTCCCCGGACTGCGGCAGTCGCTGGCCACGTACCCGTCGCTGTACACGGCCCTCGCCGAGGTGTTCGGGGTCCATCTCGCGGAGGCCGACGAGACGATCGAGACCTCGCTGTCGACCCCGCGCGAGGCCCAGTTGCTCGCCACCGACGTGGGCCTGCCGATGCTGCTGCTGTCCCGGCACTCCCGGGACGCCGAGGGCAGACCGGTGGAGTGGGTGCGCTCGGTGTACCGGGGCTCCCGCTACAAGTTCGTCGCGGCCCTGCGCCGGCCGGCACGCTGATGAGCCCGCTGCACGTCGCGGCCGCCCCGGACAGCCTGGGCGCCGCGCTGGTCCGGGCCCGTGAGGCGGCCTGCCTCACCCAGGGGGAGCTGGCCGAGCGGTCGGGGCTGAGTGTGCGGGCCATCCGCAACCTGGAGACCGGTCACACCTCCCGTCCCCGCAGGCAGTCGCTGCTGCTGCTCGCCGAGGCGCTCGGGCTCCCGTCCCGCGAGGCAGGGCGGTTACTCCGGCTGCCCCGCGCCGGATCCCCGCCCGCTCCCCCGGGCGCGGCCGTACCGGCGGAACTGCCCGCCGCCCCCCGCCACCGGCTCGTCGGGCGCGATGCGCTGACGGCGGACCTGACGGCCCGGCTCGCCCGGACCGAGCCCGGTCACGGCCGGGCCGTCGTGATCGTCGGACCGCCCGGGGCCGGGAAGACCTCGCTGGTCCTGCGGGCCGCCCACGAAGTGCGTGGCCGGTTCCCGGACGGACAGGTCTTCGTCGACCTGCACCGCGCCTCCTCCCTCCCCGTCACCTCGGACGTGCTCGTCCGCCGGATCCTGCGCTCCCTCGGCGGCGCCCCGGCCCCCGAGAACCCGGAGGAGGCGCGCGCCCGGCTGCGGGACGCGCTCAGCAGACGGCGGGTGCTCGTGGTCCTCGACAACGTCGACAGCGAGGCGCAGGTACGACCGCTGCTCGTGGACGAGGACAGGAGCGCGGTCCTGGTGGCAGCGCGGCGCGAACTGTCGGCGCTGCCCGACGGGTTCCACCGCCGGATCGGCGCCCTGGACCGGCAGGACGCCCACCGGATGCTGGCGGACCTGGTGGGCACCGCCCGCATCCGCGCCGAGCGCCCGGCGGCGCAGAGCGTCGTGGAGTCCTGCGCGGGGCTGCCGCTGGCCCTGCACATCGCCGGCCTGTGGCTCACGGCGCGCCCGCACCGGTCCCTCGGCGACCTCGCGGACCGGCTGGCCGACGAGCGCGAGCGGCTGCGCTCGCTGCACGTCGGGGACCTGTCCCTGCACACCAGCGTGACCGCGTACTACCGGCCTCTGCCACCCCCGTTACGGACCGCTCTTCATCAACTGGCTGGCATCCAGGGAAACTTCGACGTTCAGGAGATGACGACCCGGGTGACACCGTCCCGGCGGCTCGCCGTGGACCTGCTGGAGGAGCTGCTGCACCGCCAGATGGTCCAGGCCTGCGAGCCGGACCGGAACGGGCAGATCCGCTATCGCGTGTACGACGCCGTACGCCTGTATGTGGCGCACGGCGCCCTACTGCCGCGGACACGGCACCTGCACTGCCTCTAGAGGCTCAGCCTCTACGGAACCACGGGGTGTTCGGGCGGGACTCGCGGACCAGTGTGTCCGGGTGACCGGCACCGTCGGAGATGGAGATCACCCGGTACTGCTGCTCGTGGAAGACCCAGCACCACGTCTGGCCGCTCACCCGGAACCGGCCCGGCACGAAGAGGAATCCCTCGGCCTTCCTGATGCCCTGCAGTGAGACCCACTTGGTCAGCTCGCGGTCGGTGCGCTCCATGACGTCGGTGTGCATGCCGCCGTCGGCGATGGAGATCAGCCGGTAGCGCTGGCCCTGCGGGGTGGTGTGGAAGAGCCAGTACCACGACTTGCCGTCGGCTTCGTCGGCCCGGCGCTGGTCGGGCACCGGCAGCACCGCGTCGACCCGGGTGACCCCGCCGAAGGAGTTCCAGCGGGACAGCGGCTGGTCGTCGCCGATCCTGCGGCTGGTGTGGCGGGCGTCGTGGGCGATGTTGATGCGGCGGTAGACCTGGGTGCCGCCCTTGGTGTGGAACAGCCAGTAACTGCTCTCGCCGTTGAGGCCCTGCTCGTCGGGCACGGGCAGGATCGCGTCGACCCGGTCCACGCCCGCCAGCGCGGGCCAGGAGGACAGGTCGATACCCGGGTCCATGACCGTCCCCGTACGGTCGTCCTTCCCCGTGGTCAGCTGTTCCAGCTCGGCGCCGCCGGTGCCGGCGACGCGGACGGTGCGCCCGGAGAAGGTCCAGTAACGGCCCTCGACGTCCGGCCAGGGCAGGATCTCGTCCATCGGGCCGGCCTGCACCGGCTGCCCGGTCTGCCCGCCGGTGCCGCCGGCGGAGGTCGCGCCCTCCAGGCGGCCCCGGCTGAGTCCGCGCAGGGTGGTGAGGGAGGGGCTGAAGGCGTAGACCGAGCCCTCGGTGGTCACGAACGGCTTGAAGCTCAGGATGGTGGTCTTCCGGTCGCCGTTGATGTTGGAGTGGCTCTCGAAGGCGATCTCGCCGGTGGTGACTCCGGGAAGCATGCCGCTGACCATCGGGTCCGGGCCGGGCTTGGGCTTGCGGTCGTGCGGGAAGTTCGGGTCGTTGATCCAGTCGGTCTGGATGAACTCGAACTGCTGGCGCAGGTCGGCCTGGTAGCAGACGAAGAGCAGGCCGCGGGACTCGTCGGGGCCGCCGCCGTCCTCGTTGGCGGGGTCGAAGGGGGCGCCGTAGGGGATGCCGCGCCGGATGATGCGGCGTAGGTCCATGAACTTCTCGTCGACCAGCTCGCCCCCGTCGACCAGGCCGTCGCGCGGAGCGGTCTTGCGCAGGTGGGAGAAGAGCGGGGTGGTGATGCCGTGGGGGTCGTCCTTGAAGCTGAGATCGTTGTCGGGCTTGGTGCCCGGCGGGGGCGCGGCGTCGGGGTACTTCGCGATCGAGGCTCCGCAGCGCCAGCGGCCCACCAGGCGGGCGCCGAGCCACTCGCTCTTGGTGTTCTCGTCCACCACCTTGGCTTCCCGCAGCTTCGCCAACTCGGAGTTGACCTGCGCCCACCAGCCGGGGACGTCCTGGCCGAGCCGTCGTACGACCTGGAAGGAGCCGTACTTCATCCAGTCGGGCACGCCCTTGGGCAGGGGGGTCTCCTGGTCGGCGCCGAGGACGAACTGGCCGGCCGGGATCATCCGGGCGCCCTCGGCCTCCTCCGGGTCGTCGAAGCCCACCACGAACGGCTCGCTGACGCCGTCCTTGAAGCCGAAGTGCTCCTTGCCCTTGCGCTTGCCGGGCAGCGTGGCGCCGGACTGCGGGTGGACGATCAGGACTCCGGCGCGAGAGGCGGCCTCCGTCTGGCGGGTGACCTCGGTGTCGTGGTCGCCCCTGAGGTCGGCCGCGATGGTCAGCACGGCGTGGATGGGGGGTTTCTGTTCGGAGCCGAAGATCCATCTCTTCGGATCGTTGCACCCCGTGTCGCCGAGCGCCTCGGCACGGACGGCGGACCCCTGGACGAACGCCTGGACGGTGGTGCCCGTGGGCACCTTGTCGAACACCTTGTCGTTGCCGGTGAGGAACTGGATGCCCGGATAGGTGAGGCTGAGGCCCACCCAGGTGGCCTTGAGGTTCTTCGGGTCGTCACCCTGGGAGTTGACGCGGGCGTCGTGGAACTTCTGGTTGAACTGGGCGACCTGCTCGGTGGTGGCGATGGAGGGGATCAGCTCTGCCAGCCAGTTCCGGGCGGCGGTCATGTCGCCGAACTGGAGGAAGAGCAGGGTCATGTAGTCCTTCTTGAACCCGGCGAGGATGTCGCCCTGGATCTCGGTGCTGTCGCGCAGCGGTAGCGGGGTGGTCATGGAACTCCCTTGCTGGATGGGGACGGTGGGGACGGTCCGGAGGCCCGGGCGGCGCGTGGACGGTGCCGCCCGGGCCTCCGGTACGGGACGTGACAGGTGGTACGGGGCGTCAGGCGCCGGGCCGCAACTGCACCCACTTGGCGATGCTGGGCACGCCGCGCTCGTCGAGCAGGAACAGCAGGTAGTAGCCGGGCGGCGCGTCGTTGACGGACGGCGGGGTCTTCAGCACGAGCTTGTTGCCGGCGCTGCTGGTGATGGGCAGCTCGATGCGGCGCTGGCTGGTGTCCACCGAGTGGGTGGAGGTGATGGGCGCCATCAGGACGGCCTTCTCGGCCAGTTCGGGCGTGCCGGTGCTGATCCGGAGGCTGCTGTCGTAGCCCACGGTGGGGTTCGTCACGTCCGTCAGGGTTGGCCGCTGGCCGCCCTGGTGGAGATACGGCGGCTCGTAGATCTCGATGGTGCCGTTCATCCCGGACTTGATGTCCTTGTTGTTGGCGATCTCCTGCAGCTCGTCGCCGGTGATCATGATGCGGCCGTCGGGCAGGATGACGGCGTTGGAGTGGTAGCCGCGCGGCAGCCGCTGGCTGGGGCCGACCCGCCAGGTGCCGTCGAAGCCGCGGATCTCGGTCTGCCGCCACTTGTCGTCGGCGTTGGGGTTGTAGTCGCCGTTGCCGTAGTTGCGGATGTCGTAGCCGCCGTTGACGGTGAACAGCCGGCCGTCGGGGAAGATCAGCGTGTCGTCCTGGGTTCGGCCGAAGGCGCGGGCGCTGTCCTCGGCCCAGCGGCCGCCGGAGAACTTGTACGTCTTCGGGTCGTTGCGGTCACCGCCGAGGATCAGGACGGAGTCCGGCCCGTTGCCGGGGGTGTTGTTCGGCAGGGCCACCGCGGAGCCGTAGTTGCGCATGCCGCCGCCGGGGCGGTTGCGCAACGGCTGCTCGGTCTCGGTCTGCGGGTCGAAGACGTACTGCTCGTTGTAGGTGCGCCCGAACCCGTAGATCTTGCCGTCCCGCAGCGAGAACAGGTGCGGGTAGTCGGTCGAGTACTCGGCCTTGACCGGCCACTTGTCGAGTGCCTGGTCGACCGGGGTGGTGGACGGGTCGTACGACACCGCGGTGTTCTTGGCCGGGAAGCGCTCGATCGCCTGGGAGAGCTTGCCCCAGCCGATGTCGCCGTGGCCGGAGGTGATGAACTGCCGGCCGTCGGCGCCGGTGACGACCGACGGGTACCAGCGGCCCTCGGCCATGTCCTTCTGCTGGTGCCAGGTCTCGGTCCAGGGGTCGAAGACCAGGGCGAGGTGGGCTCCGGTGCCGTGGTTGCCGCCGAGGTTGCCGCCGAAGATGCCGACCATGCCGTTGGGCAGGTAGGAGTGTCCGGCGCAGAAGATCGGGGCGGGGCGCGGTTCGTCCGTGCCGTCGTCCATGTTCAGGACCGGCGGTGGTACGGCCTTGAAGGTGCCGGTGCCCGTGCCGTTCTCGGGTGGGGTCCAGACGTAGGCGCGGCCTGCGTTGTCACGGCCGATGACCTCGGTGGGCGCCGTCTCCTTGTTCGGGCTGTCCTCGACGGCCTCGAAGGAGAACAGCAGGACCTTGCCGGTGGGGAGCAGTGCGACGTGGTCGCCGTAGTCCGGGCTGTCGATGTACTGGGCGAACTTCCCGGACGTCGACGCGTCGAACGCCGCGTTGGTCACCGTCTGCGAGTCGGTGTGCTCCTTCAGACTGCGGTTGCGCATCGGCTGCGGGTAGCCGCGGTCGACGGCGCGCAGGCCGATGCGGTCCCGGGCCAGGTTCTCGGCGCGGGCCCGGCCGAGGGCCTTGACCTCCTCGGGGCGGACTTCCTTCGCGATCTGTTCGCGGGAGATGCGCACGGGCCCCGGCGGGGGGCCGAAGTCGCGCGTGGCGGACGGGGTGGAGCCGAGCGCGACGGGTGCGGTGACAGACAGAACGAGCGCGGCACAGCCGGCCGCGAACGTCCACCTCCCCTTGCGGGGGATCCCTCTGCGGGACATGGGACTCCTCGTGGGAACACGCGGCGCCGCGGGCGGCACGAGGCAGCATGGGGCGACCACGTAGAGTTACGGAATGCGCTTACTCAATCACACACCGTAGCGATTCGAGGTCGTCTGCTCGAAAGATTGACCGTTTTACCCCGTTGGGTGGTAACGCTGCGTGTCCGGCACGGCCCGGCGAGAGGCGGCGGGCTCCAATGAGCCGAACTCGTCCCCTTCGCTCTTCCGAGGAGTCTCACCATGCCGGGAACACGCACGCCCCTCGCCGTGGCCGCGGGCGCCCTGACCCTGCTCTGCTGTGCCGCCGCACCGGCCGCCGCGGAACCGCAGCCCCCGCAGCACACGGCCGCCCCTGTCATCCACGGCGGTGCCGACGGCAGCCGTCACGAGGTGTTCTGCCCCGGGATGCAGCACGTCGAGAGCGGGGGGTACGTCCTCACCGCCAAGTCCGGCACCAAGCTCTCCGAGGTACCGGCCGACGTCCTGGAGAACCGGCCGAACGACCACGCCACCGGCTGGATCCTCGCCGTGCGCAAGACGACGCGGCGGTACCTCGCCTACGGCGTGCTGGGGCAGGAGGCCGGCCCGGCCGACCTGCAGATCCACCTCGTGTGCACCGACGAGACGATGTCGCACGGCGCCTGACGGCACCCGTGCGGCGGCGCTGTCAGTCCAGGAACGCCGTCTCGATCCAGCGGCGCACCGCCCGTGGGCGCATCCGGTGCAGGCCGCCGACGGTGTCGGCCACCTGCTGGGAGCCGCCGAGCGACAGGAACTTCTCCCGCACCAGGTCGGCGTGGCCCGCCCGGGTCTCCGGACCGGCGGCGCCCACCGGGATCAGCCGGGTGCGGGAGATCCTGCGGCCGTCCGTCAGCCGTACGGTGACCCGCGCGCCGGTGGCCTTGGTGGACCGGGAGAAGTCCCGGTCGTCGGCCTGCAACGCGCCGATCAGGTCCACGAGTTCGTCCCCGCCGAAGCCGCGCAGCCACGGCACGGCCAGCTCCCCCGCCTCCCGCACGGCCTCGCCGAACGGCGCGTCGGACAGGAACAGTTCGCGGGTCATCTCCGTGTCGTGCTCCAGCCGGATCCGCTTCGCCAGCGCCCAGCGGTCGGGGTCGTCCAGATACGGCGCGGAGAAGTCGTCCACCGAGAACTCGCCGGTGAGCAGGGTGGTGGCCACGGGATAGGGCACGTCGAGGACCAGCGCACCCAGCGGTGAGCCGGGCCCGGTGACGTACTGGGCGGCCCGCTCCCCCGCGAACAGCGTGTACAGGGAGGCCTCGACGACCACTTCGGCCACGTCCTGCGGCCTGACCGGGCCGAGTTCCCGGTGGATCTCGGCGGCGCAGTCCACCGCGGCGTCGATGCCGGGCCCGCCGGGGTGCATCTTGAACGACAGCGTGTCGGTGTGCCAGCGGCGGCCCAGCCCCTTCGCCACCGCCTGCGGCAGCGGCACGGTCGCGAACCGGGCCAGGAAACCGTCGCTGTGCTCCATGATGTCGGGCGCCCCGCGCAGCCCCGCGTACGCCGCGTCGCAGGCGTCCATCGCGGTGCGCACCGGCGTGAAGGTGTTGAACAGCCGGGCGTCACTGGCGAGGAAGGCCCGCATCAGCGGCCAGTTCGGCATCGCGAAGGCCAGCCCGAAGGAGTTCTCGAAGAGGGAGGCGGAAGCCCGGTCGCAGTGCAGGCGGCCCGCGACCGCGCCGGCCAGGTGGGTGTGCACGGCGCTCTGGCCGCGCAGCGGCCCGAGGGTCGCGGAGGCGGTGATGCGGGCCGCGCACTCGTTGGCCACGACCACCGCGGTGAGCAGCGAGAGCCCGTCCAGCCGACGGGCGTAGGCGAAGGCGAGCGGCACCGCGACCGTGGAGTTGGACAGGTGCCCGGCGTACGCGGTGTCGTCCAGGTTCAGCCAGGAGCCGAGCGCGGCGAAGACACCGGCGGCCTGGCGCGGGTCGCGCTGCATGGGGTGCCCGAAGGCGGCCACCAGCTTTCTGCCGAGGGGGTGCTGGAGACCGGCCCGGATGGAGGCGATCTGCGACAGCACCTGGCTCGCGGCGAGCTTCAGCACCCGGCACGGGATGTGCTGCGGGCGCAGGGTCGCGGCCCAGTGCGAGAGTTCGCGCAACGGGGTGTCGGCGGGCGCGCGGCCGCGGCCGGCCCGGGGCAGGGTGTGTGCCTGCTCGGCCCAGTCGGCGCACAGTGCCCGGGCGACGCTCTCCCCGAGGACAGCGGTCATGAGGCGGCTACCTTCCTTGCCGTGCGTGCGTCACGGGTGGGAACACGACCGCGGGAGCACCGTCGCCCCGGTGCTCCCGCGGTGTTGGGGGTGGTGCTCAGGCGGCCGGGACCTTGTCGAGGAAGCCGTAGACCGCCTTGATCTTGCCCTCGGCGTCGGTGACGATCACGTCGAAGCCGATCGCGATCGGCTCGGCACCCGGCTCGGTCACCAGGCCCCACTGGAAGCGGGCCTGGTCGTGGTGGGCGTCGACGGTGCCGTGCAGCTCGAAGGCGAGGCCCTTGAACTGGTCGCGGGCACCGGCCACCACGGCCCCGAAGCCCTCGTGACCCTCGACCGCCGCGAGCGGGTCGATGTACGGGGCGTCGGCGGTGAACAGCTCGGCGATGGCCGCGGCGCGCTTGTCGGCGTCCGCCTCGTTCCAGATGTCGAGGTAACGGGAGACGGTGGTGGTCAGGTCGCTCATGCGGGCGTTCTCCTCTGTGACTTGCTTGACTTGTTCTTCTGACAGGTGGCTTCGTACGGGCTTCAGGGGGTGGCCGGCGCCCAGACCGGGAGGGCTCCCGGGAGCACCTCGAAGGTGGCCGAGGCGCCGATGCCGTGCTGGTACTCGCCGTCGTGCTCCAGCGGCAGCCGGAGGCCGTCGGTACGCTCGACGGTGATCCTGCGACCGCGCGCGTACACGGTCGCCGGATGGTCCATGTGCGCGGCGTTCAAGGTCAGTTCGGGCACATCGGCCGCGGCGATCCCGCTGCCGATGACACAGACGTCGAGCAGTCCGTCGTCGAGCAGCGAGTCCGGCAGCACCTGGAACCGGCCGCCTCGGTACCGGCCGCCGCCGACGTTGGCGAGGACCGTGGGGCCCTCGTGCACGACCCGGCCGTCGACGGTGACCCGGCCCGGGTACGGCGGGTAGCCGTCGGCCGTGTCCGCGAAGGCGCGGGCATAGCGCTCCCGTCCGGTCAGGGGCAGCTCCCGGGCGGTGATCAGAGCGTCGGCGATCACGCCAGAACAGGCGCCCAGATAGACGTAGTTGCGGGTCTCGGCGAGGCGGGCCAGGTCCAGCCGACGGAGCCGGGCACTGCCGCCGATGCCGTTGTCGGTCAGGACCGCCTTCAGGGACTCGCTCCAGGGCCGCTCGCCCCAGAGCATTTTGTAGCCGGAGTTGCCGGTGCCGCCGGGCACCACCGCGAGGGTGGCGCTGCCGGTGACGGGCACAAGGCCCTGTACGGCTTCGCGAACGGTCCCGTCGCCGCCGATGACGACGATCAGGTCGGGCGCCCCGGTGGGCCGCTGCAGCGCCCGGCGCACGGCGACGGTGGCGTCGCCCGGTCCGGTGGTGAGGTGCACCTCGGCGCGTTCCAGGCAGGACGCGCACAACTGGCGCACCTCCTCGACCAGTTCGGGCGAGTGGCTGCCGGAAGCGGGGTTGCCCAGGACGAGGGCCCGGGTGGGAGCCGGGGCTGCGGTGTCTGCCATGAGGGGCGTACTCCTTCGTCGGACGGCACCCGCGGACCGGGCCGGCTGTGCGCCCGGCGTCGCGGCGATCTCCACTCTGCCGAGGGGCGCTGTCACGGGGCTGACACGGCGCTGACGCGGCACGCCGGGGCCGGAACGCGAACGTCCGGCCCCTTGCGCAGGGGCCGGACGCGGTGGGAGCGACGGGTGTCACTCCTTGACGAACGCCAGCAGGTCGGCGTTGAGCCGGTCCGCGTGGGTCGCGAACATGCCGTGCGCAGCGCCCTCGTAGGTGATCAGCCGGCTGTCGGGTATCAGTTCGGCGGTCCGCGGGCCGCACAGCGGGTACGGCGCCGCCAGGTCTGCGGTCCCGTGGATCACCAGGGTGGGCACCGGGACCGCGGCCGCCTCCGCGCGCTGATCGGTGGTGAACAGCGTGCGGTAGATCTCGATCCCGGCTCTCGGCGAGGTGTTCAGGCACATGCCGATCAGCCAGCCGGCGAGCTGCTCGGAGAGCGGCAGCTGATCCGGGTCCGGCTCCGGGCCCGCGAAGAACGGCCGGGTCAGCGCGGACAGCCAGGCGGCCCGGTCGGTCCGGATGGCCTGTTCCACCTGGTCGAAGAGCCCGGGTTCCAGTCCGTCGGGGTTGTCCGGGGCGCGCAGCAGGAACGGCGTCGTCGAGGCCACCAGGGCGAGCCCGGCCACCCGGGCGGTGCCGTACCGGGACAGGTAGCGCACGCACTCCCCGCCGCCCACCGCGTAGCCGACCAGCACGGCGTCCCTCAGGTCGAGGTGGTCGAGCAGGTCGGCGAGGTCGCCGGCCAGGGTGTCGTAGTCGTATCCGGTCCAGGGGATGTCCGAACGGCCGCTGCCGCGCCGGTCGTAGGTGATGCAGCGCAGCCCGTTCCCGGCGAGGAACGGCGCCTGGAACTCCCACATGCGCGAGTCCGCCATGGCCGCGCCGAGCAGGACGACGGGCCGTCCGTCGCCCCAGTCGCTGTAGTGCAGCCGGGTTCCGTCCCGGGTGGTGAGGTACGGCATCCCTTCTTGCCTCCTTCCTTCGTACGGTCGGGGGGGCTGGGAGCTCACTTCCGGGCGGCGCGGCCCGGGGCCGCGAGCACCAGCAGGGAGGCGAGGACGCCCAGGCAGACGAGGGGGATCAGGGTGACGGCGAACGCGTGCGGGTAGGCGTCGGCCTTGCCGCCCGCGTCCGCGAGCGCGGGGAAGAAGACCGTGCCGGCGATCGCCACGCCGACGGCGGCCCCGCCCTCCTGAGCGGTGTTGAGCAGCCCCGAGGCGGCGGCCGCGTGCTCGGGGACCGCGCCGCCCAGCACCAGGTTGGTCAGCGGACCGGTGGTCAGACCCATGCCCAGCCCGGCGATCAGCAGGACGGGCAGCAGCCACAGCACATGTCCGCTCATGTCCAGGCCGCGTGCCGTCAGCGCGATCGCGGTGTAGCCGACGGCCAGGACGAGCGGACCGACGGCGACCCGGCGGGCGGTCACCGAGGCGGCGAACCGGGCCGAGACGATGGAGGCGCCGAAGTAGCCCGCGCCCAGCGCCAGGAACATCAGCCCGGACTGCAACGGGGTCAGGCCGCGACCCAGTTGCAGGTAGAGGGCGAGGGTGAAGAAGAACGAGCCCATGGCCAGGAAGTAGACGACCGTCGCGACCAGGCCGACCGAGAACAGCCGGGAGCGGAACATCCCCGGCTCGATCAGCGGACCGCGCCCGGCGGCGGACCTGCGGCGCAGGTGCCGGACGGTCACGGCCAGCAGCACGGCCGCCCCGGCGAGCGACTCCCACACCCACACCGGCCAGTCCCGCTCCTGTCCTTCGAGCAGCGCGAACACCAGCAGTCCCAGGGTGACCGTGACCAGCAGGGCGCCGGCCAGGTCGAGCCGGGTGCCGCCCTGGCCGCGGGACTCGGGGATCGTACGGCGGACGAAGGCGAGGGAGAGCAGGCACAGCGGGACGTTGATCAGGAAGATCGTGCGCCAGCTCAGGCCGGCCACGTCGACCGAGATCAGCGCGCCGCCGATGAACTGGCCGAAGACTCCCGCCAGTCCGATGACCAGGCCGTAGACGTTGAAGGCGCGGTCGCGGGCCTGGCCGGTGTACACCGTGCCGATGATCCCCAGCACCTGCGGCACCATCAGCGCGGCGGACGCGCCCTGGGCGATCCGGGCCACCACGAGCACGGTCACCGAGGGCGCGAAGCTGCACGCGGCCGAGGCCACCATGAACAGCACCATGCCGAGGGCGAACATCCGTCGGCGGCCGTAGAGGTCGCCGAGCCGGCCGCCGGTGATCAGGCCCGAGGTGAAGGCGACGCCGTAGCCGACGACGATCATCTGGGCCTGTGCGGCGGTGGCGTCGAGGTCCGCCTTGATGGCGGGGACGGCCACGTTGGCGATGAAGAAGTCCAGCACCGTGATGAACGTCCCGACGAGGACCACCAGGAGGGCACCGGCGGAGGGGGCGGCAGCCGGTGCGCCCACGGGGGTCGTGCGCTCGCGCCCCTCCACCGCGACGTCGGGGGTTAATTCAGAAGTCATGACGACTCCGTTTCCTTGATCGTGCGTTGTGGGTTGTGCGGTGCACCGGGGATGTCTCCGGTCACCAGGTCACGGGCAGATGGGTCACCCCGTGGAAGACGGTGCCGCGGCGGAACAGCGTGCGCGGGTCGGCCGCGAGGCGGAGGTTCGGGAAGCGGCGCAGCAGGGAGCGCAGGGCCAGCTCCATCTCGAGCCGGGCCAGCGGGGCACCCTGGCAGTAGTGCGGGCCGAAGCCCCACTGCAGGTGGCCGCTGGTGTCGCGGTGCGGGTCGATGCGGTGCGGGCAGGCGAAGACGGACTCGTCGTGGTTGGCGGCGGGCACCGAGATGACCACGGCGTCGCCCTTCTCGATCGCCACGCCGCCCAGCTCCATGTCCTCGATCGCGAGGCGGACCATGGCGTCCTGGGAGATCGACCAATATCGCAGGCATTCCTCTACAAAATTCCCGATCAGCGCGCCGTCGTCGGCGGCGACCTGGGCCCGCAGTTCGTCGTCGCGCAGCAGAGCGAGGATGTTCAGGGCGATCTGGTTGGTGGTGGTCTCGTGGCCCGCGACCAGTACGAGGCGGGCGATGCCGACGAGTTCGTCCAGGGTGAGGGCGCCGGTCGCATGGTGGTTGACGGCGAGCCTGCTGATCAGGTCGTCCCCGGGGTCGGTGAGCTTGCGCAGCGCCAGCTTGGCGAGGTACTCGGACATCTCGACGAAGGCGGCCTGGGAGACGGCCGGGTCCTCCTGGGAGATGATGACGCGGGTCTTCTCGATGAAGAACGGGGAGTCCTCCTCCGGGACACCCAGTAATCGCGCGATGACGAGGGTGGGCAGCGCCCGGGAGAAGACGGCGTGCAGGTCGGCCGGCTGGGGCTGGGCGGCCAGTTCGTCCAGCAGCTCGTCCACCAGCCGCTGGACCGGCTCGCGCAGCCGCTTGACGCGGCGGTAGGTGAACTCGGTCTGGATCATGCCGCGCAGCCGCGCGTGCTCGGGATCGTCCAGGCGGAGGAACGAGCTGGGGTTGCCCCCGGGCGGCACCTGGATGCGCACGGGGGCGCCGGGTAACGTCTCGTCGGCGCTCAGCCGCGGGTCGGACAGGGCCTGGCGCACGTCGTGGTACCTGGTCACCAGCCAGGCCAGTCGTGACTGGGCTGCTCCCGCCGGGATGCGCACCACGCAGGGGGGTGCCTGGCGCAACTCGGCCAGCACGGGCGGCGGGTTGCCGTCCTCGGTGCGGGCGAAGGGCCAGTCCAGGATGTCGGTGTGGTCCGCGAGTGACATGTTCGTCCTCCGTGATCGGGGGGCAAAGGTGATCCTCGGCACCGACTCTCTTTCTGCGTGGGGCACGGTGAAGTGGGTCCGGACGACGCGCGGAAGAGGAATCTTTACCTCCGAGTTGTGCGCGGACGCCGAACGCCACCTTCGCGCAGTGCCCTGACGCGGCGCTGACACAGCGCTGACACGGGTCCCCGCAAGGGCCCGTGTGAGTCGGTGGTGAGTAATGACTTTGCCAAGGAGGACTGACCCGAAGCTGATCAGGGACTGACGGGGGTGGGCCGCGGGCGGGCAGCGGCGTGGGGGGCGGGGCCGTGCTGGGGCACGGCCCTCCTGTCACCCGCGGGGAGCGGCCGTCACCAGGTGACGGGGAGTTCCTCCAGGCCGTACACGAGGGTGTTCTCGCGGAAGCGCACGTCGTCGACGGGGACGGCCAGACGGAGCCCGGGGAAGCGGGCGAAGAGGAGGCTCAGGCAGACCTCCAGCTCCATGCGGGCCAGCGAGGCGCCGGGGCACAGGTGCGCGCCGAAGCCGAAGGCGAGGTGGCCGGAGGCGTTGCGGTGGATGTCGAGGCGGCCCGGGTCGGGGTAGACCGACTCGTCATGGTTGGCGCCGGGGATCGCCACGATCACGCCCTCGCCCTTGTGGATCTGCGCCCCGCCCAGCTCGACGTCGGCCACCGCGGCCCGCACCTGGTTGTCCTGCGAGATGGACCAGTAGCGCAGGAGTTCTTCGACCGCCGGCTTGAACAGGGCGGGGTCGGCGCGGAGTTCGGCCGACAAGGCCGGATCGCGCAGCAGGCTGAGGACGCTCAGGCTGATCTGGTGGGCCGAGGTCTCGTGCCCGGCGACCAGGAAGAACCGGGCCATGGCGACGAGTTCCTGGTGGCTCAGCTCGCCGGTCGCCACGTAGCGGGTGACCAGCCTGCTGATCAGGTCGTCCTGCGGGTCGGCGGTGCGCTGGGCGGCCAGCCGGTCCAGGAACCGGGTCATCTCCACGAACGCGCCGTACGTCTCCTCGGGCGTCGCGTCCTGGGAGAGGATGACCCTGCTCTGTTCGGTGAACGTCGCCTCGTCCTCCTCCGGGACGCCGAGCATGCGGGCGATCACCAGCGACGGCAGCCGGACGGCGAAGTTCTCCACCAGGTCGACCGGGTTCGGGCCCTTCTCCAGCTCGTCCAGCAGCTGCCCGACGAGGAGTTCGACCTCGGGGCGCAGGGCGCGGGTGCGACGGGCGGTGAACTCGGTCATCGCCATCCGGCGCAGCCGGCCGTGCTCGGGGTCGTCCATGCGGTTGAACGACATCACGCCGGGCTCCGGCGGCAGCTGGATCCGGATCGGGAAGCCCGGCTGCTGGTCGTCGGCGCTGAAGCGGTTGTCGTTGAGCACTTGGCGGACGTCCGCGTGCCGGGTCACCAGCCACGCCTCGCCGCCGCGTATGCGCACGCGCACCGGTGGCTCCTTGCGCAGCGCCGCGTAGGCGTCCGGTGGCGCGTACGGGCAGGAACGGGCCATCGGCCACTCGGGGAGCTGCTGCTCGCATTCGGACATAGGGGTTCCCTCCGTTGGCTGGTTTCCAGTAGGTGTCCAGCGTTGGAGACATCCTGATGAGCAGCCCTGACAGGGATCTGATGGATTACTGACGCGTTTTCAGCCAGTAAATGACTGGTTTCCGCTTGGCAAAAAGGGAAGGTTGCGTTCTGAACATTCGCAGGTGAGAGCCTCCCGGGAACACGGAAACGGGGGCCGGCGAGAACTCGCCGGCCCCCGTCGGGGGACTGTTTTCCGCCGCCGGTCAGGCGGCCTCGGGCGTGCTTTCGGCACCCGCCTGCCGCGCCCGCGGCAGCAGCTGCACCAGTGCCGCCACCAGGACGCAGAACCCGGCCTGCACCAGCAGGCTGGTGCCGAAGGCGTGGGCGTAGGTGTGGGCATCGATCCGGTGCCCGGCCACGCCGAAGAAGACCACGCCGATCACCGCGATGCCGATGGCGTTGCCCATCTCCTGGGCGGTGGAGAAGACACCGGACGCGGCGGCCGCGTGGTGCGGGGCCACCCCCTCCAGGACCAGCGAGGTGAGCGGGGCGACGACGAAGCCCATGCCGAACCCGCCGAGCACCATGGCCGGGATGCACCAGGCCACGGAACCGCTGCTGTCCAGGTGCCACACGGTCTCGGCCAGCGCCAGGTCACCCGCCGCCAGCAGCAGGGCGCCCAGGGCCAGCACCTGCTTGCCCAGCTTGGCCGCGGCCTTCGGCGCCTGCACCGAGCCGACGAAGAAGCCGAGGCCGAGCGGGATGAACAGCAGCCCGGACCGCAGCGCGGACTGGCCACGGCCCTCCTGCAGATACAGCGCGAGGACCAGGAAGAAGGAGGCCATCGCGGCGAAGAACACCAGCAGGGAGACCACGCCCACACCGAACGCGCGATCCTCGAAGAGGCTCGGATTGACCAGCGGCGACCTGCCGCGGGCCGCCTTGCGGCGCTGGGTGTACCAGAAGGCGGCCAGCAGCGGTACGGCCGCCACCAGGCACTCCCAGGTCCAGGTGGGCCAGCCCTGCTCGCGGCCCTCGACCAGCGGCAGCACGACGGCGGTGAGCCCGGCGGTCACCAGGACCACACCGGTCAGGTCGAGGCCCGTGTGGCCGTCGGCGCGGGACTCGGGCACCAGCTTCGGGGTCAGCAGCAGGACGACGGCGCCGATCGGCACGTTGATCAGGAAGATGGTCCGCCAGTCCCAGCCGAACACGTCCGCCTTGATCAGCAGGCCGCCGATCAGCTGCCCGAAGACGGCCGAGGCGCCGAGGGTCAGGCCGTAGGCGTTGAACGCGGCGACCCGGGCCTTGCCCGTGTACGTCGTGGTCAGGATGCCGAGGACCTGCGGGATCACCAGCGCGGCCGCGGCGCCCTGCACCGCGCGCGCCGCGATCAGCTCGCCCATGTTCGGCGCGATGCCGCAGGCCAGCGAGGCCAGCGTGAACAGGGCCAGGCCGATGGAGAAGATCCGCCGGCGGCCGTAGAGGTCGCCGAGCCGGCCGCCGGTGATCAGCATGGCCGACAGACCGATGTTGAACGTGGCGGCGACCAGCTGGATCTCGGCCGCGGTGGCGTGCATCCCCTGTTGCAGCGAGGGGATGGCCACGTTGACGATGAAGAAGTCGAGGTTGGTGATGAACAGGCCGGCCAGCACGACCAGAAGCGCGCCCCAGGCGGGTGCTCCGGCTGCCTCCTCGATGTCCGGTGGCGGTGCGGCCGAGGCCGCGCTGCCGGTCAGTTCCGCTTCGGTGGTCATGGACGACCCTCCCTAGGTCGTTTCGTGCCGGTTGATTGCGGGCCGCGGGGGTCCGCGACGCACTGCGGGGCGCGGGACGGCACCCGGAACACAGTCATCGGGTCACTGTCCCGCGCCCCGCTGACACGGCGCTGACGCGGTCTCCGGGCGCAGGGTCCGCCCTAGCCCGCGGCCTTGGCCACGGTCCGCTGCAGTCGGTGCGCGAAGTGCGCGGTGACGGCCTGGGCGTGCGTGTCGATGTAGAAGTGGCCGCCCTCGTACTCGTTGTGGCCGAGGTAGGCGGGGGTGCGTCCGGCCCAGTGGGTCATGGCGTCCGGGGCCTCCTGCAGCGGGTCGCTGCGGCCGCCGTAGGAGGCGAGCGGGCAGGTGACGCCGGCGCCGTCGTCCTCGTAGTCCCCGGCGACCCTGAGGTCGGCGCGCAGGGCGGGCACGACGAGCGCGAGCATCTCGGGGTTGTCGTAGATCTCGGCCGGGAACGAGCCCAACTTCTTGATCCACTCGACCAGTTCGGGCTCCGGCATCCGGCTCTGCTCCTCCGTCGGCTGGAAGAAGCCCACGGGCGACCATCCGGACATGCCGACCATCACCGGAACCGGTCCGCCCTCCGCCTCCATCCTGATCGCCAGCCGGAACGCCAGCTGGGCGCCGAGGCAGTGGCCGAAGAAGGCGAACGGCCGCTCGTCCAGGTCGTTGAGGACCGCCTCGTGCAGGGCGTCGAGCAGCGGCCAGAAGTTCTCGTAGGTCTGCTCCTCCCGGCGGTTGTGGCGGCCGGGCAGGGTCACCGCCTGGGCCGCGATGTCCGGGGGCAGCAGGCTCTCCCAGTCGCGGTAGATGATGGCGCCGCTGCCCGCGTGGGGCAGCAGGAACAGCCGGATGGAGGCGTCGGGCGAGGGCTCCACGGGGTGGAACCAGTGCCCCTCGGTGGACATCTGGCTGCCGACGGTGCCGATGGCGGTGGTCACGACTGCGTACTCCCAACGGTGGTGGACGGGCCGAGGGCGCGTACCGCGGGCAGCAGCACCTCGGCGATCTCCTTCAACTGCGGCTCGGGGTCCAGCGATCCGATCCGTACGACCAGGTGCCGGGCGCCGGCGCGGACGTAGCCGCCGAGCCACTCGGCGCACTTCTCGGCGCTGCCCCAGGCGTAGGCCTGGATGCTCCGCATCTGCTCCAGGGAGCGGCCGTAGTAGTGGCTGATGTAGTGCTCCAGTTCGGCCTTGGCCGCGCTCTCACTGGCGTTGACCGTGACGGTGGCGTACAGCGCGGGCACGACCGCGTCGGCTCCCCTGCCCGCCTCCTCGGCGAGTTCGGCGATACGACGGCGGGCGCGTGCGTAGGCGTCGACGTCCGGGAGGAAGGGCAGCCAGCCGTCGTAGCGGGTCGCCACGCGGGCCAGGACCTTGGGGGTGTCGCTGCCGGCCAGCCAGAGCGGCGGCCCGCCCGGGATCGCGGGCGAGGGAAGCCGGTCCAGGTTCTCCGCCTGCCAGAACCTGCCCTGGAACTCGGCGGGTTCGCCGTCCTCCCCCGACCGCCACGCCGTCCGCCACAGGGCGGTGATCTCGTCGAGGCGGCCGACGCGGCCCTGGAAGGAGGCACCGACCGAGGCGAACTCCTCCTCGGTCTCGGGCATGGGGAAGCCCGAACCGAGACCGAGGACCAGCCGGTCGGCGGCGACATGGCTGAGGCTCGCGATCATGTTGGCGCCGATGAGGGGGTGGCGCAGGGCCGGGGTGAGGGCCGCGGTGCCGACCGCGATGCGCGTTGTCGCTGCCGCTGCGGCCGAGAGTACGACGAGGGGGTCCAGGCGGGGGCGGGCGGTGAGGGAGTCCCCCGCCCACAGGGAGTCGAAGCCGAGCGCTTCCGCGGTTTTGGCGAAGTCGAGCAAGGGGGCTGCGGCGTAGGTGCCGTTGATGGCTTGTTCTCGGGTGGGCAGGAGTACGCCGATCTGCAAGAGGGACCTGCCGTCGTCTGCGGTCTGCGGGCCGGTGGGGGCTGGTCGCGCCCCACGGCGGAGCCGCAAGTCAGCAGAGCCCCGCGCCCCTTGGGAGTTGCTCTCCCTGGCGTTGGAAGGCATGCGGCGACTTCCTTTCTGGGCTGTCAGTGTTGTCAGATGACCGTTGCCTTCAAGGCGTCCCTGGTCGACGCCGTCAGCCGCTCCCTCACCGCGCGGCGCAGGATCTTGCCCGACGGGTTGCGCGGGAGGGACTCGGCGAAGTGGTACGTGCCCGGGATCTTGTAGTCGGCGATGCGGCCCCGCAGGGACAGCAGGAGTTCCCGGGGTGTGGCGGTCGCGCCGGGCCTGAGGACCACCACCGCGTGCACGCTCTCCCCCCAGCGGTCGTCGGGGAGCCCGACGACCGCCGTGTCGGCGACGGCCGGGTGCGCGGCGAGCGCCTTCTCGACCTCGGCCGGGTAGATGTTCTGCCCGGCGACGATGATCGTGTCGTTGATGCGGTCGCACAGATGGAGATAGCCGTCCTCGTCGAGGTAGCCGGCGTCGCCCATGTGCAACCACTCCCCCACCAGGGTGCGGGCGGTGGCCTCGGGCAGGTTCCAGTAGCCGAGCATCCGGGAGGGTGCGCGGACGCAGATCTGGCCGATGGCGCCCACGGGAAGGGTCTCGCCGGCGGGGCCGATCACCTTGACCTCGTTGCCGGGGCAGGGCCTGCCGACCGAGGTGAGGACCGTGCTGCCGGGGTGGTGCGCCTCGGGCGGGAGACAGACCGCGACGCTGCCGGTCTCGGTGCTGGCGTAGATCTGCGCGAACTCGCAGCGGTAGGTCTCCAGGCACTGTTTGAGCAGCGTCTCGGACATGGGGGCGGCGCCGTAGGCGATCTTGCGCAGGGAGGCGAACGCCTCGGGGCCCGCGCCGCGTTCGGCCGCCATCGCCTGGAGCATGGCCGGGGCGGCGAAGGTGGTGGTGACCCCGTGGCTGCGGATGAGCCGTACCGCCTGTTGCGGGTCGAACTGCGGCATGATCACGTTCGTGCCGCCGGCGTTGAACGTGTGCAGGAACCAGCCGATGCCGGCCACGCCGAAGCCCGGCAGGGAGATCAGGGCGACGTCCTCGGGCAGCCAGTCGATCCAGTCCACGCCCCGCTCGCGGCTCGCGTGCGGCAGCGTGAAGAAGCTGCGGTGGGCGAGGACCGCGCCCTTGGGCAGGCCGGTGGTGCCGCTGGTGTAGATCTGGATGACCGCGTCGTCCGGGCCGGTGCCGGGCGCGAGGTCGGTGTCGGGCTGGTCGGCGGCCCAGGCCGGCAGGCCCGCGCCGCGGGCGGGTTCGCCGTCGGCGTCGGTGCCGTCGACCCGGATCACCCTGCGCAGTCCGCGCAGCTGGTGGCGGACGGTGGCGACGGTGTCCCAGAACTCGTCGTCGACGAAGATCAGGGCGGCGCCGGAGTCACGCAGGATGTGGTCGACCTCGTGCGGGGTGAGCCGCCAGTTGACCGGCACCAGGACCGCGCCGGCCTTGGCGCAGGCGATCATCACCAGGTAGTAGTTGGCCGACTCGCGCCCCAGGTAGGCGACCCGGTCGCCACGCCTGACCCCGCTGGTGTGCAGGGCGTGCGCGGCGCGGTTGCTGTCGCGGTGGAGCTTCTCGTAGGTGGTGACGCGGCCCTCGCAGATGATCGCCGGGTGGTCCGGGCGGCTTCCGGCGTGGGCCCGGGAGGAGTGGTGGAGCGTCCAGCGCTCCCTCGGTATGTCAGTCATGGTGGGTTCCCGTCCCTGGGGGGCGTCCCCTGGCGAGGACGCCCCCCAGCTCTGTCACGCTGCCGGTACCGGACCGAGCTGACCGTCGACGAACTGGGCCAGCGCACGGACCGTGGGGTGGTCGTGGGTGAGGGAGGCCGGCAGGGGCAGCCGGAACGTCTGCTCCAGTGCGGCCTTGACCTGCTGGGCCATCAGGGAGTCCAGGCCCAGCGACACGAACTCGGTGGACACGTCCAGCTCGTCGCCCTCCTCCAGGTGCAGGACGGCGCCGACCTTCTCGCGGACCACGCCGGTGACGGCGGCCAGGCGTTCGGCCCCGGGCAGCGCGGCCAGTGCCGTGAGGTCGAGGCCGGTGCCGTCGTCGTCGGGGGTCTGCCGGGCGAGCCGGTCGTAGAACAGGTCTCCGGTGACGCTGCCCGCCACATAGCGGTCCCAGTCGAACTCGCCGACGATCCGCTGGGTGCGCGGCCGCCCCCACAGCCGGGCCAGGGTGTCCAGGGCCCGGGTCGGAGAGAAGAAGCGGACGCCGCTGCGCTCGATCTCCTGGCTGAGGTGCTCCTCCAGACGGGCCGACATACCGACCCGGGCCCAGGCACCCCAGTTGACCGAGAGCCCCGGCACCCCGCGGCGACTGCGCCACTCGGCGAGTGCGTCGAGCCCGGCGCTGGCGGCGGCGTAGTGGCCCTGGGTCGCGCCGCCGAGGACGGAGGCGATGGAGGAGTAGGTGACGAAGAACTCCAGCTCGGGGAAGGACTCCTCGGCCGCCTCGTGCAGCAGCCAGCCGCCGTACGCCTTCGCCGCCAGCTGGGCGTCGATCGACTCCCAGGTCAGCTCCGAGATCAGCTTCTTGTCGTAGGAGCCGGCCGCGTGCACGATCCCGCCGAGCGGGTACGGGCCCGCCGCGAGGTGCCGCACCAGGCGCTGGACGTCCTCCGAGCGGGAGATGTCGGCGCGTACGACGTCGATCTCGGCGTCGGCGGCCAGGTCCGCGAGGACCGGTGAGGCCTCCTCGGTGGCCCGGCCGCTGCGGCTGACCAGGGTCAGGTGCCGGGCGCCGAGCGCGACCAGCTTGCGCGCGGTGACCAGGCCGAGGCCGCCGAGACCGCCGGTGACCAGGTAGGTGCGGTCGGCGCGCAGTCCGGCCGGGCCCGCGTCGACCTGGTCGGTCTGCTCCTCCGCCGGGTCCTCGGGAAGCGTCACCCAGGCGCGTCCGGCGGGGTCGGACAGGGCGGTGCGCAGGGCCTCGCCGGTCTCGTCCAGCCGGAAGCGGGGCGCGGTGTCGTCGGAGCCGGTGGCGTGCACGACGGCCACCGCGGGCACGGTGAGCGTGGAGCGGAAGGTGCCGTCGTGCCGGACGAGGACCTCGTCGCCGGTTGCGAAGCCGGTGCCGTCGGCGGCGGCGAGGACCGTGCCGCGGGCCAACTGGCCGAGCAGCGGCGGCGGTTCCTCCACGCCTGCCTCCTCCTCCGCGCGTTCGGCGCGTCCGGTGTCCAGGGCGGTACGGGCGTCCTCGGCGGTCAGGCCGACGGCGTGCACGCGGACCTGGACCTCCTCGGCCTCGGGCGCCCGGTCCGTGACCGAGGCCGGCGCCAGGTCGGACAGGTCACCGGAGTCGGGGGCGCGCAGTTCGAAGCCGCCGGTCCAGGTGAGGGTCGAGTCACCGGCGAGCAGCCGGCGCACATAGCGGCGGCCGGGGCGGTGGGCGACCTGGTACTCGCCGGGCGGCTCGCTGCGCCACTCGTCCGCGAGCGGGGCGAGACCGCTGCCCGGGGCGAGGTCCACCAGGGTCGTCCGGTACTGCGGGTACTCGGTCAGCAGCACCCGGCCGAAGCCCCACAGAGTGGCGGCGCCGAGGTGCCCGCCGTCGCCGGCCGGGTCTCCGGGCAGCCACTGGGCGCCCTCGGTGACCAGCCACAGCCGGGGCGGCCGCGCGGCGCCGGAAGCGTCCAACGCGCCGATGAGGGTGAGGAGTTCGCGGTAATTGTCCTCGCACTCCACGCGCAGCCGGCCGTCGGACATCGGCGCCGGGCGCTGCCGCCAGATCCGGCAGACGTCGGTGACGGTGGGGTCCTCCAGGGCAGCCTTGAGGTCGGTGAGGTCGGGCAGCCAGGTGACCTTCAGACCGGGCTCGGCGGCGAGTTCGGCGGCGCGGACCGCGGACGGGTCGAGCAGGACGACGTGCCGGGCCGGTGCGTGCTCCTTGGCGGGCAGTGCCCGGCGCACCCAGTCGGGGCGGTGCAGGAACTGACGGCGGCCACCGCGGCCCTCGGGCCGGGCCATGCGCACGCCGAGCAGTTCGGCGACCGGATCGCCGTTCTCCAGCAGCAGCACGTCGGCCAGCCGCCGGTCCTGCTCGCCGCGGACCCGGGCGAGAACACGCAGATTCTCGCCGCGCGGCTTGCGGAAGTGCCGTACGGAGGCGATCTCGCGCGGCACGAACACCGGGCCCTCGGGGTCGAGGACGACCAGGGCCTGCACGGCGGCCTCCAGCAGTTCCGCCGGGACGTGCTCGACGGCGGTGGCGTCGCGGCCGGTCAGCTCTCCGGTCACCAGGCCGGCGCCGTGCCGGGCGGCGCGCAGCAGCAGCCGCATCCGGGGGCCCTGCGGGCGGCCGACGGAGGCGAGGTCGGTGTAGATGTCCTCGTCGTCGATCTGCTGTCCGGCGGGGGCGAGGGTGGCGTCCAGCTCGGCCAACTCCGAGACCGGGACGAGGGGTTCGCGTTCCGCGGCGACGACGGCGGTGGCGTGTATGTTCTCCTCGCCGCCGACGACCGTGAACACCTCGACCTCGGCGCCGCCACCCGGGCGCGGCCGCCAGCGGGTGGTCAGCGCGGTCACGGTCTCGGCGGGCAGCTCCAGCGGGGCGAGCAGCCTCAGGTCGCGGACGGCGGAGCGGGCGTGGCCCTGGACCGCGTCCTGCACGGCGAGCAGCAGGTCGACGTAGGCGCCGGCGGGCAGGACGGTACGGCCGCCGTCGGCGAGGTCGGCGAGCGCGCCGAGTTCCTCGGTGGTGAACTCCGCGTTGAACTCCCGCACTCCGCTGGCGAACCGCTCCTCGATGCCGAGCAGCAGGTGCCGGGCGGTGCCGTTCGCGACCGCCCTGCGGGGCGTGGCGGTGGGCAGCCAGTAGCGCTTGCGCTGGAAGGCGTACGTCGGCAGGTCCACGCGGGCGGGCGCGGGGTGCCCGGCGTGGTAGTCGGTCCAGGAGACGCCGAGGCCTGCCGCGTAGTAGTCGGCGAGTGCGGTGAGGGTGGTCGAGGTGGTGGTGTCGCGGCGGCGCAGGCTGGCCAGCCACAGGTGGTCCTCGACGGTGACGCTCCGCCGGGCGAGCGCCGTGAGCCCGGCCTGCGGGCCGATCTCGATCAGGGCGTGCCGGCCGCGCTTGGCGACGGCCCGGATGCCGTCGAGGAAGCGGACGGGTTCGCCGATGTGCCGCACCCAGTAGTCGGGGTCGCCGATCTCGCGGAACCGGGCGAGGCGCCCGGTGACGTTGGAGATGAGGCTGATCTTCGGCTCGTGGAAGGTGATGCCGTCGAGCGCGGCACGGAAGTCGTCGTAGACCTCGGCCATCAGCGGGGAGTGGAAGGCGTGCGAGACCTTGAGGCGGTCGACGCGGACGCCCCTGTCCTCCAGGACGCCCACCACCTCGTCCAGCGCGGCGGTGGCACCGGAGATCACCGTCTGGTCGGGGGCGTTGACCCCGGCCAGGGCCAGGTCGGCGCGGCCCTCCAGCAGGGGGGCGACCTCCTCGGCGGGGGCGGCGACAGCGGCCATGCCGCCCTCGGTGCGCACGGCCTGCATCAGCCGGGCCCGGGCGGCGACCAGCGTGACCGCGTCGGCCAGGCTGAACAGTCCGGCCACGGCGGCGGCGACGACCTCACCGATGCTGTGCCCGATGAGCACGTTCGGGCGCACCCCCCAGGCCATCCACTGCTGGGCGAGGGCGTACTCCAGGGTGAACAGGGCGGGCTGGGTGTACTCGGTGCGGTCGATCGCCTCGGGGTCGGCGGCGGTGCCGAGCAGCAGCTCGCGCACCGAGCGGCCGAGGTGCTCGGCGAACAGCCGGTCGCAGGCGTCGACCTGGGCACGGAAGACGGGGAGGGCTTCATAGAGGGCGGCGCCCATGCCGGCGTACTGGGAGCCCTGTCCGGTGAACATGAACGCGGTCTTGCGGATGCCGGAGGGCCCCTCGTGCTCGGCCTCGGCGGCCTGGTCCAGGAGCCGGGCGAGCGCGGCGCGGTCGGTGACGGGCGCGGCGACGCGGTAGGGGTGGTGGGTGCGGGTGGTGTTGGCGCTGTGGCAGAGCGCCGCCAGTGGCTGCTCCTCCACCAACTGCCGGTATTTTGCCGCAAGTTCACGCAGAGCGCCGGCGTTCTTCGCGGACAGGGTGAACACCGGTGCGGCCCCGCCCTCGGAGAGCTTCTCGGCCGGCTCGGGGGCCTGCTCCAGCACGACCGCGCCGATGGTCCCGGCGAAGCCGAAGCTGTTGACGACCGCGCGCCGGACCTCGGCCTCCCAGGGCTCGCAGGCCGTCGGGACCCGGACCGGGTAGAGGTCCCAGGGGATGCGTCCCGAGGGGGTGTTGAGGTTGATGTGCGGGTAGATCGTGCCCGCGCGCAGCTGGAGGACGGTCTTGATGACGCCGACGATGCCGGAGGCGGGCTCCATGTGACCGAAGTTGGTCTTCACCGAACCGACCAGCACCGGCCGGTCCTTGGTGTGGGAGTCGACGAAAACGTCCCCGATGGCGCCGAACTCGATGGGGTCGCCGAGCGGGGTGCCGGTGCCGTGCGCCTCGACGTACTGGATGTCCTCGGGCGCGAGGTGGGCGGCGGCCAGCGCGCTGCGGATCACCTTCTCCTGGGCGGGGCCGTTGGGCACGGTCAGACCGGCGCTGTCGCCGTCCTGGCCGACGGCGGTGGCGCGCACCAGCGCGAGGATCCGGTCGCCGTCGCGCTCGGCGTCGGAGAGCCGCTTGAGGACGACGATGCCACAGCCCTCGGCGCGCGCGTAGCCGTCGGCGGCCTCGTCGAAGGTCTTGCACTGCCCGTCCGGGGACAGCATCTGCGCGTTGGAGAACATCACCGGGATGCGCGGGTGGTGCAGGGCGTTGACGCCGCCGCACAGCGCGATGTCGCTCTCGCCGGCGCGCAGCGCCTGCACCGCGAGGTGCAGCGCGACCAGGGAGGACGAGCAGGCCGTGTCGACGCTCATGCTCGGGCCGCGCCAGCCGAGGAAGTAGGAGAGCCGGCCGGACAGCGGGAACATGGTGATGCCGGAGGCCAGATGGCCGTCCAGCTCCTCGTAGGGCAGCGAGTCCAGTTCGAGCGCGTAGTCGATGGAGCTGGCTCCGATGTACACGCCGCCGTTGCCGCGGCGCAGCGGCGCCGGGTCGATGCCCGCGTGCTCCAGGGCCTGCCAGGCGGTCTCCAGCAGCAGCCGCTGCTGGGGGTCCATGTAGCGGGCTTCCTTCGGGGAGATGTTGAAGAAGCCGGCGTCGAACAGGTCGATGCGGTCCAGGAACCCGCCGGCCGAGGCGCGGATCTTGCCCTTGTCGTCGGGGCCCTCGGGCGTGAACGCGTCGACGTCCCAGCGGTCCCGGGGGATCGGGCCGATTCCGCTGCGGCCCTCCCGCAGGAAGGCGTCGAACTCGTCGGGCGAGCCGCTGCCGCCGGGGAACCGCAGACCGATTCCGACGATCGCGACCGGCTCGGGCGCCTGCTCTGATTCCGTACGCGGCATGGAACGACTCCTCAAGCTTCCTGGATGGCCTGGGTCAGGTGGTCCACGAGGTGGGCGATCGTCGGCTCGTTGAAGAGCACGTTGACGTTGATCGACAGGTCCAGGAGCTGCTCCAGGCTCTGTCGTATCTCGGTCAGCCGCAGCGAGGTGAGGCCGAGATCGAAATAGCTGACGTCGAGGGGAAGATCCTCGGAATCGTCCATGAGCAGTACGGCCTTGAATTTCTTCAGGACGATTGACTCGATTTCTTCGGCGAGTTCACTGCGCGGCAGATCGCGCAACCGCTGGATCGTGCTGTCGACAGGTGGCATGCGGTCATGCAAGCAAGGCCGGCTGACGCCCCGCTGACGGCGCCGAGAGCGCTCCCGTGGCTTGATCGGCGCGGTCAGTCACGTGTCAGCGCGGGGTCAGATTCCGCTGTCAGGCTCGCATTGCTTCAAGAAATCCACACGCCATATCCGAAAGGCTGAAGATGCTTCGCGAAGCCGCGCAGGAGGAGAGTGCTGAGGCACCTTCCGGATTGAAGAGTTACGACCTCTACATCGCGGGCAAGGACGTCGCCGGGGACGGGTGGGTCTACACCGTCAGCGGGCGCTCCCTGCTGGAAGACGTGTTCACCAGCGTGACCCTGAAGCGCTCGCTCGAACAGGACCCCGAATCCGACGCGGCCAAGCACCCCTATGTCGTCGGGCGCTGCGCGATCGCGGACGACTCCGCCATCGACCTGGCCACCCAGGCGGCCGCCGCGGCCGCCCCCGACTGGGCGGCCGTACCGCTGGAGCGGCGGATGCAGCTGGGCACCCGCTTCCGCGAGGAACTGATCAAGCACCAGGACGAGTTCCTGCGCATGCTGGTCGCCGAGTCCCACCCCGTGAAGCTGGCCCGCTGGGAGCTGAGCTGCCTGCTGCAGATCTACGCCCCGGGCTCCCTGCGCTGGTACCTGAAGCAGATGCGGGTCGAGAAGGAGTACAACGGCCGCAAGCTGATCCTGCACCGCCAGCCGGACGGCGTGGTCGCCTTCAACCCGCCGCAGAACGCCCCGCTGCCCAGCACCGCCCTGTGCGTGCTGGCGCTCATGGCCGGCAACGCCGTGGTGGTGCGGGCGCCCCGCAGCATCGCGCTGTCCACCATGTGGCTGCTGCGCGACATCGTCGCCCCGTTGCTGGAGGAGATCGACGCGCCGGCCGGTGTGCTCAACGCGGTGTGCTCCAACCCGAAGCAGACCATGGACCGCTGGATCGCCGACCCGTTGATCAACGACATCTTCTACATCGGCGGCAGCCAGGAGGGCCTGCGCTTCGAGCAGCAGTGCGTGGCGCACGGCAAGAAGCCGATCCTCGAACTCGCCGGCAACGACGGCATCGTGGTGTGGAAGGACGCCGACGTGAAGTGGGCGGCCGAGGCCATCACCGAGTCGTTCTACGGCTCCGGGCAGATCTGCATGGTGCCCAACTACGTGCTGGTCCACCCCGAGATCGCCGAGGCGCTGATCACGGAGGTCAAGGAGCAGGTCAGGGGCATCAAGCCGGGCCTGCCCGAGGAGGAGGACGTGCTGCTGTCGCCGGTGCGGCGCAGCGAGCGCTTCTTCCGGCTGCTGCGGCAGGCGATGGACAACGGCGCCGAGCTGGTCACCGGCGGCAACCGCACCGAGGTCGACGGCACGGTGTCCGAGACGGGTGTCTTCCTGCAGCCGACGGTGGTCCGGGTGGACGGCCTGGACCGGGCCCGGACCTACGACGTGGTCCGGGAGGAGACGTTCTTCCCGCTGATCCCGATCGTGGTCGCGGAGCGCGACAACGACGACGCCCTGCTGGAGGCGTTCCTGCAGTTCGTCAACAGCAACGACTACGGGCTGCGCAACTCCCTGTGGTCGCGCTCGGACCACGTCATCGAGACCTTCGTGCGCCGCGTGGTCAACGGCGGCCTGCTCAAGGTCAACGACTCCCACATCGGCTTCCTGCCCTACCTGCCGAGCCACGGCGGCACCGGCCGCACCGGCGGCGCGTTCGGCGAGGCCAACTACCCGATGCTCAAGACCTCCCACGTCCAGGGAGTCAGCATCGCCCGCGACGTGAGCCCGTACGACGCGGTCTTCGGCGCCTGACCACACCCAGTCCTGCGGAGGTTTCCCGTGCGTTCCCTCGATGCTGCCCGGACCGTCTGCGAGCGGTTCCACCCCGGACTCCTCAAGGAGCTGGAGCAGATTCCGTACGCCGAGCGGGAGCGGCCCGGCAGCCCGGTGATCGACCTGTTCCGCATCCACGGCGGGGTCGGTCTGCTGATACCCGAGGCCTACGGCGGCCACGGAGCCGCCCCGCTCGAGGCGCTGCGGGTCCAGCTCGCCCTCGGCGCGCTCTCGCCGTCCCTGGTCGCGGCCGTGTCCATGCACCACTTCACCGCCGCCATGCTGTACTCGCTGGCGGTCAAGTCGGGCCGGCTCACCGCCGCGCAGACCGAGCTGCTGCACCGGATCGTGCCGGAGCAGCAGGTGATGGCCTCCGGCTGGGCCGAGGGCCGTACCGCGCAGAACATCCTGAAGCCGGCCGTGACCGCGCGTCCGGTCGAGGGCGGGTTCCTGCTGTCCGGCTCGAAGAAGCCGTGCAGCCTGTCGGGTTCGATGAGCCTGCTGACCGCGTCCATCGCCATCCACGGCGAGGAGGGCGGCGAGCCGGAGCTGGCGCTCGCGCTGGTACCGGCCGACGCGCCCGGCATGTCCGTGCACCCGTTCTGGGGCAACGACCTGCTGGCCGGCGCGGAGAGCGACGAGGTACGCCTGGAGGACGTGTTCGTCCCGTCCGAGATGGTCGTCCGGGCCGGCGCCGACGACCCCACCCGCCTCGACGACCTGCAGTCGGCCGGGTTCGTCTGGTTCGAGATGCTGATCTCCGCAGGGTACGCGGGCTCCGCCGCCGCGCTGGTGGAGCAGGTGCTGGAGCGGCAGCGGGGCAGCGCAGAGGAGCGGGCGGCTCTCGCCGTCGACATGGAGGCGACCCTCGCCCTGCTGGAGGGCGTGGCCCGGGGCACCGGTCCGGAGCCGGGCGACGAGGAGTCGGTGGCGCGGGTGCTGATCGCTCGGTACGCGGTGCAAAACGCACTGCCGGGCATTGTGGCTCGGGCGCTGGAGCTGCTGGGCGGGCTGGACTTCATCAGCAACTCCGCGAGCGCGCAAGCCGCTGCCGCTACTCGTGCGCTGGCCTTTCATCCGCCATCTCGACTCGCCGCCGCGGAGCCGCTGCTCGCGTACTTCGGCGGAGGGCCGCTGGTTCTGGCGTAGAGCTCGGCCGGAAGAGCTATGTGGGCGACTGCGGGTCCGTCGTGGCTGTTCGCGCAGTTCCCCGCGCCCCTTCGGGGCGCTCCCCCCCACCCCACCTTTTTGGAGTGAGCGACACGTGACCGTCATCCAGGATTCCCCGGCGCCGGCGACCGCCGTCGACGACGAGGCGGAGATCCTCAACCTGTACCGGGCCCACCTCAGCAAGGGCCGCGCCACGCTCGCCGAGTTGTTCGGCAGCCACATGGAGGTGGCGTCGGAGGGCGCCTGGCTCACCACCAGCGACGGTGAGCGCTTCCTGAACGCGGGCGGCTACGGCGTGTTCATCATGGGCGCCCGGCACCCGATCGTCATGGAGGAGGTGGAGCGTCAGCTGCGCACCCACCCCACCGCGACCCGCATCCTGCTGGAGCCGACTGTGGCCCGCGCCGCCGAGGCCTTGGTCTCCGTGCTGCCGGCCGGGCTCGACCGGGTGCACTTCGCGCTGTCCGGTGCGGAGGCGGTGGAGACCGGTCTGAAGCTGGCCCGTGCGAACGGCTTCAAGCGCACCGTCTCGATGCGCGGCGGCTACCACGGCAAGACGCTGGGCGCCCTGTCTGCGACCGCGAAGGACGTCTACCAGGCGCCGTTCCGCCCGCTCGTGCCCGACTTCCAGCACCTGCCGTTCGGCGACGCCGACGCACTGGAGGCGGAACTGCGGGCGCACCCGGGCGAGGTGTGCGTGATCCTGGAGCCGGTGCAGGGCGAGGGCGGGGTCGTCCTCCCGCCGAAGGGCTACCTCAAGCGGGTCGAGGAGCTGGTCCGCGAGTACGAGGGCTTCCTCATCCTCGACGAGGTGCAGTCCGGCTTCGGGCGGCTCGGCGAGTGGTGGGGCGCCGACATCGAGGGCGTCGTCCCGGACGTCCTGCTCACCGGCAAGGCGCTCGGCGGCGGGGTGATGCCGGTGTCGGCGGCCGTCGCCACCCGCAAGGCGTTCCGCCCCTTCGACAAGGACCCCTACGTCCACACCGCCACCTTCTCCGGGCAGCCGGTGCTGATGGCCGCGGTGCAGGGCGCGATCCGGGCCGTCAAGGAGGAGCGCCTGGTCACCCGGGCGATGGACCTCGGTGCCCGGCTGCTGCCGCGGATCGCGGAGGTCGCCCACCGCAACATCCCCGAGCTGGTGGTGGACGTGCGCGGCCGGGGTCTGCTCATCGGCGTGGAGCTCGTGGAGGCCGGCCTGGCCGGCGAGCTGCTGATCGAGCTGTTCAACCACGGCGTGGTCGCCAACCACTCCATGAACGGCAGCTCGGTGGTGCGGTTCACGCCGCCCGCCGTGCTGGACGACACCGACGTGGACTTCCTCGTCAACTCCTTCGACCTGGCCACCCGCGACCTCATCCGAGGCGCGGCCAAGATGCCGGAAGGCGGTAACTGATCGTGCGGCACGTCGAACTCGATGCCCTGATACCCGCGGAGCAGGCCGAAACGGTCCTGCACGCCGTACGGCGCTGGGAGAAGTACCCGGACCTCGCGCCCCACGTCAACGCGACCACCGTGCACGCCTCCTACCCCGACCCGAAGGCCTCCTCCAGCTGGGAGCTGCACTTCCGCAGCGGCCTGCTGCGCTGGACCGAGGACGACACCGTGCTGCCGGAGAGCGGCGAGATCCGCTTCGAGCAGTCCGACGGCGACTTCGACTCCTTCTCCGGGACCTGGTCTGTGCAGCAGGACGGCACCGACGTCAGCGTCCGCTTCGACGCCGACTTCGACTTCGGCATCCCGAGCCTGGAGGGCATCCTCGACCCGATCGCCGAGCGGGTCATCAAGGAGACCGTCGCCTGGGCGCTGACCGGGCTGTACCCGGCCGTGCGGATCCAGGGCGGCATCGCACTCACCGAGCCCGCCGCGGTCGGCGCCCAGTAGCCCGCCGAGGAGCTGACCATGGACCAGGCGAACCCCTTCGAGACACCACGCACGTACTCGCTGCACCGCGCCGAGTACCTGGTGGGCCTCGCCGTCACCACCGGCCTGATCGTCTACCACTTCGGCGACATCCGCTGGCTGCCGGCGCTCGGACTGTTCCTCTACATCGACCTGATCGGCTACATCCCCGGCGCCATCGCGTTCAAGAAGAGCGGCGGCCGGCCGATCCACAAGGCGTACTACGTCCTCTACAACGTCATGCACAGCCTCATCACGCAGGGCGCGGTGGCCGCGCTGTGGTGCTGGCTGGTCAAGCCCGAGTGGGCGCTGCTGGTGCTGCCGTTCCATCTGTTCGGCGACCGCGGTCTGTTCGGCAACTTCATGAAGTCCTTCGCGCTGCCTTTCGAGCCGGTGCGCCAGGAGGGCTATCTGCGGCTGCTGGACGACCTCGGCCTGCCCCACCCGAAGCCGGTCGGGCACGCCATGGACCCGGTGCCGGTCGGGCACGTCCCGGCGCGGCCGGTCGTACGGGAGACGGAGGCCGTGCGATGACCACCGCGACCGGCGTACGGCGGACGGTCCGGCAGGACCCGGCCGAGCGCCGCCGGGCCCTGTACCACCTGGCGTCCCCGGTGTCGGTGCTGACCACCGGACCCGAGGACCGGATGCACGGCACCACCGCGAGCACGGTCACCCTGGTCTCGCGCTCCCCCCTGCTGGTCGGAGTGGCGCTGCGGGCGGGCTCGTCCTTCGCCCGGCTGGCCGCCGCCGAGGGCCGGTTCGCGATCAACGTGCTCGGCGGCGACCAGGCCGACGTGGCCCGGCGGTTCGCCGACAGCGGCCGGCCCGACGGCGACGAGGCCTTCGCGGGCCTGGCCTGGACGGCGGACCGGTACGCGCACGCCCCGCTGATCGCGGGCGCGCTCGCGCACTACGTCTGCCGGTTCCACTCCGCCCACGACGCGGGCGACAGCGAGCTGCTGCTCGGGTACGTCGTCCGCGCCAACGCCGACAACGGGCGGCTCCCCCTGTTCAGTTACGCCGGCGGGCTGTTCGCCGGCTCCCTGCGCCCGGCGAAGGAGGCCGCCGCATCATGACCGCACCCGTTGCTCCTGAGGCGGACTGGGACAAGGCGCCCGGTCTGCTGGACGGCGCGAAGGAACTCACCCTCGGCCCCGAGGAGTGCGACCTCGCCTACTGGATCACCTCGGTGGCCCAGGGCACGCTGCGCGGCCGCGGGGTGACCGGCCACCACGAGAACGCGATCACCCCGGACTTCCTCAAGGCGCCCGGCCCGTTACGCGAGGCCCTGGTCCTGGAGTTCGGCTTCCGGGCACTGGCGGAGGAGCTGGCCACCCGGCTGCTCGGCCACTACGTCTCCGTCGCGCCCGGCATCCCGCAGATGGAGTTCTACGCCACCCAGCTGATCGACGAGGCCCGGCACGCCAGGGTCTTCCGCCAGCACCTGGTGGAGCTGGGCATCCCGGCGACCACGCTGCTCAAGGACATCGACGAGATGGCCCGGGACTACCGCAAGCGGGTCCTGGACCCGGTGGTGGACTTCACCCTGGACATCGTCCGCGACCAGGCCGACTTCCCCGGCGGAGTCGCCGTGTTCGCCATCATCATCGAGGGTGTGCTCGCCCCGGCGGCCGAGCTGAGCGAGCGCAAGTGGACCCCGCTGTCCCCGGCGACCGGCGAGATCTCGCGTGGCACCGCGATCGACGAGATCCGCCACCTCACCGTGGCCAGCACCATCCTGCGCGACCACGTGATCGAGCACCCGGAGTACAAGCCGCGGCTGCTGGAGATCCTGCGCGCGGGCGTGAAGCTGTGGGACGAGATCCCGGACCGGGAGTTCGTCATCCACCGCGAGGAACTGTTCCAGGAGGGCATGTTCCAGCACGCCGACAAGATCGGGGACTACGAGATCTGGCCGGGTGTCCGGCTGCTCGACACCACCGCCGAACAGCGCTACGACATGGCCGAGCAGTGGACCGACGAGATGGCCGAGGTCCGCATGGACTACATGGGCCTGCCCGTCGGCGTCCTGGCCTCGGAGGCCGGCGCATGAGCACCGGGCGGGCCGCGGTCGTCACCGGCATCGGGTCGTACGTCCCGCCCAATGTGGTGACCAACGACGACCTGGCCGCCCGCCTCGACACCTCCGACGCCTGGATCCGGTCGCGCACCGGGATCGCCGAGCGGAACTTCATCTCCCCGGGCACCTCCACCGGCGATCTGGCGGTGCAGGCCGGCCTGAGGGCGCTGAAGTCGGCGGGTGACGAGGAGGTGGGGGCGGTGGTGCTGGCCACCACCACCCCGGACCAGCCCTGCCCGGCCACCGCACCGCAGGTGGCCGCGCGGCTGGGGCTCGGGCAGGTGCCCGCCTTCGACGTGGCGGCCGTCTGCTCCGGGTTCCTGTACGGCCTGGCCTCGGCCGCGGGGCTGATCGCGGCCGGGATCGCGGACCGGGTGCTGCTGATCGCGGCGGACGCCTTCACCACGATCATCAACCCCGAGGACCGCACCACCGCGGTGATCTTCGCGGACGGCGCGGGGGCGGTGGTGCTGCGCGCGGGCTCGGCCGGTGAACCCGGTGCGATCGGCCCGCTGGTGCTCGGCAGCGACGGCGAGCTGAGCCATCTGATCGAGGTCCCGGCGGGCGGTTCCCGGCAGCGGTCCACCGACCGGCCGGCCGCCCCGGAGGACCACTACTTCCAGATGCTCGGCCGGGACACCTACCGGCACGCGGTGGAGCACATGACCGCCGCGTCCACGGAGGCGGCCGAGCGGGCCGGCTGGCAGCTGGACGACGTCGACCGGTTCGTGGCGCACCAGGCCAACGCCCGGATCCTGGAGGCCGTTTCGGACCGGCTCGGCATCCCCGCCGAGCGGCAGCTGAGCAACATCGCGCGGGTCGGCAACACCGGCGCCGCCTCGATTCCGCTGCTGCTCGCCGAGGCCACCGCCGAGGGCCGGCTCGCCGCGGGCCACCGGGTCCTGCTCACCGCGTTCGGCGGGGGCCTGTCCTGGGGTGCCGCCACCGTCATCTGGCCGGAGCTGCAAACCATCTGACCGATCGTCAGTCACTCATATCGATTCAGCGGTACGCGGGGTGCGTACACCTTCGAAAGGAACCGACATGCTGGAGCAGCTCAAGGAAATCCTGTCCAACAAGCTCAAGGTGTCGCCCGACTCGATCACTCCGGAGGCCACCCGGGAGGACATCGAGCTGGACTCGCTGGCCGTGGTGGAGCTGTCGCTGCTGCTGAAGTCCGAGCTGGACCTGGACATCAGCGACGACGACCTCCTGGAGGCCGAGACCGTGGGCGACATGGTCCGGCTCATGGAGGAGCGGAGCGCGAAGGTCTGATGGCCGGGATGGACATCGCCGTCACCGGGCTCGGCCTGGTCACCCCGGGCGGTATCGGGGTCGGGCCGAGCTGGGCGGCGGTCTGCGACGGCAGGCCGGCCGCCGCCCTCGATCCGGTGCTGGCGGACAACCCTGTACAGATCTCCTGCCGGGTGCCGGACTTCGACCCCGAAACGCTGCTGAGTGCGCGGCGAGCTCACCGCCTGGACAGGTTCGTGCAGTTCGCGCTGGTCGCCGCGCACGAGGCGGTGGCCGACGCGGGCCTCGACCCGCAGACCTGGGACGGCGCACGCGTGGGCGTCGTGCTGGGCTGCGCCGACGGCGGTCCGGGCACGGTCGAGGAACAGCACCATGTGCTGCGCGAGCACGGCGCCGACCGGGTGTCGCCGCTCCTGCTGCCCATGCAGCTGCCGAACATGCTGGCCGGTCAGACGGCCATCGAGTTCGGGGCGACCGGACCCAACCTGGTGGTGGCCACCGCCTGCGCCTCGGGCGCGACGGCCATCGGGACCGCCCGGGACCTGCTGGCGCTCGGCCGGTGCGACATCGTGCTGGCGGGCGGCAGCGAGGCCATGATCACCCCACTGGTCATGGCCGGGTTCGCACAGATGGGCGCGCTGTCCGGGCGGCACGACGATCCGGCGGCCGCGTCCCGCCCGTTCGACGTGGACCGCGACGGCTTCGTCGCCGGTGAGGGCGCGGGGATCCTCGTGATGGAGCGTGTCGCGGACGCCCGCGCCCGCGGTGCGCACATCCACGGCCGGATCATCGGGTACGGCGCGACCGCTGACGCGCATCACATGACGTCGCCGCATCCCGACGGCGCCGGCATCGAGGCGGCCGTACGGGCGGCTCTCGCCGACGCGGGGGCCGATCCGGACGATGTGCAGCACGTCAACGCCCATGGGACTTCGACCCCGTTGAACGACCTGTCGGAGGCCCGGATGATCCAGCGGACCCTGCGTGGGGATCCGTTGGTCACCTCCACGAAGGGAGTCACCGGTCATCTGCTGGGCGCGGCGGGCGCGGTCGAGGCGGCGTTCGCTGTGCTGAGTGTCGAGCACGAGTTGATTCCGCCTGTCGCCAACCTGGTCATGCCCGATCCCCGGATCGAGATCAAGTTGGCGCAGACCGTCACCGAGATGCCCATCGATCTGGCCCTGAGCAACTCGCTGGGCTTCGGCGGTCAGAACACGGCACTGGCGATCGCACCAGCCTGACCAGGTACGACGCCAACAGCAAACAGCCGTCCGCCGGTCCGCCGCGGGCGGCTGTTGCACGTTTCCCGTCCCTCTCCCCAACCCCTTTGAGCAGCCCAGGAGTCACCCATGTCCACCAGTGGTCCCCCACCCTCCCGGAGCCGACTCGGCACCGGGCACATCCTCTTCCTCATCGTCGCCGCCGCAGCCCCCCTCTCCGCCATGGTCGGCACCGTCCCCCTCGCCTTCGCCTTCGGCGACGGAGCCGGCGTGCCCGCGGCCTTCCTGTTCGCCGGAGTCACCCTCCTCTGCTTCTCGGTCGGCTATGCGGTGAGCGCCCGCCGTACCGGAGGCTCCGGCGGCTTCTACGCCTCCGTCGCCGACGGGCTCGGGCGGCCGCCCGCGGTCGCCGCCGGGTATGTCGCTCTGCTGTCGTACAACTGCGCGACGATCGGGCTGGCGGGTGCGCTCGGGTACTTCACACACCTGGTGTTCGCCGCCCACGGGATGACGGTGTCCTGGGAGTGGTGCGCGGCCGTCGGGCTGGTGCTGACGGCCGTGCTCGGCTACCGGGAGATCGCGCTCAGCGCCCGGGTGCTGGCCCTGCTGATGCTCGGCGAGATCGGCGTGCTGGCCGCCCTGGACGTGGCGATCCTGGCCCGGCACGGACTGCATGCGCTGCCCACCGCCTCGTTCTCCCCGCACGTCGCGGTCGGGCACGGCGTCGGTGTCTCGCTGATGTTCGCGTTCGTCTCCTTCATCGGCTTCGAGTCGGCCGCCCTGTACGGCAAGGAGGCGAAGGACCCGCGGCGCAGCGTGCCCAGGGCCACCTACGCGGCCGTCGTCCTGATCGCCGGTTTCTACGCACTCACCAGCTGGCTGGCGGTGGGCGCGGTCGGCAGCGACAAGGTGCGCGAGGTCGCGGGCAAGCAGATGGGCGACCTGTTCTTCGTCCTCGGCGACGACTTCCTCGGCAAGGCGGGCAGCACCGGGCTCCAGGTCCTGCTCTGCACCAGCCTGTTCGCGGCGACGCTGGCCCTGCACAGCGCCGCCAACCGCTACGCCCAGGTGCTCGCCGAGGACGGTCTGCTGCCGCACGGCCTGGCCGCCGAGCACCCGCGGCACCGCTCCCCGCACCGGGCCAGCCTCGCGCAGAGCGCGCTGACCACGCTGGTCGTGGCCGGCTTCGCCGTCGCCGGTCTCGACCCGTACGCCGACCTGACCACCAGCATGCTCGGCCTCGGCACCCTGGGCATCGTCGCCCTGCAGGCGCTGGCCGCGCTGTCCGTGCTCGGGCTGCGGCTGCGGGGCGGCAGTGGGCACTGGTGGCGGGAGCTGCTCGCCCCGCTGCTGGGCTTCGCCGGCCTCGCCGCCTCGGTGTGGCTGGTGGTCGGCAACTTCGACATGCTCACCGGCTCCCCGTCCAAGGTCATCGCCGCGCTGCCCTGGCTGCTGCCGCTGGTCGCCCTGGGCGGCCTGCTGTACGCGGCCCGCCTGCGCTCGGCCCACCCGCTCCGCTACCGCCTCCTCGGCACCCGGCACACCGATACCGCCGTTCCTGAGCAGTCCCCCGCCTCCTCCCCCGCCCTGTCAGGAGACCGCCATGCATGATCCCCACGAGCTGATCGAGGCCGGTCCGGACGCCGTACGGCGCCTGGCCCGCCGCCGCTACGAGCTCGACCTGGACGCCCTGAGCACCGCGCTGCGCGCCCGCTCGGCCACGCAGGCCGAGGTGACCCGGCTGCGCACGGAGCTGAACCGCACCGCCAAGGCCCGCCGCTCCGGCCCGCCCACCGAGGCGGAGAAGGAGTCCGCCCGGGCGCTGCGTGCCGAGGTGCAGCAGGCGGAGGGCGCCGCCCGCACCGCTGCCGGCGAGCTGACGGAGCTGCTGCTGGGCATCCCCAACCTGCCGCTGGACACGGTCCCGGACGGCGACTCGGAGAAGGAGGCCGTGGAGATACGGCGGGGCGGTCCGGACCCGCGCCCCGCGGCCGGTGCCCGGCACCACGCGGAGATCGGCGAGACCCTCGGCGTCCTCGACTCCCCCGCGGCCGCCAAGCTCTCCGGCGCCCGCTTCAGCGTCTCGCACGGCGCCGGAGCCCGTCTCGAGAGGGCCCTCGGCGACTTCTTCCTCGACCTGCACACCCGCGAGCACGGCTACACCGAGCAGTCGGTGCCGTTCCTGGTCAGCCGCGACACGATGACCGGCACCGGACAGCTGCCCAAGTTCGAGGAGGACCTGTTCCGCACCCAGGTCGGCGACCGCGAGCTGTTCCTGATCCCGACCGCCGAGGTCCCGCTGACCAACCTGGTGGCCGGGCAGCTCCTGGACTCCCGGACCCTGCCGTACGCGTTCACCGCCCGCACCCCCTGCTTCCGCGCCGAGGCGGGCGCGTACGGCCGTGACACCCGGGGCGTCCTGCGCCTGCACCAGTTCGAGAAGGTGGAGCTGGTGCGCGTCTGCGCCCCGGAGGAAGCCGAGGAACAGCTGGAGCTGATGGTCTCGCAGGCCGAGGAGTGCCTGCGCCGGCTCGAACTCTCCTTCCGGACCGTCCTGTTGCCCGCGGGCGACCTGGGCTTCTCGGCCCGGACGACGTACGACATCGAGGTCTGGCTGCCGGGCGGCGGCTCCTACCGGGAGATCTCCTCGGTCTCCGACTGCGGCACCTTCCAGGCCCGCCGCGCCGACATCCGGGTCAAGCGCGCCGACGGCCGCAAGACCCCGGCGGCCACCCTGAACGGCTCGGCCCTCCCGATCGGCCGCACGGTCGCCGCGCTGCTGGAGCAGGGCGTCCAGGAGGACGGGTCGCTGGTCCTGCCCGAGGCGCTGGTCCCGTACACCGGCTTCCGGCGCATCCTGCCGGGCGGCGGGACCGAGTAACTGCAGGCGAAAGGGGCGGGAGTTGAGGCTCGATCCTCAACTCCCGCCCCTTTCCGCGCGGTTCACGCGCCCATCATGTGCACCCCGCCGTCCACGTGGACGACCTCGCCCGTGGTGCGCGGGAAGAAGTCCGACAGCAGGGCCACGACCGCGCGGGCGGCCGGGTCCGGGTCGGCGAGGTCCCAGCCGGCCGGGGCCCGCTCGGTCTCCCAGACGTCGGCCAGCTGCGAGAAGCCGGGGATGGACTTGGCGGCCATGGAGCGCAGCGGGCCGGCCGCGACGAGGTTGCTGCGGATGCCGCGGGGGCCGAGGTCGCGGGCGAGGTAGCGGCTGGTGGACTCCAGGGCGGCCTTGGCCACGCCCATCCAGTCGTAGTGCGGCCAGGCTACCGTCGCGTCGAAGGTGAGGCCCACGACCGAGCCACCGCGCCGTTCCAGGAGCGGCAGACAGGCGGTGGTGAGGGATTTCAGGGAGTACGCCGACACGTGCACGGCCGTCGACACGTCGTCCCAGGTGCCGTCCAGGAAGGAGAAGGCGCCCTGGGGGCCGTAGGCGATGGAGTGGACGATGCCGTCGAGGGAGTCGACGTGCTCGCCGATGCGGTCGGCGAGGGTGTCCAGGTGACCCTGGTCGGTGACGTCCAGCTCGATGACGGGGGCGGGCTTGGGCAGGCGGGACGCGAAGCGCTCGATGAGAGTGAGGCGGCCGAAGCCGGTCAGCAGGACCTCGGCGCCCTCCTCCTGGGCGATACGGGCCACGTGGAAGGCGATGGAGGCGTCCGTGACGACCCCGGTCACCAGGATCCGCTTGCCGGCGAGGATGCCGCTCATGCCACCGACACCCCCTTCGGCAGGGCGCTGACCAGCGGCGAGTCATGGTCCTGGGGGCCGAGGGCACTGCCGCCGCCCGGTTCGCCGAGGCTCTCGAAGAAGGCGGCGTTGGAGGCCGCGTGGTCGTCGCCCCACTCCTCGGGCAGGTCGTCCTGGAAGTAGATGGCGTCGACCGGGCACACCGGTTCGCAGGCGCCGCAGTCCACGCATTCGTCCGGATGGATGTACAGGGCGCGCTGCCCCTCGTAGATGCAGTCCACGGGGCATTCGTCGATGCAGGAGCGGTCCTTGACATCGACGCAGGGCAGTCCGATGACGTAGGCCATGCTCAACTCCTTCGGGAAATAGGCGAGTTCAACGGACCGGCCGGCCGGTGGTGCGCTCGCCCAGGGTCAGCACGGTGCCGGCGAGGACGGCCATGGCGGCGGCGATGACGGCGAACAGGGCGCCGGGGCCGTGCGCGTCCAGGACCGGCAGCAGTACGAACGGCAGGGCGGCGGCGCTGAGTTTGGACAGCGAGTAGGCGGCGCCGGAGGCGGTGGCCCGGATCGCGGTGGGGTACTGCTCGGACAGGTAGACGTGCGAGACGCTGGAGAAGACGTTGCTGCACAGCGTGTAGGCGAAGCCGCAGGTGACGATCAGCGCGGCCGAGCCGGCGTAGGCGAACCCGAGTCCGGCCAGGACCATCGCGGCCGCCGACAGTGCGATCAGGGTGCGCCGCTCGATGCGGTCCACGACGGGCAGGGCGAGGGCGGAGCCCACCGGGTAGCCGAGGAAGGACAGCGCCGTGAAGCCGAGGCCGGCGACGATGCCGTAGCCCTTGGCGGCGACGATCTGCGGGGCCAGCGTGCCGAAGCCGTAGTAGCCGATGACCGACAGCACACAGAACAGCCAGAGCACGAGGGTGCGGCGGAGCATGCCGGGGCGGAAGACGTCGCGCAGACGGGAGTGGTCCACGGCCTCCTCGGCCGCCGGCTCGGGCGTCTCCAGCGGCAGCCCGCGGCCCGCCGCCTCCGCCTCCATCCGGGCCACCAGCCGCTCGGCCTCGGCGGCCTTGCCGGTCGCGGCCAGCCAGCGCGGGGACTCGATCAGCTGCCGGCGCAGCACCCACACCACGGCCGAGCCCAGCGCGCCGAGCACGAACAGCCAGCGCCAGCCGGCCACGCCCAGCGGGGTCAGCGGCACCAGCCACAACGCGGCGAAGCCCACCGCGGGCACTCCGCAGAAGGCGAGGGTGTAGGCCGAGGCGATGAACCGGCCGCGCTTCCTCGCGGGCAGCACGTCGGCCAGGTAGCAGTCGGACAGGGCCTGTTCGGCGCCGATGCCGATCCCCGCGAGGAAGCGGGTGACGATCAGCCACGTGGCGTTCGGGGAGAAGGCGCCGAGCAGCGAGAAGACGGAGTAGATCGCGAGGTTGACGAGGAAGGCCCGGCGCCGGCCGAACCGGTCGGCGATCCGGCCGAGCGTCAGGGAACCGATGAACTGGCCGACGAACACGGAGGCCAGGGTGAGTTTGAGCGAGGTGGCGCCGAAGCCGAAGTCGCTCTGCAGCACCTTGCCGATGGTGCCCGACAGGTTGTTCTCGAAGGTGTCGAAGAACAGGCCGACGCCGATGACCGCGGTGAGTCTGCGGTGCAGGGGAGTGATCGGCATACGGTCCAGGCGGACCCCGATCGAGGCGGGAGCGGTGACACCGCCCGCCGCCGCGGTGGTCTGGGACATGGGGCTGGCTCCTTTGGGGACTCCTTGCGAACGCCCCCGTCGCTTCCGGGAAGGAACCGCCCGGGCCACCGGCCGGCCCGGGCGTGCGGCCCGGGGGCCGGGGTGTGGGGGGTGTGGGGGAAGTAGCGGTGTGAGTAAGGGAGTGGGGGGAGGTCAGGCCGCTTCTTCCATGGCCCGGCGGCGGAGCTGCTCCGCCACGTCGCCGCGGCGCACGGGCGCGCTGACCTCGTGCAGGTAGGCGGCGACCTCGCGGTACGAGGCCCAGAACCCGACCTCGTGGTACGGCACCCCGCGCTCGGCGCAGTACTCCATGGTCAGCTCCCGGGCACGTCCGAGGTTCTTCTGCGGCATGGCCGGGAACAGGTGGTGCTCGACCTGGTAGTTGAGGCCGCCGTAGAGGAAGTCGACCAGCCGGTTGGGGCGGATGTTGCGGGAGGTGAGGACCTGGCGCTCCAGCCAGTCCAGGGTCTCCTCCTCGCCGTCGCGGACGTCCATGCCCTTGTGGTTCGGGGCGAAGATCATCCCGAAGTAGACGCCGAGGGCGGCGTGCTGGACCAGGATGAAGGCGACCGCGAGGCCCGGGGACAGGACGGTGAAGACGAGGCCGAGGTAGACGGCGGCGCGCAGCAGGATCAGGAACGTCTCCAGGGCGGGCCGCTTGGTCTTGCCCTGGACGATCGACAGGACCGCGGTCTTCAGCATCTTGAAGCCCTCGAGCACCAGCAGCACGAAGAACAGCACGCTCTGGTAGCGCACGACGAACTTCTGGGTGCCCTTGCGGCTCGGGTACTGCTTGATGTCGAAGATGGCGGTGCGCCGGCCGATGTCCGGGTCCATGTCCAGGTGGTTGGGGTTGCTGTGGTGCCGGTTGTGGTGGTTGACCCACCAGCCGTAGCTGACCCCGTTGACCAGGTTGGCGTGGATGTAGCCGACCGCGGAGGCGGCCTTCTTGCTGCGGAACATCGCCTTGTGGCCGGCGTCGTGCCACATGAACGCCGACTGGCCGCCGCACAGGCCCATCCACAGGGCCGTGACCAGCTGCCACCAGGAGTCGCCCAGCTCGAAGAAGGCGGCGAACCCGATCAGCAGCAGGGTGGTGTTGAGGGCCAGCTTGCCCACGTAGTAGCGGGGGTCGAGGTCGAGGAGGCCCTCGGCCTTGACCCGTTTGAGCAGCTCGGCGAAGGTCGCCGAGGCACCGGTGCGCTGCCCGGCGCCGGCGCCTCCACCGGCGGCGAGTGCCCCGGCTTCTTGTATGTGCGGACGCTGCATGCGTTGCTCTCCTTGGGAGAAGTGCCCGGATCGGGCGGCGGCGCCGCTGCCCCGCGGACCTGCGGGCGCCGCGAGTCGACAAGGCTCCCGCGTGCGGTCACCGTCGCGGGCGCATCCGCCCGGCGGACCCGGGCGACGGGGGCACAGTGCGGTACTCCCGGGCCCGGACCGCCGGGCGAACGTGCGTCCAGCGTTCCGTGGAACGCTGATGTGACACTGATGCCGGTCTGATCGGGTGGGCGGTGCGTCTTCGGTGCGCGGCTCAGGCGGCCGCCCCGGTGCGCAGCCGCTCGTCGAGGGCGCGCACGACCGCGTCGGCGGCCTCGGCGACCGCCTCGTCGTCGGGGGCCCCGATGACGGCCATCAACTGCTCGACCATGGCGTGCTGGAGTTCCTCGGTGGACTGGCTCATGTCGTCGTCTCCTTGGGGTGAGAGTGGGTCAGAAGGCGTTGCAGGCACGGAAGATGTGCGCGAAGCCGGGCAGCGAGGCCTGCGGCCCGTCGAAGGCGACGTACTCGGGAATCAGCACGTCGGGGGCCCACTTCTGCTTGTACGACAGCTGCGTCTGCGCCGGGTACAGCGCCGCGCCCTCGGCCCACAGGGCGTGCATCAGCCACTGGAACGCGGGGCTGTGGCCGTCGAGTTCGTGGCCGGCGTCCAGGCCGGTGAACGGCGTGAACCCGAAGTGCAGCCACTCGACGCCCTCGGCCCGGAACACCTCGATGGCGTGCGCGTTGATGGCCTCCATCAGGCCCGGGGAGCCCTCGGGGACACGGCGGCTGAGGTCGTGCATCCAGCCGGCCCGGCTGCCGTAGACCGGCGAGTACGAGATGTAGGCGACCGGGGCGCCGTCGATGGTGCCGGTGAAGAGCCGCCGGTGCGCCTGGGCCGCGCCGCCGATCTGGCCGACAAGGAACTCCAGTTGCTGGGCGCCGCCCTTGGAGCCGAGCCAGGCCCGGTCGATGGCGGCGATGGCGTCCTGCACGTCGGCCGCGTCGACCTCCTGGATCTGCAGGCCGTTGCGGTGGGCGCGGGAGATCTTGTTGCGCAGCTGCATGAACTTGGTGCCGCGCAGGGTGAACTCGGGGAGGCCCACCGCCCAGGAGGCGCCGACCTGGTTGACGGTGAAGCCGAGCGCGGCGTAGCGCTCGGCGTCGGTGCGCTGGAGCTGGACGCCGACGAGGCTGAGGCCCTCGTCGCGGACGTACTTCCGGAAGGCCTCCAGGAGGGTGCCGTAGTCCTGCTCGGCGGCGAAGGGGCCGCCGAACTGCACGGCGTGGCGGCCGGTGCGGCGGTAGACGACGACACCGTCCGCGTCCGGGACGGTGAAGACACTGTTTCCGCTGTTGAGCGCCAGGAACGAACTCGGGTTCTCGCTTGCCGTGTGGGCGCGTATCGCCTCGAGAATCGGGGTGCCCGTGCTGGTTTCGGTGGTGGTCGCGGTCATTCCCGTACCCCTTTCGGGAGCGTTTTCCATCGAAGGGAGTACAGCACCGAGAGGATGCCCGGGAAAAGGGCCACAAGGAATTCATTGCCGGTGTCAGAAGCGTGTCAGCATTCCGTCAGCGAGTGGTGCCACTGTGGCTCCAGACCGGAATTCCGTACGCGGTGACCACGAATTCACCAGTCGACGCACGGAACGAACTTTTCCCACCCGGTGCTGCGCCAACGGCGGCTCGGCACCGGTCCCCCAGGACCGCCGGCCGCCCCCCGTCCCGGCGGAGCAACCGCCCCGGCGGGCCGTCCAGGAAGCAGACGCCCGCCGGGGCGCGGCGCGTTCGGCCACCCTGTCTTTCACCGCAGCACGACCCCGTAAAGAAACACCTTCGCCAGGAATTTTCACCAAGGGGGGAAGACATGCTGAGGTTCTCCATTCTCGGGGCACTGCAGATACTCACCGCATTCGGCCCGGCGGACATCTCCGGCGATCTGCAGCGCACCCTCGTGCAGACGCTGCTGGTCAGCGAGGGCCAGCCGGTGTCCGGGGAGAGCCTGGCCGAGGAGATGTGGGGGGACGCCGTCCCCGACAACCAGGCCAACGCGCTCCAGGCCCATGTCAGCCGGTTACGCCGCCGGCTCCGTGATCTGGAGCCGGACCGGCCGGCCTCCCGGGTGACCATGCACCCGTCCGGCTACCGGCTGGGCATCGGGGAGGGCGAGCTGGACGCGGCCGAGTTCATCCGGGCGGTGCGGCTGGCCGAGTCCGCGGCGCCGGACGACGCGGCCCGCACCGCACGACTGCTGGGCGACGCGCTCGGAATGTGGCGCGGCCCCGTCTTCGGCGGGTTCGCCGGCGGGACGCTGTGCCAGCTGGCCGGTGCCCGCTACGAGGAGTACCGGATGCGGGCCATGGAGCTGCGCTTCGACGCCGAGCTGCGGCTGGGCCGGCATGCCGCCGTGCTCGCGGAGCTGACCGAGGCGCACACCAACCATCCCCTGCGGGAGCGCTTCTGCGAGCAGCTGATGATCGCCCTGTACGGCTCGGGAAGGCAGGCCGACGCCCTGGACGTCTTCCGCCGGATGCGCCGCCACCTCGACGACGAACTCGGCATCCAGCCATCCCCCGCCCTGCGCCGGGTGGAGAGCGCGATCCTCTCCCACGACCCCGCGCTGACCGGCGATCTGCGCCTGCAACCGGCTTGAGGACCGGTCGACTCGAGGGAGGTGCGAGCAGGACCGCGTAAGCAGTCCGTCAGTCACCGGTCAGTCCGCCTTGGCACGCTCGACGGGCAAGTGGAATCAGACCCCCTACCTTCGGAGGCCCCATGACCACGAGCCAGACCCCGGCACACACGGCGACGCATACGCCGACCCGTGTCGCCGCGGCGCGCCCGTTACGGACCTTTCTCGCGCTGGACGCGGCCGTGACCGCCGCCAACGGCCTGATCTACCTGCTCGCCGCGGGCCCGGTGGGCGATCTGCTCGGCCTCGATGCCGGATTCCTACGGGGCATCGGTGTGTTCCTCACGGTGTACGGCGGCCTCGTGGCGCTGCTGGCGAGCCGTCCGGTGCCGAGCACGGCCGCCACGAAGGCGGTCATCGAGGCCAACGCGCTGTGGGCGGTGGCGTCCGTCGCCACCGCGGTGTTCGGCTGGTTCGGCCCGAACACCGTCGGCACGGTGTGGACCGTGCTGCAGGCAGCGGTCGTGGGGGCGTTCGCCGCGCTCCAGTCGAGCGGGCTGCGCAGGCTCGGTAACTGACGTTCCGTCACTTCAGGGAAACAGGGGGAGACATGAGGTCCCACGTCGAGGAACTGGCCGGCATACGCGAGAGCGTCCTCGCCGGCCCCGGTGAGAAGGCGACCGCCGCCCAGAAGGCCAAGGGCAAGCTCACCGTGCGCGAACGGATCGGCCTGCTCCTCGACGAGGGCTCCTTCCAGGAGGTCGAGCCACTGCGCCGGCACCGGGCGACCGGGTTCGGCCTGGAGGCGAAGAAGCCGTACACCGACGGTGTCGTCACCGGCTGGGGCACGGTCGAGGGCCGGACCGTCTTCGTCTACGCCCATGACTTCCGGATCTTCGGCGGCGCGCTGGGCGAGGCGCACGCCGCCAAGATCCACAAGATCATGGACATGGCCATCGCGGCGGGCGCACCCCTGGTCTCCCTGAACGACGGCGCGGGCGCCCGCATCCAGGAGGGCGTCACCGCCCTCGCGGGCTACGGCGGCATCTTCCGGCGCAACACGGCGGCGTCCGGTGTCATCCCGCAGATCAGCGTGATGCTCGGCCCGTGCGCCGGAGGTGCCGCCTACAGTCCCGCGCTCACCGACTTCGTGTTCATGGTCCGCGAGACCTCCCAGATGTTCATCACGGGACCGGACGTGGTCAAGGCCGTCACCGGCGAGGAGATCACCCAGAACGGCCTCGGCGGCGCCGACGTCCACGCGGAGACCAGCGGGGTGTGCCACTTCGCCTATGACGACGAGGAGACCTGCCTGGAGGAGGTCCGCTACCTGCTGTCCCTCCTCCCCCGCAACAACCGCGAGAACCCGCCCGCCGTGCCCTGCGACGACCCGGCCGACCGCCGCTGCGAGACGCTGGCCGACCTGGTGCCGGTCGACGGCAACCGGCCGTACGACATGGCCAAGGTCATCGAGGAGATCGTCGACGACGGCGAGTACCTGGAGGTCCACCAGCGCTGGGCGCGGAACATCATCTGCGCGCTGGCCCGCCTGGACGGCCAGGTGGTCGGGATCGTCGCCAACCAGCCGCAGGCCCTGGCCGGCGTCCTGGACATCGAGGCGTCCGAGAAGGCGGCCCGCTTCGTGCAGCTGTGCGACGCGTTCAGCATCCCGATCGTCACCCTGCTCGACGTGCCCGGCTTCCTGCCGGGCGTCGGCCAGGAGCACGGCGGCATCATCCGCCACGGCGCGAAGCTGCTCTACGCCTACTGCGACGCGACCGTGCCGAGGATTTCGCTCATCCTGCGCAAGGCGTACGGAGGTGCCTACATCGTCATGGACTCCCAGTCGATCGGCGCCGACCTCACCTACGCCTGGCCCACCAACGAGATCGCCGTGATGGGCGCGGAAGGCGCCGCCAACGTCATCTTCCGCCGCCAGATCGCCGAGGCCGACGACCCCGAGGCCAAGCGTGCCGAGCTGGTCAAGGAGTACAAGGCCGAGCTGATGCACCCGTACTACGCCGCCGAGCGCGGCCTGGTGGACGACGTGATCGACCCGGCCGACACCCGCCGCGTCCTCATCGGCGCGCTGGCGATGCTGCGCACCAAGCATGCCGAACGCCCCGCCCGCAAGCACGGCAACCCCCCTCAGTGACGGAGGTCCCCATGTCCGTATCCCCCACAGCCCCCATCCGCGTCGAGAAGGGCGAGGCCACCGAGGAGGAGCTGGCCGCCCTCGCGGTGCTGCTGCTCAGCCGCACGGCCCTGGCCGGGTCCGGCGCCGAGCCGTCCTCCCCCGGCACCACCTCCTGGCGCCCGCACGCCTTCCACGCCCCCCACAGCTGGCAGCGCTCCTGACTCCCGACGACAGGACCGAGCGGCCCGGCACACGTACCTGCGACGTGTGCCGGGCCGTTCGGCGTGGGTGTCACTGCTGGACGAGAGTGACGTCCTGCTCCTGGAGCGCGTGGAAGGCGGGCAGCGGGACGATGCCCGCGGGGCGCAGCTCCATGAGCGTGGCCTCCACATGGGCCGTGCCGGCCTTGAGGGAGTCGGCCGAGACCTTGCCGGAGTTCTGCCAGGGGTGCTCGGCGCCGTCGCACAGGGCGGCGCTGCCGCCGATGCCGTGCTTGAGCCCGGGGTCGTCCTGGCTGACCGAGGAGCTGACGAAGACCGGTCCGGTGTTGCCGGTGCAGCGGTAGGTGCCGGAGAGGGTGACGGTGCCGTCGGCGGCGATCCGGCCGGTGGGGGCGACGGTGACGGTCTCGCCCACGTCGGCGGTGGCCGGGGCGGCGGCACACAGCAGCGCGGCGGCACCGAGGGCGGCGGCGAGGGCGGGGCGTACGGGCATGGGATACCTCCCGGTTGCGTGGGGTGGGGGCCTCCACTGGTACCGGGCGGCGTTGCCGCCGGGCGTGATCATCACCCCTTCGGTGGCGCGTCATGGAACCGTCCGGGAGTTGTCCGCATGTTGTCACGCTTCACGGCGGGCGGTTCCGGGGCGTTCACGACGGGAGCATGGTCTATGCATGACGGGCGGCGGCCGAACCGGCCGGCCCCCTCACATCCGCTGTGGAGGTGCGCCATGTGCTCCTACGAAATCTCGTGCGCCGCGTCCGACACCGGCACCCCGCACACCGTGTCCGCCCACCCCGAACAGGGCTGGGCCCTGCTCTGCGACGGCTCGATCCGCTTCGACGACAGCGGGGAGCTGCTCGCGGACGGCAGCGTGGTCCAGCCGCACCGGGTGCCCGCGTAGCGTCATGCCTGTTCGAGTTCCACCGCCCACGCCTCCGGGCCGTCGTAGCGGAACGCGATCAGCCCTGTGACCTTCCGGTTCTCGTGCAGACCACGCACGAGTCCCGCCCGGCTCGGCACGGTGAAGGCCTGGATGCCCCGGCCGAAGTCGATGGTGCCCGATGCCCGGCTCCTGATCTGGGAGACGCGGCCCTCGAGCCGGGTCAGATAGGCGGGCGGCGGCTCGCCCTCCCGGCGGTTCCAGTCCTTCAGGTCGCGGTGAGAGACGAGCCGGCCCAGCTCCGTCCCCGCGCCCAGCCATTCGTACGCGCTGGAGTGACGATTGGCGAAGCCGCTGGCCCGGTCCCGGCACCGGTCGAGTTTCTGCCGGTACTCGTCGATAGCGGAGTCCTGGCCCGCGAGCACACGCAGACACGCGAGTACATAGTCGTAGAAGAGGGCTTCCCTGGTGGACTCGGTCCGTGCCCAGGTGTGGACGTGGTCGGCCGCACGGTCCAGCGAAGCGGGCAGGAACCGCGCCACCTGCAACCACTCCCGCAGGCTCGTGAAGTCGCGGGGGTTGTCCATGAGGTTCGCGCTGAGGAGCTCGACGGCCTGCTTGACGTCGTTCGGCGTCGCCTTGCGCCAGGACCCGCTGCGCTGCCGGTAGGCACGGGCCAGCCGTCGGCGCACCGTGGGTTTGTACGTGTCCGCACGGTCCAGCAGATTGCGCCAGCCCTGCAGCAGCGCCTGGTAGTTGTCGTAGAGCTTGTGGAGTTCCACCTCCGTCTCCTCCGCCCGGTACGACAGCCGGTCCGAACCGCGAATCTCGAGCACCGCGTCGAGGGCGTCCTCGGCGTCCTCCAGCAGGGCCCGGTAGACGCCCGCGCTCTGGCGGGCCAGGAACGCGGAGTAGGTCTCGGCCCCCGAGTGTCTGAACCCGAACTCGATGACCTTGATGCACATCTGGGCCAGCGCGATGTGCCCGTACTCACTGGAGTCGTCGAGTTCCGTGGCCTTCTCGAAGGAGGCGCGCGCGGACTCGACGAGTTCCAGAATGCGTTTCTCGCGGTTCTTGACGTCCTCGTGGGAGTGCGCCCGGCTCTCGCTGATGGACCTGATCTCGTTGCGGAAGACCATCCCGCGCATGTGGTGCAGCAGCGGGTCGCCCGACGAGAGCGAGATGGCCCGGTCCAGCGCGCGCAGGGCGGCCGCGAAGTCACGGGAGTCGTACGACAGCAGGCGGCCGTAGTGGCCCCAGTAGTGGGATTCGCCGGGGAAGGTCTCCACCAGGGCACGCATCACTTCCTTGCGCCCCGGCACCGTCATCTGCTGCAGCAGCTCCGTATACGTACCGGTCCGCTGGAACTCCACCGGCTCCCGTGCGTCGCGCTGGATGAACAGGCGATCCAGGAGGATCTTCAGATTGTCGGGCAGGCTGTGCTGGAAGACCTCACCCGCGTGTCCGACGAGCTTCACGCACCACGTCGGCAGCGCGACCTTCCAGTCGTCGGGCCCGTGGGCGGCGGCGGACGGGAGCAGGAGCTGCTTGAGCACCTCCTCGGCGATGAGGCTGTGGGAGAGCCGCCACATTCCGTCGCTCTCCTCGATGAGCATCGCCTGGAGCCGCTCGTCGACGTGCTTGCGCAGGTCCACTTCGTCGGCGCGCGGCACACCGAGCAGGTTCGCGAAGAGGTCGGCGGGCACGGGGACGCCGCTGTAGCGGTGCGCGAGGGCCAGCAGGACGCAGATCTCCCGGTCGATCTCGGAGATGCCGTCGAGGAACTGGCCGACGTATCCCGGCAGTCCCTCGAAGTCCTTGACGAAGGCGGTCAGGGCGAAGAAGAACGGGACGCTCTGCTGCGACTCCTCAACCGCCAGTTCGAGCAGGGCGCTCTCCCGCTCCGGCACGAGTGCGGCGAAGTGCCGGGCCATCTCGATCCGGTCGTCGAGCCTGCGCATCGGGCCGATCCGCACGCTCCGCTGCGACGAGAACGCGGGCGTCTCCCCGCGCGGTGCCGGCACGTCGGCCAGCCGGCCCAGCCCGGTCCGGCGGGTGGTGATCAGCATGACCGCGGGGACGCTGCTGGCCCGCAGCATCTCGTAGAGCCGCTCCTGGGAGGGCTCCGGGAGGAGTTCGAGCACCAGCAGGACAGGGCTGCCGGTCTCGGACGCCAGGTCGCCGACGAGCTGGGCCATTACGGCGTCGTCCTGGCTGCCGCGGGCCACCACCGTCGGGAACTCGTCCTTGAGGGTCCAGGCCACACGCCGGGCGATGGTCGTGCCGCCGGCGCCAGGGGTGTGACCGAGCATCACACGCAGCGTGTCGCGCTGTTCCAGGGCGCTTCTGACCTGCCCGGTGAACTCCTCCGTGACAGGGCGGGGCAGGTCCAGCTGAAGATCCAGCTCGAACCAGGAGATGGGGCGGCCGCGGTAGAAGGCGCCCACCTCGAACTCGCCCGCCTCGGACTCCACGCCGACTTCGGAGTGCAGCAGGACGGCCGTGTCGTCGAAGCGCGCCAGCAGGCCCTCGGAGAGTTCGATGACTCCTCTCTCGGCCGGAACGCGCGGTCTGCGGCCCTCCACGGTGACCGGATCCGGGGCGGGCAACGCTTCCAGGAGGTCGTCCGGCTCACAGGTGAGGAGTTCGACGTCGTACTCGGCGATGCTGCCCTCACCGGTGCCGGAGACGGAGAAGACCTTCGCCCGGTCCTCGAAGACGTCGATGCACGTCTCCACCACGGCGCGCTCGGCGCTGCGGCCCTCGCCGAAGCACACGACCGACACCGGCCGTCCGGAGTGGCGGCTCAGCGCCTCGAGCGAGTCCCGTACGAACGGCAGGTAGAAGGAGCGCCAGCGGCGCAGTGCCGTGACCGGAGAGACCGGGTCGACGTCACTCATCCCCGCCGCCGCGATCCAGGTAGTGCTGGTGCGCCCGAACAGCATGTCCTGGTCACGCAGCCGGAGGCGGTGGATGCGGTTCTGTCCGGTCGAGGCGGCCGCCCAGCCGCCGTCGACGTCGGTGTTCGGGTTGAGTTCGACGACCAGGTTCCAGCCGAGCGCGGCGAACTTCCGCCGCGCCTCCTCGCCGAAGGCCGCGGAGTCGATCACGGCGACGGTGGTACGGCGGGAACTCCATCGGTCGCAGGCGTCGAAGAGTCTGTCCACCGCGGCCGAGACCTCCGGTCCGCTCTCGGCCACGCGGATGAGGCTGCAGCGGGGCGCGGACGGAACGGGCGGGCGGACACCGCGCAGGGCCAGGAACCGGCCCAGGGCGCTGCAGGCCAGTTGGTAGAACCACAGCCGGTCCCGTGGCGCGACGGTCGTGTCCCGGGTGGCGAAAAGCAGCGCGTTGCCCACCATCGACAGGGCGTACTGGTCCTGCCAGTCGTCGCGCATGGACAGGTCGTCGGCGTACGACTCACCGGCTTCGGCGATGTCGTTCGCGAGGTTGCACAGCCCCACCACCTGGAGCGCCGAGCCGATCTCCGCCGACGGATCCACCAGGAAGTCGGCCACCGCCTTTCGCTGAACGTCCGTCAGCTGAGGCAGCTCGCTGAGAATGAGGGCCAGTGTCAGATGGGCGAGGTCGCGGGAGAGGGGCGCGTCGGCCGTGTATCCGGACAGGTCGATGAGCCGGTAGCTGTCGCCGTCGACGCGCGGTGACATCGGCAGCAGGATGTTGTCCGCGTGCAGATCACCATGGGCCCGCCCGAGGATCGCCATGACGTGGTCGCTGTCCAGACCTTCCCAGACGGGGAGGCCGAGCCATGCGACCACGTTCGGTACGACCTGGCCGTCCGAGAAGCTGATCCAGAGCGGTGTCCGGCCGGCGGCGGGGTCGTAGGCGAGCTGGTCGGCCAGTGTCGCCACCGGACCGTCCTTGTCCAGCCGCGTGCCGAGATGGCTCACCAGGAAGTCCCGGGCCGTTCTGCGCCGGATCTCCGAGGGCTCGGGATTCCAGTCGGCGAGGACCGAGCGCGCCACGATCCCGGCGAGTTCCGGGAGTTCGCGGCCGCGCTGGGCGGACAGCGGACGAACGGTGCGGATACTGCCGCCGGCGACCTCCTGGAACATCACCTTCCAGCCGCCGCGCACACTCAAGGGCTCGACGGGCTGCTTGACCAGGTGCCGGTCGGCGAATCCCTCGGGGGCCTCGCGCAGGGCACTGTCGTGGCGGCCCGGCTCACCTCCGGTCGGGCCCGGCGGGCAAATCTTCATGACGACCCTGCCGTTGAAGAGCGGGCCGGTCAACGCGACAGCCGCCAGCTTGGCCTTGCTCCTGCCGGGAGTCAGCCACTTGTCGAAGGCGATCTGCATGCCACGGTCGTGCTGCCACTTCTCCAGCTCGTCGACGACCGCGGGTTCGACCTTGGCGCCACTCAAGTCGTCGGCCAGCGCGGGCCCTTCCACGGATGCCACCGGTCCCGGCATACCTCGTCCCCTCCGTGATCACGCTTCCACCGAGGGTAGCCGTATCCCGTCTCCCGCGGACCCGTTCGGGGTACTTCGCTCAGGAAAGCACCGCGAACCCGTCCAGCTCCACCAGTGCCTGCTCGTCCCACAGCCGTACGACCTCCACGACCGCCATCGCCGGGTAGTCCCGGCCCGCCAACTGCTGCCAGATGCGGCCCAGTTGACGGGCGTGGGTGCGGTAGGCGGCGACGTCGGTGGCGTAGACGGTGACGCGGGCGAGGTCGGCGGGGGTGCCGCCGGCCGCGTCGAGGGCGGTGAGGAGATTGGCGAGCGCCCTCTCGAACTGCTCGGGGAGCGTGGCTCCGGTGACCTTGCCGTCGGTGTCGAGGGCGGTCTGGCCGGCCAGGAACACCACGCGGGAGCCGGCCGTGACGACGGCGTGGGAGAAGCCCGTGGGCGGGGACAGCTCGGGCGGGTTGATGCGCTCGGTCGTCACGGGTGGTCCTCCCGGGTGGCGGTGGCGTACAACTCCTTGGCGATGATGCCCCGTTGAACCTCGCTCGCGCCCTCGTAGATCCGCGGGGCGCGCACCTCGCGGTAGAGGTGTTCGAGCAGATGGCCCCGCTCCAGCGCCCGGGCTCCGTGCAGTTGGACGGCGGCGTCGACGACGTACTGCGCGGTCTCGGTGGCCAGCAGCTTCGCCATCGCGGCCCGCTTGGGCACGTCCGGGGCGGTGTCGTCGTACGCCGTCGCCGCCGCGTACACCATCAGGCGGGCCGCGTCCGTACGCAGGGCCATCTCGGCGACCTGGTGGGCGACGGACTGAAGGTCCATCAGCTTGCCGCCGAAGGCGTCCCGTCGGGCGGTGTGGGCGAGTGTCGCGTCGAGCGCCGCCTGGGCCATGCCGACGGCGAAGGCGCCAACGCTCGGCCGGAACAGGTTGAGCGTGCCCATCGCGACCCGGAAGCCGCGGTCGACCTCCCCGAGCACGTCGTCCTCGGTCACCGGGACGGCATCGAAGTCGAGGCTGCCGATGGGGTGCGGGGAGAGCATCTCCAGGGCGGAGCCGGTGAGGCCGGGCCGGTCGGCGGGGACGAGGAAGGCGGTCACGCCACGGGCGCCGGCATCGGGGGTGGTCCGCGCGAAGACCGTGTAGAAGTCGGCCTCGGGGGCGTTGGAGATCCAGCACTTCCGTCCGGTCAGCCGCCAGTGCCCCGCCCCGTCCGGATCCGCCCGCAGCGCCAGCGCCGCCGCGTCCGACCCCGCCCCCGGCTCGCTGAGCGCGAACGCGGCCACCGCGGTGCCGTCGCTCACGCGGGGCAGCCAGTGCTCCCGCTGGGCGGGGCTGCCGTGGGCGTGGACGGGGTGGGCGCCCAGGCCCTGCAGGGCGAGGGCGGTCTCGGCCTCCGTGCAGGCGTAGGCCAGGGACTCCCGCATCAGGCAGAGGTCGAGGGCGTCGGAGGCGAAGAGCCGGGCCAGTAGGCCCAGCCGGCCCAGTTCCGCGACCAGTGGCCGATCGACCCGGCCCGGCTCGGCCTTCTCGGCGAGCGGGCGCAGCCGTTCGGCGGCCAGGGTGCGCAGCTCGGCACACCAGGCGACCTGTTCCGGTCCGAGTGAGAATGCAGGCATCGCCGGTCCCCTCTCCCGTGCTGTCACCCGACCGTATCGCGCTCCATTGACTGTCGTCACCAACACGATACGCTCCTTGTGCTGGGGCCTGTCTGACGATTCCCGTCGTCCGCCCGGAGGGCGGGCCCCGCGGCGTCTGGTGCGTGCGATCGCAAGGCGCCGGAGCGCCCTCGTGGCGGAGCCACGTGGGCGGTCCGGCAACGCGGCGAGCGTGCGTGCCAGACGCCGCGGGGCAGGCGGGAATCGTCAGACAGGCCCCATGGCCACCACGAGCCCACCAGGCAAGGGGGCGCCATGCATCTCTCGGCCCACGTCGACACCTTCGCCCGCGACCACCTCCCGCCGCCGGACGAGTGGCCCGACCTGTGTTTCGAGCTGCCGGAGCTGAGCTACCCCGAACGGCTGAACTGCGCCGTCGAGCTGCTCGAACACGCCGACCCCGCGCGCCCGGTCTTCCACACCCCGGCCGGCCCCAGCTGGACCTACGGCGACCTGCGCGCCCGCGTGGACCGCATCGCCCACGTCCTGACCGGCCAGCTCGGCGTCGTACCCGGCAACCGGGTCCTGCTGCGCGGCCCCACCACCCCCTGGCTGGCCGCCTGCTGGCTGGCCGTGCTGAAGGCGGGCGCGGTCGCGGTCACCGTGCTGGCCCAGCAGCGCGCGCACGAGCTGGCCACGGTGTGCGAGATCGCCGAGGTCCGGCACGCGCTGTGCGACATCCGGGCCCTGGACGACCTGGCGAAGGCCGAGGTACCGGGCCTGCACATCACCGCTTACGGCGGTGACGCGGCGGACGACCTGCTGCACCGCCCTGCACCCGGCACCCCCTTCCCGGCGGTCGACACCGCCTCCGACGACGTGGCCCTGATCGCGTTCACCTCAGGCACCACGGGTCGCCCGAAAGGGTGCATGCACTTCCACCGGGATGTGCTGGCCATAGCCGACACCTTCTCCAGACATGTGCTGCGCCCCCACTCGGACGACGTCTTCACCGGCAGCCCCCCGCTCGGGTTCACCTTCGGCCTGGGCGGACTGGTGATCTTCCCGATGCGGGCCGGCGCCAGCTCCCTGCTCCTCGAACAGGCCGGCCCCCGCCAGCTGCTGCCGGCGATCGCCGAGCACCGGGTCTCGGTCCTGTTCACCGCGCCGACCGCCTACCGGGCGATGCTCGACGATCTGGCCGGCTACGACACCTCGTCCCTGCGGCGCTGTGTGTCGGCCGGCGAGAACCTGCCCACGGCCACCTGGCGGGCCTGGCAGGAGCACACCGGGCTGCGCATCATCAACGGCATCGGCGCCACCGAACTGCTGCACATCTTCATCTCCGCCGCGGACGAGCGGATCAGACCCGGCACGACGGGCGTCCCGGTGCCGGGCTGGCAGGCGCGCGTCCAGGACGCCGACGGGGACCCGGTGCCCGACGGCGAGCCGGGCCTGCTCGCGGTCCGCGGCCCGGTCGGCTGTCGCTACCTCTCCGACCCACGGCAGCGGGAGTACGTACGCGGCGGCTGGAACATCACCGGCGACACCTACGTCCGCGACAGCGACGGCTACTTCCGCTACGTGGCCCGCGCCGACGACATGATCATCTCGGCGGGGTACAACATCGCCGGACCGGAGGTGGAGGACGCGCTGCTGCGCCACCCCGACGTGGTCGAGACGGCGGTCGTCGGCCGCCCCGACGAGGCGCGCGGCCAGGTCGCGGTCGCCTACACGGTGCTGCGGGACGGAGTGCGGCCGGACCCGGAGTCCCTCCGCACCTTCCTCAAGTCCGAACTGGCGCCCTACAAATGCCCGCGCGAGTTCGTCTTCCTCGACGCACTGCCCCGCACGGCCACCGGCAAGCTGCAGCGGTTCCGGCTGCGCACCGGAGGTGACCAGCAGTGATGCCGACGACTTAAAATGATCAACGTGTCCGAGCAGCACGCCCCCAGGTCCCTCATCGTCACGCTCTACGGCGCGTACGGCCGCTTCATGCCGGGCCCCCTGCCCGTCGCCGAGCTGATCCGTCTCCTGGCCGCGGTCGGGGTGGACGCCCCCTCCGTGCGCTCGTCGGTGTCCCGGCTCAAACGCCGCGGCCTGCTGCTGCCGGCCCGCACGGAGGGCGGCGCGGCCGGGTACGAGCTGTCCCCTCAGGCGCGCCAGTTGCTGGAGGACGGCGACCGCCGCATCTACGCGACGGCACCTCCCGAGGACGAGGGCTGGGTCCTGGCGGTCTTCTCCGTCCCCGAGTCGGAGCGGCAGAAGCGGCACGTCCTGCGCTCCCGGCTGGCCGGCCTGGGCTTCGGCACGGCGGCCCCCGGGGTGTGGATCGCCCCCGCCCGCCTGTACGAGGAGACGCGGCACACCCTGCGTCGGCTCCGCCTCGACCCGTACGTCGACTTCTTCCGCGGCGAGCACCTCGGCTTCGCCCCCACCCCCGAGGCCGTCACCCGCTGGTGGGACCTCACGGCGATCGCCAAGGAACACGAGCGCTTCCTGGACGCCCACGGCCCCGTCCTGCGCGCCTGGGAGCACCGCACGGACACCGCTCCCGAGGAGGCCTACCGCGACTACCTCCTGGCCCTCGACTCCTGGCGCCACCTGCCCTACACCGACCCCGGCCTTCCCACCCACCTCCTCCCCACCGACTGGCCGGGCGTCCGCTCGGCGGAGGTGTTCCGGGGGTTGCACGAGCGGCTGCGGGACGCCGGGGCGGAGTTCGTGGGGGTGGGGTGAATGCGGTGGCTCAGAGGTGAGTGACCGGCGGCTCAGAACCGGCGCAGCCGCATCGCGATGCCGTGCCCGACCGCGAGGTAGATCACCGCGGGCAGACCGTAGTCGAGCAGGACCCGGAGGTTCTCCGTGTCCATGGTGAAGATGTCCTGCGACCACCAGGCCAGCGAGTCGGCCACGTCCTCGACGAACCCCACGAAGACGTTCGCGTGGTTGGCCTCCAGCAGGTACAGCAGGATCCACAGCCCCAGGAACGCCGCCGCGACGTCGGCGATCGTGTGGATGACCAGCGCGGCACGCCGGGTGCCCGAGCCGTCCGGACGGCGCCGAGCGGGCGCGGCGGGCTGCGCCGCGGGTCCCGGGTACGGAGGGCCCGGGTCCGGAGAATGGCCGTAGCCGTATCCGGGTGGCTCGGGCAGCGGCCTGCTGTCAGTCATCTCAGTCTCGATCCCTGTGATTCTTCCGAATGGCTCGAAAGAACCTAGGCAGCCGCCGATAACGGGCCGGTTCAGGAACCGTGCGAATCGCGTGGAAGGCGTGTGACCGTACTGAGCGACAGGCGCGGCTTCGGGGCGTCCGTGCGGCCGGTCTGGGGACGGCGGCTGCCCGCCCGGTAGGGCGCGGGCCAGGCGACGCCGGGGCCGTCGTAGCCCTGCTCGGCGGCCGCGTGCAGGGTCCAGTGCGGGTCGTACAGGTGCGGCCGGGCCAGTGCGCACAGGTCCGTACGCCCGGCCAGGATCAGGGAGTTGACGTCGTCCCACGAGGAGATCGCGCCGACCGCGATCACCGGGACGCCGACCTCGTGCCGGATGCGGTCGGCGAACGGCGTCTGGTACGACCGCCCGAACTCCGGGCGCTCCTCGGCCACCACCTGTCCCGTGGAAACGTCGATCGCGTCGGCGCCGTGCGCCGCGAAGGCCCGGGCGATCCCGACCGAGTCCTCGGCGGTGGTGCCGCCCTCGGCCCAGTCCGTGGCCGAGATGCGTACGGTCAGGGGCTTCTCTTCCGGCCACACCGCGCGTACGGCGTCGAACACCTCCAGCGGGAACCTGAGCCGCTTCTCCAGCGAACCGCCGTAGGCGTCGGTGCGCCGGTTGGTGAGCGGGGAGAGGAAGCCGGAGAGCAGGTAACCGTGCGCGCAGTGCAGTTCGAGCAGGTCGAAGTCGGCGCGGGCGGCCCGCCAGGCGGATGCGGCGAACTGCTCGCGGATGTCGGTGAGCTGGGCCCGGGAGAGCTCGCGCGGGGTCTGGCTGCCCGGCTTGTACGGCAGCGGGGAGGCGGCCGTCAGCGGCCAGTTGCCGTCGGGCAGGGGTTCGTCCATGCCCTCCCACATCAGCTTCGTCGAGCCCTTGCGGCCGGAGTGCCCGAGCTGCACCCCGATCGCCGTACCCGGTGCCTGGGAGTGCACGAAGTCGGTGATCCGCTTCCAGGCCTCCGCCTGGCGGCCGGTGTAGAGACCGGTGCAGCCGGGGGTGATCCGGCCCTCCTCGCTGACGCACACCATCTCGGTCATCACCAGACCGGCGCCGCCGAGGGCACGGGCGCCGAGGTGGACCAGGTGGAAGTCGCCGGGGACGCCGTCGACCGCGGAGTACATGTCCATCGGGGACACGACGACCCGGTTGCGCAGGGTCAGGCCGCGCAGCCGGAACGGGGTGAACATCGGGGGTGTGCCGGACGGGCACCCGAACTCGCGCTCGACGGCCTCGGTGAAGCCGGCGTCCCGCAGCCGCAGGTTGTCGTGGGTGACCCGGCGGCTGCGGGTGAGGAGGTTGAAGGCGAACTGGCGGGGCGGCTGGTCGAGGTGGAGCCGCACGTTCTCGAACCACTCAAGGCTCGCCAGGGCGGCCCGCTGGGTGGAGGCGACGACGGGTCTGCGCTCCTCCTCGTAGGCCGCGAGAGCCCGTGGCACGTCGGGCTGTTCCTCCAGGCAGGCCGCCAGGGCCAGCGCGTCCTCCACGGCGAGCTTGGTGCCGGAGCCGATGGAGAAGTGGGCGGTGTGGGCCGCGTCCCCGAGGAGGACGACGTTGCCGTGCGACCAGCGCTCGTTGACCACCGTACGGAAGGTGGTCCAGGCGGAGTTGTTGGAGCGCAGCGGCCTGCCGCCGAGCGCGTCGGCGAAGATCTTGGCGCAGCGCTCGATGGACTCCTGCGGGGTGGCCCCGTCGAATCCCGCCGCCCGCCAGACCTCCTCGCGCATCTCGACGATCACGGTGGAGGCGCCGAATTGATTCTGCGGCTCGGAGGGCCCCGTTGAGGGGTGGTGGTCGGGAGACGGGCGGGCGTACGGGTAGCCGTGCAGCTGCATCACGCCGTGCTCGGTCTCGGCGATCTCGAAGCGGAAGGCGTCGAAGGGGAAGTCCGCGGCGAGCCAGATGTAACGGCAGTGGTGTTCGGTCACCTGGGGGCGGAACACATGGGCGTAGGCCCGGCGGGTGCTGCTGTTGACTCCGTCGGCTGCGACGAGGAGGTCGTGGGTCGCCGAGAGGTGGTCGGGGCCGGGAGCCTCGGTGCGGAAGCGGATGTCCACGCCGAGGGTGCGGCAGCGGTCGTGCAGGATTTCGAGGAGGCGTTTCCTGCCCAGCGCCGCGAAGCCGTGTCCTCCGGAGGTTTGGCGGGTGCCTCGGTGGACGATGTCGATGTCGTCCCATCGGGTGAAGTTGCTCTGCAGGGCCGTGTAGACCACTGGGTCGGCGTGTTCGATGCCGCCCAGGGTTTCGTCGGAGAGGACCACTCCGAAGCCGAAGGTCTCGTCGGGGGCGTTGCGTTCCCAGACGGTGATTTCTCGGGTCGGGTCGAGTCGTTTCAGGAGCGCTGCCGCGTACAGGCCGCCTGGGCCTCCGCCGATGATCGCGATGCGCTGGGGGTGGCTTGTGTCGATCTGCGGGTGCGGGTGCGTTGTGGCTTGTCGCGCAGTTCCCCGCGCCCCTTTGTCCCTCACGTCGGCCGGCATGGTTACCGTCCCTGCCACTTCGGGGGGCGCTTCTCGGTGAACGCCGCGTGGAATTCCGCGTAGTCCTCGCCGTTCATCAGGAGGGCCTGGGTCGAGGCGTCCAGTTCGATCGAGGCCGCCAAGGGCATGTCCAGCTCGGCCGTGAGCAGGGCCTTCGTCTGCGCGTACGCCAGGGCGGGGCCGTCGGCCAGGCGGCGGGCCAGGGTGCGGGCCGCCTCGTCCGCGGCGCCCTCCTCCGTCAGTTCGCTGATCAGGCCGATGCGCACTGCCTCGGGGGCGCGTACGGGCTCGCCCAGCATCAGGAGGCGGGTGGCATGGCCGAGGCCCACGACCCGGGGTAGCAGGTAGGCCGCGCCCATGTCGCCGCCGGAGAGGCCGACGCGGGTGAAAAGGAAGGCGAAGCGGGCCGAGGGGTCCGCGATGCGGAAGTCGGAGGCGAGGGCCAGGACCGCGCCCGCGCCGGCGGCCACGCCGTGCACGGCGGCGATCACCGGGAACGGGCATTCACGGATCGCCCGTACCACCTGCCCGGTCATCCGGTTGAAGTCGAGCAGCTGGGCGGTGTCCATGGAGAGGGTGGCACCGATGATCTCGTCCACGTCGCCGCCGGAGCAGAAGCCACGCCCCTCGCCGGACAGGACGAGGGCGCGGACCGACCGCTCCCGGCTCAGCTCGGCGAGCAGGTCACGCAGGTCGGCGTAGGCGCCGAAGGTGAGCGCGTTGAGCTTGTCGGGGCGGGCGAGGGTGACGGTGGCGACCCCGTCGGCGAGCTGGACCCGCAGGTGCTCCCAGTCGCAGGTGCGGGCGGCGGAGCCGGTGAAAGGACTCATGACGTGCGGCCTCCTAGGGGGGCGGTGCCTCACGCAGCACTACCCGACGAAGTTAACACGCATTTGTGACTGTCGTCACGAGGGCGCGACAGCGCGGCCTGGGATGGCCGGGTACCGTCACGCGCGTCACTGATCGTCCACAGCGTCGTAACAGTGGGCTCGGCCGGGCGAGGCAGGGCGTTCAGCCGGGTAAGCCGCCCGGTACCGGGGCCGATGGTCCCGAGCGGTGCCCGACGACGGTCTCTGTGGCCGGGCCCGTACCATTCCTACGGTTGAAAGCAGGACAGCCTGCTCCATGAACGGACTCGCCTTGTACGAACGCCCCACCGAACCGGCCTCCTGGCGCATCGCGCTGCCGCACACCGCAGCGGCGGTGCCCGTGGCGCGTGCCCTGGTCCGTACGGCCCTCGCCGAGGTGGAGCACGCAGCCGATCCCGACACCGCCGAGCTGCTCACGGCCGAACTGGTCGCCAACGCGGTGGAGCACACCGACGGGCGTGGCCCGATCGAGCTGGTCGTCGAGCTGCTGCCGAGCGGCTGCCAGGTCGAGGTGCACGACCCGGACCCGGCACCGCCCGGGCATCTCACGCGTCCGGTGATCGAGGAGCCCGACCCCTGGCAGGAGGGAGGGCGCGGTCTGCTGCTGATCCGCGCCCTCAGTTCGTCCTGCGGTCACCGCCCGACCCCGTCGGGCAAGGCGGTGTGGTTCAGACTGCCTGTGGTTCCGGGGCAGCGGCGTCCGGCGTGACCTCGGCGGCCGGCTGGGCCAGCGTGGAGTGCCGGCGCCCGTAGGCGACGTAGACGAGCAGTCCGACCACGAGGAACACCGCGAACTGGATCCAGGTCTGCCAGCCGGTCTCGTACATCAGGTACAGGCAGAAGCCGACACCGAGCAGCGGGCCGACGGGGTAGAGCGGCACCCGGAAGCTGCGGGCGAGGCCCGGCTCGCGGCGGCGCAGGGCGATCACGGCGATGTTGACGACGGCCATGATGGCGAGCGTGCCGATGGTGCACAGGTTCATCACGGCGTCGAGCGAGGCGAAGGCCGCCGGGACCGCGAAGACGACCGCCACGATGAGGGTGCCGGCCACCGGGGTGGAGGTGCGCGGCGACACCTTCTCGAAGACGCGCGGGATCAGGCCGTCCCGGGACATCGACATCAGGATGCGGGTCTGGCCGTACATCACGGCGAGAACGACGGAGGCGATGGCGACCACCGCGCCGAAGGCGACGACACCGCCGCCGACGGTGGAGCCGGTGACCTCGTTGACGACATAGGACAGCGCGGCGGGGCGGCCGGCGACCTGGTCGCCGCCGATGGCGCCGATCGCGGCGAGCGCGACCGCGCAGTAGAGGAGGGTGACCAGGCCCATGCAGACCAGGATCGCGATCGGGATGTCCCGGCGGGGGTTCTTCGCCTCCTCGCCGGCCGTGGTGATCGCGTCGAAGCCGATGTAGGAGAAGAAGGCGGCGGTGGTGCCCGCGCCGATGCCGCCGAGGCCGGCCGGGGAGAACGGGGTGAGGTTGCCGTCCCTGAAGGCGCTGTAGCCGATGGCGCAGAAGGCCAGGAGGATGACGAGCTTCACGGCCGCCATGGCGGCGGTGGCCCGGGCGCTCTCGCGCACCCCGCGGACCAGGAGCACGGAGGCCATCGCGATGACGATCACGGCGGGGAGGTTCACGATGCCGCCGTCGCCCGGACCGGCCGAGAGGGCGGCGGGCAGCTGCCAGCCGGTGAGGCTGTGCAGCAGTTCGTTGACGTACTGGCTCCAGCCGACGGCGACCGCCGAGATGGAGATGCCGTACTCCAGCAGCAGGCACCAGCCGACCAGGAAGGCGGTGGACTCGCCGAGGCCGGCGTAGGCGAAGGAGTACGAGGAGCCGGAGACCGGGATGGCGCCGCCCAGCTCGGCGAAGGAGAGGGCCGTGAAGACGCAGGTGATCGCCGCGAGGACGAAGGAGACGACCACGGCGGGGCCGGCCTGGGCGACGGAGTCGGAGAGGCCGACGAAGATGCCGGTGCCGACGATGGCGCCGACGCCGAAGCAGATGAGCTGGAAGAGACCCATCGTGCGCTTGAGGCCGTGGCCTTCACGGTCGGCGCCGGATTCGGCTATGAGCGCGCCGGGGGACTTGATGCGGGGAGCGGGCATGCGGGTGGAGCTCGTTTCTGGTGGTGCGGGCGCGATCACAGGTCGATCGCTGCGGCGGCCGCGGCAGGGGTGGCGCCGGGCCGCCGGTCAGGATAAGGCCTGGTGAGGTGGGTCAGGCAAGGCTGTGTGACGCGCCCGCCAGGGTGGCCACGAGGACCGCCTTGATCGTGTGCATCCGGTTCTCCGCCTCGTCGAAGACGACGGAGTGCTCGGACTCGAACACCTCGTCGGTGACCTCCAGCTCGGTCAGTCCGTGCCGTTCGTGGATCTCGCGGCCGACGGCGGTACCGAGGTCGTGGAAGGCCGGCAGGCAGTGCAGGAACTTCACCTGGTCGTTGCCGGTGGCGCGGAGCACGTCCATGGTCACGGCGTACGGGCCGAGCAGTGCGATGCGCTCGTCCCAGACCTCCTTGGGCTCGCCCATCGACACCCAGACGTCGGTGGCGATGAAGTCGGTGCCGCGCACGCCGTCCTTCACGTCGTCGGTGAGGGTGATCCGGGCACCGGAGGCGGCGGCGAGCTGCCGGGCCACCTGGATGATCGTCTCGTCCGGCCACAGCAGTCTGGGGGCGACGATACGGACGTCCATGCCGAGCAGGGCGCCGGTGACCAGGTAGGAGTTGCCCATGTTGTACCGTGCGTCGCCGAGGTAGGCGAAGACGATCTCGGCCAGCGGCTTGTCGCTGTGCTCGGTCATGGTGAGCACGTCGGCGAGCATCTGGGTGGGGTGCCACTCGTCGGTGAGGCCGTTGTAGACGGGGACCCCGGCGTAGGTGGCCAGCTCCTCGATCACGCCCTGGCCGTGTCCGCGGTACTCGATGGCGTCGAACATCCGGCCGAGGACGCGGGCGGTGTCCTTCACGGACTCCTTGTGCCCGATCTGCGAGCCCGACGGGTCGAGGTAGGTGGTGTGGGCACCCTGGTCGGCGGCGGCGACCTCGAACGCGCAACGGGTGCGCGTCGAGGTCTTCTCGAAGATCAGTGCGATGTTCTTGCCGCGCAGGTACTGCGTCTCGACCCCCGCCCTCTTGGCGGCCTTCAGCTCGGCGGCCAGCTCGACCAGACCACGGAACTCCTCCTCGGTGAAGTCCAGCTCCTTGAGGAAGTGGCGGCCGGCGAGGGCGGTCGGGACTGTCGCCATGGGGGCGCTCCAGGGATACGGGTGCACGGACTTTGGAATTCTATACGATCCTCAGCATTTATATACAGCCCGCTTCGTCACACCGGCCCGGTCACACCGCCTCGCGCTCGACGGGACAGCTCATACAGCGCGGGCCGCCCCTGCCCCGCCCCAGCTCGCTGCCCGGGATCTCGATCACCTCGATGCCCTGCTTGCGCAGATGGGTGTTGGTGGTGACGTTGCGCTCGTAGGCGACGACGACACCGGGCTCGACGGCGAGCACGTTGCAGCCGTCGTCCCACTGCTCGCGCTCGGCCGCGTGGACATCCTGGGTGGCGGTCAGGACGCGGATCTCGCTGAGCCCGAGGGCGGCGGCGATCGCGCGGTGCATGTGCTCCGGCGGGTGGTCGGTGACCTTGAGCTCCTTGTCGGCGGCGCCCGGCTCGATGGTGTACGAGCGGAGCATGCCAAGGCCCGCGTACTGGGTGAAGACATCGCCGTCGACCATGGTCATCACGGTGTCGAGGTGCATCAGGGCGCGCTTCTTGGGCATGTCGAGCGCGACGATCGTCTGCGCGGACCCCGCGGCGAACAGCTTGTGCGCGAGCATCTCGACGGCCTGCGGGGTGGTGCGCTCGCTCATGCCGATGAGGACCGCGCCGTTGCCGATGACCAGGACGTCGCCGCCCTCGATGGTGGACGGGTAGTCGGCCTGCCCCTCGGACCAGATGTGGAACAGCTGGTCGCGGAAGAGCGGGTGGTGCCGGTAGATCGCCTCGAAGTGCACGGTCTCGCGCCGCCGCGCCGGCCAGCGCATGGCGTTGATGGAGACTCCGTCGTAGATCCAGGCGGAGGTGTCACGGGTGAAGAGGTGGTTGGGCAGGGGCCTGAGCAGGAAGTCGTCGAGGTCCATGACGTGGAATCGCACGGAGGTCGGCTCCTCGTGCGCCGCCAGGAACTCCCGTTTGGTCATCCCGCCGACGAGGGCCTCGGTCAGCTCGCGCGCGGGCAGGGTCTCGAAGGCGGCCCGGAGGTGGTCGGTGGCCAGCGGGCCGTACTCCTTCTCGTCGAAGACCCGGTCCAGGACGAGCGCCCGCGCGGCCGGCACCTCCAGCACCTCCGCGAGCAGGTCGCCGAAGAGATGGACGGCGACCCCGCGGTCGCGCAGGACGTCGGCGAACCCGTCGTGCTCGGCGCGCGCCCGGCGCACCCACAGCACGTCGTCGAACAGCAGGGCGTCCTTGTTGCTGGGGGTGAGCCTTTTGAGCTCTAGGTCGGGCCGGTGCAGGATCACGCGGCGCAGCCGCCCGGCCTCGGAGTCGACGTGGTATGCCATGCCACCATCCTGGCCATTGCCGCCCGTCTTCACGCCCTTCTTGGCCGTTTCCGCCCCTTCCTGTTTTCGTCCTCTTGACGAGAAGCGGAGTGGACGATTATCGTCGCCATGACGAAAAGCGAGGGGGACTCATGGCCGACATCACCCGGCGCCTGGGCTGGCGCCATCTGCGCGGCGCGCCCACGGCGCACATCCGGCACCACCGCTCCGGAACGCTGGTCCACGACGGTCCCGGACTCAGCTTCTGGTTCCGCCCACTGACCGCCGCCCTGTCCGAGGTGCCGGTGGACGACCGGGAACTGGCGATGACCTTCCACGCCCGCACCTCCGACTTCCAGGACGTGGCGGTGCAGGCGACGGTCACCTACCGGATCGCCGACCCGGCCGTCGCCGCCGCCCGCCTGGACTTCTCGATCGACCCCGACACCGGCGCCTTTCGCGGCACCCCGCTGGAACAGCTGGGCACCCTGCTCACCGAGACGGCCCAGCAGCACGCACTGGACGTCCTCGCCCGTACACCGCTCTCGGCTGCGCTGGTCGACGGCGTCGCGGCGGTGCGCGAGCGGGTCGCAGCGGGCCTCGGCGCCGAGCCGCGGCTGCCCGCCACCGGCATCGAGGTCGTGGCCGTACGCGTGATGGCGCTGCGGCCGGAACCGGAGGTGGAGCGGGCGCTGCGCACCCCGGCCCGGGAACAGATCCAGCAGGAGGCCGACCGGGCGACCTACGAGCGGCGGGCCGTCGCGGTCGAGCGGGAGCGGACCATCGCCGAGAACGAACTGGCGAGCCGGATCGAACTCGCCCGCCGCGAGGAGCAGTTGGTCGAGCAGCGGGGCACCAACGCGCGCCGCGAGGCCGAGGAGCAGGCTGCCGCGGACGCGGTGCGCGCCCAGGCGGAGGCGGCGCGGTCGGTGAAGCTGGCCGAGGCGGAGGCCGCACGCTCGGTCAAGCTCGCGGAGGCCGAGGCGGACCGGACCGTGAAGCTCACCGAGGCGGAGGCGGCGCGGACCCTGCGGCTCGCCGAGGCGGAGGCCGCGCGGGCCGAGCGGATCGCCCGCGCGGAGGCCGAGGGCGCGCGCGAGGTCGGCGAGGCGCGGGCGCAGGCCCAGGCGGCCTGGCTGCGGGTGCACGCGGAGGCCGGGATCGACGGGACGGCGACCCTGCAGGCGCTCACCGCGACCCGGCTGGCCGAGAACCTGCCGCGCATCGACAGCGTGACGGTCTCCCCGGACGTGCTGACCGGACTGCTGGCGAAGCTGGGCGGCGGCTCGCCCGAGGCGGCGCGGTGAGCCTCGCGCCGCGCGCCGTGCTGGTGCATCGCACCACGGAGTACGAGGAGTTGGTGGCCCGGCACGGCACGCACGGCCAGGCCGCCTTCTTCCTCGCCTCCCGGGGCCGGGACATCGAGGAGGTCGCCGAGCGACACCGCCGGGCCCGCGGCGCCCTGGCCGAGGTGACCTCGGCCGTGCCGCTGACCTGGCGTCAGGCACAGGTGGAGCGGGCCGACCTGGACCGGTTCCTGTTCGCACCGGAGGACGTGGTCGTGGTGGTCGGCCAGGACGGGCTGGTGGCCAACGTCGCCAAGTACCTGACGGGCCAGCCGGTGATCGGCATCGACACCGACCCGGGCCGCAACCCCGGGGTGCTGGTACGGCACCGCCCGCAGGACGCGGCGAAGCTCCTGTCGGCGGCGGCGACCACGGTGGACGAACTCACCATGGTCGAGGCCGTCGCCGACGACACCCAGCGGCTGGTGGCGCTCAACGAGATCTACCTCGGTACACCGGGCCACCAGACCGCCCGCTACCGCCTGGGCCTCGACGACGACGGGGGTGCCGTCGAGGCCCAGGCCTCCTCCGGGGTGCTGGTCGGGACCGGCACCGGCGCGACCGGCTGGCTGCGCTCGGTGTGGCAGGAGCGGGGCAGCCGGCTCCCGCTCCCCTCCCCCACCGAGGACCGGCTGGTGTGGTTCGTCCGGGAGGCCTGGCCGTCACCCGCCACCGGTACGGCCCTGGTGGCCGGCGAGCTCGCGGCCTCGGCGTCCCTGACGGTCACCGTGGAGTCCGACCGGCTCATCGCCTTCGGCGACGGCATCGAGACCGACGCGCTCCAGCTCACCTGGGGGCAGACGATCCGGGTCGGGGTGTGCGGGCAGCGGCTGCGGCTGGCGGGCTAGGGCTTCTGGTTCACAGGCGCGGGTCGACCGGCTCGGACTCCAGGGCCAGCACCCCGAACGCCGCCTCGTGCACCCGCCACAGCGGCTCCCCCTCCGCGAGCCGGTCCAGGGCCTCCAGGCCCAGGGCGTACTCGCGGATCGCCAGTGACCGCTTGTGGTTCAGGAACCGCTGCCGCAGCTTGGCGAGGTTGTCCGGCCGGGTGTACTCGGGACCGTAGATGATCCGCAGGTACTCACGGCCCCGGCACTTGATGCCGGGCTGGACCAGCCGGCCCTCCGGGCTGCGCACCACCGCCCCGACCGGCTTGACGACCATGCCCTCGCCGCCCCGGCCGGTCATCTCCAGCCACCAGTCGACACCGGCGCGGACCGACTCGGGGTCGCCCGTGTCGACGTACAGGCGCCGGGTGGTCTGCAGCAGTCCGGTGCCGTCGTGCTCCACCAGCCGGTCGATGAGGGCCAGCTGCTCGTCGTGCGGCAGCGCGGCCAGGCTGCGCCCGCGGACGGCCAGGATCTGGAAGGGGGCAAGGCGCACCCCGTCCAGGCCGTCGGTCGTCCAGCAGTAGCGGCGATAGGCGTCGGTGAACGCGGCCGCGGCCGCGGCGCGGTCACGCTGCCGGTCCAGCAGCCCGCCCACGTCGGTGCCACGGCCCGCCGCGGCCTCCAGTGCGGCGAGCGCACCGGGGAACACGGCACCGGAGGCGGCGCCCACCGCCGCGTACTGGCTGCGCAGCAGACCCGAGGCCTTGAGCGACCACGGCATCAGCTCGGCGTCCAGCAGGAGCCAGTCGCCCGCGCCGGAGGCGCTGTTGGATGCAGCGAGCTCCTCCCACAGGCCCGCGTCCCCGACGGCCGAGCGCAGCCGGCCGAGGATCTCCTCGGTCACCTGCTCGTCGTCGAAGAACGGCCGCCCGGTACGCGTGTACAGGGCCCCCGTGGGGCCGTCCACCCCGAACCGCTCGCGTGCGGCGTCCGCGTCCCGGCACACCAGGGCCACCGCCCGCGAGCCCATGTGCTTCTCCTCGCACACGACCCGCGCGACCCCGTCCTCCGCGTACTGCGCGAAGGCCTCCACCGGGTGCTCCAAGTAGCCTTCCTCCTGCGAGGTCGCCGTCGGTGCCATCGTCGGTGGCAGATACGGCAGCAGGCGCGGGTCGACCGCGAAGCGGCTCATGACCTCCAGGGCCGCGGCCGCGTTCTCCTCGCGGATCGCGACGCGGCCCGCGTGCCGGGTCTCCACGGCCCTGCGGCCGTGCACGTCCGCCAGGTCCAGCGGCCGCCCGTCGTGCCCGCCGGGCGCCTCGCTGCGCAACGGCCTCGTCGGCTCGTACCAGACCTGCTCCGCCGGTACGTCCACCAGCTCGCGCTCCGGCCAGCGCAGCGCGGTCAGCTTGCCGCCGAAGACTGCGCCGGTGTCCAGGCAGATGGTGTTGTTCAGCCAGGTGGCCTCCGGGACCGGGGTGTGCCCGTAGACCACGGCCGCGCGGCCCCGGTAGTCCTCCGCCCACGGGTAGCGCACGGGCAGCCCGAACTCGTCGGTCTCGCCGGTGGTGTCGCCGTACAGGGCGTGCGAGCGCACCCGGCCGGAGGTGCGGCCGTGGTACTTCTCGGGCAGGCCGGCGTGGCAGACGACCAGCTTGCCGCCGTCGAGCACGTAGTGGCTGACCAGCCCCTCCAGGAAGCGGCGCACCTCCGCCTTGAACTCCTCGCTCTCGCCCTCCATCTGCGCGATGGTCTCGGCCAGGCCGTGGGTGTGCTGGACCTTGCGGCCCTTGAGGTAACGGCCGTACTTGTTCTCGTGGTTGCCGGGCACGCACAGCGCGTTCCCGGACCCGACCATCGACATCACCCGGCGCAGCACACCGGGGCTGTCCGGGCCGCGGTCGACCAGGTCACCGACGAAGACGGCGGTACGGCCGTCCGGGTGCACGCCGTCGGCATAGCCCAGCCCGGCCAGCAGGGACTCCAGTTCGGAGGCACAGCCGTGGATGTCGCCGATGATGTCGAAGGGGCCGGTGAGGTGGGTCAGGTCGTTGAAGCGCTTCTCGGTGACGACGGTGGCGCCGTCGACCTCCTCGACCCCGCGCAGGACGTGCACCTTGCGGAAGCCCTCGCGCTCCAGGTGCCGAAGGGAGCGGCGGAGTTCGCGGATGTGCCGCTGGATGACGCGGCGGGGCATGTCGGCGCGGTCGGTGCGGGCCGCGTTGCGCTCCGCGCACACCTCCTCGGGCACGTCCAGCACGACGGCGATGGGCAGCACGTCGTGCTTCTTGGCCAGCTCGATGAGCTGACGCCTGCTGTCCTGCTGCACGCTGGTGGCGTCGACGACGGTACGGCGACCGGCGGCCAGCCGCTTGCCGGCGATGTAGTGCAGGACGTCGAAGGCGTCCCGGGTCGCGCTCTGGTCGTTCTCGTCGTCGCAGACGAGACCGCGGCAGAAGTCGGAGGAGATCACCTCGGTGGGCTTGAAGTGCCGGCGGGCGAAGGTGGACTTGCCCGAGCCGGAGGCGCCGACGAGGACGACGAGGGAGAGGTCGGTGACGGGGAGGACCCGTCCCCTGTCCTGCGTCTCGCTCATGCTGCCTTCGCCTCCTTCGGAGTGTCGTTGCGGATCTCGTCACGGTGGAACACGGCCATCTGGGTGGGCGGCCCCACCTCGGGGTCGTCCGGCCCGACGGGCTGGAACCCGACCTCGTAGCCGTGCCGTTCGGCCACGGCCGCAGCCCAGGTGCGGAACTCCTCGCGGGTCCACTCGAAGCGGTGGTCGCCGTGCCGGACGTGTCCGGCGGGCAGGGTCTCCCAGCGGACGTTGTACTCGACGTTCGGGGTGGTCACGAGGACCGTGCGCGGGCGCGCGTGTCCGAACACCGCGTACTCCAGGGCGGGCAGCCGGGGCAGGTCGAGGTGCTCGACGACCTCGCTGAGCACGGCGGCGTCGTAGCCCTTGAGCCGCTTGTCGGTGTAGGCGAGCGAGCCCTGGAAGAGCTTGACGCGGGCCGCCTGCCGCTCCCCCATCCGGTCGAGCTTCAGCCGCCGCGAGGCGATGGTGAGGGCCCGCACGGACACGTCGACGCCGACGACCTCGCTGAACCGCGCGTCCTTGAGCAGTTCCTGCACCAACTGGCCCTGCCCGCAGCCCAGGTCGAGCACCCGGGCGGCGCCGGACGCGTGCAGGGCGGCGAGGATCGCCTCCCGCCGCTGCACGGCGAGCGGGGTCGGCTTCTCCTCGCCCTCCGGCTCCTCCTCCACGGCGTTGTCGATCGACTCGACCTCGCTGTCGTCGGCCTCGGCCAGGCGCACCAGCTCCAGCCGCTCCATCGCCTGCCGGGTCAGCGACCAGCGACGGGACAGGTACCGGCTGGTGATCAGCTTCTGCTCCGGGTGCGTGGGCAGCCAGCCCTCGCCGGCCCGCAGCAGCTTGTCCACCTCGTCGGAGGAGACCCAGTAGTGCTTGGCGTCGTCGAGGACGGGCAGCAGCACGTACAGGTGGCGCAGTGCCTCGGCGAGGGTCAGCTTCTCCGACTCCAGGACGAGGCGGACGTAGCGCGAATCGCCCCAGGCCGGGAACTCGGTGTCGAGCGCGACGGGCTCGGCGGTCACCGCCCAGCCGAGCGGTTCGAAGAGCTGTCGTACGAGGTCGGGGCCGCCTCGGGCAGGCAGCGCGGGCACCTCGATGCGCAGCGGCAGGGGCTCGGCGGCCCGCTGCGGGCGGGCGTTGCACACGCCCCGCAGGGCGCTCGAGAACACGGCGCTCAGTGCGACCGCGAGCAGCGAGGAGGCCGCGTAGGGGCGGTCGTTGACGTACTGCGCGAGTGCCGCGTCGGGTGCTCCGCCACGGCCCTTGCCCTTGCCCCGCCGGACCAGCGCGACCGTATCGACCTCGAGCAACAGCGCGGCCGTGCAGCGCTCGGCGTCCGCCTCCGGGTAGAAGACGTGTGCGGTGCCGTAGGAGGTCGAGAACTTCTGCGCCTTGTCGGGGTGCTTGTGCAGCAGGAACCCGAGGTCGGTGGCGGGGAGGGCGGCTGTGCCGCTCGTGGATATCGTCAGGAACACGCGTCCGAGTCTCCCGCGTACGGCGCGCTGTGACCATCGGTTTTAGGGCGGTGCCGCCGCCCTCCGGTGCCGCCGGCGGGCGCCGCCCTACGCCTTCTCGATGATCGTCCGGGCGTTCCCGACAGCCCGCTCGTTCGCCGCGCGCATGGCGTCCAGATCCTTCTTGCGCTCGCCGATGACCTTCTTCTGGACACGGGACTCGATGCCGTGGACGGTGTCGATGTAGTCGGTGTCGAGCTTGCACCGGGCGTCCGCGGACGCCGTCTTCTTCTCCTTGCCCGACGGCTTCTCGGTCCGGTACCAGGCGGTGTCGACCGATGCCTCGTCCGGGTCGGGGTAGCGGAAGCCCTTCTCCTTCATGCAGGCCGACCACGCGCGGTCGGCCTTCTTCCACGCCGGATCCTTGCGCGCCTTCTTGTGGGACTCGTACCAGAGTTCGAGGGGCAGCGAGTAGTAGCCGGTGAGCTTCACGGCGCCCACCTTCGTCGTCCTCGGCGCAGGACCGTAGATCCGCCGCATCGCCTGTCCCAGACACCCGCCCTCGGGGACGGGGTTCCCGTGGGCACGGTGACTGTCACCGGAGTCGAACACGCCGGTGAGGGCGGCGTACTGGTCGGCCGGCCACTCCTGGGGCTGGGAGGACTCCTCCTGGTCCTGAGCGCGGTTGTGGTAGCCGTGCTCGGCGGCCAGGTCGGGGTCGTCGACCCCGTAGGGGCTGTCGTCACCGACCGTGCCGCGACTCGCGAGGTTTCCCTGCCGGACCGGGTACGTCGACTCGACGGCCTTGGTGTTGAGCGCCGCGAAGCCGGAGAAGCCGAGCCGGACCATGCACCTCTTCGCGAGGATCCACTGCGCCTTGCCGATGGCCCTGCCCCCGTCCGACGACGGGTCCGGCAGGTAGGCGTGCAGCGGGAACGACTCCATGGTGTTGAGTCGGTGGGCGTCGCCGACGGGATCGTCCTGGCCGGCGAACTGACAGGCCGACAGGGCCAGCAGGCCGGTGACAGCGAGAGAGAGCACTTTACGCACGCGGTCATCCGATCAGGCCTGGATCATGCGCGCCGTGACGGAGCCCACAGTTCCGGTACAGGGAGTCCACACCGTGACCACATCGCACCACTTCCTGTGATCTTCGCCATGGCTCTGCGGGGCCCGGCCTGGTGAAGTGAGTGACCGTCAACTGACCACTGACAGAACGGGGATGGCAATGACCATCAACTCAGGCGTACCCAAGCGCAGACGAGCCGCGATCGCGGCGGCGGCCGCCGTCGTGCTCTCCACGGGGGTTCTCGCGGCCGCTCCCGCCCAGGCCGCTCCGTCGGCTCCGCCGGCGCCCACCGTGTCGGCCCAGGGTGCGTACGCGATGAACGCGGCCACCGGCAAGACGCTGTTCGGGAACGCGGCGGACACCGAGCTGCGGACCGGTTCCACGACGAAGATCATGACGGCACTCGTGGTGCTGTCGCAGCGGAACGTGGACCTCGGCCGCAAGGTGAAGATCAAGAAGGAGTACACGGACTACGTCATCGATCCGAAGACCCACGACGCTCGGTACTCCAGCGCCAAGCTGATCCTCGGCGACTCGATGAGCGTGGGGGACCTGCTGTACGGGCTCATGCTGCCGTCCGGGTGCGACGCGGCGTACGCGCTCGCGGACACCTACGGGTCGGGCTCGACGACGGCCCAGCGGACGACGTCGTTCATCGCCAAGATGAACAGCAAGGCGCGCGAACTGGGCCTGACCCACACCTACTTCGACTCCTTCGACGGGGTGTCCAACGGCAGGAACCACGCGTCCCCCCGTGACCTGGCCAAGCTGGCCGGTGTCGCGTTGAAGAACAAGACGTTCAAGAAGGTCGTCGGCACCAAGGTGTACGACGACATGAAGTCGTACCGGCCCGGTGGCGGAACGCACGCGATGGCGCCGTGGAAGAACTCGAACACGCTGCTGAACACCTACCGGGGCGCGATCGGCGTGAAGACCGGCTCCGGCCCCGAGGCGAAGTTCTGCCTGGTCTTCGCGGCGACCCGGGGCGGCAGGACGGTCGTGGGCACGGTGCTCGCGGACACGTCGGCCGACGAGCGGTTCAAGGACGCGAAGAAGATCCTCGACTACGGCTTCGCGCAGCGCGGCTGAGTGAGGTGAGGGACGGTGGGGGCCGGGCAGGCAGCAGTCCGCCCGGCCCCCGTCGGCACCTCGGCTCTCTCAGGTGAAGTCCGACCAGGCGAGGTGGGTGCCGCAGGCCCGGCAGCGGAACAGGTGGGCGGTCGGCTGGTCGTCCGCGTCGAGCGCCCTCAGGTACGCGTCGACCCGCTCGGCGGACCAGCCCCACTCCCCGCACTCCCGCCGCAGCGCCTCCACGGCGTCCGGGAAGTGCCGCAGCTCCTCGGCCCCGGCCGGCCCGAGGAACTCGGCGCCGTCGCCGCAGTGCGTCAGCCAGCGCGGGGACTGCCAGGACCGGATGCCCGGGGTCCGTTCCAGGATCTCGCGCGCCACCTCGTCGGGGACCTCGCCGTCGATGACGTCGTTGAAGGTGACGCCGTAGCGTTCGGCGGCCTTGCCGAAGGCGATGCAGTACGGGCAGATGCCCCCGCTCGGCACCTCGGCCCCGTACACCGGGCCCGTGTACACCCAGCCGCGCACCTGTCCGCAGCACACGCACGGCTCGTCCGACGGTGCCACCGCCCCGGCCCCCGAGTGGTAGGCGAAACGGGGCAGGGCCGGCCGCCTCGGGGGCTCCGGCAAGGGGCGGACGGCCTGCTCGATCGCCCGGCCCGACCAGGCGGCGGGCGGCACGACGACGGCGTGGGCCCGCAGGTCGCCGTCGGGCAGGTGCCGCCGGTCGTGCTCCCGCTGCAGGAGCACGGGACCGTCCGGCGGCATGACCACGGCGCCGGTACGGCGCGCGAGTTCGGCCATCCGGTCGAGGACGAGGCGGCCGGAGACATGGGTGAACGACAGACAGGTGGCGTCGCCGTACACCTCCGCCTCGCCGCCGTCCCGGGTCCGCAGGTTCCACCACTCGGGCAGGCCCCGGCCCGGCAGGCCGTCCACCGTGACCGAGCTCAGCACCGCACGGATCGCCTCCTCCTTCATCGGAACCGGCGCGCCGTCGCGGAACTTCAGCACGTGGAAGGGGTGACTCATCGCTCTCCCCCGTCGGCGTATGCCCGGGCCCGGAGTTCGGCGGCGTACCCGTTCGCCACGACCAGCGCGATCGAGGCCAGGGCCAGCACCGCGACCACGGTGTTGATCCAGAAGTAGGCGGGGCTGCTCGGGTAGGTGCCGCCGTCGTCCAGGACGCAGTCGAAGCGCAGCGGCAGATAGGAGGCCGTCTGCCCGACGAGGTGGTCGGCCCGGTAGTCGTCGCGGCACTCGTGGGCCGGCGTGGAGTCCGCGCCGGACGAGGACTCGTGCACGGCGAGCCCGACCGCCCCGGCACCGAGCACATAGAGGATCACCGCGCCCCAACCCGCCATCCACGCGGACCAGCGCAGCAGATCCCGCCGCCAGTCCGGGCGCCGGCCGGGCGCCGCCACGGAGATGAGTTTGACGGCGACCACGATCACCCAGACCGGAACCGCGAGGACGGCGGGAATGCTCAGCAGGAAGAAGAAGGAGCCCAGCACGGATTCACGCATCGGACGAGATCATCAGGGCGGCACGGATCCGGCTGTGGCGGAGGCCATAGTTCCGGTCACAGGGTCGTCACAGGTCGCACGGCCCCTCCGGTCTCGGGCCGAGAGGGGCCGGTACGGGGCGTGTTACGACAGCTGCGACTGGACCTGAGCGGAGATCAGCTCCAGGTGGTCGAGGTCGGCCAGGTCGAGGATCTGGAGGTAGATCCGCCGGGAGCCGATCTCGGCGTACCGGCCGATCTTGTCGACCACCTCGGCGGGCGAGCCGGCCAGACCGTTGGCCTTCAGCTCGTCCACCTCGCGGCCGATCGCCGCTGCCCGCCGGGCGACCTCCTGGTCGTCCCTGCCGACGCACACCACGAGCGCGTTGGAGTACGTCAGGTCGTCCGCCCTGCGGCCCGCCTCCTCGGCGGCGGCGCGCACCCGGCCGAACTGCCGCTCGCTGTCCTCGACGGAGGCGAAGGGGATGTTGAACTCGTCGGCGTACCGGGCCGCGAGACGCGGGGTACGGGTCGCGCCGTGCCCGCCGATGAGCACCGGGATCTTCTCCTGGGCCGGCTTGGGCAGCGCGGGCGAGTCGGTGAGGTCGTAGTGCCTGCCGTGGAAGTCGAAGGTCGCGCCGAGCTTGGTCGCCCACAGCCCGGTGACGATCTCCAGCTGCTCCTCCAGACGCGCGAACTTGTCCTTCGGGAACGGGATGCCGTACGCCTTGTGCTCCTCCTCGAACCAGCCCGCACCCAGGCCGAGTTCCACGCGGCCGCCGGACATCTGGTCGACCTGGGCCACCTGGATGGCGAGTACGCCGGGCAGCCGGAAGGTGGCGGCCGTCATCAGGGTGCCGAGGCGGATGCGCTTGGTCTCGCGGGCCAGGCCGGCCAGAGTGATCCAGGCGTCCGTGGGGCCGGGCAGGCCGTCCGCACTGCCCATCCGCACGTAGTGGTCGCTGCGGAAAAAGGCGTCGAATCCGAGGTCTTCGGTGGCTTTCGCCACGGTGAGCAAGGTGTCGTACGTCGCCCCCTGCTGGGGCTCGGTGAAGATTCGAAGGTCCATACATCTATCCTGCACGCCACCTACCCCGTCAACCTCACTGGTGGCGCCGGGCGCGGCCGTCCCCGGTCGGGTGAAAATCGTCCCATGTGCGCGCCGGGTGAGGCCTGGGCCAGTGACCGGCCCTGGTGGTGATCGTTGGCCCGTCGGAGCCGGACCGTCCGGCACCCGCGCCGGACGGTCGTCGCCGTCGCGTGTCGGGCCGAGGAGGCCTCATGTCAGAAGAGCCGGTTCCCTCCCGGGGTGGCTCCGCCGGTCAGCCGAAGGGGTTGCTGGAGCAGATGGAGGAGCTGATGGCGGCGTTGAACGCGGATCTGTCAGCCCTGGACGCGGATCTGCAGCGGACGTCGGCCGCAGAGGGCGAGCCGGCCTGACGCTCCGCAGAGCCGGTCTGCGCAGCGCTCGCCTCACACGCCGGACGGGCTGTCCTTCGCCTCCTCCGGTAACACCTCCTCCCGCGCCGCCAGTTTGCGCAGCATCTCCAGGACCCGGTCCCGGGACTCGTCCGCGGCGTCGATGGCCTCCATGCACTGCCAGTAGGTCGTCTCGTCGGCCGCGGAACTGGCCATGCCGACCAGGGCGATGCCGACCTCGCCGAGCAGCCCGCCGAGGAAGAGCAGGGTCTGCCGGGCGTCGTCCAGCTCGGTGAGCTGGGCGGCGCGCAGATCGCCCGGGTCGAGTTCGGGAGGGTCCAGGACGCCGCAGCCCCGGCCCGCCAGCTCGGTCAGGCCCAGTGCCTCGCCTCGCAGCTCCGGAGGGCCGGACACCGCGAGGCGACTGCCGATCGCCTGGGCCAGGGCCTGTGCCTGCCACACCTCGGCCATGATCTCGGGTATGTCGGCACCTCCCGCCAGAGCCCGCCTGCTCGTCACAATGAGCCGCACCGCATCCATGCGCTGCCCCCGTCCCACTTGTCGTGCGTCCTCGCACGTCCGCTTGAACTCTCTTGTCCATTACCCAGCGTGAAACCCTGTAGGGCGAAAAGCCAGAGGTCGTCCGAAATCTGTGGACAACAATTCGGATTCGGCGCGGAATTCAACTGCGTAGAGTAATAACGGAGCTCTGCAGTCCAGGAGTTGGGGCTGCGGCCGACGTCAGGTGGTGTCGTCCGTACCGGGGGCCGGAAAGCGCTGTTCGTTGCGGTCGATCTTGGCCGACAGGGCTGCCAGCGGGTCGATGCCGAGCACCTCGCAGAGCTGCAGGAGATAGGCGAGCACGTCGGCGACCTCGTCCGTGACCCGGTGCGCGGTGTCGGGATCCGCCATGACACGGGCCGACTCCTCCGGGGTCAACCACTGGAAGATCTCGACCAGTTCGGACGCCTCCACACTGAGGGCGGCCACGAGGTTCTTGGGGGTGTGGTAGGGCTGCCAGTTGCGCGCGGCGGCGAACTCGGCGAGTCTGCGCTGAAGTCCGGCCAGGTCAGGGTGTTCCGTCACGGGATCAGGTGTACCACTGTGACGCCCTCGGTCCCGGCCGCCCACGAGGCGTCGCTCACCGCGCCCACGCAGCGGATGTGCCCGCGCTCGCCCATCCGTGCCGCCGTCCGCAGGAGTTCGCGGCGCTGGCCCGGGTCGAGGCCGCGGTCGAAGCCGTCGGCGAGCACGGTGAGGGTCCGCAGGGCGTCGGGCACCTCGCCCGGTGTGTCCATGTCCAGCACGCCGGGTCCGGTCAGCAGGACCAGCGCCAGCGCGACGTAGCGCAGTTCCCCGTCGCCGAGCCGGGCCAGTTCGGTGCGGAAGCCGTCGCCGCGGTCGAGCAGCGCGCGGACAGTACCGTCGGCGAGCGGCTCGGCGACCAGGTCGGCGACCGGTCCCGCGCAGCCCGCGCGCAACACCTCGACCAGCGCGGAGTGCCGGCGGCCGCACTCGAACCGGGTGCGCCACAGGACGTCGGCGAGGTTGTCGCAGCCGGGCATGAGCCGTCCCGTGCCGGTCGGGACGGGGGCGCGCATGTACTCGGGGCGCGGGTCGCAGACGAAGACGGAGCGCAGGGCGACGACCATCTGTTCGGCAGCGGCCAGCACATGCCGCTGCCCGTCCGTCTTGCCCGCCACCCGCAGCGGCAGCAGGGCGGTACCGAGGCGGTCGTCGGGCAGCGGGGCGCGGGTCACCGGGGCGGAACCGGCGGTGTGCCAGGCGGCCTGTACGGTCCGGCGGCCGGGGTCGCGCAGGGCGGTCTCCAGCAGGACCACGCCCCGCGCCGTCAGCCGCTCGCCCACGATCCGCAGCTCCGGCTCGGCCTGTACGGCGACGTCGAGCCGGACCGGGCCCTCGGCACCGTCGGCCGTGCACCCGATCCGGAACCCCCTCCGCCCCTCGGCGTCGGGCCGCGCCCGCTCCGGCACACAGGCGACCGGGTCCGGGAACACCTCGGCGAGCCGGCCCCCTCCGCCGAGTCGCGCCAGCGCCTCGTACGCCCCGAACGCGGTCGACTTCCCCGCACCGCTGGGCCCGGCGAACAGGGTGACGGCCCCCAGCGGAAACGCGGCCCGCCGGTGCCCGGCGAAGGCGGACAGCCGCAACTCGGTGATCCGGGCGCGTACGTCGACGGCAGCGGGTACGGGGGAAACCGAGTCCGCCGGGACGGACTCCGAACAACGGGCCGACTGCGCCGGCACGACAGGCTCGGTGGACGCCGGGAGGTCGGGGGCCACGGAGGACCCGGACGACGCGGCGGACTCGGCGGACGCGGCGGACGCGGAAGGCACGGCCATATCCGGACGGTAGGCCTCCACTGCCACGGTGAACCGTTTTACCGACGGCACCTTCCTACGATCGGGGGACCGACCGACGTGAAACCGGCCGGACGGCTCGCCAGAGGAACGGACACGCCTGCCGGAAGTCCACATCCGCCGGGAAACACGTCCACCCGCAGAGCGCACCCACCGGCAGAGCACGCCCACCGACCGAAGCGCCCGCCCGAAGCCACCGTGCCTCAGCCCCCGGACATACCCGCCCCCTCCATCAACCCGCTGACCTCCGTACCGGGCGGGGTGAGGAGGAACACGTTCCGGTCGACCCGGTGCATTCCGCTGCCCAGGCCGAAGACGACGCCGGTGCTGAAATCGAGGACGCGCTTGGCGACCTCACCCTCCGCGTTGGAGAGGTCGAGCAGCACCGGCACCCCGGCCATGAGTGTCTCGGCGACCTCGCGGGCGTCCGCGAAGACGTTGACCCGCAGGACGACGAAACGGCGTCGCGTCTCGGTCTCCGCGTCGGGCAGCGAGCGGTGGTTCACCGCCGACGGCCAGGCGTCCCGGCCACGCAGCGGCACGACCTGGGCGAGCCCTTCCCACTGTTCATCGGTGACGTCGTAACGGCTCACCGGCTCCCCCCCGACCTGACTCGCACTCCATGCCTGCACCAGCCAATTCTTACGCCAAGTCACCCGTTCGGCCCAACAACGACACGAAGCGCGACAGGTCCGTTCGCCTCTCCCCCCGCCCGGCACGAGGCACATGTACGAATACGCCCGTTTCTTACCGCCCTCACACCGGACTCTTCACCTGCCACGCCGCCCCGCTCACCGGCTGCCACTAGCGTCCGATGCCGTGCACTTGGCAGAAACACAGCAGGTGACACCCGGCCGGCGGACGCAGTCGGCGGTGTCCGCCACCCCGGGGGGTCGCACAGAAGACTTCGGCAGCCCCGCGCAGTGGCACCGCGTCCTGACACTGCTCGCCGACGCGAGCCTCTTCATCGGGACCCGCTCGGTCTGGAACCAGGCGGCCAGCCACCGGCTGGCCCTCGCGGCGGTCATCTCCGTCTGCTACGCCTCGATCCTGATCAGCGGCGTTCTCACGCTGACGGTGCGCCGGGCGCGCTCGCTGGCCCGGCTGGACCTGGTGGTGCTGCTGACCGCGATCACGCTCACCCTGTGCACCTGGGCGCTGAACCACGCCGGCGGCGACGAGGCGGTCCTCACCACCCAGGCCGCGCGGGAAATGGTGGCCGGACACCCGATCTACGGGCAGCCGTGGCCCTGGCTGTTCCACACCAAGGGCGTCGCACTGACGGCGACGATAAACGGCGGTTACGACTTCACGTACGGCTATCCCCCGCTCACCCCGATGCTGACCGCGCCCCTGCTGTGGCTGGGCCACGGCGGCGCTCCGGCGACGGTGATGGCGACGCTCGCGCTGATCGCGGCCGCGGTGGTGCTGTGGCGGATGCTGCCGATGCCGTGGCGCTCGACGGCGACGATGCTCTGTCTGGGCTTCAGCTTCCTGCCGACGTACGCCCGCCAGGGCTACCCGGCGATCGTCGCCCTGGCCCTGCTGGTACCGGTGGTGGTGCGCTGGCCGCGGATCGGCGCCGGTGGCCGACTCGGCGCGGCGGGGATCGCGCGGGCCGTCTGCCTCGGGGCCGCGTGCGCGGCGCAGCAACTGCCCTGGTTCGTGACGCCGTTCCTGCTGGTCGGCATCTACGCCGTACGCCGGGGTGAACTGGGCGGGCGCGCGGCCTGGCTGGTCGTGCTGCGGATCCTGGGGGTCGCCGCGACGACCTGGCTGCTGATCAACATGTACTTCGTCGTGCACGAGCCGGGCCCCTGGCTCGGCGGGATCGCCCTGCCGCTGACACAGGGAGCGGTGCTGCACGGCCAGGGCCTGGTGGACATCTCGCTGTACTTCACGCACGGCAGCGACCGGCTCGACTGGTACGACCACGCGAGCGTGCTGCTGGCCGCCGCCCTGCTGGCGCTGTTCGTGCTGTTCGTACGGCGGCTGGGCCCGGCGGCGACCGTGCTGCCCTGGTGTGCCTTCTACCTGGCGACCCGCTCCCAGGACGGCTACTACCTGATGATGACCCCGCTGTGGCTCGCGGCGGCGATCACCGTACCGCTGTCGGACTTCGCGCGGGCCTGGCAGCCGCGCCCCCGCCGACTGACGGGTCCGCGCCGTCGCCCGGCGCTGGTGGGCGCGGTGGTCCTGCTGGTGCTGCCCGCGCTGGTGAGCGCGACCCTGGCGGTGACGGGCCGGCCGCCACTGCGGATGGCCGTCGCGTCGGCACGGCAGGCCACGGGGCAGTCGCTGGCCGCGCTGACCCTGCGGGTGACCAACACCGGGAGCGGTCCGCTCACCCCGCACTACATGCTGACGACCGGCCAGGGCATGAGCAGGTACTGGTCCCTGGTGCGTGGCCCGGCCACCATCCCGGCGCACACCACGGCCACCGTCGAACTGCGCGCGCCCTCCGGCCGGTTCCCGCTGCCGGACAAGAAGAGCGCCCACATCCGGCTGCGTGCCTTCACGGGGAACCCGCAGACGCTCTCCACCCGGGACCTACGGCCGGCCGATCTGGGCGTCAGGCCGCGGCGCGGCTGAACCTGAGAGCGGCCGTCACCGTGGTCAGGCCGCGCATCATGGCGAGCTGGTTCCAGGTCACCCCGAACTGCTCGCGGTCCACGGTGAACTCGGTCTCCAGGGTGAGCGCCTCGGCCGTCGCAGAGGTCAGACGTGCGGTGAGGTTCAGCGGCCTGCTGACGCCCCGCACGGTCAGCTGACCGGTCACCCGGACGCTGTCGCCGTCGAGGCGGTCGGCGCCGCGGACGGCGAAGGTGATCTCCGGGTGGTTGCCGGCGTCCAGGAGGTCGGCCGAGCGCAGGTGCTCGTCCCGCTTGGCGTTCTTGGTGTCCAGGGAGGCCACCTCCAGCGTCACGGTGCCGGTGGCCGAGCCGTCCGGCCGGACCTCGCCCTGGCCGGTGACCGCGGCGAAGGTGCCCTTGACGGTGACCAGGCCCCAGAAGGTCTTGTGCCGCAGGCCCACGGCGGACGCGGTCGGGTCGAGCTGCCAGGTGCCTGTTTCCACGGCGACGGTCATGGCCGTCCTCCTCATTTCGTTGACATGTGGTCGTTCAAATTTGGATGACCTCACGCTAACCCAATATCCAAATTTGAACAACAGGTAGACTCGAGGCCATGGCCGCCCCCGACGAACACCCCGCCGACCAGCCCCCTTGCCTCTCCGCCGCGGGCGGCGGACTGCTCCCCGGCGAACTGCGCGCCTGGATGCTCCTGCTGGCCGCGACGGGAGCGGTGGAGCAGCGGCTGCGGTCGGTCGTGAAGAAGACCCTCGACGTCTCGCACGACGAGTTCCTCATCCTGTGCCTGCTGGCCGAGCAGCCGCGGGGCGGCCTGCGCATGACCCGGATCGCCGACCTCCTCGGTCGCCCCAAGACCCGGCTCACCTACCAGATCGCCTGCCTCCAGCGGGCCGGCCTGGTCACCCGCGAGTCCGTGTGCGGCGACAAGCGCGGCATCGAGGTCGCCCTCACCGAGAAGGCCCGGCGACTCCTTCGGGAGGCCTCCGGCGCCCTCGCCGAGACGGTCCGCGAGGCGCTCTCCCGGTTCGTCGGCCCCGAGCAGCGCGAGGCGCTGTGCGCGCTGGTGCCGGACCTCGCCGAGGAGCCGGACCAACCATAGGAAAAGGGGCCTCCGCGCCCCCGAGGGGCGCAGGTCACAGCCGTAACGAGGGAAAGGTCACAGGCCCACGCTCTGCAGTCACTTGAGCGCCCTGACCTAACATCCGAGCATGACGGTCCTGCCTGACGACGGGCTCTCACTGGCCGCCGAGTTCCCTGACGCGACACACGAGCAGTGGCAAGCCCTGGTCGAGGGTGTGCTGCGCAAGTCGGGCAAGGAAGTCTCGGGCGCGGCAGCTGAGGACGCTCTGTCCACCACGCTCGAGGACGGGCTGCGCACCCGGCCGCTGTACACCGCGCGCGACGGCGCGCCCGACCCCGGCCTGCCCGGCTTCGCGCCGTTCGTGCGCGGCGGCCGCCCCGAGGGCAACACCGCGGGCGGCTGGGACGTACGGCAGCGGCACGCGACGCTCGCCGACGGCGCGGTCCTGACGGACCTGGAGAACGGCGTCACCTCGCTCTGGCTGGTCGTGGGACAGGGCGGCATGCCCGTGTCCGCGCTCGCACGCGCCCTCGACGGGGTCTACCTCGACCTGGCCCCGGTGGTCCTGGACGCCGGCCCCGACGTGGAGGCCGCAGCGGCCGAGCTGCTGCGGCTGTACGAGGAGCGGGGCGTCGACCCGAAGGACGTGCGCGGCAACCTCGGCGGCGACCCGCTGGGGTACGAGGCTCGCACCGGCGAGGCCCAGGACTTCGCTCCGCTCGCCGCGCTGGCCCGGCGGACCGCCGAGCAGCAGTACCCGGGCCTGCGCACGCTGACCGTGGACGCGCTGCCGTACCACGAGGCGGGCGGCTCGGCCGCGCAGGAGCTGGGCGCCTCCCTGGCCACCGGTGTGGCCTACCTGCGGGAGCTGACCGCGGCCGGCCTCACGGTCGAAGCCGCCTGCGCGCAGCTGGAGTTCCGCTACGCGGCCACCGCCGACCAGTTCCTGACCATCGCCAAGCTGCGCGCGGCCCGCCGGCTGTGGGCGCGGGTCGCCGAGGTGTCCGGGGCGCCCGGCGCCGGCGCGCAGGTGCAGCACGCGGTGACCTCGCCGGTGATGATGAGCCGCCGCGACCCGTGGGTGAACATGCTCCGTACGACGGTCGCGACGCTGGCCGCCGGGGTGGGCGGCGCCGACTCCGTCACCGTGCTGCCCTTCGACCACGCGCTCGGCCTGCCGGACGCGTTCGCCCGCCGTATCGCGCGCAACACCTCCACGATCCTGGTCGAGGAGTCCCATCTGGCCCGGGTCATCGACCCGGCGGGCGGCTCCTGGTACGTCGAACAGCTCACCGACGAACTCGCCCGTGCCGCCTGGGAGTTCTTCCGGTCGATCGAGCGGGACGGCGGCCATGCGGCCGTACTGCGCTCGGGCCGGATCCGCACGGACCTGGCGACGACCTGGGCGGAGCGTTCCAAGAAGCTCGCCAAGCGGCGCGAGCCCATCACCGGCGTCAGCGAGTTCCCTCTCCTGTCCGAGAAGCCGCTGGAGCGCGAGCCCGCGCCCGAGCCGCCGTCCGGCGGGCTGCCCCGGGTGCGCCGGGACGAGGCGTACGAGGCCCTGCGCGCCCGCTCCGACGCCCACCTGGCGGCGACCGGCGCCCGCCCCCGGATCTACCTGGCCACCCTCGGCACGGCCGCCGAGTACACCGCGCGCTCGACCTTCGCCGCCAACCTCTTCCAGGCGGGCGGCATCGAGCCGGTGACCGAGGGCGGCTTCGAGGACAGCGGTGCCACCGAGGCCGTGCTGTGCTCCAGCGACGCGCAGTACGCCGAACAGGCCGAGCGGACGGCCGAGTCGCTGAAGGCGGCCGGGGCCCGGCACGTGGTCCTCGCGGGCCGGGGCGACTACGCCGGCATCGACTCGTACGTCTTCGCGGGCTGCGACGCAGTGGACGTGCTGTCCGCGACCCTCGACCGCATGGGAGTGTCCTGATGGGAATCCCCGACTTCTCCGGCATCGAGCTGGGGACCCCCGGCGCCGAGGGCGGTGACGCGGAATGGCGTGCGGCCGTCAAGCACGCCACCGGCGGCGAGGCACCGGTGTGGGAGACCCCGGAAGGCATCGGGGTCAAGCCGCTGTACACCGGCCGTGACCTGGAGGGCCTGGACTTCCTCGGCACCTACCCGGGCATGGCGCCGTACCTGCGCGGCCCCTACCCGACGATGTACGTCAACCAGCCCTGGACGATCCGCCAGTACGCGGGCTTCTCCACCGCCGAGGAGTCCAACGCGTTCTACCGGCGCAACCTGGCGGCCGGCCAGAAGGGCCTGTCGGTCGCCTTCGACCTGCCCACGCACCGGGGTTACGACAGCGACCACCCGCGCGTGACCGGCGACGTCGGCATGGCGGGCGTGGCGATCGACTCGATCTACGACATGCGACAGCTGTTCGACGGGATTCCGCTGGACAGGATGACCGTGTCGATGACGATGAACGGCGCCGTGCTGCCGGTGCTGGCGCTGTACATCGTGGCGGCGGAGGAGCAGGGCGTACCGCCCGAGAAGCTGGCCGGAACCATTCAGAACGACATTCTGAAGGAGTTCATGGTCCGCAACACCTACATCTATCCGCCGAAGCCGTCGATGCGGATCATCTCCGACATCTTCGCGTACACCTCGCAGCGGATGCCCCGCTACAACTCCATCTCCATCTCCGGCTACCACATCCAGGAGGCGGGTGCGACGGCCGACCTGGAGCTGGCGTACACCCTCGCGGACGGAGTCGAGTACATCCGCGCCGGGCGGGAAGCCGGCCTGGACGTGGACGCGTTCGCGCCCCGGCTCTCCTTCTTCTGGGCGATCGGCATGAACTTCTTCATGGAGATCGCCAAGCTGCGGGCGGCCCGGCTGCTGTGGGCCAAGCTGGTCTCCCAGTTCGAGCCGAAGAACTCCAAGTCCCTGTCCCTGCGCACCCATTCGCAGACCTCGGGCTGGTCGCTGACCGCGCAGGACGTGTTCAACAACGTCACGCGTACGGCCGTGGAGGCGATGGCGGCGACCCAGGGCCACACCCAGTCGCTGCACACCAACGCCCTGGACGAGGCGCTCGCCCTGCCGACCGACTTCTCGGCGCGCATCGCCCGCAACACCCAGCTGCTCATCCAGCAGGAGTCCGGCACCACCCGGGTCATCGACCCGTGGGGCGGCAGCGCGTACGTCGAGAAGCTGACGTACGACCTCGCCCGCAAGGCCTGGGCGCACATCCAGGAGGTCGAGCAGGCGGGCGGTATGGCGCAGGCCATCGACGCCGGCATCCCCAAGCTGCGTGTGGAGGAGGCGGCGGCCCGCACCCAGGCCCGTATCGACTCCGGCCGTCAGCCCGTGATCGGCGTCAACAAGTACCGCGTGGAGAACGACGAGGCCATCGAGGTCCTCAAGGTCGACAACTCCTCCGTGCGCGCCCAGCAGATCGAGAAGCTGCGGCGGCTGCGCGAGGAGCGGGACGAGAGCGCCTGCCGGGACGCGCTGGACGCGCTCACCCGGGCCGCCGACGGCAACGGCAACCTGCTGGAACTGGCCGTGCACGCGGCCCGCGCCAAGGCCACGGTCGGCGAGATCTCCGACGCCCTGGAGAAGGTGTACGGCCGCCACGCGAGCCAGATCCGTACGATCTCCGGCGTGTACCGCAACGAAGCAGGGGAGTCCCCGTCCGTGGACCGCACCCGTGCCCTGGTGGACGCCTTCGAGGAGGCCGAGGGGCGCCGGCCGCGCATCCTGGTCGCCAAGATGGGCCAGGACGGCCACGACCGCGGCCAGAAGGTGATCGCGACCGGCTTCGCCGACCTCGGCTTCGACGTCGACGTCGGCCCGCTGTTCCAGACCCCGGAGGAGGTCGCCCGCCAGGCGGTCGAGGCGGACGTCCACGTGGTCGGCGTGTCCTCGCTGGCCGCCGGTCACCTCACCCTCGTACCGGCGCTGCGCGAGAAGCTCGCCGAGGAGGGCCGGGAGGACATCATGGTCGTGGTCGGCGGGGTGATCCCGCCACAGGACGTGCCGACGCTGCTGGAGATGGGCGCCGTGGCCGTGTTCGGGCCCGGGACGGTGATCCCGGACGCGGCGTACGACCTGGTGCAGCGGCTGTCGGCCGACCTCGGCCACGACCTCTGATCCGCATGGCAGCGATCGATCTCGACACGTATGTGAAGGGTGTGCTCGACGGGAAGCGGGCCCTGGTGGCCCGTGCCATCACGCTCGTCGAGTCCACCCGCCCCCAGCACCGGGCGCTGGCGCAGGAGTTGCTCACCGAGCTGCTCCCGCACAGCGGCCGGGCGCGGCGGATCGGCATCAGCGGGGTGCCGGGCGTGGGCAAGTCGACGTTCATCGACGCGTTCGGCACGCTGCTGACCTCGCAGGGCCACCGGGTGGCCGTACTCGCCGTGGACCCGTCCTCCACCCGGACCGGCGGCTCGATCCTCGGCGACAAGACCCGCATGGAACGCCTGGCGGTGGACCCGAACGCCTTCGTGCGCCCCTCCCCCAGCGCGGGCACGCTGGGCGGGGTCGCGAAGGCGACGCGCGAGTCGATGGTGGTCATGGAGGCGGCGGGCTACGACGTGATCCTCGTCGAGACCGTCGGTGTCGGCCAGTCCGAGACCGCGGTCGCCGACATGGTCGACTCGTTCCTGCTGCTCACGCTGGCCCGCACCGGCGACCAGCTCCAGGGCATCAAGAAGGGCGTGTTGGAGCTGGCCGACGTCATCGCCGTCAACAAGGCGGACGGCCCGCACGAGCGTGACGCGCGTGCGGCGGCACGGGAGTTGGCGGGCGCGCTCAGGCTGATGCACGGCAAGGACGCGTTCTGGACACCGCCGGTGCTGAGCTGCAGCGCCCGTGAGTCCGCCGGCCTGGACGTGGTGTGGGAGCGGCTGGAGCAGCACCGCACGCTCCTCGACTCCACCGGACGGCTCACCGCCAAGCGGCGGGACCAGCAGGTCGACTGGAGCTGGTCGATGGTCCGCGACGAACTCCTGGGCCGCCTGCACGCACACCCCGCGGTACGCGCGGCCGCCCCGGCCCTCGAACAGCAGGTCAGGGACGGCACGTTGACGGCGACCCTGGCGGCGGAAGCCATTCTGGCCGCGTTCGAGAACGGTCCGGATTCCGCCGCCGACGCGTGAGTCGCCCCGCGCCCCGTGGGACCGAACAGATCGAGTCGCCGCGGGTCGGCCGAGGTCGCCCGCTCACCGACGGAGGTCGCGTGGCGCGATGTGGAAGTCGAAGGCGTGCGTCCCGGGGTCGAGAGCGGTCGCGCCGCCGTCGACGGTGAGCACGGCGCCGTTGACGTACGACGCCGCCGGGGACAGCAGCCAGCTGATCGCCTCCGCGATCTCCCGCGGCTCACCGGGCCGTCCCATGGGCAGCAGCCTGGTCGCCTCCTCGTAGGCGGCCTCCACGCCCCCGTCTCCCAGGTCCGCCTCCTCGGCGAAGCGCGCCATGCGCCGGTCGGCCATCTCGGTCCGTACCCAGCCGGGGCACACGATGTTGGCACACACCCCCTGCCGCCCGTAGTCGACGGCGACGGAACGGCAGAGCTGGAGCAGGGCCGCCTTGGAGGTGGCGTACGGGGCGTTGCTCGTGCCGTTGCGCAGTGCGGACACCGACGCGACGCCGACCACGGCCCCCCTGCTCTCCAGCAGGTGCGGGATCGCCGCGCGCAGCAGGAGCAGCGGACCGGTGACGTTGGTGCGCATGACCTCGTCCCAGTCCGCCAGGGACAGGTCGCCCACCGCTCCGCCGCGCCCGATGCCCGCGTTGAGCACCAGCCCGTCGAGCCGTCCGTACGCGGTCAGGGCCGCCCGGACGAGGCTCTCGGCCGCTTCGGGGTCCCCGACGTCGGAGGGGTGCGCGAGGGCCCCGGTCTCGCGCTCGACGCGCCGCAGGGGTTCGGGCCGCCGGCCGGAGACGACCACCTGGTGGCCCTCCTCGCACAGCACCCGGGCGGCGGCCTCCCCGATGCCCGTACCTCCGCCGGTCACGATGACAACGCGCTTGTCCGACACCGCAGTTCAGCCCCTCCGTCGACACCAACAGCGTCCGAGCCTAGGGCCTGTCCGGCGGATCACGCGCACGTCGGGCAGGTACGGCTAGACGACCAACAGCACGTCCCGGCACGAGTACTCGAGAGCCTTCGAGTAGACCTCCAGGGTCCACCGGCCCGGTTCGGCACGCAGTTCGGCACGGAAGTCCCCGTCTCCGCACGGCTGCATCGCCTCGTCCGCCACGGACCTGCCGTCCGCACCGAGACGGCGAACCCGCAGCCCCATCGCGGTGTCGGCGTTGATCGCCCACACCTCGAAGGGCTCTCCGGCCCGGGCGAAGTCGGGAAACTCGACGCCGACGGGCTCCCCGGTACTCAGCACCCCGGCCGGTTCGAGGCCGTCGCAGACGCGCCTGAGCTGCTTGAGGGCCTGCTCGGAGTTGATGAGGTCGGCGTGCCTGCTGTCGAGCCACACCGCCTGACCGGTGTCGGACCACTCGGGCGGGATCTGGGCGATGTGCGCCACCGTGCCGTCACCGAAGAGCGACAGACCCTGGTCCTCCGGATCACCGGAATCCGAGAAGTCCTGATGGAACTTCGGCCTGCCGTCCGAAGAGAGGGAGAGCGCCTGGTCGGTCCGGTGCTTGTCGCCCCCGAGCGGGACCAGCGTGTAGCGCCTCAGGCCGTGTACGGCGTCGTTCTCCTCGATGGCGTCCTGCACCTCCTGGAAGAAGGCGAAGGAGTCGTCGATCGTCCGGGTCGCGACGCCCTCGACCGGTTGCCCCCTCAGCCGGGACCTGCCCTCCTGACGGTCGACCACCACCCGGTAGGTGGGGACGAGCTGGCCGAGCGAGGGGTAGGTCGAGCAGACCTCGTGGATCCACTCGCGGAACGGGCTCGGCACCCACCGCACCCGGCCGGTCAGGAACCGCAGCGCCTTGACGCTCCCCGAGAAGGGTGTACCCAGCGTGGCGACCGACCGGGTCTGCTCCCATCCCCCGAGCACCTCGGTGTAGTACCGCACCACCAGACCGCCCATGGAACGGCACAGGAAGATCACCTTCGCGTGTTTGGCCCGCGGAAACCGTTCGGGGTCGGCCGTCTCCTGCCACCGGGTCAGCCGTTCCTGGACGAAGAGCTTGAGCTTCTCGGCCGAATTGCGGTTGCTCAGACGCCAGTCGTAGGCGAATTCCACGAATCTCTCCTGCTCGATGCCGAGCAGTTCACGGAGGTCCGGGTGTTCCATGTTGGAGACCAGTCCCGGAAGGAGGCGCGGCCCGCGGATCACGCTGCCCAGGTCCAGGGCGTGCGGCGGCTCCGGGTCCTCGTCCCCGATGCCCTTGGGCAGTTTGAGCATGTCTCTCGTTCGTCCGGGCCGGAAGAGCCCGCTCATCGCCTCCGGGGTCAGGTCCCAGATGTCGGCTCCGTTCCGGGTCAGGGCCGTGCCCATGATGCCGGGGACGAGAACCACCAGATCGTCCTTCAAAGAACGCGCTCCTTGTCTCTTCGTGGGGATCCGACCGGCCAGGGCACGAACACCTGATCGCAGCGGACGCTGTTCTGCGCGATGCCCTGGATCATGAGGGTGACGCCGCGACTGTCGAAGGCCGAGTCCACGCCCGTCACGTCGTACCCTCGCGATTCCATGGGGTCCAGCGCCTTCTCCCGCCTGACGTCCCAGAGCCTGAGGCGGCCGGAGTTCCGGCTCCAGCCCACGAGCAGGGGCTGCTGCGCCGGACCCGCCAGAGCGACACCGTCGAGTGCTCCCCCGGGCTGCCGCGGCAGGACGGTCGGCACGGCGTAACCTCCGTCGCACTCGGCGAACTTCACCGTCTCCCCGGTGGTGAAGGCGATCAGCGGTACCGGTGTGTTCGTGCGCTTCAGCAGGCCCGTGGCCACTGCCTTCGCCCGGATGACACCGACCGGCTGCGGCTTCGCGCCGGGCTCCGTGAGATCCCAGACCCGGACCGCGTTGCCGCCCCAGGCCGACAGCCACGAGGGACCCGGGGCGAGCCCCACCACCTCCAGCCGCTGCACGGCGCCGGAGGCTCCCATCCAGAACGTCCGTCCTTCGCTCCAGGTGCCGGGATCCCGCAGCTCGCGTTCCCAGGTGACCACGCTCTGCCCGGACGGCCACAGCAGCCGCAGCCGGCCGGTTCCGGTGGCCTGGAGAGCCAGGGAAGGCACCGGCCGATCCTCCGGTCCCGGCAGGGCGAAGCTTTCGGTCCGCAGCAGTCTCAGCCCCGGCCCGAGCGTCCAGAGCAGCACCTGCCTGCGTCCGACCGCCGCGGTCAGCCAGCGGTCACCGACCCTCGCCGCGGCGAGCGCCTCCACCTTCGCGGGGTGCGCGAGCCGGAGCGCCTCGCCTGCCTGCCCGTCGAAGGAGTGCGGGCTGACCAGCACGTCGGGGCCCTGCGAGCGGCTCAGCAGCAGGGTTCCGTCGGGTCCTGGGTCCGTCACCCGCAGCCGTGTCCCGCCGACCGCTCTCCCGCCGGTGTGGCGGGCGTCCGCCACTGCACCGTCGGCCGGCGGATCATGCGGCTCCCAGACGCGGATGCGTGTCTCGTCAGCCACCGCCAGTCGCCCTGTTCCCGAAGGGTCGAAGGCCAGGGACTGGTGATCGTGATCGCACGGCAACGAGACCTGTTCCGTGCCCTTCTCGTCCCAGACACGGACCGCGGCGTCCTCCCCCACCGCTGTCAGCAGTCCACGCGGGCCCCGTCCGACGGCCACGGCCCGGCCGGCACTCGCGGGTCCGGGGCCGTACAGCGGGCGTGCCTCTCCCTGGAAGAGGTCGTCCATCCGCCAGGTGTGGAGCGTATGGCCGTCCAGCGCCCCGATCACCGCCCCGGATCCGGCACCGTCCGGCAGGGCCAGCGCCGACACAGCGACGACCTGCTCGATGCCGTCCCCCAGTGACCGGACCAGACGGGGCGGCTCCTTCATCGTCTTCCGTCCGGGCAGCTCCCACACCTTCACCCCCGCGGGGCCCCCGGTGATCACCGCGGCTCGCTCGCCCACCACCAGGAGACAGGCGCAGAGGGCCGGCACGCGGACGGTGTGCGTACGGAGTTCGTCCCGGGAGTACTCCCTGGTGCTGTCCCACCGCCACAGCCACACGCGGTCACCGTCGACCGTGGTGAGGAGGACCTCCCTGCCCCACCGCACCGAGTCGACCGTGCCCGGAGTCCCGCCCCAGTACAGCTCCTCCACCGGGTACCTGACGTTGCCGTGCCACATCCGCACGCACCGGCGGTCCACGGTGGCGACCACCCGGCTGTCGCCCCGGCCCGACGCCGTCACGCCCCGCTGCCGCGGAGGGGCGCCCCAGGTGGCCGGCCCGGTGTCCCTGCCCCGGATCTCGTGTCCCTCCGTGGTCCAGGACTTGACCTCACCGGCGCCCGACGCATGGATGATCCCGTCGCCGTGCGCCTCCCAGTGCACGGCGAGCGCCCCGCCCGGCGGGGCGGGCCAGCTCCTGTGCAGCGGAAGCCGGACGGCGCTGCTCCACACGTCGTCCCAGAACACCGGTGACGGTTTCGGCACGGCGGCGAGGAACTCCCGCGAGAACATGGCCAGCGCGGTGGCACGGAGCATCGCCCACCTGCCCTCCTCCGCCTCGTGCCGGCGGAAGTGGCCGGCGACGCCCAGATAGAGCGCGCTGTGCGCGGTGGTCGTGAGCCGGGCGGCGACCAAGGGTTCGAGGACGTCGGGCGAGGCGGCCACCAGGAAGTGACAGTCGCCCACCAGTTCCTCGAGGAGGTCGTCCCCGCCCAGGGCGGCATGTGCGGTGAGGTGGCGCTTCACGTACTGCTCCGCGGTCCGCCAGTCCTCGCCGCGGCGCGGGGTCAGGGCCCGGTGGACCGCTCGGTGCTGTTCCCGCTGCCGCAGCTCGTCGCCGAGCAGATGGGCGCCGAAGCTGGGGTGGTGGAGGCGGTAGACCTCCTCGCCCGCCTCGACGTCCTTCGCGATGGTCACGCCGGTGGCCCGGCGGATCACGTCACGCAGATCCGGCTCCCCGTACTCCCTGCTCTCCGGCGCGCGCACCGCATTGGTCACGGCCAGCCACACCCCGGGCTGGGGCAGTCCGACTCCCTGGGCCAGCGCGAGGGCGGTCATGAAGTCCCGGACCCGGGCGGTGTCCTGCGGGTCGAGGCGTAACAGCTCCTCGGCCAGCAGGGCGTCCAGGACGGACGTCCCCTGCCGCAACTCCCTGCGCACCTGCTCCGCGTCGGACGGCACCGGCCGCTTGGCCACGTGCCGTGCCCACAGGGTGGCCACGAGGAAGAGGCCGTTGCTGCCGGCCGCGATCTGCCGGGCGACGGCGCCGCGTTGCTGCGCGGCGTGCGGCAGCCCGTAAGGGGAGTTCCCCTCGGCGAGCAGCCGTTCGACGTGCCGGGCGATGTCCTGCTGGGTCTCGTCCTTGCGGTCCAGCTCCAACGCGGTGGTGCTGTGCAACACATCCAGCAGGGTCTCGGCGCGCAGCTCGCCCGGAAGACGGCGGCGGGCGTTCGGCCGGGTCGCCACCACCACGCGTACGCCCGGCAGGGCCGCCAGCGGGTTGAGCAGCCCCCGGGCGAGGTCGAAGGAGTGCCCCGCGGCCGCCTCGTCGAGCCCGTCGAACATCAGGGTGAGACTGCCCTTGCGCTCCGCCAGCGCCTCGACCTGCCGGACGAGGCTGTGCGGTGATCCCTGCCTGATCTGTGTCGTGTCCAGCCCGAGCGGGGTGAGGCCTCGTGCCAGTTCCTCGCAGAGCGCCGACAATGTCCGGCCGCGGCAGTGGAGCGCGGCGTTGACCGAGCGGAGTTCGGGCAGCACCCGGGGGCGCCGGTCCTCGGGCAGGGAGGCCACGAAGTGCTCGACGGTCAGGTGTGCCACGTATGCGAGGAGCGTCGACTTGCCCGCGCCGGACGCTCCCGTCACCGTGAGCATCCCGGTCTCCTGGGTGCGCAGCCAGTTGACGAGGTCGGCCAGCACCCGATGCCGGGAGGCGAAGTTCCGCAGGTGCCAGCTCTCGCCCGAGCCGGAGAAGACCGGCAGTTCCTCGCCGGCGAGTTCCTTGCCGATCCAGGACCGGTCGTCCTCCGGACGCAGCGCGGACCGCGCCCGCGGGGACCAGTGCGGGTTGGGCAGGAACCAGGCGCGCAGTGTCTGCGGCTCCTGCCAGAAGGGGACCTGTTCCCCGGTCCGGCTCCGGACCGCGCTCATCAGCTGCTGGAAGGGAACGTATTCGTTCTCGCGCTGGAAGATCCGTGCGCTGTCGTCGATGATCTGTTCCGGAGTCGACAGGACCTCCTCCAGGCAGTCGACCCAGTGTCCCTCCAGCGCCTCCTGCCGTGATCCGGCGGTCGCGACGACGGCGAATCCGACCTCCGCGTCGTCGACGCCGGCGCTCAGCCGCGCGTCCTTGACGTGGTGGCTGACCTCGCGCACCGCCTCGCCCGAGAAGCAGGCGTCCAGGACGAGCAGTGTGTCCGTGGGGTCCTCGGCGAGCCAGGAGACGAGTTCCTCGGCCGAGACCGCCCGGCCGGGATCGAACTTCCCCTCCTGGTAGCTGTCTTCGCAGGCGAGGTAGAAGGCGCCCGACACGACTTCGCCGTGCCCGGTCCAGTAGAGGATCTTCCTGTCCACCGCCTGCTGCCTCAGCCGCAGCACCAGGTCGTGGATCTGCTCCCGCCCTGCGGACAGTTCGGTCCCGCCGCCCCTTCCCGCGCTGGTGACTCCTAGTGATGGAGCATCAAAACCGAGCCGCGCGGCCTGTTCCACGAATCGAGAGGCCGTCTTCCGCAGCTGCGTACGGTCCCTGACCCGCCGTGCGTCACCCCGGTATGTGTCGACGACGACCGTGGCGACCACACCGTCACGCTTCTGACCCCGGTCCAACCGAACTCCCCCTCCAAAGAGTTCAGCCACCCGTCCGTGCGGCACGGCAGGACGGTTTGTGGAAACCTGACGTCTCACACCTGACAAGGTGCGCTGCTCACGCTACTCGACACGGGGGGAGAACTCGTGGAATCGCGCGACCGCATGGTCATCGGGAATTTCGTCACGGACTGTCACATCTTCGAGGGAGACGGCACACACCCGATCCCGAAGGAGAATGTGCAGATCATCTACGAACCGGGGCTCCGCCGCGTGGAACTCCCCGTCGAGGTCCAGCGGTGGCGGGAGGACATCGAGGCGGAGATGCAGCGCCGGCAGGCGGCGGGTGAGCCCTACGCCTGGAACAACCCTCGTTTCGCCGTCGAGAGCATCATCACCTCGCGGAGCGACGAGACCGAAGAGCCCTTGGTGCGGATGAGTCTGTGCGACGCGGACTACTACGACTTCCTCGCCACGTCCGTCAACCTCGACGAGCCGCTGCGCGAGGGGGAGTCCGCCACCCTGCGCTCCCAGTACCTGGAGAACGCCGACCCGGTGACCACGCCCGCGTTCCTGTCCTGCAGCTTCGGCGTCAACGTGGCGGTGGAGACGGGCCCCGACCGGAAGATGGTCTTCGCGCGCCGCAGCGTCAGGGTGGAGGGCCACAACAAGGTGCGCTGGAACTCCTCGGTCAACGAGGGGCTCGCCGCCATCCACGACGTCCCCGAGGACGGCTCCCCCATCAGCCTGCACGCCGTGGCGCGCCGCGCGCTGCGGGAGGAACTCGCCGTCCAGGACGAGGACGAGGTCGAGCTGGAACTGCTCGCCTTCGCGCTCGACGTGCGCAACCACCAGTGGGCGGCCTTCTACCGGGCCGTGCTCCCCGACCTGACGGCGGACACGCTCGTGGCCCGCCGGAGCCGCGGGATCGAGGACAAGTGGGAGCACGACCGGTTCGACTTCGTCCCGGCCGATCCCGACAGCGTGCTCGACTTCGTTCTGCAGAAGGAGCCCGAGGAGTGGACCCCGTGCGGGCCCGCCCTCTTCTATCTGGCCCTCGTCCGCGCGGCCGTCGTCGCCCGCGGCGGCAACCGGTCGGGCCGGCTGGACGTCGAGGCCGCCGAGCGCCGGGCGGTGGAACGGCTCGCGACGCCCGCCGCCCGCAGGTAGCACCGCCGCGCCGGGGGCGGCTCGTCAGAAGACGTTCCGCTCCCGGTGCTGCCGGCGCAGCTCCAGGAACTTCGCGCGCACCTCGTCGGCCGGCATGCCGCCGCCCGCCTGGATCCTCAGGTCCGCCAGCGCGTCCCGGGACTCCATGAACCCACGCCACTTCTGCTGGGGCTTCAGCCAGGTGTCCACGGCCGTCATCACCGCGACGACCAGTGCCAGCGCGGGCACCCAGTCGATCAGCCAACTTCCGTGGCCGCCCCCGAGGTTCTGGTCGGCCGCCACGACGGCGCTGGCGATGATGAGCAGGATGCGGCTGAGGTAGTAGGTGACCCCGTAGTTGAAGGTGGCGATCCGCCACCTGCGCATCTCCCTGTCCATCTCCTTGACGAGGGGCTCGGGCAGGGGCTCGGCCGCTGCCCGCTGCTCGGTTTCCGTCACGGTCTCCACGACGTCCTCGGCCATGCGTCCCCCTGCCTCCCTGTCACCGCGCGAACATCGCCCATTCTCACCGACGGTGCGACGGCTGGTACCGGTGCCCGGTTCAGTGCTCCGCCGTGGCCGTGGGGTGGGTGAGCGGCTGGGGCGGGGTGACGTCGAGGAGGGCTACGTACCGGGCGAGTCGGACGGAGGCGTTGAGCATCGCCACGCCTCGGACGGTGAGGCGTTGCCGCCAGTCGTCGAGGGCGGCGGAGAGTGCCTGGGTTCCACCGGCGGTGCGGATCTGTTGGACCACGGTGGCGATCTGGTCCAGTTGATAGCCACCGCGCCTGAGGAGATGGGCCAGTTCCGCGTCGCGGATCTCGGGGGCTCCGTACGTGCGGTGGCCGGTGACCGGTGCGCGGTCGGGGGCGAGGATGCCCGCCGCTTCCCAGTTGCGGAGGGTCGCCGCGGTGACGCCCAGACGGTGGGCCAGTTCACCGATGCTGAAGGTCTCGCTGCTCACCGGTGTGTGCGCGGCGCTGTCGGGACTGGTGGTCAGGTGGGCCACGGCCTGTCCGACCGCGTCCAGTGTTCCCCGGTCGCGCAGCAGTTGGGCATGGCTGCGGTCGACGGCCGTGAGCGCGGCGTCGAGTTCGCCCGTGTTGAGCGCCCTCATGATCTGCCCGCTCACGGCGTATCCGTGCGCCGGGACGAGCGCCAGATAGGCCCGCAGGGCGGCCGCGTGCGCCTCGGTGTAGACACGGTAGCCGGACGGGGTGCGGTCGGCGAGCGGGATGCACCCGTCCCGCTCGTAGTTGCGGACCGCCTGGGTCGAGATGCCGTGCTCACGGGCCAGGTCGGTGGGACGCAGGTAATCCATGGTTTGAGACTTTAGCGCACTATTCCTGCGGCTTTTCTTCAAAAGTTTCAACCGGGATTGCAGGTATACGCTTGAGCTTCATGAGCAGGGAAGTTCGGGAATCGCCACAGCTCGGAAAGGAAATCCGGTAAATGCCGGCAGCGATCGAAGTGGCTGGACTGTGCAAGAGCTTCGGCTCGGTGATGGCACTCGACCACCTTGAACTCACCGTGCCGGAGGGCACCGTACACGGTCTGCTCGGCCCCAACGGCGCGGGCAAGACGACCACCGTCCGCCTCCTGAGCACCCTGATCAGCCCGGACGACGGGACGGCCGAGGTGTTCGGCATCGATGTGCGCAGCGACCCACGGAGAGTACGGGCCATCATCGGACTCACCGGGCAGTACGCCGCGGTGGACCAGTTACTGACCGGGCGCGAGAACCTGCACATGATCGGCAGGCTGTTCCGGCTGTCCAAGTCCGACAGCAGGGCCCGGGCGAGCGAACTGCTGGAACGCTTCGACCTCGGTCAGGCGGCCGACCGGCCGACGAAGACGTACTCGGGCGGGATGCGCCGCCGGCTCGACCTCGCCGCGAGCCTCATGGCGCGCCCCAGACTCATCTTCCTCGACGAGCCGACCACCGGCCTGGACCCGCGCAGCCGCATGGCGGTGTGGCAGATGGTGCGCGAGCTGGTCGCGGAGGGCACCACCGTGCTGCTCACGACCCAGTACCTGGAGGAGGCGGACCAGCTCGCCGACTCGCTGTCGGTGATCGACCAGGGCAAGGTCATCGCCGGCGGCACACCGGACGAGCTGAAGGCGCAGGTGGGCCAGGACTGGGTCGGCATCACCCTCGTCGACGGCGCCGCCCTCGACGAGACCACGAGACTCCTGCGGGAGCGGCTGGGCATCGAGCCGACCGCCGACCCGGAGAGGCTGGTGGTCCACGCGCCGCTGGCCGACGGCGGCACCCTGCCCGATCTCCTGCATCTGCTCAGGGACTCCGGTGTCGCGATCGGCAACGTGGCGCTGCGCCGCCCCACGCTCGACGACGTGTTCCTCGCCGTGACCGGTCATTCCGCCGAGCACAGGACCGACCAGCAAAGCAGCGGGAAGGACAACGAGCGGTCATGACGTCCACGGCCCTGACCTTGCAGAGCGGCAAGGCCGACACGAAGCCGCGCAGCGGAGTCTCCTGGTGGTTGTCCGATGTGTGGGAGATGACGCTGCGGAACATCCGGCACACCTTGCGCAGCCCCGAGTTGGTGAGCTTCTCGCTCCTCCAACCGGTCATGTTCATCCTGCTGTTCACATACGTCTTCGGCGGCGCGATCAACATCGGGGGCGGACGGTACGCCCAGTTCCTGCTCCCCGGCATCTTCGTCCAGATGGCGCTCTACGGTTCGGCCGCCGGCACCACCATCGGCATCGCCACGGAAATGCGCGAGGGTCTGATGGACCGCTTCCGTTCGATGCCGATGAGCCGCTCCGCCGTGCTCGTCGGCCGCACGGTGTCGGAGATCTTCCGCAACGCCGTCACCGTGGCCGTGACGGTGCTCATCGGCCTGCTCGTCGGATTCCGCTTCCTGGGCGGGTTCCTTCCGGCACTGGGCGGCATGCTGCTGTTGCTGCTGTTCGGCTACGCGGTGTCCTGGTTCGGCGCCTTCATCGGTCTGTCGGTGCCGGGCGCGGAGGCCGCCCAGGCGGCAGGTGCCGTGTGGATCTTCCCGTTCACTCTGATCTCCTCGGCGTTCGTGCCGACCAGCACGATGCCGGGATGGCTCCAGGCCTACGCCGCCCACAGTCCCATGACCGCGGCCGTCAACGCGCTGCGCGCCCTGTTCGGCGGCGGCCCGGCGGGCAGCTACGTCCTGCAGACGGTCGCGTGGTCGATCGGCCTGATCGTGGTCTTCGCCCCGCTCTCGGTGCGCAAGTACGCATCGAGCTCCCGCTGATCCCCCGGCCTACCCCCGGTTGATCAACGGTTTGAGACTTCCCGAGGCAACTGAGCCCGCTTGAGGAGCCGGAGCTTCGGGAAGTATCAACCGGTCTTGCAATGGTTCAATTGAGACACATGAGAAAGAACCTGCACGACCTCACCGTGGCCTCATGCGACCTGCTGGCGTTCGGTGAGCCGACCCACCAGGAGCCCGCCTTCGGGTGGGTCCGCAACGAGCTGTTCGTCCAGCTGGTCGACCGTGGCTTCCGGTCGATCGCCCTCGAGACCGACCGCGTGGCCGCGCTCGCCGTGAACGACTTCGTCCAGGGGGGAGCCGGAAGCCTCGACGCGGTCATGCGCGAGGGCTTCTCCCACGGCTTCGGGGACCAGGAGCCCAACAGGCAGCTGATCGCCTGGATGCGCACCTGCAACCAGAACCGGCCGCCGGAGGAGCGCCTGGCCTTCCACGGCTTCGACACCCCGACGGAGAACCACAGCGCCCCCAGCCCGCGGCGCTATCTCGAGCACACCCGGGACTACCTGCAACTCGGCGTCGACCTCGCGGACCTCCTCGGCGACGACGAGGGCTGGAGCCGCACGGAGGCGGTCATGGACCCGGCGCTGTCGCTCGGTGCCACGGCCGAGGCCGAGCAGGCACGCTCGATCGCCGACGCCATGCTCACCCTGCTGCACGCACGCGAGCCGGAGCCGGCCGCGGCGGACGCGCACGCCGAGTGGCTCAGTGCCAGGACGCATCTGACCGCAGGCCTCGGCCTGCTGCGATACCACAAGCAGTGTGCGCAGAGCCTCGAACACGCCACACGGATCTCTCGTCTGCTCGCCACCCGGGACTCGCTCATCGCCCAGAGCCTCCTCGACGTCCGCAGCGCCGAGGCACGGCGGGGCCCCACCCTGGTCTTCGGCCACAACCTCCACTTCCAGCGCAACCTGAGCAGCTGGTGCCAGGCGGACCTGGACCTCAACTGGCACGGCGCCGGCACCGTCCTGGGGCCCCTGATGGGCGAGCGGTACGGCTTCGTCGCCGGCAGCCTGGGCCGCAGCGAGGCTCTCGGGCTCCTGGATCCCGAGCCCGACACCTACGAGAGCCTGCTGCAGAGCGGTATCAACGCCTGGGATCTGGCAACGGACGTCACGGACGCCCCCGCCCGCACGCGGACCGACATCGCCCCGCAGCAGGGCTACCGCCCGCTCGACCGGACGATCCTCGAGGGAGCCGACGCGGTCCTGCACATCAGCGACGGCACAGCCGCCACCAAGCAGTCGCGGGACGCACTCCTGCCCGTGCCGGCAGTCACTTCGTGATCGGTCACGGCACCGCGCCGACGGATCCGTCGGGGCGCCTGCCGGCACCTGGGTGATGTTCTCCCGGCTCGACACCGCGTGGACCGACTGCGGCACGCGGTGTCGTAGCTGCGCGCCCTCAGACGGCCGCGTTCTCCAGCACATAGCCGCGTCCCCACGCGGTCCGGATGACCAGGTCGATCGGGCACAGGCGGCGGCGGAGCCGCATGATGTGCAGGTCGAGCGAGTTTCTCGTGGGCATCGGCACCCGGTCGGCGAGCCGCTGCGTGAGTTCGTGCCGGTACACGACCTCACCGAAGTGCTCGATCAGCAGCTCCATCAATTCGGTCTGCGCATTCGAAATGGTGATCGAGTGCGGTCCGAAACACAGCGTTCCGGCCGAATCCAGGGTCGGAACCTGACGGCTGTCGAGCCGGTTCTGTAACGCCCTGACGCGGGCGTCCAAATCCTCTCGGGATATGGGCGCACGCACCCAGTCCTCGAACGGATCATTGCACACGGGAGGGCGTGCACCTCCCTCTACGACGAGAAGACGGGGCACCCCCTCCCTCCTACATCGATTCCGCAGGTCCGTTTGTGCCGGCCATCGGACGAACATTACGTCGGTGTTTGTGCCAGCCACAGCACAAGCCTCCCCGTTGACGCTCATGGATGGGTCAGGTCCATGCCTCTATGCCATGTTAGGTTGTTCGGCCTGCAACCGGGAGGCGGTACCGATCCGTTCCGGCCCGCCCCGAGCGTGCGCCTTTCACCACGGCGCGCGACCTACCGGTCCATCGCCTCTCGGAGGCTGCGGGGCCGCATGTCGGTCCAGCTCTGCTCCACGTAGGCGACGCTCTCCGCCCGTCCCGCCGGACCGAAGACAACGCGCCAGCCGGCCGGCACCTCGGAAAAGGAGGGCCACAGCGAGTGCTGGTCCTCGTCGTTGACCAGCACGTAGAACTGGCCATTCTCGTCGTCGAACGGGTTGATACTCACCCTAATCCTCCAGATATCGTTCCAACGGTCAAGGGTTTGGCCCAGATCATCGCGCTGCGCGCAGAATCTGGTTGATGACACGACAGATTTCAGCCGCGTTACGCGGCCAGTACATTTCGTTGTGAGCACAGGGGATGTCAAAGCGCTGGATTCGGCCGTCGACGAACTCCTGCCACAGCACCTCGAGTTCCTCCTCCAGCTGCCGCTTGTCGTGGCTCTCCGGGTCGAGGAGCGCGTTGAAGAAGACCACGTCGCCGTGGTACCTCGGCGACCTGAACCGGCGCATCTGCTCCATCTCGCCGACGAAGATGGAGGAAGCCGTGGCGACCAGGGTCGGGTATTCCTCCATTCCGGCCAGATGGCCCATGTAATTGGCCAGGAATCGGCGCACCATGGCCTCGTCGAGGGCTTCGAGATCGGCGAAGTGGCTGGAGGGTGCGGCGTCCAGCAGCGCGAGGAGCGCCACCTCGTGTCCGCGGCGCTGCAGTTCCGCCGCCATGGCATGGGCCAGGGTGCCGCCGAAGGACCAGCCGAGCAGGTGGTAGGGGCCGCTCGGCTGGACCTCCAGCACCTGCCCCACGTAGTCCTGGACCATCTCCTCGATGGAGCTCGCCGGCGGCGTGGTCCCGTCGAAGCCGCGTGCCTGGATGCCGTAGAGCGGCCAGGACGGGTCGATGTGCCGGGCGAAGCCCAGGTAGGGCCAGCTGAGCCCGCCGCCCGGGTGCAGCCACCACAGCGGGGGCTTCTCCCCCTCGGTGCGGATCGGCAGCAGCACGGCGAACGGGTCCTCGAAGCCCACCTCCGTGTCCGCGGACAGCTGCGCCGCCAGTTCGGCCACCGTGGGGTACTGGAACACCGTCCGGATCGGCACGTCCACGCCCAGCTTCTCGTGGATCTGCCAGACCAGGCGGGTCAGCCGCAGGGAATGGCCGCCGCAGGCGAAGAAGTCGTCGTCGATCCCGATCCGGTCCAGGCCGAGCACCTCGGCGAAGAGTCCGGCGAGTTCCTCCTCGCGCGGTGTGCGCGGGGCGCGGTAGTCGCCGCCGCTCGGGTCGGGGTCGGGCAGCGCTGCCCGGTCCACCTTCCCGTTCTCGGTGAGCGGCAGCCGGTCGAGGACGATGATCTCGCTGGGCATCATGAACTCCGGGATCCGGCCCGCGAGTTCCTCCCGCAGCCGCGAAGGCAGCCGGGACACGCGGCGGGACACCGCGGGCACGTTCACCAGGCGGGACGAGGGGGCGTCGGCGGGCCGGTACACGCCGTCGCAGCACCGGGCGTCGACGTCGGGCAGGACGACCGCCTCGAAGCAGTCCGCCGCCTGCGCCGACCAGGTGCAGTACACGGCGAGCCCGCGTGCCGCGCCCCACGCCTCCAGCTCGGCGGGGTCGAGCGTACCCCCGGTCTCTGCCGGGGCGCCCCACTCGGCGACCTCGCCGGCCAGCCTGGCGTTCGGGACCCGGGTCAGGCGCAGTTGGCCGCCGTGCCGGGCCAGCGCGGTCTCCACGTCGGCCAGTTCACGCACGTCCGCTCCCCAGACCGCCGTGGGCAGGTCCGCCAGGTGCAGCGAGCGGGTGGGCTCCTTGTGCAGCACGACCTCGTAGCGGTGGCGGGTCAGCTCGTTGTGGTGGCTGCCCTGCTTGAGGCGGATGTCGGCGGCAACGGCCTCCGGACGTGCCGAGGCCCAGCGGGTGAAGTAGCCCGGGTCGATGACCAGTTCCTTCTCGCCCAGCACCGCGCGTTCGACGGCTGCCTGCACGGCGGCCGGGCCGTCGTCCGGTTGCCGGGAGCGGTGGACCGCGGCGCTGAACATCCGCAGGGTGCGGTAGTTGCGGACGTCGCCGATCACGATGCGTCCGCCGGGCGCGAGCCGGTCCATCGCGAGGTCGAGCACCCGGGTGAGGTAGTCGGCGTCCGGGAAGTACTGCACGACCGAGTTGAGGATCACCGTGTCGAAGAACCCCGTGGGCAGGCCGTCCGGGTCGTCGGCCGGCCGGCAGCGCAGGGTGACCTTGTCCGCCAGCCGCCGGTCGGCGCGGACCTGGGCGCGCAGCCGCTCGATGACGGGGGCGGAGAAGTCGGTGCCCCAGTACTCCTCGGCCTCCGGTGCCAGGGGTCCCAGCAGCAGGCCCGAGCCGACGCCGATCTCCAGTACCCGGCGCGGCCGCAGGGCGCGCACCCGGGCGAGCACGGCCTCGCGCCAGGCCCGCATCTCGGGCAGCGGGATGGCCCGTCCGGTGTACGAGCTGTTCCATCCGGTGAAGTCCTCGCCGACCCCACCCGGGTCCACCGCTGTCCCGCCGTACATCTCGTCGTAGATCTCACGCCACTCGCCGACCTGCTCGACCGCGTCGCGGCCGGTGGAGGCGGACGCGTCGGGCACCACGTAGGCCACCATGCTGCGTTCACCGAGGCGGTCCTGGCGTACGGCTACCACCGCGTGCGCCACACCCTCGCGCTCACGCAGCACCGCTTCGAGTTCGCCCGGCTCCACGCGGAAGCCGCGGAGCTTGATCTGGTCGTCGGCCCGGCTCACGTACTGAAGGCTCCCGGCCGTGTTCCAGCGCACCAGGTCACCCGTGCGGTACATGCGCGCCCCGGGCGGCCCGAACGGGTCGGCCACGAACCGCTCACCGGTCAGGCCCGGCCGGCCCGCGTACCCGAGGGCCGCTCCGTCGCCCCCGATGTACAGCTCCCCGACCACGCCGGGCGGCACCGGCCGCAGCCGGTCGTCAAGGACCAGCAGCCGGCTGCCGTCCATGGGTGTGCCGATGGGCAGCGGGTCGGTGCAGCGGTCCACCGAGGACACCCGGTACCGGGCGGCGAACGTGGTGGTCTCCGTCGGGCCGTACCCGTTCACCACGGTGAGGCCGGGGCAGGCGTCGAGGACCCGGCGGACGGCGGTCGGCGAGAGGACGTCACCGCCCGCCCACACCTCGCCGACATTCGTGAAGCACTCCGGGCGCTGCTCGGCCATCACGGCGAACAGTCCGGCGGTCAGCCACAGTCCGGTCACCGCCCGTTCGGCGACGACACGGGCCAGTTCCCCGGTGTCCGGCCGTCCGGCACGCGCCACCACCGCGGTGCCGCCGCCGAGCAGCGGCACCCACAGCTCGTACGTCGACGCGTCGAACGTGTGCGGTGAGTGGACCAGGACACGGCGGTGGGCGCCGGTGGCCCAGCAGTCGTCGAGCGCGAGGTCGACCACGTTCCGGTGCGTCACCTCGACGCCCTTGGGGCGGCCGGTGGAGCCGGACGTGAACATCACGTATGCAACACTGCGCTCCCCCACGCCGTCGGCGTCGAGCGGGGAGTCCGGGCACCCGTCGAGGTTCTCGTCGGCGAGGCCTTCGTCCACGGTGACGGTGGGAGTGAGGTCGCCGAGCATGAACTCGATGCGCTCGGGCGGATAGGTGGGGTCGACCGGCACATACGCGGCTCCCGTCTTCAGCACCCCGAGGATCGCGGCCACGAGCAGGGGCGAGCGTTCGAGCACGAGGGCCACCCGGGTGTTCGGGCGGGCGCCGTGTGCCCGGAGGTGGTGGGCGATGCGGTTGGACCAGCGGTCCAGTTCGGCGTAGGTCCAGCTGTGCGTGCCGTCCGCGGAGACCAGCGCGATCGCGTCCGGCGTCGCGGCGGCCGTGGCGGCGAACCGCTCGTGGACGGTGCCGGCCTCGAACCCGGCGTCCCGGCCCTGACCACCCCACCGGTCCAGCGTCGCCCGCTCGCCGTCGGCCAGGATGTCGACGGCTCCGATGGACGTCTCCGGTGCGGCGACCACCTGGCGCAGGAAGTGGACCCAGCGGTCGAGCATCGTGGTGATCGTGCCGGCGTCGAACAGCTCGGTCGCGTACTCGGCGAAGCCCTCGATCCGGGCCGGCCCGTCGTCGTCCCGTTCCGTGAGGCTGATGAACAGGTCGAAGCGCGAGGTGCCCATGCTGAAGGGTTCCTCGGACACCGCCAGGCCCGGCAGGGCGAACTCGGGCCGCGCGTTGTTCTGCAGCGCCAAACACACCTGGAAGAGGGGGTGGTGTGCCGACGACCGCACCGGGTTCAGGACCTCGACCAGATGCTCGAACGGGATGTCCTGGTGGTCGTAGGCTGCCAGGCTCGTCTCCCGTACCCGGCGGACGAGTTCGGTGAAGCCGGGGTCGCCGGAGGTGTCCGCCCGGAGCACCCAGGTGTTGACGAAGAAGCCGACCAGCCGGTTGAGCGCCTCGTCGGTACGGCCCGCGATCGGCGAACCGATGGGCACGTCCGTGCCCACGCCCAGCCGGGTGAGCATCGCGGCCAACCCCGCCTGCAGCACCATCGACACGGTGGCGCCGGTCTCCCGGGCCAACCGCCGTATGCCCTCGGTCAGCTCCTCGTCGAGTACGAGCGGAACCAGGTCGCCGGCGTACGACGCCACAGTGGGCCGTGACCGGTCGGTGGGCAGGTCGATGGTCTCGGGCAGGCCGGCCAGATGAGTGGTCCAGTAGTCCAGCTGACGCCGGTACAGGCTGCCCGGGGCGTCGCCGTTCCCCAGCAGCTCCCGCTGCCACAGGGTGTAGTCCGCGTACTGCACCGGAAGCGGCTCCCACTCCGGTGTCCGGCCGGCCCGGCGGGCCTCGTACGCGGCGGTCAGGTCCTGCGCGAGCGGGAGAGCCGACCAGCCGTCCGCCGCGATGTGGTGCGCGCCGATCAGGAACACCGACTCCAGCTCGCTGATCCGGAACAGCCAGGACCGGAAGGGGATCTCGGTCGCCAGGTCGAAGGGCAGGCGCGCCGCCTCCCGCAGGGCGTCGGGGAGTTCGGCCTCCGTGACCTCGCGTTCCTCCCAGGGGACCTGGATCGCGGTCGGCTCCAGGATCTGCTGGTACGGCTGCCCGTCCGCCTCGCCGAAGACGGTGCGCAGGGACTCGTGCCGCACCACGACGTCGTGCACGGCCTGGCGGAGCACGGCCGTGTCGAGGTCACCGCGCATCCGCAGCGCCAGCGACACGTTGTACGTCGCCGACGGCCCCTCGAACCGGTGGATGAACCACAGCCGCTGCTGCGCGAAGGAGACCGGCAGCAGCTCGGGCCTGTCCTTGGGCAGCAGGGGCGGGCGGACATTGCTCAGGGACGTCAGGTGTGCCGCCAGCTCGGCGACCGTAGGGGCCTGGAAGACGACCCGGATCGGGATCTCCACGCCGTGCACGGCGCGAATACGGCTGACCAGTCGGGTGGCCAGCAGCGAATGCCCGCCCACGGAGAAGAAGTTGTCGTCCACGCCGACCCGGTCGAGTCCGAGCACCGCGGCGAAGAGCGCGCACAGCGACTCCTCCTCCGGCGTCGAAGGGGCCCGGCCGCTGCTGCCGGCCGAGTAGTCGGGCACGGGCAGCGCGCGCCGGTCCGGCTTGCCGTTGTCGGTCAGCGGCACGCTGCCGATCGGCACGATCGCCGTCGGCACCATGTACTCGGGCAGCGTCTCCCGCAGGTGCGCGCGCAGGGCGGGCAGCAGCGCGGTGATGGCGCCGGCGGCCACGGGGTCGTTGACCAGGGTGCGTTCGCCGACCGCCGGCAGGTACGTGCCGGTGAGGATCCGACCGGCCACCGGGTCGTCCCGGAAGACGAGCACGTCGACCTGGTCGACCGCGTCCGCCGACCACGTCACCACCGCGTCCCGTCCCTGCACCGCGGCCCACGCGGGAACGTCGCCCGGGTCGAGTGCCGGCAACTCCGACGCGACGGAGTCCTCCTGGCCCAGCTCGCGCGCCGCCGCGATCTCGTCGGTCAGGCGCGCGTTCGGGATGCCGGTGATGCGTACGACCGGCGCGTCGTGATCGCTGACGCTGCGGACGAGGCGGTCGAGGTCGCCGTCCCACGCCACGGTGGGAACAGCGTCCAGGGACACCGGTTTCGTGGTGCCCGGCTTGTGCAGCACCACCTCGTAGCGGTGCCGGGTCAGCTCGTTGTGCGCACTGCCGTCCTTGACCCGGACATCGACCGCGACACCCCCG